>NZ_ML133654.1:0-297637 GCF_003985135.1 Rhizobium fabae
AAAACAGCGCTTCCTGCATCACTGTCCGCTCGCCCATCATCGTACTGTCCTCCCAATGCCTGGAACGACTGAATCAGAACTTCACACCGACAGCAACACCGACTTTTTCAACGGTATCGAGGCATTGCGGACGATGACCACCGGCCGCGCTTTGGCCCAAAGCTGTCAGCGCCGCAGGGCTTTTGGTTGGTGGCATTGCTACATAATTCCGAGCTTTCCCAGCCTCGTCGATCCGGGATTGTCGCTCTGCTCGACCGATGCGTAGAAGGCGTCCATGTCGACATGCACGATCTTGCGCGGTCGCTCGCGGTTGTCTTCGCCTGTCATTCTCTAGCTTCCATCGGCGAGACCATCGCTTAAACATGGGAAGTGTGCCCCACACTTGTCACCCATGGTCGTCTGCATCCGCTCACAGCCCATGGCCATGCGCCGGCGGATTTCCGCGAAGGTGACGCTTGCGCCAAACGTTTTCACCAACAACCGGCGCTCGTGCGCACAACGGCGATCGCAGATACGGCAGATGAGTTCGACCACGGGGACCTTGTGATCTTTCAGTGTCGGGACCGCATCGTCCACAAGCCGCGTTCGGCGCATACGAAAATATTCCTTCCTCATCATCCGATTGAATCTGCTGACGATTTTTTTGCTTTGCACCCGTGCTCAACCTCAGCGGGTCATATGCACATTGACTCATTTATCTCTTGAGAACAAATACAGAACATATTGCTGTTACTCAAGCTGAAAACGGGTTGCCGTCGAAGGAGATCATGAACCCAGCCGTCGCCCGAAACGCCGTCCTAGACGGTCTGCGCGAGCAGATCGCGCACCTTGAAAGCGCCAATCGGCGCAACCGAGGCGTTTTGCCTTTCGGCGTGGCGCAGATCGACGAGCGGCTTCCGGGCGGCGGATTGGCCTATGGGGCGCTGCACGAGTGTGCCGGCGGCGGGGCCGGCACCGTCGACGGGGCAGCCGCCGCTCTGTTCGTGGCCGGGATCGCCGCTCGCACCAAAGGCAAGGTCGTCTGGTGCCTGACACGTCCTGACCTGTTCTTTCCGGCCCTGGCGCAGGCGGGTTTGCATCCGAACCGAGTCGTCTTCGTCGAGTCCGATAGGGAAGAGGACGTCCTTGCGAACATGGAGGAGGGCCTTTCATACGGCGGCCTCGGCGCGGTGATCGGCGAGATCGTCCGGCTTCCGATGGCGGCGTCCCGGCGACTGCAACTCGCAGCCGAGAAGAGCGGCACCATGGCCTTGGTTGTCCGGCGATGGCGGCGGCAGACCGAGGCCAGTGACTTTGGCCAGCCGACGGCGTCGACCACGCGCTGGAGGGTGAGCGTCATTCCGAGCGAGGAGCTGCCAGTTCCCGGCGTCGGGCGGGCGAGGTGGCTTCTGGAACTGATGAGGGTGAAAGCGGGTGAGTGCGCCGAGTTCGAAGTAGGAGCCTGCAATGCCGAGGGTTGTATCGATATTCTTTCCCGATCTGCCGACGGACAGGATCAGGCGGGCCGATCCCGCCATTCCCGTTGAGGAGGCGATCGCCATCATTTCGAAGAGCGGTTCCAAGCGCTGGGTGTCGGCCGCCGACGCCGTGGCCAGGAAGGCTGGCGTTCATGTGGGCATGCCGGCCGCCAAGGCGCAGGCGCTTTTCCAGGGCCTCCGGATGATCGACGCCGATCCCGCCGCCGATGCGGTGGCGCTCGAGCGCATCACCATGTGGGCGCTCAGCCAGTATTCGCCGATCGTCGCCGTCGACGCGCCGGACGGCATTGTCATGGATACCGAGGGCGCGGACCATCTGCAGGGCGGCGAGGAGCGGATGTTGACGAGCATCGCCAACCGCTTCCGCGCCAAGGGCCTGACAATACGGGTCGCCATAGCGGACACATGGGGTGCCGCCCACGCATGCGCCCGCGCCATCAACCGGGAAACCGTCGTCGTCCCGAGTGGGGAGACTATCCGGGCCGTCGAACGCCTTCCGATCTCGCTGCTGCGGCTGCCCGAGAAGATCGTGAGCGATCTGCGCACTTTAGGCTTTCGGACAATAGGGGAGCTTTCGGCGACGCCGCGCGCTCCCTTGGCGCTTCGCTTCGGACCGGAAGTGGGTCGCCGTCTCGACCAGATGTTCGGTCGCGTCTGCGAACCAATAGATCCCATTCGTAGCCCGGAACTCGTCGAGGTCAGTCGATCATTCGCCGAACCGATCGGCGCGGCGGAGACGATCAACAAGTATGTCGGACGGCTGGTTGTTCAACTCGTCGCCGAACTTCAGCGCAAGGGTCTTGGCGTCCGTCGGACCGATCTCATCGTCGAGAAGGTGGACGGAACCAGACAAGCGATCAGAGCGGGCACCGCCAAACCCGCGCGAGACGTCGCCTGGCTGACGAAACTGTTCCGCGACCGGACGGAAAGGATCGAGCCGGGTTACGGGATCGAGAAGCTGACCCTCGTCGCGGTGATGTCGGAACCGCTCGAGGAGAAGCAGAAGGCGTCCTCGCTTGTCGATGACGAGGACGCCGACATCACGCCGCTGATCGACGTCTTCGGCAATCGAGGCCAGCGCGTCTACCGGGTCGCGCCAGTCGCGTCCGACGTTCCGGAGCGTAGCGTCCAGCGGATCGCCGCCGTCGGCGAGGACGTGACGGAAGATTGGGTTCACCATTGGCGACGGCCGGTGCGGCTGTTTGCGCGTCCGGATCCGATCGAGGCGATAGCCCTGCTGCCGGATCATCCGCCGGCCAGCATCACGTGGCGCGGCAAGCGCCATCGCGTGAATCGCGCGGATGGCCCGGAGCGCGTGTTCGGCGAATGGTGGATGCGCGACAGCGAGCTAGAGGCGGTGCGGGACTACTTCGTCATCGAAAACGAGATCGGCGAACGATATTGGATCTTTCGCTCCGGCGACGGCATCGATCCCGAAACGGGCTCCCATAAGTGGTTCATGCACGGGATATTCGGATGAGATATGCCGAGCTTCAGGTCACGACGCACTTTAGCTTCCTTCGCGGCGCGTCCTCTGCCGACGAGCTCTTCGCGACCGCCAAGGAATTCGGCATCGAAGCTCTCGGCGTGGTCGACCGAAACTCTCTGGCAGGCATCGTCAGAGCGCTGGAAGCATCCCGCGCGACGGGCGTCCGCCTCGTCGTCGGCTGCCGGCTCGATCTGCAGGACGGCATGTCGATCCTCGTCTTTCCCACGGATCGTGCGGCTTATTCGCGCCTAACCCGTTTGCTGACGCTCGGCAAGGGCAGGGGTGGCAAGGCGAACTGCATCCTGAACCTTGACGACGTCGCCCTCTATTCTGAAGGCCTCCTCGGTATCCTTGTGCCCGACCTCCCGGATGAAGCCTGCGCCGTCCAGCTTCGCAAGATGGCGGAGATCTTCGGGGACAGGGCGTACGTCTCGCTCTGTCTCCGGCGCCGTCCGAACGACCAGTTGAGGCTGCACGCGTTGTCGAACATAGCCGTCAAGCACCGAGTGAAGACGGTTGTCACCAATGACGTACTTTTCCACGAGCCTTCGAGGCGGCAGCTCCAGGACATCGTCACTTGCATCCGCAATAATACTACCATCGACGACGTCGGCTTCGAGAGAGAAAGGCATGCCGACCGCTACCTCAAGCCACCCGATGAAATGGAGAGACTGTTTCCACGATACCCCGAGGCGCTGGCGAGAACGATTGAGATCGTCGGCCGCTGCCGGTTCTCGCTGGAGGAACTGACCTACCAGTACCCCGAGGAGGTGATCCTCCCAGACAAGACCCCGCAGGAATCCCTCGAGCACTATGTCTGGGAATGTGTGCCCAACCGCTATCCGGAAGGCCTGCCGCCGGAGGTTCTTAAAATCGTCCGTCACGAGCTCGATCTGATCCGGACAATGAAATACGCTCCATACTTCCTGACCGTATTTTCGATCGTCCGCTTTGCCCGGTCTCAAGGCATCCTCTGTCAGGGGCGGGGGTCGGCCGCGAATTCGGCTGTCTGCTATATCCTTGGCATCACCAGCATCGACCCCTCGACCAACGACCTCCTGTTTGAGCGCTTCGTCTCCCAGGAGCGCGACGAGCCGCCGGACATCGACGTCGATTTCGAACACGAACGCCGCGAGGAGGTCATTCAATGGATCTACAAGACCTACGGCAAGGACAGGGCCGCGCTTTGTTCGACGGTCACGCGATATCGTGCCAAGGGCGCGATCAGGGATGTCGGAAAGGCATTAGGGCTGCCCGAGGATCTCATAAAGGCCTTGTCCTCGGGCATGTGGGCATGGTCGGAGGAGCTGGTCAGCGACCGCAGTCTTCGAGAGCAGGGCTTGAACCCGGAAGACCGCCGTCTGGCGTTGACCCTCAAGCTTGCGCAGCAGCTCATGGGCGCTCCTCGGCATCTGGGGCAGCATCCAGGCGGCTTCGTCCTGACGCATGACCGTCTCGACGATCTCGTTCCGATCGAACCCGCCGCAATGGTCGACCGGCAGGTAATTGAATGGGACAAGGACGACGTCGAGGCGCTCCACATGATGAAGGTCGACGTGCTGGCGCTCGGCATGCTGACCTGCATGGCAAAGGCCTTCGACCTCATCCGAGAACACAAGGACGAAGACCTTGACCTGGCGAAGATCCCCCAGGAGGATCCGACGACGTATGCGATGATCCGGAAAGCGGACACTTTGGGGACGTTCCAGATCGAGTCCCGAGCACAAATGGCGATGCTGCCGCGGCTCAAGCCGCGGACGTTTTATGATTTGGTCATTCAGGTTGCAATCGTCCGGCCTGGTCCGATCCAGGGCGACATGGTGCATCCCTATCTCCGCCGCCGGGAAGGCAAGGAGGCGGTCGTCTATCCGACGCCGGAACTGGAGGCCGTCCTCGGAAAGACCCTCGGCGTTCCGCTCTTCCAGGAGTCGGCGATGAAGGTCGCGATGGTCTGCGCCGGCTTCACCGGCGGCGAGGCCGACCAGCTTCGAAAATCGATGGCGACCTTCAAGTTCACTGGCGGCGTCTCGCGCTTCAAGGATAAGCTCGTGTCCGGCATGATCAAGAATGGCTACACGGCCGAGTTTGCCGAGAAGACCTTCAGCCAGCTTGAAGGATTCGGCAGCTATGGGTTCCCGGAATCCCATGCGGCGTCGTTCGCCTTGATCGCCTATGCCTCCAACTATGTGAAATGCCACCACCCGGACGTCTTCTGCGCGGCGCTGCTAAACTCCCAGCCGATGGGATTTTACGCGCCGGCCCAGATTGTCGGCTGTGCTCGGAACCACGGCGTCGAGATTCGGCCCGTCTGCGTCAACAATTCCCGGTGGGACTGCACGCTCGAGCGTATCGGCGATACAGACCGTCACGCTGTCCGCCTCGGGATGCGCATGGTGCGCGGCCTTGCCGCTGCCGCTGCTGCTCGTATCGTCGCTGCCCGCATGGATCAGTCGTTTGAAAGCGTTGACGACATGTGGCGACGGTCCGGTGTTCCGGTGGCTTCTCTGGTCGAGCTCGCCGAGGCAGACGCCTTCCTGCCGTCGCTGGGACTTCCGCGGCGCGACGCCCTGTGGGCGATCAAGGCCCTGCGTGACGAACCGCTTCCGCTCTTTGCAGCCGCCTCGGAACGCGAGGCGAGGGCGATCGCCGAGCAGCAGGAACCCGACGTCGCCCTCCGTCAAATGACGGAAGGGCACAACGTTGTCCAGGACTACAGTCATATTGGGCTGACGCTACGCGAACACCCCGTCGCATTCCTTCGGAAGGCCTTGACGGAGCGCCAGATCGTCACTTGCGCGCAAGCCATGAACGCGCGGGATGGTCGCTGGTTGATGACCGCTGGCCTCGTTCTCGTCCGGCAGAGACCCGGCAGCGCCAAGGGCGTCATCTTCATGACGATCGAGGACGAGACCGGTCCGGCCAACGTGGTCGTCTGGCCCAAGCTCTTCGAGCAGCGCCGACGCGTCGTCCTCGGGGCATCGATGATAGCGATTAATGGGAGAATTCAGCGCGAAGGCGACGTCGTTCATCTTGTTGCCCAGCAAGCCTTCGACCTGTCCGGCGATCTCTCCGGGCTGGCCGACCGCGACGCCGAATTCCGGCTGCCGACGGGCAGGGGAGATGAGTTCGCCCACGGCTCGCCGGGAGCCCCGGATTCGCGGGATAGGGTGGCGGCCGCAAAGCCGAGGAACATCTTCATTCCGGATCTCCACATCGACACCCTGAAGGTGAAGGCGAGGAATTTCCATTAGTCTCCTCTGGCTCGCTTGCTTCGGCACCGTCACGAAAACGCGAGATACGCTCGCCGATTGCCTTGCAGAGGCTCTTTCGGCAAACACTATGAGCATTCTAATCCAAAGCGAGCGCATGAATGACATCGTATGCAATGGAGCTTCGCGGTTTGATTGGAAACCGCCTACTTCTGCTTCCCTCAGTTGCCGCTGTCATTCATGACCATGCGGGCAATTTGCTCCTCCAAGAGAAGACATCAGGGGAAAGGTGGAGTTTGCCGGCTGGTGCAATCGAGCCTGGCGAGGCGCCGGAGGAGGCTGTCATTCGAGAGGTTTTGGAAGAGACTGGCCTAACGGTCTCTTCAACCAGCATTGTCAGCGTGTTCGGCGGACATCAGTTCAGATACACCTACCCGAATGGTCATCAAGTTGAGTATGTCGTGACCCTGTTCAAATGCCAAGTGTTTCAGGGCGGAGGCGTGTGGACGGATGCCGAAACAAAGTCGCTTCGATATTTTGCCAAAGAGGACATGCCATCCCTTGCGCTGCCTTATCCGGTTTCGGCCCTGTTTTCCTAAACTAGCGGAGGAGTCCGTCGCGCCCGAACTCGTCCCAGCCGCTCAAGTTCGGACGGGAAGCATCGTCAGTGTTTCCCTTGGTCGAAGGTGTTTTGCCACTCCGTAGCGAACGCGTGAGCTTCGCCTTAAGGGCCGCCCGCCGTCTATTCTCGGCCGCAGCTTCGGCGTCCTCTTCACGCCAGACGGTGACCAAGTCTCGGTCGAGGATGTCCTCCACGACTCGTGGGTCGAAAACGTGGAAGGTAATCTTCTTCGCGCGCCCTCGCAGCTTGACGGTGCGCGTCCCTGCGCTGGGTAAGCGGCCGTCATTGAGCCAACGATGCCTCTCAGTCGTCGACATCGTCAAAATGTCCTCAATCTCCCGAGGGATCACGGGTAGTATTTCAATGCCTTCAAGTGTGTTGGCAACGACCGCCGAAGCAGCGCGGAACTCGATCCCGGAGGTCTCCGACATAGCCAGGATTAAAACACCCGCCTCGATATCGAGCAATTTTCGCACTGTTGAAGGCAATCGAGCGCGAACTTCCAGGAGAATTCCCTTCGCGCGGACGGATGATCCGAGCGTAGCCGCAGGCGGCAACGGCCACTCCTTAATCAGCTCCGCATCGTCATTGTTCTTGGGTTTTGTCATGCAAGAGTTAGATGGGCCTTCCGCCCTGCAGCGTCAACGAATAGTGCAGGGCGGAAGCATCGAATAGCGGTACTCAGTCGCGGTGTTCGGGCATGTTCTTCAGTTCATCTTTGGTCCAGTTCGTGACGGCATGGACGTCGCCGTCTTCATCGCGCATGAACTCGAGATCCGAAATGGGAACCGCGACGGGTTTAGCCCCGATGCCCAAAAAACCGCCGACATCGATCACCACGGAGCTTCCGGCGCCAGCGACATGGATGTGGTCGACCTTGCCGATCTTGTTGTCGTCGGCTCCATAGATAGTTGCTCCCTCGAGAACCGCGGGAGTGAGTTCCGAACTCGTCAGGCGAACGTGGTTGGTGTGGTCCATGATGGTTTCCTCCAATATAGGAGGATGGATAATCTTGCATCGGGCCGAATGTTCCGACCGTCGGGAGCCTTGCGGCAGCGGAAGGTTGACCGATCAGGTCATCCGCTTCAGCCTTTCGATGAGCTTGTTCGTCTCGTCATTCGCCGCGATCGAAAGCATGTGGTTGTCGGCGAGGTCGATGAAGGCAGCGACAGCTTCGCTTTCCGACCATCCGGAGGCCACTGCCTGCCGCAACAAATGCTGGAATGCGAACTGGATCGCATCCTGGCAACGGATGTGACGATCAGGATGATCCTCTGGCACCGACGGTCGCGTGATCTCGGTCATGGAAGGCGAAGGTGAGCTGATTTGCCCGGGTTGGCAAGGCCCGCGGCGGCAGCCGTTTCCCAAAGCGTCACGAAGCCCGAGCGATCAACTCGACCAGCCGGGCCTCGTCGTATGGCTTTTCGAGGACAGGCTGGCTGTAGCGGCCGTCCATGGCGGCCTCGTCAAATCCCGTCGAGAAGATGAAGTCCTTCTTCAGTTCGAGGAGAAGATCGGCGACGGGGAAGGACTTTTCGGTTCCGAGCTTCAGGTCAAGAACCGCAATGTCGAACCTCGTCGTCTTGACCATCTCCAACGCCTCGTCGAGCCGACTTGCAATGCCGACCACCTCGTGGCCTAGCTCAACGAGCATTGCTTCCAATGTGAACGCAATGAGCAATTCGTCTTCGACAATCAGGATCCGTGACACAACGATTTTCCTTGGGTGACTACCCCGAGGATTGAGATGAAATTTGGACAGTTCGGAGCACCACCGACAGCCCACAATTGCAGAGGTCCGATATGATGTCCACGACCATCTCGGGGCACTGGATCGCACTAGATGCGCGAAAACCTTCTCGTTCAGGAGAGCTATTTTCTATTGTGGGGAACCGAGAACGCTTGCGTCCGAAAGAACTATTCGGCGGCCTGCCCCATCGGGTATTTCTCCGGGGGTGCCACCGGTCCGACGATCTCAAAATCGGACGGCATGGCGTGCTGGTCGGTGCCAGGCAGTGCAAGCGTCCAGTAGTTGGGCTCTTCCCCGAAGACAGTCGAGACCTGCACGACGGTGAGCTTCCCGTCGAAGTGCTTTGATGAACGCGCCCAGTAATAGGCTTCCGGAACCAAACTCGCGGTAAACATAACACCCACTCCGTTCGATCGCGGAAGATATCAGAATTCTTATAAATGAACATGCCTCATGATGCGCGATCCTCAGGCAGAATCTTTGCAGAAGAATTTTGAGCCCGATGCAACTAATGCCGGGTGTCCAGAAGCGGTTCGTCGTCGTCGAAATTGCCGTTGGTGACGGCATCGTATGAGTTTAAGATTGGCGCACTCCACCGCGCGTCCCGTATGCGGTCAACTGGACCATCATGGCCTTGGCTCTTTCGAGGGCTTCATCGTGATCCATCTGCCACCTAAACATACAAGGGATACGAGCATAACTATAACCCCTGTCGCGAAATGTGAGGTGGCAGGATCAACCTTGTTGGAAAAATTCAGGAGCCATGGCGCTGCGAAGATCCAGACGCCGATCGACAAACATACCAAATTCAGCTTCGGCCAGAGGTCTGTTGCAGCAGCGACGGCGGCAACCATCAATGCCAGGCCACCGATCCATGCGTTGATTGATGCAAGCACGAGCCCGTCATAGCTCAAAACCCAGGGGCAGCAAAACAAAACCGCTCCTGCTATAGCATTCACCGTATTGAGTTTGGGTAAAAGATTTCCCTGTTGTTCGACCTTCTGCATCCTGAGACCTCTCGATCTGGCGATGAGCCCAAGATCTTCCGGCAACTCCCATGAGCATCGAACAGGCCGGAAGTTTCTCGCTGTCCAGATGGCTCATTGTGGTTGTCCAGCGTCTTAACGCTATCAGACGCCCATGAAGCGAGAAGGGCACGCTTGTCGCCACGACTGATGTCTTGAGCGGCAAGTTCCTCACATGGATCAGCAAAATGTCGAGAAGGATGAAGCAGCTGCCCCGCAGTTATCGTGACAGCGACATCGTGCGTTTTATCTCTTGTCTTAATGTCCTCTCTCATTTCTGGCTCCATGGATAATCAATGGCACCTGTGGTTCTCACGCCCTGGGAACAGGCTAGGCTCGATTGCTTGAAGTGGTGGGTATCTCGGCAATCCGCATTGTTTCAGCAAAAAGAGCGTCGCGTTCGCGGATGCCCTTGTTGTACAGCTTCGCGACCGTGATGGTCAGCGTTGCAATCGCTTGGTGGTCGCCCTTGAGGCCTCGCGCTTCGACAACCTCCTTGATGACGCTGGCGCATAGGCGGGCATCTTCTTTCGACGGTAAGCTCATTTGGTGCTCCGGAAAGGGCCCGCTTCTTGCGGTGAGGCGAGCCCGATTGATCGCTTAGAAATCCTTGCCGGCACAGGCGGGGAGCGCCGGAGGAATGATGATTCCGCCCTTCGTTTTCTCTTCGGACTCAACCCGGCGGACAAGAATGCGATCATGAAGCGGTCGGAACGACATGTTTTCCTCCGATGGACAAACAATGATGACGTTGTTCCCCTGGCCGGACCGGATGACCAGTCCGGGCGGGTGCAAAACCTCAGTCGAGCGTTTTGCGCAAAATGATCTGGTTTGCCGGTTTTTCGATTTCAAGAGGTCAGCACGAAAAAATTAGCACTCGTATTGATCTGCTGCTAACGTGCTGGAAAGGAACAATAAACTGACGTTCTTCCTTGAAAACCTGTTGATGGCCGCAAAATTTTGCGCCCACCTTCAGACTGTTACGAAACGGAGATGAAGCATGCAATTTTCATCGGATCTGGAACGCCAGCTCAACGGCTATGGTCTCACCACCGCGAATGCATGCTTTGTCCTCGGGACGTTCGGCGAGACCTATATATGCCAGCCGCGCTGGTGAGGTACTTGAAAGCGCCCTCGCGCTGCCATCGATCCCCTGCCGGCCGATCTCTATGACAGTGAGCCGGCGCCGATCGATATCGATCTGGAGGACGAGCTCGGCGAAATCGTCGACAGCCGAAGGACGGCTCTGTCCGCGAGGGCGGCTTCTTCGTCGACCGGTCAAAGGGCTTGATGCAGATGCTCGGCGACGCTGCCGTCGGTCAGGCGACGGGATTCCGAAAAAGCATATCCGGATCAACCGATCCGGGATGCCGTGCGCGAGGTGCTGAAAGCACAGATCGCCGAGCGTCCTGAAGCGCCCGAGCAGACGCGCGGCATCGATCGACTGCCCGGTCATATCAAAGCTCCTTCCCTGTTCTTCGCGGCGACCGCGGCGGCGACAGCCCGGTGATTTCTGCATATTTGCCCGGATCGGTCGCGCCTTCCGTGTTGACGACGAAGATGCGGGAGCGGTGGTCGATCGACAGGGCCGCCTTGATCACGGGATCGGCGATGGCCTTGAGGGCGCCTGCGAGGCCGACGCCGCCGCTTTCGCCGGCGACGATCGCCTGGTCGCCGGAAACAGGGCGGGCAAGGCGGTTCATGATCCCGGTCGCGTCCACCTCGTCAACCGTCATGAAGGCGTCCGCCGCGCGGGAAAGGATCCGCCAGGCGACAAGCGACGGCTCGTAGCATTCCAGCATCGCCATAACGGTCGGTTCGCCATGTGCGATCGTCACGGGACGCCCGGCGCGCGCCGTCTCGAACAGGCATGCCGCGCGGGCGGGATCGACGACCGTGAAGACCGGGCGCCGGTCGCCGAGCGCGATCGCCAAATGACCGGCAACCGCCGCGGCAATGCCGCCGACCCCGGATTGGATGAACACATGGGTCGGCGGCTCCGGCATTTGTCTCAGAGCCTCCCTGACGAGAGCGGTGTAGCCCTGCATCACCAGGCCGGGGATCCGCTCATAGCCCGGCCAGGACGTGTCGGAAACGATGATCCAACCCTTTGCCTCGGCGATGCGAGCCGCTTCCCGGACGGAGTCGTCATAGGTTCCCTCGACGGGGATCATCTCCGCGCCGAAGCGGGCAATGGCGGCGACGCGCTCGTCGCTGACGCCAGAATGGACGAAGATTGCGGCGCGCGCGCCGACGAGTTCTGCGCCTTGTGCAACGGAGCGGCCGTGATTACCGTCAGTGGCGCAGGCAACGGTCATCTCACGCGCAACGGCGCGGACCTCCTGCGAATGCAGCTCGGCCAGATCGACGGTGCGGCCGAGTCGCTGCCCGGCCTCTTCCAGAACGAGGCGGATCACCGCATAGGCACCCCCGAGCGCCTTGAAGCTTCCAAGCCCAAGGCGGTGGCCTTCATCCTTGATATGGATTGCAGCGACGCCGACCTCGCGCGCCAGCCCCGATAATGCGACAAGCGGTGTAACTGCATGGTTTTCCCGGACCGAGAGGTGGCGTTCCACTTCCTCGGCAGCGGCGGGTCCGAGCGTTTCCGCATCCCTCGGATCAAGCGGCTGTCGATAATCTGCGGTCGCGTTCAGGAGAAACATGGGGATCCTCAATGGTTGGTTTCGCTGAACTCTATTGCAACGGTTGCGCAAAAGGCGCTGATATTTTGGCGTCCATTTGCAAGTTTGTTTCATCGGAGCATCGATTTGAGCAAGCGCGGTCAGCCCACGCATCTCGACGAGTTCGATCGGAAGATCCTCGCCATTCTGCAGCGGGACAATATGACCCCGCAGCGAACGATCGGCGACGCGGTGAACCTTTCCGCGCCGGCCGTTCAGCGCCGAATTAAGCGCATGCGGGAGGAGGGCGTGATCCGGGCGGATGTCTCGGTCGTCGAGCCGGAGGCTCTGGGGCAGTCGATCACGATCTTCGTCGAGGTGGAAGTCATCAGCGAAACCGCCGAGCAGATCGAGCGCGCCAAGAGCGAATTCGCAGCCGCCGCCGAGATCCAGCAATGCTATTACGTCACAGGCGAAGCGGATTTCATTCTTGTTGTCATTGTGCCTTCGATGGCCCACTACGAAGCGCTGACGCGGCGGCTCTTCTTCGGCAACAACAACGTCAAGCGCTTCCGGACCTTCGTCGCGATGGATCGCGTCAAGGTCGGGCTTGGCGTGCCTGTGGGATAGCGCGATGCGGCGACTGTTTACCGCCGCATCGGTGTCTATGCCGCGCGCTTCAGCGCGTCGCCGAGTATCGAGACGATTGTGTCGATCTGGCCCTTTTCAATGATGAGCGGCGGCGAGAGCGCGATGATGTCGCCGGTGACGCGGATCAGCAGGCCCTTTTTGAAGCAATCGACGAAGACGTCGTAGGCTCGGGTTCCCGGCGCTGCGGCCCTCGGCGCCAGTTCGACTGCGCCGACCAGGCCGAGATTGCGGATATCGACCACATGAGGCGCGTCCTTCAGCGAGTGGAGAGCCTCCTGCCAGTGTTCGGCCAGCTCTGATGCGCGGGTCAGCAGGCCTTCCTCCTCGTAGATTTCGAGGGTGGCGAGGCCGGCGGCGCAGGCGACGGGATGGCCGGAATAGGTGTAGCCGTGGAAGAGCTCGATCGCATTGTCAGGTCCGACCATCAGGCCGTCATAGACCTTGCGGCTGGCAAAGACCGCGCCCATCGGAATCGCACCATTGGTGAGGCCCTTTGCCGTGGTGACGAGATCGGGCACGACGCCAAAGTAATCGACCGCGAAAGGCGTGCCGAGACGGCCGAAGCCGGTGATGACTTCGTCGAAGATCAGCAGGATGCCGTGCTTGTCGGCGATCCCGCGCAGCTTTTCCAGATAGCCCTTCGGCGGCAGGATCACGCCCGCCGATCCTGACATCGGCTCGACGATGACGGCGGCGATGGTTTCGGCGCCGTGCAGTTGCACCAGGCGCTCGAGATCGTCCGCCAGTTCCGAGCCGTGGGCGGGAAGCCCCTTGGAAAAGGAATTGCGCTCGAGATCGAGCGTATGGCGCATGTGGTCGGCCGGTATCTGCGGGAAGACCCGGCGATTGTTGACGAGGCCGCCGACGGAAATGCCGCCGAAGCCGACACCGTGATATCCCTTTTCCCGCCCGATGATCCGCGTGCGGGTGCCCTGGCCGATGGCGCGCTGATAGGCGATGGCGATCTTGAGGGCGGTATCGACCGATTCCGAACCCGAGCCGGTGAAGAAGACCCTGTCGAGCTTGGCCGCTGGGCCCCCGGGAGCGTTCGCGGCCAATTTCGCGGCGAAGTCGAAGGCGATAGGATGCCCCATCTGGAAAGTCGGGGCGTAGTCGAGCGTTGCCAGCTGCCGCTCGACGGCGTGGGAGATCTTCTTGCGGCCGTGGCCGGCATTGCAGCACCAGAGCCCGGCTGTGCCGTCGAGAACCTGATGTCCGTCGACGTCGGTGTAATACATGCCCTCAGCGGCAGCGAGAAGCCGCGGCGCCGCCTTGAACTGCCGGTTCGCGGTGAACGGCATCCAGAAATTTTCGAGTACGGGCGCGTTCGTCTTGCTGATCTGGTCCATCCTGGCCTCCTTTGGGATGGTGTGAAGGATGGCGATTTCCTCTCTGCAAACAAGTCCTTTTCTTTGTCGGCGCAAGCCATTGAAATTAAAGAGATTGGAAGATATGTTTTGGGTATTCTGCACAACGCAAACGGACCCACATGTCAGTCGATATCGGCAGCCGCCTTCGCCATCTCCGCATCGCCCACAAGCTTTCACAGCGGGAGCTCGCCAAGCGCACCGGCGTGCCGAATTCGACGATCTCGCTCATCGAATCGAACGCCTCCAACCCTTCGGTCGGCGCTTTGAAGCGGATCCTCGACGGTATTCCCATCGGTCTGGCGGAATTCTTCGCCTTCGAGCCCGACCGTCCGAAGAAGGCTTTTTATGCGGCCGAAGAGCTGGTGGAGATCGGCAAGGGCGCCATCTCCTACAGGCAGGTCGGGGAAAACCTGTTCGGACGCAGCCTGCAGATACTCAAGGAATGTTACCAGCCGGGTGCCGACACCGGAAAGGTGCCCCTTGTCCACGAAGGGGAGGAGGGCGGGATCGTGCTTTCGGGACGGCTGGAGGTGACTGTTGACGACGAGCGGCGCATCCTTGGCCCGGGAGACGCCTATTATTTCGAAAGCAGGCGCCCGCACCGCTTCCGCTGCGTCGGGCCGGTGCCCTGCGAGGTCATCAGCGCCTGCACGCCGCCGACCTTCTAGATCTTGCTAATTCTTGCCTTCGATGCGGGCAAGCACGCCGTCGAGCGCGGCGGTCAGCGCTGCGATGCCGCCGTTCTTGTCGAAATCGGAAAGAACCTGCTCGTTCAATCCGCCCCTGGTCGCGAATTCGCGGCTCAGCGTGCTGAACGGCTCGCCGCTGGGACCTGTCGCCTTCTGCGCCAGGCTTGCGAAGAGCGGGGCGATGTAGGCGTGGCCCTTCTCCCTTTCGAGGCCGCTTTTCTCAAGCCAGCCAGCAACCGTCTCCATGATGCCGAAATAGGTCGACATCATGGAACTCGCGGCTGCGAGAAGATCGTATTCCTTTCTCGACTGGCACTGGACGGCTGTTCCGAGCGTGTCGAACAGCGCTGCGACCCCGTCATCGGGCGGATAAAGGGCGGTTGCGCCTTGCCGCTTCGCGACGAAGGGCAGGGGGATCGCCTGGACGAGATGCACGTTGGCGCCGATCCAGTCGGAGAGGGCCTCGCGTTCCGTCGCCGCCACGAGGCTGACGACCATTTGGCCATCCCTGAACGACAAGGCGCGCACGACCTCCTCGGCGACCTGCGGCCGTATCGCCAGGAACACCATGTCGCTGCGATCGACAACGTCCTGATTGTCTTCTGCGACCCTTACGGCAGCGAATTCGTCCGCCAGTGTCGCCGCAATATGAACGCTTCGCGGAGAAACGTGAATCGCCGAGGCATAGGCCGGCTCAGTGAGAAGCCCGCGAACCATTGCTTCGGTGATCGCGCCGGTTCCGACGAACCCGATGTTGTCTATCGTCACGTGATTGCTCCAATATGCTCCGAGATGAAAATAACAGAAACGACCGGACCCGACGAGTGGAACCGCACTCTTCGCCCGCAGTGCTTTTCCTGTATCGCTCGCTGACGCCGTCTCAAGTCATGATCCTGCTTTCGTTTTGGAATTCATACGCTTACAAGGTCGTGGCTCGTGAACATTCGACCGAACGGAAGGTTTCATGAATCTCATGCGTCGCACGCTTCTTGGGTCCATATTGGCGATGATCGGCTGGAAGCCGTCGTCGGCCAAGCAATACGGCCCTGAAGCCGGCGAGCAAACCAAGGCGCATGCCGAGGCTTCATCGGTGACGCCCCGGCATGTCCTCTGCTTTCTCGGAAAGGATCGTGATCTGAGCCACCTGTCCGAGGCGGCATCGCAGGCGATCGCCGATTTCGCCGCCGGGTTCAGCATCGACGAGAGCTACTCGCAGGCCGAGCCGGATGACCGGATGAGCCAATCGTTTGCCGTATGCTGGGGCCGCGTCGAGCCCGATGCCTGGAGCGCGGCGGACGAGGAAGCCGTCGCTCATCATCAATCCGTCCTCTATATCCTCGGGCCGAGCATGCAGCAGGGCGAGACCGTGACGGTTTCGATGGCGGCTCTCCTCCTTGTCGAACGTTGATTGGCGCAGGAGCGGTCGCCGTTAAGGGCGAATCCGCCGGCGTCGCCAACGGGCTGGACCGATGGCGAGCGCCGATCGTGCAGGGCGCCAAGGCCCTGAAGGCAAAGGATACGCTCGCCCAGCAGCAAATCGGCCGCCTGGCTTTCGCGAAGCGGCCGCTATCGGACCAGGAATATCTGGAGAGCGTCGGGTTTCATCTCGTCGGACTGCCGGAGGTCTATTTGCCGAAATCGGCCGGAAGCGAAAGGCAGGTCGTCGCCATATGGATGCGGTTGCCGATGAGATCGCCGAGCGGGGACTTGAGCCGACGCTTGAGGCGCGCCGCGCGAAGCTCTCCTTCGATTCGACCTACGACGTGGATGAGTTCAAGTTCAATCCGTACGGCATTGTCAGGCTCGCCGGGTGAGCCCTGCCGACAGCGCTGCCAGAAAGGATCACCGTTGCAGCCTCTCGCCCATACTCAATCCGTCTGCTGTTCCAGTGTCTTGGCCAGCTCTTCATAAAAGCGGGCAGATCTCGCATTCTTCTCGGCGGCATATTTGGTGCTGACGGACCGGGCCGCCTCGGCTGCGACACGAAAGGCATCTATCCGGTTCTGCGGGTCGGACTCGGCTTGCCCGCCGATGTCGCCGTCGGTGAAGCTGCCGGCTTTATATCCCTCGCTGAGATCGACGACGCCGATCTCGGGCACACCGTCCTTCATTCGGCCGAAAAAGGCTGCACCGGCCTTGTCGCCGTCCCGGCGGCGCAGCATTCCTTCCCCGGAGGCCTTTCCATCGACACAGGCGCCGATCCAGAAGGTTGGGCCGCTGGTCAGGGAAGATGGCGCCACGAAATTGCAGTGGTTGCCCTGATCCTGCGACCATTGAAGATCGGCAGCCGCGGCAATCCCCTGCGAACACACCATTGCCACCAGGCCGATAGGCACGAAGATAGGTAATTGCCGCATGCCGCTGAAAACTCTTTCCGCCATCACGTCATGCCCTTCATATCCAATCATTCATTGCGATTCCCTCGGAAAAGCCGATCCATCAACCAGCGGAAGCAATGCACCATTGTCGGCCCGGCGACAACGGCCTGAATGTCAGCGGACGGTTTGTTCGTTCGATCGCGACGGAGCCCGTGGCTCAGTTGTATTTAATCGTGTCGCTGACCCGGGGACGATTGAAGAAATGGTGGTCGAAGCTGTAGCCGTTCTGTCCGGTAAAGTTTGAAAAGAACGCCGAGACCGGTGTCGTCAGTTTGTATTGCACCCGCGTCAGTACGACCTGCACGCCGGCATCCTGTATTTGTGCCGGTATGTCGATCGTGCTCGCCGTGCCGGAAGCGAGCGCCGAAGTGTTGAATGAAGCAGACCAGTTGACGGTTGCTTTGCCGCTGCTGTCGACATCCTCGACCGCGACCGTGATCGTCAACTGGCTGGTGTCATACGGCTGCAGGATGAAGGAGGCGCCGGAAAGTAGCTTGGCGACGTCGGACTTCGTCCAGGTTCCCTGCTGTGCGATCATGTCGCCGGTGCTGGAGGTGATCTCGTCTATCTTCCGGCTGACGGTCAGGGCATGGCCGAGATCGACGGTGCCGAACAGCAGCATCACCAGGATCGGCAGCACGAGCGCGAATTCCACGCCGGAGGCGGCCGACCGGTCGCGCGCAAGACGGCGGATGCGGGATCGGACCAGGCGGAAGAAGGACGGGCTCCGGTTCTCGGTCATGTCAGAACGGCTCGTTGCGAAACAGCGCGGAAGATCCGAGGAGATAGCGGCCGTCGGACAGTTTGGCGCTCGACAGGCTGAAGAAATTGGCGACGG
This sequence comes from Rhizobium fabae, assembly GCF_003985135.1. NCBI lineage: Bacteria > Pseudomonadati > Pseudomonadota > Alphaproteobacteria > Hyphomicrobiales > Rhizobiaceae > Rhizobium > Rhizobium fabae. The sequence goes on from NZ_ML133654.1 coordinate 18,121, forward strand.
TTCTCCAGGGCAGGAATGCCTGGACCAGAATATAGTCGCTGCCCTTGCCGATATCGAAGGTCTCGGCGACGACGAGATTGCCGCTCTTGTCGATGGGATTGGCGTTGGTGGCCGAAGACAGGTCGGAAAGTACGTTCACCTTGACCAGGAGATTGTCGGAGCAGCCGAACGAGAAAAGCATGTCGTTGCAGATTCGTGTTTTGAAATCGGCCAATGTGATCTTGGACGATGCAACCTCGCCGGTGCGGACCATGCGGGAGATCTTGTGAACCGAAGCATCCAGCGCGGAGTTGATGAAGAACATCAGCGACACTTCGATTATGGCGAAGATCATCATGAAAAGCGGCAGGGCGAGGATCGCAAATTCGATCGCAGCCGCTCCCTTGCGATCGGCAAGCAGGCGGCGAGGCCGCGTAAACAATTTCCCCGACATCATTGGGTCAGCCGGACGGAAGAGAGATATTGGTTGAAAAGTGCCGACAAGCCCGCCGTGATCTCGGTCGAGGACGCCGCTGAAATGAACAGGCTCTTCGAGGATGCGCAGTCGGCCAGAGCGTAGGGAATGTAGTCCCGCCGCGTGATGCTTGTGGATACGCCGCTGTCCATGGTGCCGCCCCAGGTGTTCTTCCAGTTGGCGCTGGCCATGGTCGCGCCGACGGTTGCGTTGTAGCCCCAGTCCGTGGTGATCGGCAGATATTCGGTGTAAAGCACCGCCATCGTGTTGGATTGATTTTTCAAGGGGCTGCACCAAGCCGGGTTGAGGGGCGCCACTTTGGGCCAATAGTTCGAGCCATTGGTCACCCATTCGCGCTGCGATTGGACACCGTCCGTCAGTAGCAGGATCAGCTTGAGCGGTGAGGCGGCGGACGTTCCGTCTCCTCCGGGGCCGACTTTCTGCTTGAGCGTCGCAAGCGAAACGTCGAAATAGGTAGCGGCCGTCGAGGTAGCGCTGGTCAGGCCGTAGCTCTGGTCCGCCAGGCGGTTTCGCGCCGTATCCGTGCTCAGCGTCGGGCTCAGAGCTTCCGTGAGAGTATCTCCCAGACTGTATAACCCGACCTTGATCCGTTCATGGCTTTTGTCGGATGCGTCGACCATGTCGAGCACGTCTCGGACGGCGTCGCCGGCGACGTCAGCGCGCAGTTTTATGTTCTTTGCCGTGCTGTATTCGTAGTTGTTGGCGTATTTCGTCTTGCCGACGGTATGCGCATCGCCGGTGTGGCAGGCGAACTGGCATTTGATGCCGGAATACATCGCCGACTGACCTGCCGTCGTCGCCGCCAGAAGCATCGATGGGGATGTGTCGATGACGATGTAGACATTGAGAAAGGATGTAGCCGGCCCCTTGACGGCGCTTGATACGCTGACATCGACGGTATCGATGTTGGCGATCTTCATGAAGGTCGTCGGAACGGTGCCGCTCGCCGTCGCCGTTATGTTGTGGTTGGTGGTATCGATACTGATTGCGCCCAGCGTGTAGCTGCTTTCCACCTGCGCATGGAACCAGTCGGAGATCTTCCGTTTGAGAGCTTCGGTATCCCCGGTGTTGTTGATCTGCTTGACGGCGGCGATCAGTGCCGCGTCAAGGTCGCTCTGCATCCTTTGGCGGATATTGTAGCTGCGGATGTAGTCGAAGCTCGCGCCGACCGCGACGAGCATCGGCACCAGGCAGAATGCAACGACCATCGCGACGTTGCCGCTCCTGTTTCGACCGAAATTGCGAAGGGTTCGGGAGACCTGACCAAGTGAATATGAAAGAGCAGATTTCAAAAAATACACCGTTACGCAGCACGTAAAAAATAGTAAAAGCAGGATGGGTCGATAAAACCTAAACCTCTGTTAATTCTTCAAGTCTCGGCGGAAAGCCGGCCGTTGGCGTGCTGTTTTCTGCGCGCATCGGACAAGGTTGCGGTTTATGGATATTCACGGGCGGCGCCTGGTCCCGTCTTAGGAAGACTTGAAGGCCGGGTATGCCTCCTTTCCATGCGAGAAACCCGCAGTTTGAGCCGCGGGTTTTCGGGTCTGATGGCATGACGCCGCCGAGCTGTCGACGGAAGGACTGAAGTCAGGCCTGGTCGATTTCGGCGAAGACTTCGCGCGCCAGCCGGAAGGCTTCCACGCCCGCTGGGATGCCGGCATAGATCGCGAGCTGCATCAGTGTGTCCTTGATTTCCTCGCGGGTGCAGCCGTTCGTCAGGGCGCCCTTCAGATGCAGCTTGAACTCATGGCTTCGGTTCAAGGTGCCGAGCATGACGAGGTTCAGAAGGCTTTTGTCGCGGCGCGTAAGAGCGGACCGCCCCCAGCCTGCGCCCCAGCAATATTCGGTGACGAGGTTCTGGAAATCCCGGTTGAAATCGTCGGCCGCATCCAGCGACTGCTCCACATATTCGGCGCCGAGAACCTCCTTGCGGATCGCCAGGCCGCGTTCGAACATTTCCTGCGACATTACAAGTCTCCTTTGTTGACGACGGGATTGTAGGAATACCTATGGCCGGGATTTCCACCAGTGAAGGGCATGTCTATGCGCTAAGCGCGCATCGATCCGAAATGGCGATAGACCGGCATAGGGGCTGCCGCTACGCGCAAGGGGCGCGGCCTTCGACAAAGGCGGCAACATCAGTCAGCAAAGATGATTTAGGCGTAAGAGCGTCGATGCGATAAAAGTCGTGCTGCTTGCCGGTATAGGTTTTGCAACATCCCGGAACAGTATCGTTCCAGCTTTCAGTTGGTCGATGTGCATCGAATTCTGCCCAGACAACCATGGTGGGTATATGCAGGGGAGATGTTTCGAAGCGTAGCCTGGTCGATGATACGCAGATCAGGGCCTGGAGATCCAACCCGGCTTTGACCGCTTGCCAGAGAGCCGTTCCGCCAGCGCTAAAGCCGATTCCGACGCAGGCGCGTCCATCAATTTCGCAAAGCGCCCGAACTGCACGCAATATGCCGTCTTCGTTGAAAAGTTGATCGTGAAGCTCGTCTCCACGCAGACCAGGACGCCCACTCAAGTCGGCCAGTTGCAACGCGCGATGCTCAAAGCGTCCAATACCCAGCAGTTCGACAGATGTTTCGGGAAAGCCATGGATATCGCCGACGATCAACAAGCGTTGCGTCCTTAAATCGTTCATGATGAGATTCATTTTCGCCGGCGCCCCGTTCATACTCAGCGGGCCGGCTGCCCAAGCGCGGCGATCAATGCGTCGGCGGCATTTTCGGCTCTCTCCTCCTGCTCCTGCAGCGACGGACCGGGCAGTCCCATCAGCACGCCGAGCATATGGGTGCCGAGCAGCCGGTCGATGAAACGAACGGCAAGTTCGTGCCGGCGCTCGGCGTTGGCGCCGGCCGCCTCCTGCTTGAGGCCGAGCATGAAGGCGACCATGCCTTCAAGATTGCCCACAAGGCTCTTATGCGCCATCTCCGCCAGGCCGGGAAACCGGCTGGCGCCTGCTATGACGGTGCGCATGAGGGCGATCGTGTCGGGATCCGTCAGGCGGCTTTGCGTCATCGCCGCCGCCCAGAGCAGGACGTCTCTCAGGGGCTTTTCCAGAAGCGCTTCCATTTCAGCCCGTTCGGCCTCGTCATCCGGATCGCAGGCATTGGAGATCACGGCCAGAAACAGATCGTCCTTGCTCTCCGCATGCCGGTAGAGCGTCATGATCGAGACATTCGCCGCCTTGGCGATGCTTTCCATGCTCGTTCCCTCATAGCCGGTATCAAGGAACGATGCTTTGGCGGCCGCCAGGATATCTGCCCGCTTGCTCGCCATCAGCTTTGCTTTCGGATGATCGGATGACCACGACTTCATGCGCTTGACTCCATGCGATAATCAATCATATCGTATCAACGATAATGAACGTTATCGTATCTCCAACCAGAATATACAAAGGTGCCGATCCATGAAAGCTGCCTGTCTCAATTCCTATGGCGATGTCGACCAGTTTTCGATCGATGACGTCGCGAGACCCGAGCCCGAAGCCGGCCAGGTCCTGATCAGGATCGAAGCGTCCGCGGTCAACCACTTCGATCTCCTGATCCGCCAGGGCTATGTGGCCCAATATATTCCGCTGGAGCTTCCCGCCGTGCTCGGCGGAGACGCGGCCGGCACCATCGTCGAGCTCGGCTCCGGCGTGACCGGATTTGCCGTCGGCGATCGCGTCATTGCCGACTTCGCCCCGAACGGCCGTGGCTCGCATGCCGAATATGGTGTCGTTCCGGTTTCGGCGATTGCCAAACTCCCGGCCAATCTCAGCTTCGAACAGGGCGCCGCCCTGCCTAAGGCCGGGCTCACCGGCCGGCAATCGGTCGATGCTCTTGGCGTCAAGGCGGGCGACCGCGTGCTGATTTCCGGCGGTCTTGGCGGCGTCGGCCGCGCCGCGATCCAGTATCTCCAGGAGATCGGGGCCAAACCGGTGGCCGGTGTCCGCTCCGACAGGCTCGCCGAGGCGCGCCGACTTGCCGGCGAGGCGCTCGACATCGGCTTGGCCCCGGCCGACGCCGCGTTCGATTACGCGATCAGCGCTGCAGTCCCTGTCGCAGCCCATCTCATCGGACATGTCAGGGACGGCGGCCGTGTCGCCAGCATCGTTCCCGTGCCCGAGGGTGCCAATGCCGGCAATCGTGTGACCATCCACGAACTCTATCACCGCGCCGATGCCGCCACGCTCGCAGCCGTGGCCGACGCCGCGTCCCGCGGCATTTTGGTTCTGCCGGTTGCAAAGACTTTCCCGCTCGATGAGATCGGCGCGGCGCAAAAGGCTGTCGCCGCCGGCATCCAGGGCAAGGTCGTGCTGAAACACTGAGCACGCCATGGAATGCGGCAGGCGATCGCCGGAGGGCCGTTCCGCAATCGCCTGCCATGAAGACGGATCACGGGCTTTGCCCGCACGCTGCCGGCGCGTGCGGGCAAATTCTATTCGTCCTGCATCAGGAGGTCGTGCAGACGGTGCTGCGCGTCTTTGGCGGTGATGGTCCCATCGTTGAAAAAATCACCGATAACGCCGATCCAGCCTTCCGACATCTGGCTCGGCATGGCCTGGGATTGCGCGCTGACTTCACCTTTCGTGGCCTTGATCATCTCCAATCCGAGCTTGCCGCAACGATCGAGCCCCGATGGATCGACATCGGTGCGTACGGGCAGCGATCCCTTTAACCGGCTGAACGCAACCTGATTGTCCCGATCGAGCACCATGCGGGCGAAAGCCTGCTGCGCTTCCGCCGTGCCCTCCCGATTTGTCAGCGGGAAGGCAAAGGCATCGATCACCATGAAATATGCGATCGACGTGCCGGGAACGAGGCTGCAATCGAAATCCTTGTCGACGCTATAGCCGCGCGCGACAAGCTCGCCCTTGGCCCAGTCGCCCATGAACTGCATGCCGGCCTTGCCCTGGCCCACGGCCGCGGCGGCATCGGCCCAGGTCTTGTCCTTTCGCTGCCCGATCGGTTCCACATAGCTGGACAGACGTCGCAGCATGTCCAGGGCTTCGATCATGCGGGGATCCTGCACCAGGGCGGCATCGCCGCTCATGAGACGGGCATAACCTTCCGGACCGAACTTCAGATAGATGATGTCGTTGAAGATGAGAGACACTTCCCAGCGTGTGCCGCCGAGTGCGATCGGCAGGCGACCGGTCGCCTTGATCTTGTCAGCCGCGTCGAGGATGTCGTCCCAGGATTGCGGCGTCTTCACGCCGGCTTCGGCCAACGCCGCCGTGCTTGTCCAGAGCCAGTTTTCGGCGTGGATATTGGTCGGTGCGAAGTAGACCTTTCCCTTGTCGGAAATCCGGTCGAGAACCGTCGCGGGAATGACATCCTGCCAATGATCCGCCTTGGCGACGTCGTCTATATCAAGCACGATGCCCATTTCCGGTAGTTCGCGCGCGCCATAGTTGGCGTTCCACTGCGTCACCGCCGGCGCATATCCGTTCGCGATGCGGTCGCTGACCACGCGGTGGACGGCAACCTTGTTCTCCGCCGGCATGTCGATCCACCGGTTGCCGGAGGCGGCCCAGGCCGTGCGGTAAACGTCAAGCGCCGCCGACTCGCTTTTCGATACCCAGAAATGCACGACATCCACGGCCAGGCCCTGTTCCGCAAAAGCTTGTGCCGCGGGAGCCGCAGCCGCCAAAACCGCGGCAAGCCATGCCCGTTTGATTGCCTGTTTCATTCTTTCTCCCCTCGTTCATTGATCAATCCTGCCGCACCGTTCCCGCGGCGCTTTCCAGGAAAGGCTTTCAGCCCGCGATGTTCTTGACCGCTTCGAGTTTTCGCGGGGCTCGCCTGCGCGCCAATCGTTCGACCGCCGCAAAAGCTGGTTCCGGCTTGGCGTAGAGATAGCCCTGGCCGATCTCGCAGCCGGCATTCAGCAGGAAATCGCGTTGGCCCTCCTCCTCGATGCCTTCCGCGACGCATCGTTTGCCGAGGTTGCGGGCCAGATCGATGATCGCCCGGATGATCTGTTCCGAGCGAATATCCTTGCCGATCTCGGCAACGAAGCTGCGGTCGATCTTGAGTTCGTCGAAAGGGAAATCGCGCAGATGCACGAGAGATGCGAAGCCGGTGCCGAAATCGTCGAGTGAGACTGACACTCCCTGTTTCCGGAAGCGGGAGATGGTCTCGGCGATCTGATCGGCGCCGCGATTGAGAAAAACGTCTTCGGTGACTTCGATGGCAAAATCGCGCCAGTCGAGCCGGTTGGCGTTGACCGCTGCCGCAATGAGGTCATAGCCGTCCTGGCTGACCAGCAGGGCTTCCGGCAGATTGATGGCGATCGACCCCACGTGCAGCCCCGCCGTTTTCCACGCTCTCAGATCGCGAGCGACGATATCGACGATGCAGCGCGTCATGCTTTGTATGAGATGGCCCTCCATGAGCGGCAGGAAGCGGCCGGGCGGCAGGATGCCGAGCTGGGGATGACGCCAGCGCACCAGCGCTTCGAAGCCGAGATGTTCGCCGGTCTGCAGATTGACCTTCTGCTGGTAGTAGACGACGAACTCGTCACGGTCGGCGGCGAAGGCGAGGGCGGCTGCAAGCCGGTTCTGTTCCAGGCGCTGGGCGAACGACGATTCATCGAAGATGACGGCCGTGTTGCGTTTGGCCTTGGCGGCATAAAGCGCCAGATCGGCGATGCGCATGAGGGTCACCTCGTCAGACGCATAGCCAGGCACGACGGCGCCGCCGACACTGGCCGAAACCGATATCTGCCGGCCCTCGAAATTGCATTCCGCCGCAATGGCGGCAACCGCGCGCCCGGCAATGTCTTCCAGCTTCGCCGCATCGGAAATTCCGGGAAGGAGCGCGGCAAATTCGTCGCCGCCAAGCCGTGCGACGAAGTCGCCGGCTCGGAACGTCTTCTGCAGCGCGGCGGCGACATGGTTCAGAACCGCATCCCCGGCCGGATGGCCGAAGCTGTCATTGGTTGCCTTGAAGTGATCGAGATCGACCAGCAGCATGGAAAAGCCTGTGCCCGTCCGCTCGAGGGAGCCGAATAGCCCGTTCAGAGCCTCATTGAAGGAGGATCGGTTGCCGAGGCCCGTCAGCGTGTCGGTATGGGCGAGATGCGTCAGCTTGATCTCGAAATCGAGTGTGCGGCGGTGCTCCGTGCGCAGCTTGATAAGCAACGGGATGAAAAGGATGAGGGTCGCCAGGATGAGCGTGGCCGCCGTCAGGCCGAGGAGACCGGCGCTGATCAGGCGGGCATGATCTATGCTCCCATCGCTTCGGTCATGCGCGCTCTCGATCACGGCGCTGAACTGACGCATGAGCATGCTGTCGGACGAAACGGCGAAGTCGATCGGTCCCCAGAAGCTGTAGCGCTCCCGCCGCTCCTGCAGTTTCGTCGAGACGACGCGTTCTGCCCTTTGAAGGAAATCCTCCAGGCGTCCGGCAAGCTCGATGCGCATTTTTTCCGACGCCTCGTCGTGGCCGTTCAACCGTTCGAGGAGGTTTGCCTCCACCTGATTGTTGAGGCCCTCCAGCTGGACGCTCATGGCACGGATGTCGTCGATCGCCTTTTGAATGTCTTCGACCATCGGCCGGATAATATATTCCGGCATATTCGGATCGGCAGAGGCCCGCATGACCGCCCGCGTCTGGTTGGCGAGCTGCTGAAAGCGAATGAACTGGCGTCCGATGATGTAACTGATGTTCTGCTGCAGGGAGTGGCGATCGAGCGCCACCTTGACGGTGAAGAAGGTCGCCGCGAGAAGAGCCGTCATGACAACGACGGCGATGACGTAATGGCGCCCGATGGAGCGGATATATCTCGCCACGGAGGAATGGGACTCTCCTGACGGCGTCACCGTATTTTTCAAATCCGTACCCTCCGCCGATTGCGCTCCATCTGAAAGACATAAAGCCGGCTAAGCAGATTGCGGCGTCTTGCCCGTTCTGCTCGTCCTTGAAAATGCAATAAAAACCCCTGCTGCTTCCAGCCCGCGGCTTGGTGCCGAGCGCCTTTGCGCCGGACAGTTGCGTCACGATGATGAGAGATCGGCCGTCATGGCCCAGGTCCGCGCGTCGAGCACTGGCGCGCCGGAAAACATAAAATATACCTGAGCCACGTGGCGGCGCCCATTCGGCCGAGGCTTTCAGCGGCCGTTCGCAGTCGGCCCCTTTAGTCAGTCGCTCCAGACAGTGCCCCGGTTTCCAGTGCCGGCATAATCGCGCCATCTGCATTGCTGGGAAATTAATGATCGTCATGCACATATGAATTATCGAACTTTTCCGCCCCGGCACGCGCGCCATCGTGCATTGACGAACAACGCGGATTGCCGGCTCGTCCCAAACCCGTCTTCTTGGGGAAAGTACAAGCAGCCCGCATCTGGATGCCAAATCTGTGACGCTCAGGTTTCAGAAGCGTAAATGTTTTTGTGAAAGGGCAGAAAAATCAGCTCATTGCGAAGAGTTTGCCATGAAATTATCGCGATTTGGCCAAGGGTCTCGGCTTATGGATAAAGGGCAGCACGGATGGAATTCATGGTCGGCCGAAGCGTCCCGGCTACCGCGGAATGAGGCGAGCGCCGCACATCCTATCCGGCGGAGGGCGTCATGAATCTCAAAGTTCAAGGAAGATTCAGACAAGCTCAGGCTTGCCCCAGCTTTCGTAGGACAACAGGCTCTTTCGAAGCAGGAGGATTTCCCGAAGAATGTTCGGATCGTTGAAGGAACGGTCAAGGAAACCGGAAGCCAAGCATTGCCGGGGCCGAACGAGAAACACGAAAACCTCGTAAAATACGCATACATCCTCATCGAGACGGACAAGGACATCTTCAAGGTGCAGCATCCTTGCCGCGAACGCCGATTTGACGCTCTGCTGATGATGTCGATAAGAAAGCGCCTCTGAATTGAATACGAGGGGGCGGCTCCAGAGAGAAAGTTTGACCTCCTGATCGGAAGGGTTACGCTGTGGACCACGGGAAATCGAGGTCGTTGTAGTCATGTGCAATCTCTACCGCATGGAGGACAAGGACTGGGTCAGCAAATGGGCCCAGGATGCCGAGAGCCTGATCAACCTGATGCCCGCCTACCAAATGAACCCCGACCAGGCTGGACCAATCGTCCGCAACACAGCCGACGGCCGCAAGCAGCTCGTGCATGCGCGTTGGGGATTGCCATCGCCGCTTTTCGCGATCAAGCAGGCTGCCGAGGCACGGGCTGAAAAATTGCGGCAGAAGGGTAAGCCCGTCGAGATGGACGTGCTCATCCGGATGGAACCGGACAAGGGCGTCACCAACATTCGAAATCTCAATCTTCCGCATTGGAAGAAATGGTTCGGCGTCCAGAGCCGTTGCATCGTGCCGGTGACAAGCTTTGCCGAACCTGATCCCACCAGCAAACAGGAGGGCGGGAGCACACCGAACGCATGGTTCGCCCACGGCGAAAGCAAACCACTGATGTTCTTCGCCGGGGTACATGTCCCGCAGTGGCAAAGCGTCCGGAAGGTCAAGGACGGGCTGACGACCGACGACCTCTACGCCTTCCTAACCACCGATCCCAATGACATCGTCAAGCCGATCCACCAGAAAGCAATGCCGGTTCTCTTGCTGACACAGGAAGAGGTGGACGTTTGGATGCGTGCACCGTGGGAGGAAGCGAAGGCGCTCGCCCGGCCGCTTCCAAACGACCAGATCGTAGTGACGTCGCGGGAGCCCTATGGTTCGACCATCGTGACCACGTCTGGCGATCCGGTGTCCCAGCCGACGCTGCTCTGAGCGATGTTCGCATCGAAGCTTTTCCGTGACAAAATATCGGTCGGCGGAAAAGGTAACGATTACCCTCACGGCGGACATGTTGCAGGGCATCCGCGATACGGTAGAGGCCGGCGAGTTCGCCACCACGAGCGAAGCGATGCGCGATGCGGTGAGAGTGTGGCAGCGACAGCGGCTCGAGGATGCCGAGCGCCTCAATGCGATGCGGGCTCGCATCCGGCGTTCTTTGGACGATCCGCGCCCGAGTCTGACGGAAGACGAGGCGGAAGCGGACATGGACCGCTTCATGAAAGGTCAGGAAAAAGCATCCCGCAATGCGGCGCGTTAAGGTCGTCTACCGGCGCGAGGCACTGAGCGACCTTCGCCAAATCTATCTCGACATTGCAGAGATGAGCCAGAGCCACGTCACGGCAAATCGTTTTGTGAAGCGCATCATGGCGAGGTCGTTCCCAGCCTGACGCCGCCGCAAGATCCTCACCTCGAAGCTGGTTTCACCGCTCAGTTCAGGACAAGACATCGAGCAGGTCCCGCGTGATGGCGTAAGATATTACGGCGTCTGACGAAGGGTGACGATGACGCGATCGGCCATGGCAGCACAGCGGGCGCCGTCGAAGGGGAAGAGGGCCGAGAATGCGCCGGAAAGCTGTTTTTCGATCGACTGGCGCATCATCTTCCGCGCCCGATGCAGCCGGGTTTTGGCTGTCTCGGGCTTGATGCCGAGATAAGACGCGGTCTCGTCGGTGCTCATGCCCTCGACATCCCGCAGCACGAAGACGGCGCGAAAATCATCCGGAAGGTCGTCGACCGCATGTTCGAGAAAGTGCCGCGCCTGGCTTCGTGACAGCTCGGTTTCCGGGTCGGTTGCCGAAAGCGAAGATGGAAACTGGAGTACTTCGCCGCCCGGCGACGTCGTCTGCATGTCGATTTCCTCAAGCCCGGTCGTGTTCTTTCGGCTCCGCACGCGGCCCAGCGCCTCGTTGAGCGTAATCCGGGTCAGCCATGTCGAAAGCTCGGCCTCACCGCGGAAGGTCGCGAGATTGGTAAAGGCTTTCACATAGGCTGCCTGCACAATATCTTCCGCTTCCCAATCGCTGCGGATGACGGCGCGGGCCGTGCGGAACAGGCGCTGGTTGTGACGTTGGATGATGGCGCGGATAGCGGGCTCTTCGCCCATCTTCGCAAGCGGCACGAGTTCGGCGTCGGAGAGTGTCGATAAGTGCTGCCGGTGTCGTTCGACCGGAACCGGAGTGGCTGCCATGGAAACCTCCGCCTGCTTGCCTCATTTTTGCAGGAGTCCGGCCCTATGGCTGGACGTCCAGTTTGCCCGTCATGGCGGGATGAAAGCGGCAATAGAAATCGACCGCTCCCGCTCGGCTGATCGTCATCCGTCCCTCCGATTTCGGCGGCAGGTCGATATCGAAGCTCTTGTCGCGCGCCGTTGCCGTGTGCCGGAATATATCACCGTTTCGCCAGACGATCACATCGCCGACATGCGGCTTGGCCGGCGGCGCGCCGAATTTCATGCCAGCGATGGTGATCTGATATTCCGCCGCTGCGGCAACTCCGCTGCCTGCCCAAAACAGCGCGAACAAAAGCGGCAGCCGTTTCGTCAGCGATCCCATCGCGACCTACTTGATCATCGAAGCGAGATGCTCGGCATGCATCTGGTGCTCCTTGAACAGGGTCAGGCCCGTTTCCAGCAGCGATTTCAGTTCCTTGTTCTGAGCCGAAGGGATCAGCACCTTGGCCAGAGCGTCGTTTACCGACTTGTGGTAGGTGACCTCGTTTTCGATATAGGCCTTGTCGAACGCCGCGCCGTCGAGTGCGGCGAGCGTCGTCAGTTCCTTGCTTGCCTGCGTCGACAAGGACTGGCTGACGGCATTGTCCTCCGGCGTTACCTTCAGCTTCTTGACGAGAGCAAGCGCCTGGTCGTTGACGGCCTTGTGGTCGCGTTCCATGGTCTTGGCGAAGTCGACCACCTCGGCATTCTTGCTCTTTTTCAGCGCCTGCTCGGCGGCGGTGACATCGATCTGCCCTGCTGTATAGGCGATGTGGGCGATCTGAGGATCGGTCGGCTTGGCGTCGGCGGCGATCGAAGCCGTGCCGAGCGACGCCACTATGAAGGTTGCGCCGAGAATTCGTTTCAACATGATCTGTCTCCTTTGCAAAGGGAATGCCTGCCGGCAGCGGCGCTGCCACGTCTTTGGCGGCGGGCATTGGATGCAGCTCGGCCAAAAAGGTTCCCGGAAATTTTTGATGCGGGAGAGGGCGGCCCTCACACCGCAGCTCCGCCGCAGCCACGGCGAGCTTTCGCAAAACGAGATCTATTTTCGAAATAGAAATGCGGGACAAAATACAGCTGACCATTATCAAAAACTGAAAATTTCCGAGGCTGTCTCGCGGGTGCCTGACGAAATCTATTATTCATTTGCAGTCGAAGTCGGAGGGCAGCAGCAAATTGTATCTCAAACGATCCCTGCTGGTAGCGTCCGGTAATTTGCCCCGGTAGGTTTCCTCTTGAAACCGTTGCAGACAGAATCTCATGATTGAATGCAAGACGACATCAGCCTCAAATGCAAGTCCAGGTCAAAGCGTTGTGAAACCGAACACCTCTGGCGCCTTGCCGCGGTTCAGGGCATCCTATGATGGCTGAAAATTGTGTTTATGGCAGTTGGAGGAATGCCGATGCGCTGCTTTACCGTGCTTGGACCCTCGCAGACCGGAAAATCAACAGTCGTGGAAAAGCTCGGCTCGCTGGAGGGGGCGCCGAGAAAATCCAGCTCCCCTTATGGATTGAACCTCACAGAATTCACGTTTGGAAACGAGGCGTGGTGTGCGCTGGATGCGCCAGGACCCAACGAAGCGTTGGCGCATGCACAGCACGCGCTTCTTGCCAGCGACGCCTGCATCCTGTGTGTTTCATCGGCACCCGAGGAGGCTGTGCTCGCCGCGCCCTATCTGCGGGTAATCGAGGCCTCGGAGACGCCGTGCATCCTCTTCGTCAACCGGATGGACGAACCGAGAGGGCGGCTGAGGGACGTGATCGCCGCGCTTCAAGACTACGCCAACCACACGCTCTTGCTTCGCCAGATCCCGATCCGTGAGGGGGACAGGATCATAGGCAGTTGCGATCTGATTTCGGAGCGGGCGTGGCGCTACCGGGAGGGCCAGACTTCGGCGCTGATCGCAATCCCCGAAAGCGCCGCCGAGCGCGAGCACGAAGCGCGCAGCGCGCTCCTGGAACACCTGTCCGAATTCGATGACTGGCTTCTCGAGGAACTGATCGAAGATCGCGAGCCGCCCAGCGACGCGCTCTATGCCATTTCATCGCGGGTTCTCAGGGAAAACAGGATTATTCCAGTCCTGATCGGTGCCGCAAGTCACGGCAACGGCATGATGAGGCTGATGAAGGCGCTGCGCCACGAGGCGCCGCCGGTGGGGGTTCTTCGACAGCGCCTGGCTCGGGCGGGCAGTGTCGATGAAAACAAGCTGACCGCCGTGAGCTTCCATGCCTATCATCGCCAGAATGTCGGTAAGACAGTGCTCGTGCGCGCGCTTGGCGAGGGACTGCGGCAGGGCGCATCACTGGGCGGCTCCAGCCTCGGCGCCGTACAGAATCTCGCAAACGGGCGGTCCAGTTCGGCGGTTGTGCCTGCGTCGGGGGATGTGTTTGCGACGGTCAAGTCCGACCATTTGCCCGTCCCTTCGCTGTTGACATCAGACGCGGTGGTCGCCCCGCCTGAATGGACGGAGCCACCCACGCCGATGCTTGAAAGGATTCTAGTCCCAGGCAGCGAGCGCGATGAAAACAAGCTCTCCGAAACGCTGGCAAAACTTTCCGAGACGGATCGCGGCCTAACGGTCTTGCAGGAGGAAAGCACCGGCGCCCAGCTCGTCTGCGCTCAGGGGCCGGTGCATCTGCGCGATCTCTGCCGAACCCTCTCCGACGTGTTTCACATCCACGTAACCGATCGAACGCCCAGCCCGATCTACCGCGAGACAATTGCGAAACCATCTGAGGTTCATTACCGTCACCGCAAACAGACCGGCGGTGCCGGACAGTTCGCGGATGTGAAGCTGAGCATTCGCCCCAATGAGCGGGGCCGGGGCTTCACCTTTAGCGAAACCGTCAAGGGTGGCGTCGTTCCGCGCAACTACATCCCTGCTGTCGAAGCAGGCGCGCGCGAAGCGATGGAGAAAGGGCCGCTAGGCTTCCAGGTCATCGATGTCGGCGTAACGCTGTACGATGGTCAGTACCATGCCGTCGACAGTTCGGAACACGCCTTCCGGACTGCGTCGAAAATGGGAGTGCGACAGGCGCTTTCCGAAGGGTCGGCCGTTTTAATGCAACCGGTCTTCCGCAGCGAAATTCACATTCCGTCGATCTATTCCGGCAGCCTCGTCCAGATCGTCTCCGCTCTCAAGGGTCAGGTTCTCGGCTTCGACCGGGATGAAACCGCTAAGGGATGGGACATCTTCCGGGCACTCATTCCGGGCAGCGCCCTTGACGATCTGGCGCGGGCGTTGCGCTCGGCGACGCAGGGCATTGGTTATTTTTCCAAGACCTTCGATCACTTCGAGGAGCTATACGGCAAGGAAGCGGACGCCATCGTGAGGGCACGCGAGGAACCAGGCGTCGCACACTGAAACGTTCGCGCCACTTCATGCTCGTTCGCAGAACGGGGCTCATGTCGTTTGGCATTTAATCTGAGATTCGCGGGAGCGATTATCGGCCACTAACCGCTCTAATGCATCAGCAACGTTTTGAAATGGCGGCAATTTCTCGAAAGAGATTAGCCTCCGTCGCTGGGCAACATCGTCGTCCTCGACAATCTCGGCAGCCACAAAGGCCAGGCTGTGCGCCGGGCTATCCGAAAGACAGGGGCCGGACTCATCTTCCTGCCTCCCTACATCCCCCGACATCAATCCCCTCGAAGTCTGAATGCCGCCGCCCCGATCGAAATGCGTAGATGCTATCCGTTTTGCGCGCAAAAAATCCGGCCGTCGAAGCGCCGAAGGACTTTCTTAAGTGCTGCCGCCTTGGATGGGGGCGCTCTTGTCACCTCGTGATGCCGGCTTGTGTGGCAGTGGCAGGATTGGTCAGCAGGCAGACGGGAATAGGATATGGTTCATAGCATTTATGCGCTTGTGCTCGGCCGCGGGTCTTGCGCCACCGGCGTTTCACGCTAGGGCTGCGCGCGCATGGTCGAGAGAGCGAACGGCCCGATAGCCGATCTACACGATCAGAAGGCCCGCTTCTGCGCCGAGATGGCGGGGTTGGTCACCGCCGTCATTGGCGGGGACGTGGCGCGGCGAATGAATACCGATTACGCCGATCCGGATCTTCGCCGTTCGGCGGCCATCCTCAACGAACTGATCGTGTCGATCGACGATAACCTTTCCGATTTCAACCAGGCGACAGCCGCTCTTGCCCAGGGAGATCTCCATGGAAGCATGCGGGAGAAACACCGTGGCGCGTTCGGGCAGCTCCAGAGGAACTTCAATCTCGCCGTAGCAACATTTCGCGCGGTACTGGGGGAACAGGGGGGCGACCAGTTCGCGGACAAGGCTGCAAAATTTCGCCAGATGCTGACGACTTCCAAATCGAACGAGGTTTCCTTCGGACTTCGGATTTCCGACGAGGGTTCGCGCCCCATCCCCTCGCCAGCCCATGATCTCTGGGTGAAGCTTGCCGACGCGCTGGATGGTCCCCAGAACGATTCCGGCAAAACTGCGTAAAAGGCAGCGCCACGACAGCAGTGGCCGTAGCGGCGCCGGTGATGCCCTGCGCCGTCAGAACGGATAATGCCGGGCGGAATCCTCCGCTGTGATCCAGCGCAGCCGTGGCATCGGCGATCAGCGCCTCCATTTTCTTCGCCGCGTCGCGGCTGATCAGCGAGCCGAGCACGACATGGCCGCGGGGATCGCCGGCTGGCAACTGGCTGGCGCGGGCCGCCAGCTTGGCGAGGAACTCATCAGCGATCGCCTCGTCGACGATGATCCACTCCGTCGACATGCAGATCTGACCTTGGTCCATGAATGTGCTGAAGATGGCGGCATTGACCGCGCCGTCGATATCGGCGTCGCTGCAAGCCGTGGAGAGGAAGTGGTCCGTTTGCGCAAAACTATCCGAACGGCGCACAATTGCGTCACGGGAGCGCCTATCCCCGAGCAGAGGGCGCGCTTGTTAAGCATGCCTTATGGCAGCGGATGTTAGCGGCTGGACTGCAGCGCGTTGCGGACATGATGTCTTCTGCCGTCCTTGGGCATGATCTTTCCATCCCGGTTTGCGTACGTCTCATGTGGTCCACTCTGGCAGGGCGTGTTCGCGCCCATATCTCCCCCATTGCTGCGGCGACCGCCTGCTTTCTGGCCGTGGCATTCCTGCTGACCGGCCTTGAGACACATGTCGTCATGACGATGACGCGGTCGGCAAATGAAATCGACGATGCGCGCGCCAATCGCGCAGCGCATGCCGCTCTCGATGCGTTTGCAAGCAGGCTGGGAGCGACCGTCAAGGACAATGCCATTTGGGACGACGCCTATGCGACCGTCGGTTCCTCCACGTTCGCCGACTGGGCCTATGAGAACTGGGGCAAGACTTCAGCCGATTATCCGCTCTATGACGCCGCGATCGTGATCGGCCCGGGCGGCAATGCCATTTCCGCCTTTTCGAAAGGCAAACCGTTCGAGCCACGTGAATATTTCGGGAAAGCCTTCGACAGGCAGATCGAAGCCGCCGCCAGCCCGCATTCGGCGCCGCTGATCAATTTCTTCAAGACGAAGACCGGCGTCGCGCTTGCGGCATCCCAGGCGATCCAGCCTTTCAACGCCGCCAAAGGGCTTCCAAAACCCAGTGTCCTGACGTTCTCGAAGGAGTTGACGCCGGAGGCTATCGATACGCTCTCGCAAGAGTTTGGGCTGGATGGGTTGCTGCTGCAATCGACGCCGGAGCCCGGGCTGCTCAGCAATGCGATCACCGACATGAACGGCGGCGCCATCGCCTACCTCGTCTGGCCGAGCAAGGCGCCCGGAAACGCCGTCTTCGAAGAGGTCTATCCCTATATCGCCGCCTCCGTCGGCATTCTCATGCTTTTTCTGATGGCCGCCCTGTTAGCCGGCATGTTCGAGACGCAGCGCCTGCGCCGACAGGCCGAGGCCGCGCGTTTCGTCGCAAGCCATGACTGTCTGAGCGGCCTGCTCAACAGGCATGGCCTCCTCGAGGCCCTGGAACATGTCGATAGCGCAGCGCCTGACGTGTCCCTCTACGTGATCAATCTCGACGGATTCAAAGCCGTCAACGATGCCTGGGGCCATGCGGTTGGAGATGAGCTCATCAATATTGTCGCCAACGCTCTCCAAGCGTGCCACCGGCAAATCCTTGCGGCGGCCAGGCTGGGCGGCGACGAGTTCGCGCTGGTGCGTCTTGGCTCGGCTGCGGGAAGCGGGATGGAGAACGCAATCCTCGGGCTCTTTGCCGAGCCGTTCAAGATCGGCTGCCGGACGATCGAGGTCAGGGCGAGCATCGGCGTTGCGCTTCGAGCCAACGATATCACGCCCCTAGAGCTGCTGCGCCGGGCCGGCATGGCCCTTTGCCGCGCCAAGGAAAATAGCAAGAGCCAGGTCGTCGCATATGATCCGGAGTTCGATCGCGAACGCCAGCGCCTCGCGGAACTGGAAGACGGATTGCGGAACGCGATCAGGAATGGCGTGATCGAACCTGCCTTCCAGCCGCTCGTTTCGGCTGCGACGGGCGCCATTATCGGCCTCGAGGCGCTGGCGCGCTGGCGCAGCCCGGCCGGAAACATCAGCCCTGAGGTTTTTATTCCGCTCGCCGAAAAATCCGGCCTCATCGATGCACTGGGCGCGCATATGCTGCGGAGGTCGATCGAGCATGCCAGGAACTGGCCGGGCCTTTCCCTGTCGGTCAATGTCTCGCCGGTCCAGCTCTGCAATCCGGATTTTGCAGCACAGGTGACCGCAATCCTGGAGGAGTCCGGTTTCGACGCCACCCGCCTGACGCTTGAAATAACCGAAGGCGTGCTGATGACGAGCCCCGATCAGGCTCGCCGCTCCATCGATCAGCTCAGGCGCGTGGGCATCAAGTTCGCGCTCGATGATTTCGGTTGCGGCTATGCCAGCATCGGCGCTTTGCGGCAGTTCGGGTTCGACCGCGTGAAGATCGACCGCTCGCTGGTCTCCGGCGTCGGGGAGAACGACAGCGGCGTCGGCGTTCTGCGCGCGACCATCGCCCTGGCGACCGCACTCGGGATTCCTGTCACGGCCGAGGGCATCGAGAACCAGTGGCAGATGGAGATTTTGCGAGACTGCG
The DNA here is from genome assembly GCF_003985135.1 of Rhizobium fabae. Lineage (NCBI taxonomy): Bacteria > Pseudomonadati > Pseudomonadota > Alphaproteobacteria > Hyphomicrobiales > Rhizobiaceae > Rhizobium > Rhizobium fabae. Next base: position 36,652 of record NZ_ML133654.1, read on the forward strand.
GCTGCGATCAGCTTCAGGGTTTCCTGGTCGGAAAACCCGCGCCGCCCTACGAGATTTCGCTCAGACTGCATCGGGAAAGCGCAGGCGCACAACTTTCGGGGCAGTCGATGGTTCAGGAAGAGACAATGTCTGCGAGCAAATACAGGCCGCTGGGCCTTCGATTTAACTAAGCTCAAACCAGTGTTGCCCTATGATCAGTTCGTTACAAGTCTTGGAAGGTGGATCCACGTGGTGAATGGCATCTGGACGCAATTCGGTGGCAATCTTTCCTTCGTATGCTTGGCAATATCGCTCTGGGCGCATTTTTCGACCCAGTTTCAGCGTCATTCGCTCCTGCAGCAAAAAATCGCGTTCGGAATCATCGCCGGTGGCGCCTCTATCGGCTCGATATTGCTGGCCGTCGAATTCCATCCCGGCATCTATATCGATCTGCGCTTCTCGCCGCTTGCGCTGGCGGGTATGTTCGGCGGGCCGATTGCGGCGGCCTTTGCGGTTGCGCTGGCGGGAGCTTTCCGTTTTGCCGTCGGGGGCGCGGTAATGCCTGACGCTATCGTCTCGATGGCTGCCGCGACAGCCATCGGCTTGATTGCCCATTTCTGGATTCGCAAGAGATCGCCCAGGTTCACGGACGTTGTGCTGCTGAGCATTGCTCTTGCCGGCGTGATCGTCGCATCGATGACGCTGCTTCCCACCCTGGCGAGTGCCGATGTGCTGGCCGGCATCGGTTTTCCCCTGACGGCACTGAATTGCCTGGCGACGATACTGTGCGGTTTCGTTCTCCTGAAGATGCAGCAATGGCAGCTGGAACGCAGCATCTTGGTGACCGCATTTTCGCAGTCGCCCGACTATCTCTATGTGAAGGATCGAAACAGCCGCTTCATCACCGTCAATGAAAACATGATCCGTCTCTACCGTTTCCGGACGACGGCGGAGATGACGGGATTGTCGGATTTCAATCTCATGTCGCGGCCGCTCGCTGAGGAGTTGTATCATCGCGAGCAGCAAGTGATGGAGACAGGCGAGCCTCTGATCGACTGCCCCGAACTTATCGAAGGCAGAGCCTTGCTCGCCTCCAAGGTGCCGCTGCGAGACAAGCAGGGCCGGGTGATCGGCCTTGCCGGCGTGACACGTGATGTGACAGAGCGTGCTGCGCTGGAGCGGGAATTGCGCGAAAGCAAGAACCTGTTGTCGCATGCGATGGCCGGCATGTCCGACGGCATCGCCATGTACGACAAAAGGGGTTTCCTGATCTTCTGCAACGAGCAGTATCGCAGCGCGTTTCCGCTCTCCGGAGATGCCCGTGTGGTCGGCGCGCATATCAGCGATATCCTTCGCCGGGTCGCTGAAACGGAGGAGCGGGCCGGCATCCCGGAGGATCGCGAGGAGTGGATCAAGGCCGCCAGCGCCTCGTTGCACACCAATAAGGATGAGGAAGTTCAGCTTCATAACGGCGACTGGCGCAGCATCCGGACGAGGCTTGCCGAAGACGGTGCGGCAATGGCCGTCGTTTCGCACATCACGGCGACGAAGGAGGCGGAAATCGCGCTCAGGCTATCGGCGGAGCAACTGAGGAATCTTGCCGAGACCGATGGATTGACGGGTATGGCCAACCGCCGCGCTTTCGACGAGGCTTTCGCCCGCGAGACCGCCGGCAGCGCCAGGAAGAACACGCCCTTCAGCCTTCTCATGATCGATATCGACCGCTTCAAGGCCTATAACGATACCTATGGCCATCCCGTCGGAGACCAATGTCTGCGTATCGTCAGCAAGTGCCTGCACCAGTCCGTCAGCCGGCCGGCAGACATCGTCGCGCGCTACGGCGGAGAGGAATTCGTGGTTCTGCTCCCCGCAACCAGTGCGAAAGGAGCGATGATTGTCGCGGAGCAATTCGCTCGTCGCCTGGCCCAGGAAAATATCGTTCATTCCGGCAGCGAATTCGGACGGGTCACCGCCAGCATCGGCATTTCCTGCGCTACGGGAGCCACCTTGCGGGTCAACCCGACCCGCCTCCTAACCGAGGCCGATGCCGCGCTCTACGACGCCAAGACGCAAGGCCGCAACCGGATTCTCGCCCATTCGCCGGACGAAAGGCATGGCATGAAGGACGTCGGCTAGATCGAAATCCCCGGCGAAGACGGTCATCCGCCCGCATCGATAGGTTTTTTCTATCGAACCATCGTTCCTGCAGGCTTGATGTTTTCCGCGCTTCGACAATACAGGGCGCATGGACACAAAATTCATTGGCAAGAAATCGGCGGCAGCCGGCGGCTGGGGCGCGTTGAAGAGCTGCGGCAAGCAGTTGCTTCAAAGCGGCATGCCTCTATCAGGGGCTCGAACCATGCTGAAGGCGAACCAGCCTGATGGCTTCGATTGCCCGGGCTGCGCCTGGGGCGATCCGGAACACGGATCGTCGTTCGAATTCTGCGAGAACGGTGTGAAGGCTGTCGCGTGGGAGGCGACGGAGAAACGGGCGACGCCCGCCTTTTTTGAGGCAAACACGGTCTCGCAGCTTCGCCAGCTGACCGATTACGAGCTGGAACTTAATGGCCGCCTCACGCATCCGATGCGCTATGACGGGGCGAGCGACCGTTACCTGCCGGTTTCGTGGGAGGATGCCTTTGCCGAGATCGGCGGCATTTTGAAAGGCCTCGACAATCCCGATCGGGCGGAATTCTACACTTCGGGCCGAGCGAGCAACGAGGCCGCCTTCCTCTATCAGCTGTTCGTGCGCATCTTTGGCACCAACAATTTTCCCGATTGCTCCAACATGTGCCATGAGGCGAGCGGCATCGCCATGCGTCAGGCCGTCGGCGTCGGCAAGGGCACCGTGCTTCTGGAGGATTTCGAAGAGGCCGATGCGATCTTCGTGATCGGCCAGAACCCGGGCACAAACCATCCGCGAATGCTCGGCGACCTGCGCCGCGCGGCGATCCGCGGCGCCCGCGTCGTCGTCTTCAATCCCATTCGCGAGCGCGGCCTGGAGCGCTTCTCCGACCCGCAGGACAAGATCGAGATGATGCGCGGCGGTTCGACCGACATTGCCAGCCATTATCTGCAACCGCAGCTCGGCGGCGACATGGCCGCCGTGCGCGGAATGGCGAAGGCCGTCCTGGCCGCAGAGGATGCTGCGGTCGCCGCCGGCCTGCCGCCCGTTCTCGACCATGCCTTCCTCTCCGCACATTGCGCGGGTTTTCAGGAATATCGCGCCGCGGTCGAGGCGACCAGCTGGGCAGAGATCGAGGACCAGTCGGGACTGACGCGCGAGCAGATCGAGCGGGCGGCCGAGGTCTATATCAAGGCCGAACGGGTGATCTGCACCTGGGCGATGGGCGTCACCCAGCACCTGGATTCGGTGGCGACGATCCGAGAAATCGCCAACTTCATGTTTCTGCGCGGCAATATCGGCAGGCCGGGTGCCGGCCTCTGCCCTGTTCGCGGCCATTCCAATGTTCAGGGCGATCGCACTGTCGGCATCAACGAACAGCCGCCGGAGGATTTTCTCGATGCGCTGGAGAAACACTTCGGCTTCGCCGTCCCCCGCCGCCATGGCCACAACGTCCTAGCCGCGATCGGAGCGATGCTCGATGGCTCGGCCGAAGCCTTCATCGGCCTCGGCGGCAATTTCGCGCGTGCCACGCCCGACAGCGCGCTCGTCGAAAAGGCGCTTCGACGGCTGAAGCTGACGGTCCACATCGCAACCAAGCCCAACCATTCGCATCTCATGCCCGGCGAGGCGTCTTTCATCCTGCCGTGCCTGGGACGCACCGAGATGGACCGGGATGCGGCGGGCGGCTCGCGGCTGGTGAGCGTCGAGGATTCGATGAGCATGGTGCATGGCTCGGCCGGCATCAACCGGCCGGCTTCGCCGCATCTTCTCTCGGAAGTCGCCATCATCGCCGGCATCGCGGAAGCTGCGGTCGGCTCCGTCGTGGTCGACTGGGCAGAGCTTGCCGGCGACTACGACCGCATCCGCGATCATATCGAGGCGACCATTCCAGGCTTCGAAGACTATAACAAACGCCTGCGAAAGCCGCGCGGTTTCCATCTCCGCAACGCGGCCGCCCATCGGGAGTGGCAGACGCCGGCGGGCAAGGCATCGTTCTCTTCCGGGCCGCTTCCCGAGGAGACTGTGCATCAGCGTGCGCGGAAAAGCGAGGGGCGTTTTGCGCTGCAGACGTTCCGCTCGCACGATCAGTATAATACGACGGTCTACGGCCTCGACGACCGGTACCGCGGCGTCTATGGCGAGCGGCAGGTCATCTTCATCCATCCTGAAGACCTGAAGACGATGAATGCTAGAGCCGGTGAACGGGTCGACGTGATCGGCGAGCATGATGACGGCATCGAGCGCATCGCGCGGGATTTCCGCTTCGTGCCCTACGACATTCCGAGGGGCAGCATCGCGGGCTATTATCCCGAGCTGAACGTGCTCGTGCCGCTTGGCAGCGCCGGCAAGGAGAGCGATACGCCCACCTCCAAATCGATCATGGTGTCCTTCCGCCGGCGAAACGCCGCGTGAGCGAAGAGGTCTCCGACGTCGACCGATTTCTCGCCCTCGTCACGGAGGCGCAGGAGAGGGATATCAGGCTGACATCCATCCAAGCCGGTCTCCTCGTCGCCGCAGAGCTCGGGATTGCAAATGACAGCCGCTCCTTTGCGCGCATGCTGGGGATCGCACATTCCCTCGTGCTGCGCGAACTCAATGCGCTGGCGGAACGCGACGGTGTGCTTGAGATCGTCAGGCGGGATGCGAGGACGATGAGAGTGCACTATGCACTCCTGCCGCGGGACGAGATGCCGCCGTCATAGGGAAACCGCGGCCGTTATCGTTGGCCGACGCGTTTGCGGGTGTCGGAAGGATATTCCCCGTATGTCGACTTGTAGACTGCGGAAAACCGGCCGAAATGAAAGAAGCCCCATTTGAGACAGATCGCTTTCATGGTCTCCCTGCTCTCGGGATTGAGCAGGTCCTGGCGCGCCGCGCGCAGTCGAAGCGTCAGCAGATAGACGGCCGGAGACGTCCCCCGAAACGCGCGAAAGCCGGTTTCGAGCGCCCGGCTGGAAACGCCAGCCGCTTCGGCGACCTTCGGCATGGTAATCGGCTGATCGATATTGGCATGCATGAATTCGATCGCCTTGCGCACATGCCGGGGAGCGATCAGGGCCGGCCCCGTCTCCAGGAAATGCGACAGCTTGTGGGGCAGCAGGCGCACCACCAGATCGGCCAGCGCCTGCGTCATATGCGCCATGGCGATCGGCGATTGCAAAAGCGGGCCGTCGTCACGCATGCCTGACATGATCGTTTCCGTCAGGTTGCCGATCGTCTGGCCGACGGGCGTCGACAGATCCAGTTCGGGCAGCAGGTCGAGAGATCCGCTGAACGGTATTTCGAAGGTTTGACCGATGGTCTGGAGGATGACGGACCAATTGATCAGCAATTCGTCTATGACATTCGACTGCCCGTACATGATGACGCTGTCCGGCTCGAAATTGTTATAGAGAAGCAATTTTCCCTGTCCGGCCTCGGCGATGCGGTCCCCATAGGTGACGGCCATGCCGCCGCTGCGCGGCACCACAAACGACAAATACTCCGCCGTATCGACGGTCGGCTCGATATTGAACTGAAACTCCGCCTCGTGATAACCGGTGAGCATGACCGCGCTGCTGCCCGCGGAAATATCCAGCCCCCAGCGGAAGTTCTCGGCGCGGCCGACAGGCGCGGCATCAAATGCGCCAAACGCGCCTCCCAGGGTTTCGACCATATTGTCGAAGGATGAACCGCGAAATCGAAACGAGAATTGCGGCGTATTGTTTTCTGACATGCTGCTCCCATTGAATGCGGCTGCGTCGGCTTGCATCTTTGTCCGCTCGCAGATACCGGTTCGGCGCTTAGGCCGAATTCAGTGATTTACGTCCCTCTTTTTGCTTCGCACATTGCTCGTTATCCTCCGTTGCCCCCAGCGCCCAGCAGAGGCGTGGCGGACGAAGCCAGATGAGGATATTAGCCGATCAGAGCCCGAAATGCAGCAGGCCCTGGTTGAGCTGGTGGAATTTGGGGCCAGAGCGCGTCGCGATCATTCAAATCGCTCATTGCACCTTAATGTCTTTGATTTTCCGCATGTCGTGATCGCCAAACCTCTGTCTCTTTGCGCGGCATGCCGCGTGTCGGCGGCGCGCCAGTTAATTCAGGCTCAGGCGGAATTGTCATTAAGAAAGCCGACCCGTTCCCGGGGAGATTTTTCCCAGCGAGGCGGCAGGAAACTGACAGAGGTCGAGGAGATTGGGGAGAGCCGGGCGGATGGTTTCGATATGGTCTCAGGATGAGACGATAGCCTCAATCGAAGCTATTTATCTCTGTTCGCTTGGGGGCGACGCAGGCTCAAGCGCGGCATTGGTGGGCGCGGTTGCCTGCCGAAGGTTCTAGTGGACCGCTGAGAGGGCCTCCGGCAGGCAGACAGGCAAGCATACGCACGGGATGGAGCGCGTATGGATAGAGTCCCTTCCATCCCAATGGGGTGACGATGGATGGGCTTTGCTTCGGGACCGCAGACCATCATGGTCCGGGTCGAATGTCATCTTATTGTTTCGCAGCCATGGAGCAATTGTCGTGGCGCGATATTGTCCGCGGATCTGTGTTTCGTGACGCAGACCGGATCGATCTTGCGCAAATTGTACATAGGGTACTCGCGTGAAGCCTCTTGTTCCGTGGGGCTGACCTGTGAAAATCGGGCAAAAATCTTGAATCACGCGTTCGGGACGAAGGAAGAATTCGATTCAGGCACTGCGCCGGAAGCACCTGCACCATCGCGATTCCAAGGGAACGACTATCAGATGTGGCGCATGAATTCAAAACTGCAGTGCCCGCAGCGCGTCCCGAAAGATGCGCTGCGGGCACTGTAGGCCAGGCGGCATTCCGTCTCGCCGCTGCGGTTGCTTCAGAGCGCGACCGAAAGGGGGCTATCGTGTCGAGCTGCCATCTCTTTCGAGTTCACCATTGCGCTTGCAAGCTGGCGGAAAGTGACGAGACCCAGCGTTTCCCCGGACGGGGACACCACCTTGGCATTGCCCTCCGGCGCAGATGCCATCATCCGGACGGCCTCTTCGACCGTCGTTCCCGCCGCAATCGCCAGTCCGATCGGTGCCGCACCGGCGTGCACCGGCGTCATGACGGCTTCGACATGGATGACCCGGCCGCGATTGACCTCCTTGACGAAGTTGGCGATGTAATCATCCGCCGGACGCAGAACGATATCCTGGCTGGTGCCCTGCTGGATGACTTCGCCGTCGCGCAGGATGGCGATCTGGTCGCCGAGGCGCAGGGCCTCGTCGAGGTCGTGGGTGATGAAGACGATCGTTTTCTTGATCTCCTTCTGGATGTCGAGCAGGACCGTCTGCATGTCTGTGCGGATCAAGGGATCGAGTGCCGAATAGGCCTCGTCCATCAAGAGCACCGGCGCATCATTGGAAAGGGCGCGCGCCAGGCCGACACGCTGTTGCATGCCGCCGGAAAGCTGGTTCGGATATTTCTCTTCGAAACCTTTGAGCCCCACGCGCTCGATCCAGCCCATGGCGACGTCGACCGCTTTCGCACGCTCCATGCCCTGCACTTCGAGGCCGAAGATGGTGTTGTCGAGGACATTCCGGTGCGGAAGCAGCGCGAATTTCTGGAACACCATTGCCGTCTGCTGCCGGCGAAACGTCCGCAATTCGGTCTCGTTCATTTTCACGACATCGACGCCGTCGACCAGAACTTCGCCCGCCGTCGGATCGATCAGGCGATTGATGTGACGGATGAGCGTCGATTTGCCCGATCCCGAAAGGCCCATGATGACCTGGATGCGGCCGGAAGGGATCTCGACATTGATATCCCTGAGGCCGAGCACATGGCCGTGCTTTGCGTTGAGTTCGGTCTTCGTCAGGCCTTTCTGAACCGCATCGACATAGGCGGAGGGGTTGGGACCGAAGATCTTGTAGAGATTGCGGATCTTGATGCCGCCGAAACGATGGTCAGCCATGGACGGTCTCCCGATGCTTCTGGAGCCTTTTGCCATACGCCTGGCTGACCCGGTCGAAGATGATGGCGATGCCGACGATGGCAAGCCCGTTGAAAATGCCAAGCGTGAAATACTGGTTGGCGATCGCCTTCAGCACCGGCTGGCCAAGGCCCTGGACACCGATCATCGAGGCGATGACCACCATGGCGAGCGCCATCATGATCGTCTGGTTGATGCCGGCCATGATGGTGGGAAGGGCAAGCGGCAGTTGCACCTTGAACAGCTTCTGCGACCTCGACGTCCCGAAGGCGTCGGCCGCCTCGAGCACGTCCTTGTCGACCAGGCGGATGCCGAGATCGGTCAGCCGGATCATCGGCGGGATGGCATAGATGACGACGGCGATCAGTCCCGGCACCTTGCCGATGCCCAAGAGCATCACGACGGGAATGAGGTAGACGAAACTCGGCATGGTCTGCATGACGTCGAGGATCGGATTGACGATGCGCTGCAGTCGGTCGGAGCGCGCCATCATGATGCCGATCGGGATGCCGATGGCAATGGAGAGAACCGTGCAGACGAAGATCATCGAGACCGTCCGCATCGTATCGTCCCACATGTCGAAATAGCCGATCAGGAGCAGTGTCACGAGACAGCCGACCACGATCTTCAGGCTGCGGCTCGCAAACCAGGCAATGACCAGAACGATCAGGGTGATGATCGGCCACGGCGTCTGCGTCATGAAACGTTCGGCGCCGATGAGGAAATGCTGGAGCGGGATGAAGAGATTTTCGATGCCGTCGCCATAGGCGCGGGTAAAGGCACGAAAACCGTCATCGATCGCCTTCTTCAGATTTCGAAGCGCGTCGTCGTTCATATGCGGGAATTTATAAAACCATTCCATTCGGTTCCCCTTTTCTTCAAAGAGCCGTGGCAGTCTTTTTGATTTTATCGGCAGCGAGAAGCGGTGCGCTTTCGCGCACCGCAATATTTGCTTTAGAGGGCAGCTTCGATCTTCTTGGCTGCCTCAGGCGAGACCCACTTGGTCCAGACGTCCTTGTTTTCTTGCAGGAAGTGCTTGGCGCCATCTTCGCCGGTCGCCTGGTTGTCGGTCATCCAGGCCATCAGCTTGTTGACCGTTTCGTTGCTCCAGGAGCGCTTCTTCAGGTAGTCCATGACCTCAGGGCCGACCTTTTCAGAGAAAGGCTTGGCAACGAGGGTGACGACGTGATCGACCGGCCATGCATTGGGCTTCGGATCGGGGCAGTCGGCAACGGTGTTGCAGCGCTTCCATTCGGCGGCATCGTTCGCCACGCCGGCTTCGAGCTTGACCATCTCATATTTGCCGAGCAGCGCGGTCGGCGCCCAGTAATAGCCGGCCCAGCCTTCCTTGCGTTCGTAAGCCTTGGCGATCGAGCCGTCGAGGCCAGCAGCCGAACCGGTGTCGACGAGGGTGAAGCCGGCCTTGTCGGCGCCGAACGCCTTGTAGAGCTGCGAGGTGACAACGGTGCCGCCCCAGCCCTGCGGGCCGTTGTAGATGGCGCCCTTCTTCGGATCCTCGGGATCGGGGAAGAGTTCCGGATGCTTCAGCACGTCACCGATGGTCTTGATATCGGGATGGGCGTCGGCGAGATATTTCGGAATCCACCAGCCCTGCACGCCGCCGTCGGGCAGCGGCGAGCCGACCTGAACGATCCGGCCTTCGTCCGTGCCCTTCTTGACGACATCCGGCAGCAGGTCGATCCAGGCTTCAGGCGCGATATCCGGCTGGCCCTTTTCGGCCATGGACGTAATGGTGGGGACGGTATCGCCAACGGTGATATCGGCTTCGCAGCCATAACCTTCGTTCAGGATGAACTTGTCCAGGTTGGACAGAACTTCGGCGCTCTGCCAGTTCATGCTGGCGATGGTCACGCTGCCGCATTCGGCGGCGCTGGCGAAAGACGCCCCGCCGATCAGGCCGAACGTCAGACACGTCGTTGCGAGTAGTTTCTTCATTCTCGTTCCCTCTGCTTAGCGGCTTGTTGTGTCGAACGGGGCACCGCAGAACCCGCTCCAACGGTTGTCAGGAAGCTTCTCCCATACTTACCGATTTCTTGAATGCCGCCGACAGTCCGTCGGCGACAGAAGCGTCGAACCCGGCAACGCGCATGCCTTCGATGGCCGCCGCGGTGGTGCCGCGATAGTCGAGGAAGGTTTGAACGACATCGTCGGGAGATCCGTCATGGCGCTCCAGCAAGCGGCCGGCGCCCGATATCACCGTGTTGACGGCGCGGCGCGCAATCTCCGCCGGCAGACCTTGGGCAACGGCGTCGCGCATCATGGCGGCCGCAAGCAGCGCCGGGAATGCCGGTCCGGACCCGGAAAGGCCGGTGAGGTAGTCGATGTCGCTTTCCCCCGCGACCTCGTCTTGCGCTCCGCAGGTTTCGAAAATGGCGCGGACGACAGCGCGGTCGTCCTGCGTGACATCGCGTGCGGCGATCCAGGGCGTATAGGATTTTCCCACCTCGGCGGCGGCATTCGGCAGGGCACGGACGACGCGGCTGGTGTTGTGGCGCTCGGAAAGGGCGGTAAGACGGATGCCGGCCATCACCGAGATGACGAGCTTGCCGCCGGCATCGACCGCGAGGGGACGCCAGTCATCGGGACGGACAGAGAGAAGGATCACGTCCGAGCGGTCGGCAAGTTCCTGATTGTCTGAGGTCCAGAAGGAATTCGGGAAACGGGAGGGCGGCTCGCTGCGATAGGAGAGGGAGAGATCTTGAGAATTGATCAGGCCGGCATCGAGGATCGAGCCGGCGATTGCACCGCCGAGCCAGCCACTGCCACCGATTATGCCAATTCTCAAAGGAGCGCTCACCTCGGGTTTCCCTCATCCGGTCTATAGCCATGCCGGGAGAAGAAGCGGTCAAGCTCCCTCTGCTGTGGTATTTCACCCGTGTAGATCGCGATATATTCCGGAATCCGTTTCATGCGGACGGCGATATCCTCCTTCGACTGCATGGAAATATATCCGATCTGTACGAGGTAAGTTGTTCGGGCTCTGACATCTGATGTCGTTTCTGGTAAACCGAAGCGCATGAACATGCGCTTGAGCGCCTCCAGCCGAATTTGATCCGCCTGCTGGACCTCTGCGAGAAGCTCGTCGGACTGCAGCGCCCAGCTGCGCACGGCGAATTCGAACCTGGCATCGAATAGATCGGTGCTGAGCCAGCAATCGAAGACGTTGAGCATCGCCTCGGCCAGCGATTCCGCATAGGCTTCGGATTGCTTGATGATGTTGCCGGTATTTTTCTCTCGCCACCGCGTCACGAGGGCGCTCAGGAGTTCTTCCCGATCCTTGAAGAACCAGTAGAAGCTCGTTCGCGAGAGGTTGAGCTTCTTGGCGAGCGGTAGAATTTTTACCGAATCCACGCCGGATTCCAGCAGTGACTGGTAGGCTGCTTCCAGCCACCCCTCCTGTGATCCGCGCCAACCGGTGTCGTTCAAAGCCTGGTCCATGGGCTTATCTCCTATCAAATTGTGAGGCGATGCACAAGAAAAATGTACATCTGTGTCGATATTGAAGACTTAACTGTTTTCAACGTTGACACATATGTACATTGCGCTTAGCGTCTGCCCCGATGTTTTTAATCCGGAACCACGGCCCATGTCGAATGACCCTCTCCTGCAACCCTACCAGCTCAAGCATCTGACGCTGCGTAACCGTATCATCGTGACGTCCCACGAGCCGGCCTATCCCGAGGACGGCATGCCGAAGGAGAAGTATCGCGCCTATACGGTGGAGCGGGCGAAGGGTGGTGTGGCCTTGACGATGACAGCGGGTTCGGCCGCGGTTTCCAGGGACAGCCCGCCTGTTTTCAACAACCTGCTCGCCTACAAGGACGAGATCGTGCCCTGGATCAGGGAAATGACCGACGCCGTGCACGAAGAAGGTGCGGCGATCATGATCCAGCTGACCCATCTCGGCCGGCGCACCCGCTGGGACAAGGGCGACTGGCTGCCGGTCGTCGCCCCGTCGCATCACCGTGAAGCCTCGCACCGCGCCTTTCCGAAGAAGGTGGAAGATTGGGACATCGAGCGCATCATCAGGGATTTCGCCGATGCGGCCGAACGCATGAAGGCGGGTGGCATGGACGGTATCGAGCTGGAGGCCTATGGCCACCTGATCGACCAGTTCGCGTCTCCGCTGACCAACGAGCTCGATGGTCCCTATGGCGGCGCGCTCGAAAACCGTCTGCGCTTCTGTTTCGATGTGTTCAGGGCGATCCGCAAGAGAGTGGGGGACGAGTTCATTCTCGGCGTGCGCTACACGGCGGATGAATGTCTGCCCGGCGGCAACGGGCCGGCGGAAGGCATTGAGATTTCGAAGCGGCTGCGCGATAGCGGCCTCATCGACTACCTGAACGTCATTCGCGGCCACATCGATACCGATCCAGGTCTGACCGATGTCATTCCGATCCAGGGCATGGCAAATTCTCCGCACCTGGACTTTGCCGGCGAAATCCGCGCCGCGACCAACTTCCCGACATTCCACGCGGCGAAGATTCCTGATGTCGCCACCGCGCGCCACGCGATCGCGGCCGGCAAGGTCGACATGGTCGGCATGACGCGCGCCCACATGACCGACCCGCATATCGTGCGCAAGATCATGGAGAAGCGGGAGGAGGATATCCGTCCCTGCGTCGGCGCCAACTACTGTCTCGACCGCATCTACCAGGGCGGCGCGGCCTATTGCATCCACAATGCCGCCACCGGCCGCGAACTGACCATGCCGCATATCCTGGCCAAGGCCGACGCCAGGAAAAAAGTCGTCATCGTCGGCGCCGGCCCGGCCGGCCTGGAGGCGGCGCGCGTCGCCGGCGAGCGTGGCCATGAGGTCGTCGTCTTCGAAGCCGCCAACAATCCCGGCGGCCAGATCCGGCTCACCGCCCAGAGCGAGCGCCGCAGGGAAATGATCAGCATCATCGACTGGCGCATGAACCAGTGCGAGAAATACGGCGTCACCTTCCGCTTCAACACCTGGGCGGAAGCCGACACGATCGAAGCCGAGAAACCCGACGTCGTCATCATCGCGACCGGCGGCTTGCCGCATACGGAGGTTCTGACGCACGGCAACGAGCTGGTGGTCTCCTCATGGGACATCATTTCCGGCGACGCGAAGCCGGGTTCGAACGTGCTTGTTTTCGACGATGCCGGCGATCACGCCGGGCTTCAGGCGGCGGAGTTTCTCGCCAAGGCGGGCGCCAAGGTCGAGATCATGACGCCGGACCGGTCCTTCGCGCCGGAGGTCATGGCCATGAACCTCGTGCCTTACATGCGCTCCCTCCAGAAGCATGACGTGACCTTTACCGTCACCTATCGCCTGGACGCCGTCGAAAAGAGCGGCAACCAGCTCGTCGCCCATGTCGGCAGCGATTACGGCGGGGTTGCCAAGCAGCGCAGCTTCGACCAGATCGTCGTCAACCACGGAACTATTCCGCTCGACGAGCTCTATTTCGAGTTGAAGCCCCGTTCGAGCAACCTCGGCGAGGTCTCGCACGACGAGCTTCTTTCGGGGAAGCCTCAGTCCGTCCTTCGCAATCCCGAAGGCCGGTTCCAGCTGTTCCGCATCGGGGATGCCGTCGCTGCGCGCAACACGCATGCCGCCATCTATGACGGTCTGCGCATCGCGAAGGATCTATGATCGCAGCAGCGGCGTCGCCGGTTGATCGTCTCGGGAGGGGATGAGATGAGTTTACGCAATGAAAGCCTCCAGCATTTCCTGGAGGCGGCATCCCTGGCTTTCGGTCAGTTCGCCACCGCCCCGGAAGCCCGCCGCTCGATCGGTCAGTTCTTTGCGGCGCTGGAACGTCCGGGGACCGCGCGAGCAGGAGAAGGAAGCCGCTTGCCTGTCTGCGCCGACCTCGATATGGCGCTCTCGGTCGATACGTCCTATGCTTCTCTGGCGCGATTGATCGAGGGCTTCAAAGGCATCGAGCCAATGCTTGAATGGCGTCGGCGCACCAAGTATGACCACACGGCCAGCGACAATTTCGTCGATGGGCATGCCAATGCGATGATCATCGGCCCGGGCGGATTGGAGGAGCGAAGTGACCTGTGGCTCGGCGTGACGTTGATGGCGCCTCACGTGCGCTATCCCGATCACGACCATGCGCCGGAGGAAGTCTATCTCGTGCTTTCCGAGGGGGAGTTTCGACAGGGGGAGGGGGACTGGTTTTCGCCTGGAATGGGCGGATCGTTCTACAATATCCCTGGGATCAAACATGCCATGAGATCGGTCGACACGCCGTTCTTCGCCTTCTGGGCACTGCTCGCCGACCGGCCGCACTGACGGCCGGAAAGTCTAGACATAAAGGGGTTCGCAAATGAAGATTCTCGTCCCAGTCAAACGGGTTGTCGACTACAACGTGAAGATCCGGGTACGTCCGGATGGCACGGGTGTTGAGCTTGCCAATGTGAAGATGTCGATGAACCCGTTCGACGAGATCTCGGTGGAAGAGGCGCTGCGGCTGAAGGAAGCCGGCAAGGCTGAAGAGGTGATCGTGGTGTCAATCGGTCCTGCCAAGGCCGAGGAGACGCTGCGCACGGCACTCGCCATGGGCGCCGACCGGGCCATCCTGGTTGAGACCGACGATCAGGTCGAGCCGCTGGCGGTTGCCAAGATCCTGAAGGGTGTGGCCGAGGCCGAGCAGCCGGGGCTTGTTATCGTCGGCAAGCAGGCGATCGACGACGACTCGAACCAGACCGGCCAGATGCTGGCGGCACTGATGGGCGCGGCCCAGGCGACCTTTGCCTCGAAGATCGAGATCGGTGACGGCAAGGCGACCGTGACCCGCGAGGTCGACGGCGGCCTGCAGACGATCGAGATCAAGCTGCCGGCGGTGGTCACATCGGATCTGCGCCTGAACGAGCCGCGCTACGCCTCGCTGCCGAACATCATGAAGGCGAAGAAGAAGCCGCTCGACAAGAAGGCTCCTGCCGATTTCGGCGTCGACACGACGCCGCGGCTGAAGGTGCTGAAGACCGAGGAGCCGTCGGGCCGCAAGGCCGGCGTCAAGGTCAAGTCGGTCGCCGAACTGGTCGACAAGCTCAAGAACGAAGCCGGCGTGCTCTGATCGGACAGGAACAGGAGTAAATTATCATGACCATTCTTCTTCTGGCCGACCACGACAATGTCAGCCTCTCCGATCAGACTGCCAAGGCGCTGACGGCGGCTTCCCAGATTGCCAAGGAGCAGGCAAGCGATATCCATATTCTGGTCGCCGGCAAGGGCGCCAAGGCTGCGGCCGATGCGGCTGCAAAACTGTCCGGCGTCTCCAAGGTGCTGCTCGCTGAAAGCGACGAGCTTGCCAACAATCTTGCCGAACCGCTCTCCGACCTGATCGTCTCGCTGGCCGGCGGCTATGACACGATCCTCTCGGCTGCCACCTCGGTCGGCAAGAACGTGCTGCCGCGGGTGGCCGCCCTTCTCGATGTCGCCCAGGTCTCGGAGATAACAGAGGTCATCTCATCCGATACCTTCAAGCGGCCGATCTATGCCGGCAATGCCATCCAGACGGTGCAGTCGACGGATGCCAGACGAGTGATCACCGTGCGCACCGCCTCCTTCGCCTCCGCAGCGGAAGGTGGTTCGGCGACCGTCGAGGCGATCCCGGCGATTTCAGATCCGGGTCTGTCGCGTTTCGTCTCCGATGCGCTGTCGGCTTCCGACCGTCCGGAACTGACGTCGGCGAAGATCATCATCTCCGGCGGCCGGGCGCTCGGCTCTGCCGAGAAGTTCAAGGAAGTCATTCTGCCGCTCGCCGACAAGCTCGGGGCTGCCGTCGGCGCAAGCCGCGCGGCCGTCGATGCCGGTTATGCGCCGAACGACTGGCAGGTCGGCCAGACCGGCAAGGTGGTGGCGCCGCAGCTCTATATCGCCTGCGGCATCTCGGGCGCCATCCAGCATCTGGCCGGCATGAAGGATTCGAAGGTGATCGTCGCCATCAACAAGGACGAGGAGGCGCCGATCTTCCAGGTTGCCGACTACGGTCTCGTCGGTGATCTCTTCGACATCCTGCCGGAATTCGAAAAGGCGCTCTGACTGGGGAAACAGAACGTGGCTCGCGCGGTGGGACGTCCAATCAAACCTGGTGCCGATCTTCTTCTGAACGATGACGAGAAGCCGGCATACATACGGCTGCACGACATCGGCAGGGAGAGGCGGCCTCGGCCGCTGCAGGAATTCCTCAACGACGTCGGCGGGCTGATGCTGTCGGCGGAGGCTCCTGCCGTCGCCAGTTTCGTTGCGGGCAAGGTCCTCCAGAGGCTGCTCAAGACAGGAAAGGTGCGGCCGGAGGGCGGCGGGCCTCTTCCAGGCGTACCCGAAGGGCTCGACGACGCCATCGGCCATCTTGCAAAGTCGGGACGGAAATACGAGGCGATCGCCAGCCAGTTCCATAGTCTCGCCGACAAGCTGCTCTGGAGGCGCGGCCGCTCCGGACCCTTCGCAAGCCTGAATTTCGGCAACACGCACTCCCATGCGGTCGTGGTCGGCCCCGGTGGCATGGAGGAGCGCGCCGATCTCAGGGTCGGGGTGATCTATATGGACCGTTACACCCGGTTTCCCGATCACGTTCAGACGCAGCCGCGCGCCTTCATCCTGCTTTCGCCGGCAGAAATCTGCCTTGGCGATTCCCAATGGTTTTCTGCCGCTACTGGCACAGTCTTCGCCAACGATGCCGGGCAATCCTTCGCGATAAGATGCACGGCCCAGCCGCTTCTGGCGGTCTGGTGCCAGATCGAGCCGGGATGATTGCGGTGAGGCCGGGCCAGATCGCTTACCCGCATATGCAGCCACTGAATTCAATTTAACAGGAGGAATTATCAAATGGACGTTCGCGCCGCCGTTGCCGTTCAGGCCGGAAAACCGCTCGAAGTGATGACCGTGCAGCTCGACGGCCCGAAGGCCGGCGAAGTGCTGGTAGAGGTCAAGGCGACGGGCATCTGCCACACCGACGATTTCACCCTGTCGGGCGCCGATCCGGAAGGCCTCTTCCCCGCCATTCTCGGCCATGAGGGTGCGGGGATCGTCGTCGATGTCGGCCCGGGTGTGACCTCGCTCAAGAAGGGCGACCATGTCATTCCGCTTTACACACCCGAATGCCGCGAGTGCTATTCCTGCACGTCCCGCAAAACCAATCTATGCACCTCGATCCGATCAACCCAGGGTCAGGGCGTGATGCCGGACGGCACCTCGCGCTTCTCGATCGGCAAGGACAAGATCCATCACTACATGGGCTGCTCGACTTTCGCCAACTTCACCGTTCTGCCTGAGATCGCGCTCGCCAAGATCAACCCCGACGCGCCCTTCGACAAGGTCTGCTACATCGGCTGCGGCGTCACCACCGGCATCGGCGCCGTCATCAACACCGCCAAGGTGGAAATCGGCGCCACGGCGATCGTCTTCGGCCTCGGCGGCATCGGCCTCAACGTCATCCAGGGCCTGCGGCTGGCCGGCGCCGACATGATCATCGGCGTCGACATCAACCCAGATCGCAAGGCCTGGGGCGAGAAGTTCGGCATGACACATTTCGTCAATCCGAAGGAGGTCGGCGACGACATCGTTCCTTATCTGGTCAACCTGACCAAGCGTCATGGCGACCTGATCGGCGGCGCCGACTACACCTTCGACTGCACCGGCAATACAAAGGTGATGCGCCAGGCGCTCGAAGCCAGCCATCGCGGCTGGGGCAAATCGGTCATCATCGGCGTTGCCGGCGCCGGCCAGGAAATCTCGACCCGTCCGTTCCAGCTCGTCACCGGGCGCAACTGGATGGGCACGGCCTTCGGCGGCGCGCGCGGCCGCACCGACGTTCCGAAGATCGTCGACTGGTACATGCAGGGCAAGATCCAGATCGATCCGATGATCACCCACACCATGCCGCTCGAAGACATCAACAAGGGCTTCGATCTGATGCACAAGGGGGAAAGCATCCGCGGCGTGGTGCTGTATTAAGCGATGAAGACGATCTCGACCGATAAGTCCCACGGCGGCACTCAGGGCGTCTACGTCAGCCGCTCTGATGCCTGCGGCTGCGACATGACCTTTGCGGTGTTCGTGCCGCCGCAGGCGGCCAAGGGCAATTGCCCGGTTCTATGGTACCTGTCGGGTCTGACATGCACCCATGCCAATGTCATGGACAAGGGCGAGTATCGGCGGCTTGCCGCCGAGCTCGGCGTCATCGTCGTCTGCCCGGATACCAGCCCTCGCGGCGAGCATGTTCCCGATGAGCCCGACAACTGGCAGTTCGGCAAGGGCGCCGGCTTTTATGTCGATGCCACCCAGCCGCCGTTTTCGGCGAATTATCGCATGTACAGCTACATCGTCGATGAATTGCCGCGCCTGCTTGCCGCGGAATTTCCGGTCGACATGGACCGCCAGGCGATCTTCGGCCACTCGATGGGCGGACACGGCGCGATCACGATCGCGCTCAAGAACCCGGACCGTTTCCGGAGCTGCTCGGCCTTCGCGCCGATCAGCTATCCCTCGGTCTCCGGCTGGTCGAAGCCGGCATTCCGGAAATATCTCGGGGCCGATGAAAAGACCTGGCGGGCCTACGACGCCTGCTCGCTGATCGAGGACGGGCATCATTTCCCTGAATTGCTCGTCGACCAGGGAACGGCGGATTCCTTCCTGGAGGATGGATTGCGTCCCGGCGAGCTCAAGCAGGCCTGCGAGGCGGCCGGCATCAAGCTGCAGCTTCGCATGCAGGACGGCTACGGCCATTCCTACTTCTTCATTTCGACATTCATGGAAGACCATCTGCGCTGGCACGCGCAGAGGCTGGGAGATCGGAAATAACGCAGAGCTCGGCCGGGCATAACGCAAACGGCCAGGGAGGAAGGGAGTGAAGCAATGACCAGCATAGCCATTCATCCGGCAGTGGATTCAGGCTTTCGAGCGACTGACGCTGCCTTTGCGGGCGGCACGCTCGTGTGCAAATGCGCAAGCAATCCCGTCAAGGTCAGGATCAAGGGCGACATTGCCCATAACCACGCCTGCGGCTGCACCAAGTGCTGGAAGCCCGAGGGCGCCGTCTTTTCGGTCGTGGCGGTGGCTCCGACAGAGAGTGTCGAAGTGCTCGAGAACGGTGACAAGCTCGCCGTCGTCGATTCCACTGCCCTGATCCAGCGCCATGCCTGCAAGCAGTGCGGTGTGCATATGTACGGCCCGGTCGAGCGCGAACATCCGTTCCAGGGATTGTCGTTCGTTCATCCCGAGCGCTTCCAGGAGGGCGGCTGGGCAAAGCCGACCTTTGCGGCCTTCGTATCGTCGATCATCGAAAGCGGCTTCGATCCCGCCAAGATGGACGCCGTAAGGGCGCAGTTGAAGGCGTCCGGCCTCGAGCCCTATGATTGCCTTTCGCCCGGCTTGATGGACTATATGGCAACCTGGACGGCCAAGAAGAGCGGTGTCCTGGCCGCCTGATCTCACGGCGCGCCCCTCCGGCGCCCCGACAAGTTAGCCGCCATCAGCCTATTGCCTGATGGCGGCGCGCCGGTTTGCCGGCGGCCAGGCTTCCCATGCCTGATGATCGGAATTACGCGCAGAAGGCGCGGATGCCGCTCCAGAGAATTTTCGAACAGACCTGACACGATATCCTGGGAAGAACTCGCGACGGCAGACGCCACGCGTCTTTCCGGACGCAATTGCGCGTGCGATGCCGGCCATCCCTCGCCGGTCCTATCCCTCCCTTCGCCTTGAAACGACCCCCGGACAGGCGGCGGTGTCGGCTGTCTTCATTCAATTGTGTATTTCATAAATACTAATTGTGTACGCAGAGTACACAATTGTTGACTCAGCCAAGGAGGCGTGTCATTTTCGTGGGAGTAGAGCAACACGAGGCCGGAGAGTACGATGGCGAAGACACTCAAGAGCAATCTCTACGAAGATCTGAAGCGCCAGATTCTGACGATGGAGCTGGACCCGGACGCCGATTTGGATGAGGCCAGCCTGAGCGAGAGGTACGGGCTGTCGCGGACGCCGGTGCGGGACATATTCCGTCGCCTGGCCGGCGAGGGCTATGTCGACATCCGCGAGAACCGGGGTGCGCGGGTCATCCCGATGAACCACTCGACGCTGCGGAACTTCTTCCTTGTGGCCCCGATGATCTATGCGGCGATCGGCCGTCTTGCCGTGCAGAATTTCAAACCCACGCAGCTTGCCGACCTGAAGCAGACGCAGGAGCGCTTTCGCGCCGCCAGCCAGACTATGGATCCCCTGGCGATGGTGCTCGAGAACAATCGCTTCCACGAGATCTTCGGTGAGATGTCGGCCAACGACTATCTGCAGCCGAGCCTCGGCCGGCTGCTCATCGACCACGCGCGCATCGGCCACACCTTCTTCCGGCCGCGCAACGAGGACATGAAGCGGCGGCTGCAAATCGCCGTAGACCATCATGACAGCTTCATCGAGGCCCTCGGCTCTCACGACGAGACAGCCGTCGTCGACCTCGTCTTCGAGCATTGGGAACTGTCCCGCGAGAACATGGAGATGTTCATCGCTCCGCAAGGACTCAAGGCGGACGCCCTGCTTGGCGGTCCGGCTACGCAAATATTGGAGAAGTCATCGTGAAATTTGAGGGGATCTATACGCCGGCAGTGACGCCGCTCGATCAAAACGGTCAGATTGACCGGCCGGCATTCGCGGCCGTGCTCGAATCCCTGATCGAGGCGGGCGTTCACGGCATCATCGTCGGCGGCTCGACGGGCGAATATTACGCCCAGAGCAGCCAGGAGCGTTTCGAGCTTGCCGCCCACGCCAAGGACGTCATCGGCACGCGGCTGCCGCTCGTCATCGGCACCGGCGCAACCCGCACCGAGGATTCGGTCGAATATGCGAAGGCGGCGAAGGAAATCGGCGCGGATGCGATCCTGGTATCGTCGCCGCCATATGCGCTGCCGACCGAGCGCGAGAACGCGGTCCACGCGCTCACCGTCGATCGCGCGGCGAACTTGCCGATCATGCTCTACAACTATCCAGCCCGCATGGGCGTCGTCATGGGCGAGGAGTATTTCTCCCGCGTCGGCAAATCGAAGAACGTCGTCGCCATCAAGGAAAGCTCCGGCGACATGGGCAATCTTCACCTGCTCGCCCGGAAATTTCCGCACATCGCGCTCTCCTGCGGCTGGGACGACCAGGCGCTCGAATTCTTCGCATGGGGTGCGAAGAGCTGGGTTTGCGCCGGCTCCAACTTCCTGCCGCGCGAGCATGTCGCCCTCTATGAAGCCTGCGTCGTCGAGAAGAATTTCGACAAGGGCCGGGCGATCATGAGCGCAATGCTGCCGCTGATGGATTTCCTCGAATGCGGCAAATTCGTCCAATCGATCAAGCACGGATGCGAATTGATCGGGCTGAATGTCGGCTCGGTGCGCGCGCCGCTGCGCCCGCTCAACTCCGAAGAAAAGCGAACCCTCCAGACCGTCGTCGCCACGTTGAAGCGCACGGTCGGCCAGATCACGTCGGGAGCAAACCATGCATGAACCCTTGACCGCCGCCGAATACAAGGCGATCGCCGCTGGCCTTCAGTTCCCGACGAACGCCTTCGTCGACGGCGCATTCCGTCCGGCAAATTCCGGCAAGACGTTCACATCAACCAACCCTGCGACGGGCGAGGTTCTTGCCGAAATCGCGGCCTGCGATGCCACCGACGTCGACTTCGCCGTCGAAAAGGCGAAGCAGGCGTTCGACGACGGACGTTGGCGGCTTCGCTCACCGAACGAGCGCAAGGACGTGCTTCTGAAGCTTGCCAGGCTGATGGAGCAGAACAGGCACGAACTCGCCGTCATGGAAAGTCTCGACAGCGGCAAGCCGGTCCGCGAATGCCAGACGGTCGACGTTCCCGATACCATTCATACGCTGCGCTGGCATGCCGAGCTGGTCGACAAGCTCTATGACAATACCGCTCCTGTCGGCGCGAACGCGCTGACGATGATCGTGCGCGAGCCGATCGGCGTCGTCGGCTGCGTGCTGCCCTGGAATTTCCCACTGCTGATGCTGGCCTGGAAGATCGGCCCGGCGCTTGCGGCCGGCTGCTCGGTGATCGTCAAGCCGGCGCAGGAAACGACGCTCACCACCCTGCGCGTCGCCGAGCTTGCCCATGAGGCCGGTATCCCGGCTGGTGTTTTCAACGTCGTGACCGGTTCGGGCCGCGAGGTCGGCGAACCGATCGGCCTGCACATGGATGTCGATATGGTCGCCTTCACCGGCTCGACGCCCACGGGCCGCCGCTTCCTGCGTTACGCCGCCGACTCGAACCTCAAGAAGGTGGTGCTCGAATGCGGCGGCAAGAACCCCGCGGTCGTTCTCGACGATGCCGAAGATCTGGACCTTGTCGCCGAGCAGGTCGTCAACGGCGCTTTCTGGAACATGGGCGAGAACTGCTCGGCCACATCGCGCCTCATCGTTCATTCCAGGGTCAAGGACGAACTGATGAAGCGCATCGGCGCCTATCTGCGCGAATGGAAGACGGGCGATCCGCTCGATCCGGAAAACCGCATCGGCGCGCTCGTCAGCAAGGCGCATTTCGATAAGGTGAAATCCTTCCTCGACGACGCCAAGACGGAGAAGCTGTCGGTTGCTCACGGCGGCGAAACCTATAACGGCATCTTCATCGAGCCGACGGTGGTCGAGGGTGTGGCGCCGGCCAGCCGCCTCTTCCAGGAAGAGATCTTCGGGCCGGTGCTCTCGGTCACGACCTTCAATTCGCTTGCCGAGGCGATCGCGCTTGCCAACGATACGAATTACGGTCTGACGGCCTCCGTCTATACCGGCAGCCTGAGGAGCGCCATCAAGCTCTCGCGAGAGATCCGGGCCGGCGTCGTTACCGTCAACTGCTTCGGGGAAGGGGACGCCACCACGCCGTTCGGCGGCTACAAGGAGTCGGGCTTCGGCGGCCGCGACAAGTCGGTCTTCGCCCATGACAACTACTGTGAGCTGAAGACCATCTGGATCGACGTCTCGGAACGGTCCGTCGACGAGACGATCCGATGACCCGCCACGTGATCAAGCGCCTGCCGATCGATACCGGCGTTTCGGGATGGGAGGCGATCAGCGGACGCGCCTTTCCCGCAATGGCGCTTGAGCACGACATGACTGCCGACTGGCTGGTCATCGGCGGCGGATTTGCCGGCCTGTCGGCGGCGCGCCGCCTCTCGCAGGCGCGGCCTCACGACAAGATCGTCGTGCTGGAGGCGCGTGAACTCGCCAAGGGTCCGGCCGGGCGGAATTCCGGCTTCATGATCGACGTGCCGCACAATCTCTCTTCGGGCGAGTATTCTGTGGCCGGCGAGGAGGCGACCAAGAGCGAGATCCGGCAGAACCGCCTGGCGATTTCCTTCGCAGCCGATGTCGCGGCCGAATACGGCATGTCCAGGGAAACCTTCGATCCCGCCGGCAAGGTGAATGCGGCCGCCTCCGAGCGCGGGCTTGGGCTCAACGACAATTACAGAAAATCGCTCGAGAAGATCGGCGAGGAGCATCGCATTCTCGACGCACAAGAGATGCGGGAGATGACCGGCTCGCGCTATTATCGCGGCGGGCTTTACACACCGGGCGCGGTGATGATCCAGCCCGCCGACTATATCCGCGGCCTGGCGCGCGGGCTTTCCGCGAAGGTCGTCATCCACGAGCGCTCGCCGGTTCTAGAGCTTTCCCGTGAGGGCAGGACCTGGAAGGCGAAGACGGCCCGCGGCTCCGTTTCCGCGCCGAAGGTCATTCTGGGCGTGAACGGCCATATTCAAAGCTTCGGCCATTTCCGTGGACGGCTGATGCACATCTTCACCTATGCCTCGATGACATCAGCCTTTTCCCAGAACGAATTCGCGGGCGATGTCACCGGCGTCGATCGCTGGGCGCTGCTGCCGGCCGACCCGATGGGCGCGACGGTGCGCAAGATTACCAAGGATGGTCTTTCCAGGATCGTCATCAGGACGAGGTTCACCTACGACCCGAGCCTCAGAGTCTCGGAGAAGCGCGTCGCCGGCGTGGCGGCCGAGCAGCGCCGGTCTTTCGACGCCCGTTTCCCCGGGCTGGAGCGGCTGCCGATGGAATATAGCTGGGCGGGTGCGCTGTGCCTCAGCAGGAACCACGTGCCGGCATTCGGCGAAGTCGAAGAGGGGCTTTTTTCCGCCTGCTGCGAGAACGGTCTCGGCACCGTCAAGAGCACGCTCGCGGGGATGATGGCGGCCGATCTCGCGACAGGCGCCGCAAGCCCAGAGCTCGACACATACAAGAACCAGCCGGAACCGGCCAGATTGCCTCCCGAGCCTATTGCGTGGCTTGGCGTCAACTCGGTCATCCGCCTGCAGGAATTGCGTGCAGGCCGCGAGGGATGATCCCTCGGCCCACGTAATATGAAGGCTGCCCGCCGCAGACTTCAGAGAATGGGAACAAGAACCAGGAGTACAAACAATGAAGAGTTTGTGGAAGGCGCTTTGCGCCGCCGCGATGATCGGGATCAGCATCCTTCCCGCCCGCGCGGAGGAAAAGACGATCACCATGGGCACGCTGTCATGGGAAGACCTGACGCCCATCACCGGCATCACCAAGAAGGTGCTCGAAGACGCCGGCTACACCGTGAAGGTGACCGAATTCTCCGAATGGGGCATCGCCTATGCCGCTCTTGCCAAGGGCGACATCCAGGTTCTCGCCTCGCAGACGGACTACGTCGCCCAGGACTACTGGGACAAGAACAAGAGCCGCCTCGAAAAGATTTCGCCGGTCTCGCACGGCCTCTACCAGGGTGTTGCCGTTCCGAAATACGTCCCGATCGACTCGCTGGAACAGCTGAATGAAAACGCTGACAAGTTCAGCGGCAAGATCATCGGCATCGAGCCGGGCTCCGGTCTGATGCGCGACACCTCGAACGCCGTCAAGGACTACGGCCTCAAGCTGCAGCTCGTCGAAGGCAGCACAGCGGCAATGACGGCAGCACTGAAGTCGGCCTACGACCGCAAGGAATGGATTGCGGTCACGATCTGGGAGCCGTCGTGGATGGTCCAGAAGTACGAGGTCAAGTACCTCAAGGATCCGAAGGGCGTCTTCCCGCCACCGCAGAGCTACTACTGGATTGGCCACAAGGGCTTTACCGAAGAAAACCCGCATGCACGCGAAGTGATGGCCAGCGTCTACGTGCCGATCGCAGACATCACCACCATCAACGGTGAGGTCAAGGACGGCAAGACCATGGACCAGGCCGTGCAGGATTGGATTGGCGCCCATGCCGACCTGATCAAGCGCTGGGAAAACATCAAAAAGAGCTGAACCGCGACTTGGCCGTCCGATCCTCATCGGGCGGCCATCCAGAGGCCCAATCTAAAGAAGCCAGCGCTATTGGCTCAAGGGGATCGCTATGAAAACCGCGAATGTCGATATCGATGACGTCCTGATTGACTGCCAATCCCTTTGGAAAGTCTTCGGCGACAAGTCCGCTGCGGCGATGAAGTCGATCAAGGAGCGCGGCCTCGGCAAGAAAGAGGTCCTGCAGGAATTCAACTGCGTCGTCGGCGTATCCGAGGCGAGCCTCCAGGTCCGGCGGGGCGAAATCTTCTGCATCATGGGACTGTCGGGCAGCGGAAAATCGACGCTCATCCGCCTTCTCAACAAGCTGATTGCGCCGAGCTCCGGCAAGGTTCTCGTCAAGGGACGCGATCTCGCTGCCCTGTCGCCGGTCGATCTCAGACAGATGCGCGCCAAGAACATCGGCATGGTATTTCAGAGCGTCGCCCTGCTGCCGCATCGCACGGTGCTGGAAAATGCGGCCTTCGGCCTCGAGGTCCAGGGAATAACCAAGCCGGAGCGAAACAAGACCGCTGCCGCCGCTCTTGAAAAAGTCGGCCTCGCCGACTGGGTGAGCCGATATCCCAACGAGCTTTCCGGCGGCATGCAGCAGCGTGTCGGCCTTGCCCGCGCGCTTGCCTCCGACCCCGAAATCATTCTCATGGACGAGCCGTTCAGCGCGCTCGATCCGCTGATCCGGCGCCAGCTTCAGGACGAGTTCCGTCAGTTGACCAAGTCGCTCGGCAAGTCCGCGGTCTTCATCACGCATGATCTCGACGAGGCGATCCGCATCGGTGACCGTATCGCGATCATGAAGGACGGCGTCATCATCCAGACCGGCACGGCGGAGGACATCATCCTCAACCCGGCCGATGCCTATGTCGCCGAATTCGTCGCCGGCATTTCCCGCCTCCATCTGATCAAGGCGCATTCCGTCATGCGCAGCGTCGCCGAATTCCAGCAGAGCGCGCCGAATTCCGACATCGCGTCGCTGATGCGCACGGGGCCGGACGCCGATATCGACGAGCTCATCACGCTGACGATGCAGTCGGAGCGAGACGCCATCGCCGTCGTCGACAAGGATCAGGTCGTCGGCGTGGTCACGCCGCGTAGCCTCCTGATGGGCGTCAAGGGAACCTCCGCCCATGATCTGACAGCGGCGTGAGCCCAAGGGGAGCTGATTGAGATGGATACTTCAGCCTTTACCGATCTTTTCGACGAATGGACGGACTCCGGGCTCGAATGGGTGAGCGACAACGGCGAGTTCCTGTTCGACCATATCAGGCAGGTTCTCGAAGGGATTTATGACGGGATCCTGTGGCTTCTTCAGCTTCCGCCCTTCTATGTGGTCGCGCTCATCGTGGCGCTCATCGGCTGCCGGCTGGTCAATGTCTGGTTCGGCGTTCTCGCCGGCATCGCGCTGGCGCTGTGTTTTTCCATGGGGCTCTGGCCGGAGACGATGAGCACGCTGGCGCTGGTCCTGACCGCGACCGCGCTTGCCCTGGTGATCGGCATCCCGATCGGAATCGCCGCCGGCTTCTTCACCGGCCTCGACCGCTTCATGGAGCCGGGCCTCGATCTCATCCAGACGCTTCCGCCCTATATCTACCTGCTGCCGGCGATCGCCGTGCTCGGCTACGGACCGGCCACCGCAATGATCGCCACCGTGATCGTCGCCATGCCGCCGGCGATCCGCCTGACATCTCTCGGTATCCGGATGACGCCCAGGGAGTTCGTCGAACTCGGAGAGGCGCTCGGGATGACGCCGGCACGGATGTTCTTCAAGATCCGCCTTCCCTTTGCGCTGCCAAGCATCATGGCGGGCATCAACCAGAGCCTGATGATGGCTTTCGGCATGGTCGTCATCGCCGGCATCGTCGGTTCCGGCGGGCTCGGGGAGACGATCTACGGCGCGATCAGGACGCTCGACATTGCGACCTCGATCAACGGAGCGATCGCCATCGTGGTGCTCACCATGGTGCTAGACCGGATCACCCAGAGCGCAGCCCGCCTGGGAACAGGGAGGAAGTCATGAATTCTTCGGTCCTGCAGTTTTCGCCGGGCGCCTTCCTGGCGCCGGCGGTCGATTGGCTCAACACCAATCTTCACCCGCTTTTTGCGGCCATCAGCACCCTGGTCGAAGCGGTCCTTTCCACAATCGAGGCGGCGCTCCTCTTCGTGCCGCCTTATGCGCTGATCGCAATCGTCGTTGTCCTGGCATTTCTGGCCGTCAGCCTGCGCGCCGCCATCCTTGCCGGCCTTTGCCTCGGCTTCTGCCTTCTTGTCGGGCTGTGGACGGCATCGATGCAAACCCTTGCGCTTGTTACCGTCGCCGTCCTGATCTCCGTGCTCGTCGCCTTCCCGATCGGCGTCCTGTGCTCGCGCCACAAGACGCTGGAAGCGATGGTTCGCCCCGTTCTCGATGTGATGCAGACCGTGCCGCCATGGGTCTATCTCATTCCCGCGGTGATGATCTTCAGTCTCGGACGCGTGCCGGCGATCATCGCCACCATCGTCTACGGCATTCCGCCGATGTTGCGCTTGACCACGCTGGCCTTCAATCAGGTGCCGAGGGTATTCGTCGAACTTGGCAACGCCATCGGCGCGCCGCCGCGCTCGATCCTCTGGAAGATCGAAATTCCCCTGGCCAAGCAGACGCTGCTCGTCGGGCTCAACCAGTGCATTCTTCTGTCGCTGGCAATGGTCGTCCTGGCTGGCCTCGTCGGCGCGGGCGGCCTCGGCGCGGAAGTCACGCGCGGTCTGACGCGCATGGAGATGGGGCTTGGCCTCAGGGCGGGTCTTGCGATCGTCGCTGTCGCCCTTCTGCTCGACCGGCTGTCCCGCGGCCTGCTCGACCGGGACAGGCTGCCGAAGCCGAGATGAGCAAGGAGATGACGGAATGAGAAACAGCTTCTTCTGCATCGATGCGCATACCTGCGGCAACCCCGTCCGCCTCGTCGCGGGAGGTGGTCCGCTGCTGCCGCACGCGCCGATCAGCGAACGCCGGGAGATCTTCGTCCGCGACCATGATTGGGTGCGCAAAGCGCTGATGTTCGAGCCGAGGGGGCACGACATCATGTCGGGCGCGATCATCTATCCCGCCTATCGCAACGACTGCGATTTCGCCGTTCTTTTCATCGAGGTGAGCGGCTGCCTGCCGATGTGCGGCGCCGGCACCATCGGCACCGTGACCGCCGCGATTGAGGAAGGGCTGGTCAGGCCGCGCGAACCTGGCCGGGTCGCCATCGAAACGCCGGCGGGGAGGGTCGACGTCACCTATGAAGAGAAGGGCGGCTATGTCGATTCCGTTCGTCTCCACAATGTCGCGAGCTATCTCCATGAGAGCGATGTGGAGGTGGATGTGCCCGGAATGGGCCGCCTGCGCGTCGATATTTCCTATGGCGGCAATTATTATGCGGTCGTCGAACCACAGGAGAACTGGGTCGGTCTCGACGGCATGAACGCATCCGACATCGTCCGATGCAGCCAGAAGCTCAGGGCGGCACTTGTGAATGTCTGCAATCCCGTTCATCCGGACGATGCCAGGATATCAGGCGTGCATCACGCAATCTGGTGCGACCGCGCTGTGAACGACGTCTCTGACGGGCGCTGTGCGGTGTTCTATGGGGAAAAAGCCATCGATCGGTCGCCGGGCGGAACCGGCACCTCGGCACGTATGGCGCAGCTCCATGGAAAGGGACGGCTTACCTTGGGAAGTCGATATCGTCACGAAAGCCTGATCGGAACGATCTTCGAGGGCCGGGTCGAAGCCGAAGCAGACATCGGATCTTATCGCGGCATTCTCCCGAGCATCGGAGGTTGGGCGCGTATTATCGGCCACAACACCATTTTTGTTGACGATCGTGATCCGCTAGCGCACGGTTTCCAGATTCGATGAGCGCATTCAGGAACGGTGATGAGATGACCATGCGGCCCGGCCAGCATCGGCTGGCAGACGACGCGGCGAAGCAGACGGCCCGGCTCAAGGTGGGCTTCGTTCTGTCGCGGTCATTCACGCTGTCGGCTTTCGCGCTCTTTGTCGATACGCTGCGGCTTGCTAGCGATGAGCAGGATCGTTCCGGGAGGGTGCTGGCCGACTGGCAGGTGATCGGCAGCACGCGGCATCTGATAACCTCGAGCTGCGGCGTCCAGGTCGCCCCGACCTCGGACTTCGTCGATCCCTCGCGGTTCGATTACATCGTCGTCGTCGGCGGTCTGCTGACGGTGGAAAATCCTGTCGACCAGCAGACCATCACCTTCCTGAAACAGGCGGACGCCAAGAAAGTGCCGTTGATCGGCGTGTGCACCGGTTCGTTCATTCTTGCGGCGGCCGGCCTGATGAAGCGTCACGAATCCTGCGTGAGCTGGCTGCACTACAAGGAGTTTCGCGAGCGGTTTCCCGATCTCAGCGTTCGCTCCGACCGGCTCTTCAATCTCGATCGCCAGCGCGGTTCCTGCGCCGGCGGCAGCAGTGCCGCCGATATGGCGGCGTTGCTCGTCAGGAAATACATCAGCCGCGATGCCGAGCGAAACGCGCTCGAAGTGCTGCAGATCGAGAAGGCCCGCGCTCCGGCCGACATCCAGCCGCGGCGTCCGCTCTACGACGATTACGACGATACCCGCGTCAAGGCGGCGATGATCACCATGGAACAGTTCGTCGACGGCAGCATGCCGATCGAGAAGCTTGCCGCCATGGTCGGGCTCTCGCGGCGCCAGCTGGAGAGGATCTTCATCGACAAGACGGGAATGTCTCCGGCCAAGGCCTATAATCGCGTTCGCATGGAACGGGCAAAATCGATCCTTGCCCAGTCGAAGGCGCCGCTGATCGAGATTGCGCTCGATGTCGGCTTCGAAAACGCCTCGCAGTTCACGCGGACGTTCAAGCGCACATTCGGGCAGACGCCCTCGCAGCATCGCGCGGCTTCGAGAGCACACTGAAGCGGGCGACCGTTCAGATCTCTTCCCAGGGAAAGCTGTCCAACCGCTCCGCGCCCTTCTTCGTGATCAGGGCCTGGGTTTCCAGTTTGATGCTCTCGGATCCAGCTTCGGCGATCAGGCTTTCCAGTTGAGCACATCAACAACGGTGGCTGGCGGTCTTAAATCCGGCGCTTTAAGGATTTGCTACCTTCCGGCCAGGTCGAACCTGACATCGCGCCGGCAGTCGACGAGGCCGATCGGCGCTGGCTTAGTGCAGAGGGCCACCCATAGGGCTGCCGGCTGGGCCCCCAAAACCGTTGCCGGCTGGGCCCATACCGCTCGGCGGGCTTGAGTGGGTCGGCGAGTTAGGTTGGCTTGGCGCGTCTTCAGCACTGCTTGACGAGCCGCCTTTGTTCGAAAGAAACTTGTCATTCGGCCGAAATGTTTGGGCGTTTCGTGTCTCACTCTGACATCCCTGAAGGATGCTCGCGGCGCTTAGAAGAGCCGCCGAAATTACAAAAAAATATCGAGTCTGCCTTACTTGGATTGGCATGCGAGTCTTGTCCCCGGCTAAATCGCGCGGCTTTTTAGTCAACGCGACAGAAAAATCTGCAACCAGTTGTTGCTATTACTCGTTACCAAATGGAATCCGGGAAGTATAGGGCGAGTTTCGCCATAGCCTGGTTGTCAATCAGCATCCAAAATTCACCCCTTATCGGCATCCAATTTTGAACCCACTGGCGGTGTAAATCAGCGCTTGGCCTGCCCGGCGCTGGCCGGGGTTACAGACCGGAAATCCGCCGTGGCATCGAGTACTCTCAGTGAACGACGGTGATCACCGGAATGCCAGCTTCGTCGGCGGCACGGATCAGCGCTTCTCGCGCGTCCTCAGCGGAAATGTCCCCGTGGATGGCGTCCCGGCACGCCCTGATCGCGATAAGATATTCATCGCCGTCGTCGATTGGCCAGCAAGCCGTCAGCAACTGGGCGGCATCCCAAAGGGTTGCGACAAGCTTGTATTTTTCCGGCCCAGTGACAACGAGCATCAGAGGGGTAAACTCTTCGGTTATGTGCCACTTCATGACGTTATGCCTCCCCACGGTGAATATATTAGTAACCGTGCAAGAACCATTCCGGCCGGGTGGCGGCATGATCCAGGTTCTCACTTCAAACGAAGCGATGTTACGTTTGCCGCAGAATGCCGGCCTCCTTCGCCGCAGCTTCAAACGCAGCTCGCGCTTCCACATCGGGAACAACGCCACTCGCCGCGTCCAGGCATGCCTTACGCGCTGCCGCGTAGCTCGCGGTTCTGTTGTCGGGCCAGTATTTTTTCAAACATGCGACCGCCTCTCGAGCGTTCCTGATGACGTGGACACGATCATCTATCTTCAATTCGACGTTCGCGTCCCAGATGCTGATCATGGCGTCCTCCGTGGGGCAAGCTTCCCACAAACGTATATTAGGAGGTTCTGTTCCAAGCGGTCGATCCTGCCGAAATTTTGGAGGGCAGCATCTTTCGAGTTCGATTCAATTCCTTTCATGGTTGCGAAGGCAGGTCCCGTTATACGGAAATTTTTCCGGCCACGACGGTTGGTCCGCCCGCATTCACGCTGCTAACGAAGATAGCCCTTCCAGTAGTATCTCAGAGCCATGACCGATCTCCCTAGCTGGCCTTGCGCCGCGGAGTAGCCCCGGAAGAGGCGCCTTTGGAAGCTACTGCGCGCGCGGCGCGCTCCCGACCGGTGCCGTTGGCGGCAGTGCGTTTCGGTTTGTTATCGGCGGCCTTCATCATCCCGGCACTTTCGCGAAGCGCGGCCAAAAGATCGTTCGGCTTCGAGATGCGATGACGATAACGCGACCCCCGTCAACGTTCTGCAACACCTCGTCGTCCGCGTCGAAGAAGTCGAGGGGCTGGAAGATGCCCGCATTGTTGATCAGGATATCGACATGAGGAGCCTTGCGGAATCGCTTTCATCCCGCAACATCTGAGAATTCCTGCTTGTCCATTTGAGGCGAGATTGCCGGCGCTCAGCGCTCGATGACGAGATCGCTGAGCGGTTTCGAGCAGCACGGCAGGAAGAAGCCGGCGTCGATTTCCCTCTGGCGAATTCCGCCATTGTGATTCATGTCGACCGCGCCCGAAGTCAGCTTCGACTTACAGGTGCCGCAGACGCCGTTGGCACAGGACGAGGGTATCCTGATGCCTGCCTTCTTGGCGCAGGAGAGCACACTCTGATTGCCCGTGACCTCGATATTGCGGGCTTGCTTGGAAAAGGTGACCTGGAAGACCTTGGCGGCCGCCTCCCGGACCGCTGTTGTTTCCGGTTCGTCGATGACCGCGGCGTCGAAGCTTTCTTCCACATAGCGCGAAGCGGGCACGCCGAGCTCGGCGGTAGTGCCGCGCGCCGCCGCCATGAACGGGGCGGGGCCGCAGCACATCACCGTTCGATCGGCGATATCGGGAACTGCAAGCCTGACATACTCCGCCGAAATGCGACCGGTGAGACCCGGCCAGGACGGCTCGCCCGCGACGGTTTCGGGAAGAAAGTGGAGACGAAGGCCTTTCAGCCGTCGGGCAATGCAGGCCAGTTCGTCGCGAAAGATCAGATCCTGCGGCGCGCGGGCGGCGTGCATGAAAACGACGTCGGCCGGTTCGCAGCTGTCAGCGAGTTCACGCAGAATGGACATCACAGGCGTGATGCCGGACCCGCCCGAGAGCAGCAGAAGCTTTTGTCCTGACGCATCGGGTCTTGTGAAATGGCCGAGCGGGCCGTTCGCCTTGACGGTCGCGCCTGCAGCAAGCGTGTCATGAAGCCAGTTGGAGATCTTGCCGCCGGGAACGCGCTTCACCGTCACGGAGAAGGCGTTCGTGCGATGCGGCGACGACGAGATGCTGTAGCATCGGCTTTCGGCCTCTCCATTATGTTCGAGGTCGAACAGGAAATATTGTCCGGCCTTGAACGCGAAGCGTTTGCCCTCGCGCGATGCGAAGGTGAACGTCTTGACGTCATGGGTTTCCTGCTGGACGTCGAGGCAGACAAGCGCGTCGTCTGTCTCGGGATTCCAGATGTCGGGGAGGGCGGCCTTCGCTGATAATGCCTGTGGGCTCCTAGTATCCATGGGCGCGCATCCGATCGATGTACCAGGCGGCGAACTTGTCGAGGTTCGTCTCGGAGAAGCGGGAATAGGGGCCGGGCTGATAAGCGGGATCGAGAGTGCCGGCATGGGAGCGGGCGACGAGATCGGCGTCCTGGTCGGTCGTCTGGACCCAGACGTCCGTCAGCTTGTCGAGATCGTAATCGACCCCTTCGACGGCATCCTTATGCACCAGCCATTTGGTGCGGACGAGCGTCTTGCCCGCCGAGAGCGGGATGACGATCGCCACGACCGCATGGTCGCCCATGAAGTGGTTCCAGCTGTTGTGGCCCCAGAGATGCGTGTCGCCGAGATCCTTGCGGGTCATCTGCCCCAGCAGCCTGGAGGACGCGGCGGTGGCATCGTGGGTCTGGGATTCACCGGCGCCTGATATGATCAGCCGCTGCGTGCGGAAATTGGTGGCGCAGTCCGTGAGCTGCTCGACGGCAGCCGAGGGAAAGCCGTCGGCCTCCCATGCCCGCGTGCGTTCCTCATAGAGCCGGAAGTGTTCCTCGGCCTGTGCGCGGTCCTCCGGGCTCAGCGTCTCCGGATCGAAACCGAAGTCGAGATCGACGAAGGAGACGCAGAGTTCCGGATGGTTCGCGGAACAATGGTAGCATTCGCGATTGTTCTCCATCGTCAGCTTCCAGTTGCCGTCTTCGATGACGTCGGTCTGGTGGGCGACCTTGGCGTTGCGGATGTCGTAGGGAGCCAGCCGCTCGGTCATGGTCTGCTCGAGAACGGCGATATCGTCAGGCGGATTGTCGGAGAGGCAGACATAGATGAGCCCGCCGATGGACTTGAAGGTGACCGGCTTGAGGCCGCGACAGTCCTTGTCGAATTCCTTGCCCATATGGGGAGCGTAGCTAAGTTCCCCCGTCAACTCGTATGTCCAGGTGTGATAGGGACAGACGAGCTTCGAAACGATCGTCTTGCCCGGGTCGAGAAGACGGGAGCCGCGATGGCGGCAGACATTGTGCAGTACGCGGATTTCGCCGTCGTCGTCGCGCAGAAGGATCAGGCTCGTCTTGCCGATATCGATCACCGTGGCGTCGCCGGGTTCGGGAACGTCACAATCGAGGCCGACGCAGATCCAGTGCTTGTGGAAGAAGACCTCGATGTCAGCTTCGAACACGTCCTCGCGTGTGTAGAGACCAGCCGGCAGCGAATGGCCTTCCGAGCGGGAGTCCAGCAATGCTGAAATGGAAGATGGAAGCCTGTTTAGCATGATGACCCCTTATGTGAGAGTTTCCCCAGATTGCTCTTGCAGTTACGGGCTTTCAACGGCATAAAAAATTACGTTCGCATAATTTAATCTCATGCGAAAAGGAGTTTCGAATGCAGTTTCGAAAACGGCTCCCCTCGCTGACGGCGCTGGTGACGCTGGAGGCGGTGCTCAGAAGAAAAAGCTTCACGCTTGCTGCGAGCGAACTCGGCGTCACCCAGGCGGCGGTCAGCAGGCAGATCGCCGCTCTCGAAGAAGAACTTGGCCAGCCCCTGTTCCTGCGCAAGCATCGGGCGATCGAGCCGACGGCGGCCTGCGTCAGCCTCGGCGCAACGCTCGCCAAGAGCTTTGCCGATATCGCCGAGAGCGTGGAAGCGATCCAGTCGCGCGGCCAGGACGTGGTGACGATCGGGGCGACCGTCGCCTTCTCGTCCTTCTGGTTGCTGCCGCGGCTCGCCGAATTCCGCCGGGCGAACCCGGGCATTCTGGTGCGGGTGATCTCCCAGGACAGCCCGATCGCTCTCGACGACGGAGAGATCGACGTCGCCATACGATACGGCATGCCGCCCTTCAGCGATGGAACGGTCATCGCCTCGCGCGGCGACGTCATCTGCCCCGTCTGCTCGCCGGATTATCTCAAGCGCCGGGGCGATGGGTCGCTCGGCGGCGCCGACGAATTCATCGAAACCGATGTGGTCGACCGTTCCTGGTACAGCTGGTCGCAATGGTTTTCGCTGACCGGCGACCACGTCGAGTTCAAGCCGTCGCTCCGGTTCAACCACTATACCGAAACCATCGCTGCCGCACGCGCAGGGCAGGGAATTGCCTTGGGATGGCGCATGCTGATCGGCACTTTTCTGGAGGACGGAACCCTGGTGCAGGCCAGCGGCGACGAGCTTGCCGCCGAAGACCGCTACAACGTGATCGTGCCTATCAAGGCGAAACGAAGCAATGCACGAAATCTCGCTGCCGCCTGGCTGACGGCGTCACTGCACGGTTGACCGAAAGCCACAGACGTCAAGCCCCCACAACGAGCTGAGCCATCTGCAAACCTTGAGGTCGAATTATGCCGCGTTCAGGAGTTCAGCGCTAACCGGCATTCCCATATGAAAGCCCTGGACGCGGTCGATGCGCAGATCCTTGAGAAGGGAAAATTGTGCTGCAGTTTCGACGCCTTCCACCAGGATCGTATTTCCACGATTGCGGATGAGAGCAATCATGTCCTGAAGCATCGTCAAACCACGTGGGTTCGAGCAGTCATGCAGGAAGGTTCTATCGACCTTGACCGTCTGAAACTCGATTGCCCTCAGCCAAGAGAGGCCCGCGAAGCCGCAGCCGAAGTCGTCAAGCCAGATCTCGACGCCGAGTGCCCGCAGGTCGGCAATGCATTTGAGCACCTCCGACTGCATATCCATGTCCAGGCCCTCGGTGACTTCTAAGGCTAGCCGCGACCCGCAGACCCCGCAACGATCGAGGATATCAGCGACACTGGCAGCAAAGCCGGGGGAACGTAGTTGTATTGGCGACACGTTGACGCTGACGGTAGCCATGCGATCGGTCATCAGTATGTCACGGCATGCCGTCTCGATCGCCCACCTGCCCAGTTCGAGGATAGCGCCACTTCGTTCGGCAACCGGAATGAATGTCTTCGGCGAAACCGCAGTGCCGTCCGGCATCCTGAGGCGCATCAAAGCCTCGACAGCTCTTGCTTTCTCGTTCGTCAGGTCGAAGATCGGCTGGTACACGAGCGAGACCAGTTTGCGATCAATGGCGGCCGCCAGCAGCGGGACGAGTTTACCAGCATAGTCGTCGGGGCGAGGCAACAACGGATCAAAACTACGAATGCAGTTTCGACCACTTGCTTTGGCATTGTAGAGAGCGAGGTCGGCTTCACGTACTATTCGTTCAACCTTCTCTCCAACTTTCTCGCGGGTGAAGGCGACGCCGATGCTGACGGTTACGATCGACATATCATCTGGTCGCTCGTCGTGACCAACCGCAAGAGACTCGACTTCCAGTCTGATCTTCTCGGCAAGGTTCATCGCGACCTTGGGGAGGGCGGCCGGAATGACCACAATAAACTCCTCGCCACCATACCTGCCGATCATGCCATCGGACGACTCTACCACCGCCTTCAGCGCATTGGCGATGACGGTCAGACACCGGTCTCCTTCCTGATGTCCGTAGCGATCATTGAAGCGTTTGAAGAAGTCGACGTCGATGAGGAACACGGAGAAGTCGCGGCGTTCGTCTTTCCAAGCAGCCCAGCATTCGTCGAGTCGCCGATCCAGCGCGCGTCTGTTGCTTATGCCTGTCAGGTAGTCAGTATGTGAAAGCTCGAGCAGTGACCTTCCGCGCTCGGACGCTTCCCAGTGCTGGTGGCGAGCTTCCGCCGCGTTCAGCAACACGTTTCGACGCTCCACGTTCAATCGCCAATTGACGAAAGACGTGAAGACAAAGCACGAAATGTAGAACATCCCGAAGGCCAGCTTGTAGGTTTGGCTTGAAGGGAAAAAGTCCTCGATCGTAACGAAAAATGCGCATAGAACGAGGCTCGAGGTGATCACCGAAAGCCGAAACGGGAAACTGAAAAAGAGGTTGGCGCCCATCATGAAGATGGCGCCGAATATCATGTAGTACGACATGGCGATGACGTCGCGGGTGGCAATCGCCGGGTAAAGCCAGCCCATATAGCCCACCAGCAGTGCAGCGGCACATGTGATGTCAAGCCAGACGGTTTTCGCTTTTGCCAGCCGCAGGGTCTCGAATACCAGCAGAGCGATCGTTGCAACGGCGAATCGCGCGGCGATCGTCACAGGCGCAACATCGGGAATCAGCCAACGGTCGGGAAGTGCGAAGGCCACATAAACGGCAACTGCGATCCAAAGACCATGCCGCGAGCTCCGCCTTCGGACAGCATCATTTTCGATTTTCAGAGACTTTAGGGCCTCGGCGAATGAAAAGCTGGCGGTTGGTTCGTCGCGCTGGAAATTAGCGTAAGCCGCGATCATGCAACAACACCGGTCTGACAATGATCTAAAGTAAGCTGAAAAGTAAGCCATACTTCGGCGCCCTCCAAAATCACATTCGGCAACCTGCAACCGGTTTGTCTTATTGCTTAGCTTTGTTAGAGGGGTAGCATCAGACCCGCAAGAGTAGAAATACCCTTATCCCGTGTAGATTCTAGTCGCATCCTGTTTCGAGGTTGATTATGCTTAACGCTAGGTCAAGGGGTCTCGAAATGGCACAAAACCTGGTCTTGGACGGTGAAAGTCTTGTTGTGCCCGGCGAGATTCGTCGGGCGGCAAGGAGGGTTGCTGCTCCAGATCCCGGCCACCTTGTCGTTGCCAGAGCCGAGCTTGCCCTCAGCCTTGAGGTGTCGATCCGTCAGTTCAAGTCCGGCGTCGAGCCTAATGCGATAATCGAGCGTCTTACCGACGCCTTGCATCAGATGCGGCGGCGCTTTCATCCGGAGGTGTGGGACGCCATCGTTCCGATCGCGCAATCTCATCCAGTTGCCCACTATCTTCATCAAGATCCATTGACCCGCTGGTCGTTCGAAAAGCCGCGCGGCTATTCTGGCGACGCACGCCTTCTCGACTTCATCTACGGCAGACCGGAGATTGAGGACGCCGTCTTATCAGCGAGCAACTTGGGACGCTCGATCTACGCCTACACTCAAAATGCTTCGTCATCCCTTGCGGTAAGGGAGCGTCGAGACATTCTGGCTCGCCGCGTTGACGAAATCGCTTCGGCCCGGCCTGGTTTCACCGAAGTCCTCGCCATCGCGGCCGGGCATCTTCGTGAGGGGCCTTTGTCGCGCGCTCTCAGCGCCGGCGCGATCAGACGCTGGGTAGCTTTGGATCAAGACCCGATGAGCGTTGGAACCGTCGCCCGCGATTTCGCCGGCACATCAGTCCAGGCGATGAGCGGTTCGGTCAAGTCTCTGATCGGTGGAAGACATGTGCTGGGAATGTTCGATTTCATCTATGCCGCGGGTCTCTATGACTATTTGCCGGACGCAGTAGCCGTAAAGTTGACCAAGAAGTGCGTCAGCATGCTTAAGCCTGGCGGCACATTCCTATTCGCCAATTTCTCTCCGGAGACGGATGTCGATGGCTATATGGAGACATTTATGAACTGGGCGCTGCTGTTGCGGTCAGAACGAGAGATGGGCTTGATCGCCAGTGAAAGCGCGACGGGGGTGGATTTGAAGGTGTCTGTTTGGTCCGGCTCAAACCGCAGCATTGTCTACTGTGAAATTCAAAGACCGCTGTAGGCGGCATGTTGGCTCGAAGGATTTATCGTCAGCGTCTACTCGGCCAAGGTCTCGCCGCGCCCAAGCACGACCCACGCGCCGCGCTCGGCAAGGTGGCGCGCAGCGGCTTCGCCAAGCCCGCTGCTCGCGCCGGTGATGACGACGATTTTGTTTTCGATTCCTTGAGACATGATGATGATCTCCTGTTTTGAGGGTTAGACACGGCGGCCGGCGACGGCGGCGAGGATAGCCGAGCCCGTGAGAAGACAGGCGGCCAAAAGGAAGGTGCTCCACCAACCCGCGATGTCGAACAAGAGGCCGCCGGCGAAGGCGCCGCCTGCAATGGCGAGCTGAATCAGTGCCACTTGCAGTCCGCCCGCAGCTTCCAGTTCGCCGGGGACGACGGCAGCCATCCAGGTATTCCAGGCGACGGGGATCGGGGTCGAGAAGAATCCCCACAGCACGAGTAGAGAGGCGGTCGCCGCCGCGAACGGTCCGAGTGCGATCAGCAGCAGGGCGAGGATTGCAAGAGCAGCCGGCAACCCGACGAGAACGAGGAGGAGGCGCCGCCGGGCGACGAAGCCGATGACGGAGGTTCCGGCCAGTCCGCCGACGCCAAGGCCGAGAAGCACCATGGACAGAACATTCAAGTCCAGGCCCGTCACGCCTTCGAGGAACGGGCGAAGGTAGATCGACAATGCGTTCTGGCCGATGAAGGCGAGACCGGTCGCCGCCATTCCGATCGCGAATGTGCGATTGCGCAGCAAACCGAATATTCTGGCTACCGAGACGGTTGATGTCGCGGGCATCTTCGGCAGAACGACCAGCTGCCAGACGAGCCCCGCAATTCCGATCGGCACCGTGATCAGGAAAGTGTCGCGCCATCCGATCGACCCGCCGAGAAAACTGCCGAGCGGCGCAGCCAGCACGAGCGCCAATGCGGTGCCGCCCTGAAGCAAGGCAATGGCCTTGGGCAAGTCACGGCTTGAAGCCAGGCGCGCCAGGATAGCGGTCGATAGCGACCAGAAGCCGCCGATCGAAATACCGACCAGG
Source organism: Rhizobium fabae (assembly GCF_003985135.1). Taxonomy (NCBI): domain Bacteria; kingdom Pseudomonadati; phylum Pseudomonadota; class Alphaproteobacteria; order Hyphomicrobiales; family Rhizobiaceae; genus Rhizobium; species Rhizobium fabae. The sequence continues at coordinate 76,554 of NZ_ML133654.1, forward strand.
ACCCGCCCAATGAGAAAGACAAGGAAGTTGGGCGCCAGCGCAACGGCGAGGCTCGAAGCAGCCAGAACCGCCGTATAGAGCAGAACGACCATCTTCCTGTCGATCTTCGTCAGGAGCGCATTGCCGAAAAGGCTGGTGATGACCGCGAAGACACCGGACACGGTGATCGCCAATCCGGCCTGCCCCTCCGACACCGACAGGTCGCTGGCAATCGGCGTCAGAAGGCTCACGGGGAGAAATTCCAAACCCACCAGAAGGAAAGTCAGAAGCGAGAGACAGGTCACCGCGCTCCACCGGGTCGCCTCGCCTTCCTCCAGCACGGTCTCATTCAATGTCAGCTCGATGCTCATGCAGGGTCTCCTGTCCGTTGCCTAAGAGATAGCCGGGCTGGTTTTGCGCGACTAGAAGCTATAATCTGAACGCCGTGATGAAGGAGATTCAACAATGCGGCGCGACGAATTCACCGAGATGCGTGCGTTTTTGGAGGTGGCTCGGGAGCGGAGTTTCACGCGGGCTGCATCGAAGCTGGGCGTCACGCGCTCGGCGCTCAGCCATACGATCAGCGCGCTCGAAGCACGGCTCGGCGTCCGCCTTCTTTCCCGCACGACGCGTGACGTGGCGCCTACGGCGGCCGGTGCGCGCCTGGTGGAAAGCATTCAGCCGCACTTCGAAGGCATCGCTGCGGAAGTCAGCGCCATCCGCGCACTGCGCGACAAACCCTCGGGTCACATCAGGGTCGTGTGTCCCGACGATGCCGTCGACCTCGTATTCCGTTCAAGGCTGCCGGCATTTCTGCGGGATTACCCCGATATCAGCGTTGAACTCATCGTCGACAACGGTTTCACGAATATCGTCGAGCGTCAGTTCGATGCCGGTGTGCGGCTCGGCGAAGCAATTGCGCGCGACATGGTGGCCGTGCGCATCGGTCCCGACGTCTCCTATGCTGTCGTGGGATCGCCGGGATATTTTGAGGGCCGCGCTGCACCTGCGACCCCGCACGATTTGACGGACCACAATTGCGTCAACCTGCGGCTTCCCAGCTCAGGCGCGCTCTACGCCTGGGAGTTCGAAAAGGACGGGCGCGAGTTCAGCGTTCGCGTAGAGGGCCAACTTGTGATGAGCAACATAGGGCCGGCGATCAACGCCGCTCTCGATGGCGCGGGCCTGTCCTATGTGCCGAGAGACCTCGTCCGGCACTATTACGAAAGCGGTCAGTTGAAGGAAGTGCTCGCGGACTGGGCGCCAACGTTTCAGGGCTATCATCTCTACTATCCGAGCCGGCGCCATCCATCCCCTGCCTTCTCCGCTTTCGTCGAAGCCTTCCGCCACCGGCAACGGTAAGCCGAAGGGGCGCGCGCCCCGCGCCCCTTGCTTGCTGGTGGTTATCGGGCGCTGTCGATGATTGCCCCGCCGTCGGGGGTGAGGCTGTAGCCCGTGATGAACTGCGAATCCTTGCTGGCAAGGAACAGGACCACCGGGGCAATGTCCTCTTCCGGCGAGCCGAAACGAGCGAGCGCACTCATCGGCGGAGGAACATCCTTTTCCGCAGCCCCCCAGGTGTCGGCGATCGGCAGGACGTTGTTTACGGTGATCTTGTCAGCACCCCATTCGCGGGCCGCCGTGCGGGTCAGCGCGCGCACCGCCTCCTTGGCCATGTTGTACGGGCCATAACCAGCCAGCCCGCTGGTGGCGGCCATCGAGCCGAAGTTGATGATCCGGCCTTCGCCGCTTTCCCTGAGATGAGGATAGCAGGCCTGCATGAAGCTGAGATAGGCGATCGGACCGGTATCGAAGTTCCGTTGCAATTGCTCGACCGAGAGGTCGATGACCGAAGACAAGACCGCGGAACCATCGAAAGCATTGTTCACGAGAATGTCGATACGACCGTACGCCGCGACAACCTTGTCCACTGCTGCCATGATCTGCTCGGCCTCACCGACGTCGCAGACGATGCCGACTGCCGTGCCGCCCGCTTCGACGATGTCAGCGGCGACACGTTCGACGCCTTCGGATGTGCGTGAGAGAATTGCGACCTTTGCGCCTTCGGCTGAAAAAACTTTGCGGTGGCGCGCGCCGGTGACGATGGCAACTTTTCCATTGAGTCGACCCATTTCTATCTCCTTGATCTGGGTTGGAGTTATCGGACGTCAGCGCACTGCGGCCTGGACATAGGGGGAAGGGACGCTGCGGACGTCGTTCTGCGTCATGAACGAGGTGACCAGCAGCGCCAGGCCGATCGCCGCGGGCAGGGCGCCGGCCGGTTTTCGAACGCCGGCATGCGCGAGGGCCGAGAGCAGCAGGTGAAAGAAGATGCCGGCATAGGCGAGATCGCTGAGGGTCACGCTGACGCGGGAAAGGATCGCGACCGGGCCGAGAACCTTGATGACGATCATGAACGGAATGAGATAGGAAGCCGTGTATCCGAGGTCGGCCAGAGCCTGGCGAACCCAGTCTCGCTTGATGACATAGATGGTGGCTGAGGCGAGGTAGAGCGCGGACAGAAGTGCCGTGCTGATCCAATACGCGTAATATTCAGGCATGAGTTCATCCCTGTCGCTGCCCACGCAGCAACATTCCTCTCGTCGAGTCTGTCGGTTTGTTTTGAGAGGCGCTTTTCTTGCGCTCCCTTGTGCATGCAGAGAAATGTCGTCTAAGATTTATATTTGCAAGTAGGATGAATTACTTGCCGTTAGTATGGAAAAGCAGACCATGGCCGAAGAAGATGTCAATATGCATGAGGAGATGCGGCGGGCGTTCGCGCTGCTTTCCGGCAAATGGAAGCTTGAGATCATGTGGTTGCTCAATCAGCGGGTCTACCGGTTCGGCGAATTGAGAAAGGCCATTCCCGGCATCACCCAACACATGCTGACGGCGCAACTTCGCGAACTCGAAGCGGACGGTTTGGTATCGCGCACCGTCTTTGCGGAGGTTCCTCCGCGCGTCGAATATGAGATCACGCAAAAAGCGCGGGGTCTCGGCCCCACGATGGAAGCTTTGACGGCGTGGTGGAACGAGTATGGCAAAAGCGTGCCGGTGAAGCCGAGCGCACGCGGCCGGAAAGCGAGAGTATGACGCTGAAAAGTGGGCGGGGTTTTCCGACGACTCCCTATTCTGGGAGATGGCTGAACTGCTTCAGGCCCATCGCCGGCAACAGGTTCAGGAAAGACTCGACCCGAACTTGTCCCAGCCTTCCTTGATCGTCTCCATTGCGACATTGGTCGAGGTGTTGGCCACGTGGGGCAGCGTCGAGATGCGCTCGCCGAGGACGCGGCGGTAGCGGCCGATATCGCGGGTGCGGATTTTAAGGAGGTAGTCGAACCTGCCGGCGATCATGTGGCACTCCTCGACTTCGCTGATTTTCTTGATGGCTTCGTTGAAGCTTTTCAGCGCATCTTCGCGGGTATCGGAGAGTTTCACTTCGACGAAAGCGATGTGGTCGAGCTGCATTTTCGACGGATTGAGGACGGCTCTGAAGCCTTCGATATAGCCTTCGCTGATCAGCCGCTTGAAGCGGAGCTGGCACGGCGTCTTCGAGAGGCCGACGCGCGCTGCAAGATCGGTGATCGACAGCCTTCCATCCTCCGCGAGGGCTGCGAGGATTTTTCTGTCGAACTGGTCCAATTCACTAAAGATGTCGGGTTCGCTAGCCATTTGAACTTTCAAGCGCCATTTAATAAGTTCCTACAGGTTAAAAATGGCGAAAATCAAGTGAGATCGCGATCGGCGATCTGTGATACCTTATGCGTCGGCAATGAGATGGAAGGCGCAGGCGCTTGACGCATCGTCAGGATCGCATCGGCGCCGCACGCAAAATGGGGACATGCATGCCGAGGGAAGAACCGGATGACGATCAGAAGCCGGACCTGCTCGCTCACTACCGACCAGTGGCGATAAGAGCGGTAGCAGCCGCACTCACCCTCAAGCGCGATAAGCCGGATGCGCGCCCGCTCAGCGAGACGGAATATTCCGGCCCTGCTGTCACGGACGATGCGCTCTCAGACGACGAGCCCGGCGTTTCATTCATCCGTTAAACCAGTCTTCGATTGATAGGTATCTTCATGTTGAACGCAGCGATCGACAATACGCCATCCAATGATCCCGCGCCGTTCTCGGCGTTTGCGCCGCCGATCCGGCCGCAATCGGACCTTCGCCAGGCCATCACGGCTGCCTATCGCCGCCCGGAAACGGAATGCCTGCCGCCGCTCGTTGCTGCCGCGCGCGTCTCCGAGGCGAAGCGTTACGACATCCGCAGCACGGCCCGCACCCTGATCGAGGCCCTGCGCGCCAAGCATAAGGGCACCGGCGTCGAGGGGCTGGTGCAGGAATATTCGCTTTCCAGCCAGGAAGGCGTGGCGCTCATGTGTCTCGCCGAAGCGCTGCTTCGCATTCCCGATACGGAAACCCGCGATGCGCTGATCCGCGACAAGATCGCCGAGGGCAACTGGACCTCGCATATTGGCGGCGGCAAATCCATGTTCGTCAACGCCGCCACCTGGGGGCTTGTCGTCACCGGCAAGCTCACCTCGACGGTCAACGACCGCAGCCTGTCGGCGGCGCTGACGCGGCTGATCGCGCGCGCCGGCGAGCCGGTCATCCGCCGCGGCGTCGATATGGCGATGCGTATGATGGGCGAGCAGTTCGTCACCGGTGAAACGATCGAAGAGGCGCTGAAGCGCGCACGCCCGTTGGAAGCGCGCGGCTTCCGCTATTCCTATGACATGCTGGGCGAGGCCGCGACGACCGCCGCCGATGCCGAGCGCTATTTCAAGGACTACGAAAAGGCGATCCACGCCATCGGCAAGGCGTCGAACGGGCGCGGGATCTTTGACGGCCCCGGCATCTCGATCAAGCTTTCGGCCTTGCACCCCCGCTATGTCAGGGCGCAGGCCGGCCGGGTGATGGGAGAGCTGCTGCCGAAGGTCAAGGCGCTCGCCGTCCTCGCCAAGTCCTATGACATCGGCCTCAATATCGACGCCGAGGAAGCCGACCGGCTGGAGCTTTCGCTCGATCTTCTCGAAGAGCTCTGCTTTGCCCCGGAGCTGGCGGGATGGAACGGGCTCGGCTTCGTCGTGCAGGCCTATGGCAAACGTTGCCCCTTCGTCCTCGATTACATCATCGATCTCGCGCGCCGTTCCGGGCGCCGGATGATGGTCCGTCTCGTCAAGGGCGCCTATTGGGATGCGGAGATCAAGCGCGCGCAGCTGGACGGTCTCGACGACTATCCGGTCTATACCCGCAAGATCTACACCGACGTCGCCTATATCGCCTGCGCCCGCAAGCTGCTTGCCGCCGCCGATGCCGTTTTCCCGCAGTTCGCCACCCACAATGCGCAGACGCTCGCCACGATCTATCATCTGGCCGGTCCCGATTTCGCCGTCGGCAAATATGAATTCCAATGCCTGCACGGTATGGGCGAACCTCTCTATGACGAAGTGGTCGGCAAGGAAAAGCTCGACCGGCCCTGCCGCATCTATGCGCCCGTCGGAACGCATGAAACGCTGCTCGCCTATCTCGTGCGGCGCCTTCTCGAAAACGGCGCCAACTCCTCCTTCGTGCACCGCATCTCCGATCCGAACGTTTCGGTCGAGGCGCTGATCGCCGATCCGGCCGAGACCGTCTCGGCCATGCCCGTCGTCGGCGCGCCGCATGTACAGATCGCCGCGCCGAAGGCCCTTTACGGCAGTGCCCGCGCCAATTCGAGCGGCCTCGATCTCTCGAGCGAGGCGACGCTTGAAGATCTGGCGCAGACGCTCGCGTCCACGGCCACGGCCCCGTGGCATGCGCTCCCGATTCTCGCCGATGGTTCCGCCGATGGGGTGACGCGTGACGTCCTCAATCCTGCCGATCACGGCGACATCGTCGGCACGGTCACCGAACTGAAGGTCGAGGAGGCTGCTCGTGTCGTTGCGATGGCGGCCGAATATGCACCGCAATGGGCGGCCGTGCCGCCGGCCGAGCGCGCCGCCTGCCTCGATCGGGCGGCCGACATCATGCAGGCCCGCATCAAGGTGCTGATGGGCATCATCATGCGCGAAGCCGGCAAATCCGCGGCCAATGCGGTCGGCGAGGTGCGCGAGGCGGTGGATTTCCTGCGTTACTACGCCGATCAGGCTCGCAAGACGCTCGGCCCATCGCATCTGCCGCTCGGCCCGATCGTCTGCATCAGCCCGTGGAATTTCCCGCTGGCGATCTTCACCGGGCAGGTTGCCGCTGCACTGGTGGCCGGCAATCCGGTACTGGCGAAACCCGCCGGTGTCACGCCGATCATCGCTTCGGAAAGCGTCAAGATCCTCCATGAGGCCGGCGTGCCTGTCGGCGCCCTGCAGTTCGTGCCCGGCAGCGGCCGCCTCGGCGCCGGCATGGTCGGGGCTCAGGAAACGGCGGGTGTCATGTTCACCGGCTCGACCGAAGTTGCCCGCATGATCCAGGCGCAGCTTGCCGAACGGCTGTCGGCGACCGGCAAGCCGATCCCGCTGATTGCCGAAACCGGCGGTCAGAACGGGATGATCGTCGACTCCTCGGCCTTGGCCGAGCAGGTGGTGGCCGACGTCGTGACGTCTGCCTTCGACAGCGCCGGCCAGCGCTGCTCGGCGCTGCGTGTTCTCTGCCTGCAGGACGACGTGGCCGACAGGACGCTTGCCATGCTGAAGGGCGCCTTCCGTGAACTGACGATCGGCCGCACCGATCGGCTGAGCATCGATGTCGGGCCTGTCATCAACGACGGCGCGAAGGCGGAGATCGATCAGCATATCGAAACAATGCGCGGCGCCGGCCGCAAGGTGGATCAGCTGCCGCTGCCGGAAAGTGCGGCGGCCGGGACCTTCGTTCCGCCGACGATCATCGAGATCAAGTCGCTGTCGGACCTCACGAAGGAGGTCTTCGGACCCGTCCTGCATGTCGTCCGCTTCAAGAGAAACGGGCTCGACCGCCTGATCGACGATATCAACGCCTCGGGTTACGGCCTGACATTCGGGCTTCACACCCGCCTCGACGAAACGATCGCGCATGTGACGAGCCGCATCAAGGCCGGAAACCTCTACGTCAACCGCAACATCATCGGCGCGGTCGTCGGCGTCCAGCCCTTCGGCGGCCGCGGCCTGTCGGGAACCGGCCCGAAGGCCGGCGGTCCGCTCTATATCGGCCGGCTGGTGCAACGCGCCCCCGTGCCGCCGCAGCAGGATTCCGTTCATACGGATCTCGCCCTTCGCGACTACATCATCTGGCTCGACAAGAAGGGCTTGCCGGGCGAGGGCGAAGCGGCGCGCTTCTATGCGAGCCGCTCGGCGCTCGGGCTCGAACGCGAACTCACCGGCCCCGTCGGGGAGCGCAATCTCTACGCGCTCCATCCCCGCGGCCGCATTCTTCTCGTGCCGCAGACGGAAAGCGGGCTCTATCGCCAGATCGCCGCCGCCCTTTCCACGGGCAACCACGTGGTCGTCGACGCGGCTTCCATATCGACGTCGGTGCTGGCGAATCTTCCGGCGGCTGTCGCCGGCCGGATTTCCTGGACCTCGGACTGGGAAAAGGACGGGCCGTTCTCGGGCGCGCTCGTCGAAGGCGATCGCGACAGGGTTCTTGCCGTCAACCGGAGGATTGCTGCGCTGCCCGGCCCGCTTCTGCTGGTCCAGGCCGCAACCACCGAGGAACTGGCGAGCGATCCTGAGACCTATTGCCTCAACTGGCTGCTGGAGGAGGTGTCGACCTCGATCAACACCGCGGCTGCCGGCGGCAATGCGAGCCTCATGGCCATTGGCTGAGCACGCGCTGAAATGCGTGCTCCAGGCGGCTGACGAAACTGCCAACTCCTCTTTCGTTATGCTCGGGCTTGTGCCCCAAGCATCTGCGGCGGTCGATATGTGGTCGGTCCTCGGCACAGGGCCTGGGATGACGCCGGATGGGCCGTCGACCGCGCCTCCAATGACTCTCAGCAAACTCGACACCATTGACCATTTTTTTAGCAGTTGCGGCTATGGTCGCGCCATCAGGCGTGAGCATTCCTGGGGCGGGGCTATTTTATGGCATTCATTGATCGACTGTTGCAGCGCATGCGGATCGTGACGAAGGTTCTCTTCTTCGTGGTGCCGCTGATCGTCCTGATCGCCGGCATCGGTCTTTTCGGCTATTTCACCGCCGGTACGCTCAAAGGCCAGATGACGCTCACCCGCCAGACGATCGACACCCTTTCCAGTTTCCAGCAGCTCCGATCCTTGCTGACAGCCTTTACCGACCTTCCGACAGCGGCCACGCGCGATCGGCTGATCGCCGGCATCTCCGATCAGGAGAAGGGCGCTGCGACGCTCGATGCCATGCTCTCCGATCCCGCGCAGAAGCAGCAGATCTCCGCGGTGCGTGAGCTCGGCGGCAAGATGCAGGGCAGCGCCGACGCGCTATGGGCAGTGTCGCAGGAGCGCACGAATACCGAACACGAGATCGACGACGCCGTGGCGCAGCTTTTCAAGGAAAGCCAGACCGCGCGCAAGCAGCTCGACGTTCTCCAGGATCAGGCGAACGGAAAGGAAGCCTTCGTCCGGGCGCTTCTTCTCGACGCTTCCGCCTACAAGAATATCGCGCAGCGTATTGCGAAGTTGCGCAAGGGAACTACGCAGGCCACAGCGCCTGCGGATCTCGCAGAGGCTCTCGGCAGCCTCCTGCCGCCGCTCGTCAAGGAGGTCGGCGCTAGCGCCGCAGTCGCCTCCGACAAGGCCCAAAGCCAGATTGCCGCGCTGAAGCCGGTATTGGACAAGCTCGCGGCGATGGCCAAGGACAGCGCCAACCTGACGCTCGAGGGCTATGCTCCCGTCGACCAGGATCTGCAGGGCTTTGAAGAGAAGTTCGGAAAGCTCGCCTCCGGGAATGCGGATACTGCTATTGAGCGTTTTGTCGGCATGGATGCGAACATCGCCACGCTTCGCTCGATGGTGGCGATCGTCAATACCGCCTTCAAATCGATCGACGATCTGCGCCTGCATCTGAGTGAACTGAACAGGCGGGTCGATGCCGAAGCGCGGGATGCCGTTCTCGCCGATCTCAAGGCGCTGCGCGAAAGCGCCGCACAGCTCGTATCCTTGAGCGGGAAAAACGCCGCCTTGCAGGAACTTGCGAAGAAGATCGAGCCATCTCTTGCCTCGATCGAAAAGGACAGCTCGCTTCTGATCTCGATCGCGGACCGGTGGCAGAAAAACAGAGAGGCGGCAACCGAGCTTGTGGCGGCGGCAAGCCACACGTTGGAGCAATTTGTCAGCACGGCTCAGGAGAGCGGCAGGGAGATCAGCCAGCGCTCGGCGACGATGTCGCTCTCGGCGATGATTGCCGGCACCGTGCTGGCGATTATCGGCGGCCTGATGCTGATCGAAACGCTGCGCGGACCGCTGAAGCGGATCACCCAGACGATGATGCGGCTTGCGGACGGCGATCTCAACGTCGCGATCGGCGACGGCAAGCGCGGCGACGAGATCGGCGACATGATCCGCTCGGTGACCGTCTTCCGCGACCAGGCGCTGGAGAAGACCAGGCTGGAAGAGGTCGCCGAGGCAAACAGGACACGTGACGAACAGGAGCAGGCCCGCCGCGCGGCCGAGCAGGCGCGTATCGAGGCCGAACAGAGCGAGGCGCTGAGCGCCCTGTCAGATATGCTCGGCAAGCTTGCCAACGGCAATCTCGCCGCCGAGATGAGCGAGGATCTCGCCGCGGAGTATGTCGCGATGGCGCGGACCTATAATCACGCCATCGATGCGCTGCGCCTGACGCTCGCCGAGGTTCGCAACACCACCTACGAGATCGCCGAGGGCAGCACCAACCTTTCGGGTGCCGCCGACGATCTGGCCCGCCGCACCGAACAGCAGGCCGCAGCCCTGGAAGACAGCTCGCGCGTGCTCGGCGAACTCACGGTCAGCGTGCGGACGACGGCCGAAAACGCGAACCAGACGTCGCGCTCGGTCGCCGAGGCATACCGCCAGGCGGAGCATTCAGCGGCCGTCGTCGCCAAGGCCGTCGACGCCATGGGAGCGATCAACCGGTCGTCCGAGAAGGTCAGCAGCATCATCGGTGTGATCGACGAGATCGCCTTCCAGACCAATCTTCTCGCGCTCAATGCGGGTGTGGAAGCCGCCCGCGCGGGAGAGGCCGGCAGGGGTTTTGCCGTCGTCGCGCAAGAGGTTCGCGAGCTTGCGCAGCGTTGTGCCACCGCCGCCCGCGAGATCAAGGGGCTTATCTCCACCAGCGCATCGCAGGTCGGCGCGGGCGTCAAGCTCGTCGAGGAGACCGGCCAGGCGCTGTCGGCGATCATGGAGCACTTCACCTCGATCAACGGGCTGGTGCAGGTCATCACGTCCTCCACGACCACGCAATACAAGGGTATCGAGGAGGTCAACAACGCCGTTCGCGACGTCGAGCACATCACCCAGCACAACGCCGCCATGGTGGAAGAAAACACCGCGGAAATTCACAGGCTCCGCCACCAGGTGGAAGTCCTGAACGAAAGAATCTCGCACTTCCAGACCGCTGTCGCCGATGGCCGCAGGACGTACGCGGCCGGCCAGTCAATGTCCTTGGCCTCCTGAGGGTAAAGCCTTCGGCTGAACGCGCGGTATTGCGAGAAACCGTTGGGGGCTTCTCGCTGGCTACGATCACCTCGACCGGGGTTTCGATACCGCAGCGTAGGCAGTGCCGCGCAGCCTGCCGGACGGTTTAGCCGATCGAACGCAGCCCGAGATAGGCGGCCAGGCTGACGGCGGAAAGGGCGATCGTCAGCTTCGGCCTCGCATCGTCAAAGGTGGCCGCCAGGAAAAGGCCGAGCATCAGGATGACGGATTTTGCCCAGAGATTCTGATCGGAGACGGTGAAGGCGATCGCTGCCAGAAAAACGGCGCTTGCGACGACCGTCACCGGGGCGGACTTCTGGGCGAGATCGCCGCCCTGGAAATAGGGCAGAAGAAAACGCCGCATGCTCAGGCCCGAAGCGACGCTCAGGAGAAGACAGGTCAAGACAAGGTGCAACATGGGGCGTCGCCGATCGATCCGCAGATAGACTTGTGGATGCAAACCCCATGCCAGCCGCAAACCCCGGAATCGTTCTCCTGCGGAGGCAATGTCGCAGCCTGCATGGCTATTTCCTCGGCGTTGCGATCCTTTTTTCGGCAACTATTTCCCACTTCGCTCGATTGGTCCCAATTATATCGTGATACGACTTGAGCTGCGAAAATGATTTTTATATAGAGAATTATCCGCCTCCATAATTCCGGAAACGAGATTTTCATTGGACCTTTCGTCGATCGAGATATTCCTCGCCGTCGCCAGCGATCGCAGCGTCACGAAGGCCGCCAGGGCCGTCGGGCGGGTGCCGTCGAATGTGACGACGCGCATCCAGCAGTTGGAGGAAGATCTCGGCACGTCCCTCTTCAGCCGCGACGGCAAGAAGATGACGTTGACACGGGAGGGCGAAACCTTCCTCGCCTATGCCAACAAGCTGACGGCGCTTGCGCTGGAGGCGCGCCAGGCCGTGCGGCCGCTCGCCCCGTCCGGAACATTGCGGGTCGGCACGATGGAAAGCACGGCGGCAAGCCGGCTGCCGGCGGCGCTGACCCAATTCAAGCAGATGTGGCCCGATGTCTCGCTTCAGCTGACGATGGGCGCCTCCCGCGATCTTGCCCGTGACGTCCTGGCCGATGCGCTGGATTGCGCGCTGATTGCCCGCCTTCCCAGGGCGATGCGTGGGGAAGACGCTGGTTTCGATTCCGAGCTCATGGCGCTCGACATGGAGCCGATCTTCGTCGAGGAACTGCTAATCGTGCTGCCGTCCGGCCATCCCTCGATCAAATCCGCTGCCGACCTCCGCGTCGGCGCGCTCGCCGCTTTAGAGCCCGGCTGCACCTATCGCCGGATCGCCGAAAGCTGGGCGCGCAAATCGACCGCCCTGCCAACGAGCGAACTCGGCTCCTATCATGCAATCCTGGCAAGCGTTGCGACCGGCAACACGGCCGGCGTCATGCCGAAATCCGTTCTCGATCTCATGCACTGGCCAACTGTGGTTCAGACCCATCCGCTCGGGCCTGTCGAGACACTGCTCGTCACCCGCAAGAGCGACCGCCCCAGTGCGTTCAACGCATTCCATGAAGTCCTCAGCGCGACAAAAAGCAGAGATCCCAGGCTATCAACGAACTAGCGCCTCTCTTCCCCTGGTCCGCCGAATAATCCTCAGCAATATTGGTCTTGTCATGCAGTATCCCGTTTCCCCCAAGGTGGGGCAGAGCCGTTTTCGGCGCTTCCGCTTGTTCTCGCCGATCCTCGCGGGCGCGACCTTGCGGGAGCGATTGATCGCCTGTTTCGGCGCCTTGCTGGCGATCGGCCTCACCGGTGTCATCAGCGGCTATCTCTTCGGGCAGGGGCCGCATCTTCCACTGATCGTCGCCCCGATGGGCGCGTCAGCGGTGCTTCTCTTCGCGGTGCCGGCAAGCCCGCTCGCGCAGCCGTGGTCGATCATCGGCGGCAACACCATTTCCGCCATGATGGGCATCATCGCTTCCTATTTCTTCAGAGATCCGATCATCGCGACCGGCGTCGGAGTGTCACTTGCGATCGGCGCGATGTCCTTCACGCGCTGCCTTCATCCGCCGGGAGGGGCGGCGGCGTTGACCGCCGTCCTCGGCGGCCCTGTCGTTGCCGGCTGGGGCTTTCTCTTTCCCTTCGTGCCGGTCGCGCTGAATTCCTGCATCCTCGTTGGCCTCGGCCTGCTGTTCCACAAGCTGTCCAGGAGAAACTATCCGCACGTCGTTCCCAAGCCTGCCGAGAACACGCATAAAACCGTGGACCTGCCCTCCGCAGCGCGGATCGGCTTCCGCGAGGAGGATGTCGATGCGGCTCTCGAAGCGCTTGATGAAACCTTCGATATCGACCGGGCGGATTTGAGCCGGCTGCTGCAGCAGGTCGAGCTGCAGGCGGTCATCCGCTCGAACGCTGAGATCAGCTGCGCCGATATCATGTCGCGTGACGTGATCGCCGTCGGAGAAGCTTCCGAACCGGAAGCCGCGCGGCATCTGCTCCTGAAGCACAATATCCGCACGCTGCCGGTGAGGGACCCGGAGGGCCGCCTGATCGGCACCGTCGGCTTGCGGGAACTGGCGACGAGCACCGAAACGATCTCGGGCGCAATCGCAAGACCGGCGGTCGCAAGGCCTTCGGATGCCGCTCTTTCGCTGCTGCCTGTGCTGACGGACGGGCGCACCCATGCCGTCATTATCGTCGACGACGATTACCGGATCCTCGGCCTGATATCGCAGACGGATCTGCTGAGCGCCGTGGCGCGGCTGCTGCCGAACGACAGCGCCGCCATCCCTGATGTCGCATGAGCAACGGTTGTGAACCACTGGAGAAAAAGCCGATGCTGATCGAACGCGACGCGAACGGCGATTTTATCCTTGCTTCATCCGAGCTCGCGGAGCGGTTCGGTCTGTCGCTGGCCGATCTTCGCCGCCACATGCGCCATGGCGCCGTCGTCAGTTCCGTGGAAATCGGCACCGCCGAACACGCGGGCACGAAGCGGGTGTCGCTTCGCCTCGGCAACAGGCTTTGGCGCGCAGTGCTGAACGACCAGAACGAAGTGCAGCATGAGGAGATGAGCGTCATTCGGCCGAACTCGCCCGGGCGGCGCCTGCGCTGACATAGCGTCATGCAGGCTGCGCCACGGCCTGTCCGGCGATGCGGGCAGGCCAGTGCTTGTCAGTAATCCATGCCGCCGCCGGGAGGCATCGCCGGTGCGGCGTCCTTCTTGGGTTTCTCGGCGATCATGGCCTCCGTCGTGACAAGGAGACCGGCGATCGACGAGGCATCCTGAAGCGCGGTGCGAACGACCTTGGCCGGATCGATCACGCCCTGTGCGTAGAGATCACCATATTCGCCGGTCTGGGCGTTCCAGCCATAGGAGAACTCGGTCTTTTCGCGCAGCTTGCCGACGATGACCGAACCTTCCGCTCCGGCGTTTTCGGCGATCTGGCGCGCCGGCGCCTCGAGTGCGCGGCGGACGATGTCGATGCCGACACGCTGCTCGTCATTGGCGGTTTTGATGCCGTCGAGCGCCTTGACGGAGCGCAGCAGCGCCACGCCGCCGCCCGGCAGAATACCTTCCTCGACCGCCGCGCGGGTTGCGTGAAGCGCGTCGTCGACGCGATCCTTCTTCTCCTTCACTTCGACTTCCGTCGAGCCGCCGACGCGGATGACGGCGACGCCGCCGGCGAGCTTGGCAAGACGCTCCTGCAGCTTTTCGCGGTCGTAGTCGGAGGTGGTCTCTTCGATCTGCGCCTTGATCTGGGCGATGCGGCCCGAGATATCGGATTTCGAGCCGACGCCGTCGATGATGGTCGTATTCTCCTTTTCGATCGACACTTTCTTCGCCCGGCCGAGCATATCGAGTGTGACGGATTCGAGCTTGATGCCGAGGTCTTCGGCGATGACGGTGCCGGCGGTCAGAACGGCGATGTCTTCGAGCATGGCCTTGCGGCGGTCGCCGAAGCCCGGAGCCTTGACGGCAGCAATCTTCAGGCCACCGCGCAGCTTGTTGACGACGAGCGTTGCGAGAGCTTCGCCTTCGACGTCTTCAGCGATGATGAGGAGCGGCTTGCCGGTCTGGACGACGGCTTCGAGAACCGGCAGCATCGACTGCAGGTTCGACAGCTTCTTTTCGTGAAGCAGGATATAGGGATCTTCGAACTCCGCCCGCATCTTGTCGGGATTGGTGACGAAATAGGGGCTCAAATAACCGCGGTCGAACTGCATGCCTTCGACGACTTCGAGTTCGGTCTCGGCGGTCTTGGCTTCTTCCACCGTGATAACGCCGTCATTGCCGACCCTTTCCATGGCTTCCGCCAGGAAGCGGCCGATTTCGGCGTCGCCGTTTGCCGAGATCGTGCCGACCTGGGCGATTTCCGCATTGTTGGAGATCTTGCGGGCATTGGTCTTCAGTTCGCCGACGATGGCGCTGACCGCAAGATCGATGCCGCGCTTCAGGTCCATCGGGTTCATGCCGGCGGCAACTGCCTTGGCGCCTTCGCGAACGATCGCCTGGGCAAGAACCGTTGCGGTCGTCGTACCGTCGCCGGCGATGTCGCTGGTCTTCGACGCGACTTCGCGGACCATCTGGGCGCCCATGTTTTCGAACTTGTCTTCGAGCTCGATTTCCTTGGCGACCGAAACACCGTCCTTGGTGACGCGCGGAGCGCCGAAGGATTTGTCGATCACGACGTTGCGGCCCTTCGGACCGAGCGTGACCTTGACCGCATCGGCAAGAATATCGACGCCGCGCAACAGCTTGTCGCGGGCTTCGATGTTGAATTTGACTTCTTTAGCAGCCATTTCCTCACTCCTTCATCGGCAACTGGTGCAATTCCGTTCGGAATTGCGTAAAAATAAGAGGTTGGAGCGGTTCTCCGTTTTCATGAAAGCCGAAGCGCCCCAGTGTTGATCTGTGCAGCTTGTCTCAGGCGGCCTGTCGCTTTTCGTCCTGCGCCTCGATGATGCCCATCACATCGCTTTCCTTCATGATCAGCAGCTCCTCGCCGGCGATCTTGATCTCGGTACCGGACCACTTGCCAAACAGGATGCGGTCGCCAACCTTGACGTCGAGTGCCTGGATTTGGCCGGCGTCGTTGCGCGCGCCGGGACCGGCGGCAATGACTTCGCCTTCCTGCGGCTTCTCCTTAGCGGTGTCGGGAATGATAATGCCGCCCTTGGTCTTTTCCTCGGAGCTGACCCGGCGGACGAGAATGCGATCGTGAAGCGGTCGGAACGACATGTCTTCCTCCATGAATAAACGATGCTGCGTTGTTCCCCCGCCGGACCGGATGATCAGTCCAGGCGGAGTGGCAAAACTTCGCTGGGCGGCCTGCAGAACCCGCGCGGGCGGGGGCGGAGCCGCGAGCGCTTTGTGCAATTGATCTGGTTTGGCGGGGTTCGATTTCAAGAGGTTAGAGGAAAAATTTAGCACTCTCGGTCGTTGACTGCTAACGCGCCGAGGGAACGGAAAAACGGCTTTCGCGTTGGAAACAACGGCGACAGTCGTCGCGCTCGGATTTCGAAGGCGAGTTCAAGTCGCCGTAAGGCTTGAATCCGGATTTCGGCATTCCCAGCTCTTGGGTGATCGAGGCTTGATGAGCTCGATTGTACCCCACGTCTAAAGGAGTGGCTGAAATGGAAGAGAAGACCAATCTAATCAAAGACCTCAGCATCGAGGAACGCGAGGAAATCTTCGTCGATATCGCTCGTACGCTGGAAGACACGGCGCGTGAGGCGCTGGTCGAGGGCAACAGGCAGTTTGCGGCCGTTTCCACCAATATGGCCCAAGCGATCCGCGTCAACGCCGACGAACTCGCCCGTGACGATCCCGAGAATGCCGAGCGTGTATTGCAGGAAGCAACGGCTGTGATTTTGCAGTTCGAGGCCGTGCATCCTTATCGCATGGTGAGCATGGCCGTTCATTGATGCCGGCCGGGCGCCCGGCCTCAATCAATCCTCACTTCTATCATCGCCGGCCGGAACTCTCTGGGCCTGCAAGGGTTATTGGATCACAACAGCGAAAGCTGATCCATGATGCCCGCCGCTGCTCGGATCATGCTTCCGCGCGGCGGCAAGCCATGGGCGCCTTCGCATGAAGGGAAGGAGGACCACGGCATGATTTCGATATCCACCGTGCCGCCGGAAAGCGGCACCGACGATGCGCGTTGCGCTGACACGGAAGAGGCCGAAAACGATCGCAAAAGGGCATTGGAAAACGCCCACCGCAATGCGAGAGAGGCGTCGGTTCGCGGGCAAGACACCGAAACCCCGAGCTTGAGGCTTGCCAGGGAATATCTGCGCCTTGGCGGCCATCGCCGCTCCAAGATCGACGACAACATCATCACAGTTCGCCTTTGGGAGGAGGATCCGCCGGAGGCCGAGCGCTTCTGGAAGGAGCGCGTGGAGACGCTTTCAGGGTATGAGCGCCACCAGGTGGAGCATTTTCTCCCGACCATCAACACGCCCTGAGGGCGTCGATACCTGCCGATGCTGCGCTGGAGGCTGCCGCGAGACGGCAGCCTGACGTTCTCGATCGGCCGCGCGAATTGGAGTAGATCATGGCCACAGACAAGCACGAGCAGATACGTCGCCGCGCCTACGAGATCTGGGAGGCTGAGGGCCGACCCGAGGGCGCGGAGTTGCGCCATTGGCTGCAGGCCTGCGACGAGCTGGCCGGCGAGGACGAAGATAAGACGCTGCAGGATCTGATCGACCAGGACGACCGGGACGATGCGGCTCTGCTTCAAGGGGCAGGCGAGAGCGGTGATTTCGATCCGCCTCGCGCCGGCGCCGGCCGGGCTGTCGAAGCGACCGTGCCCGAAATCGAGATCACGACCGGCGAAAAGCTTTCCCGGCCGAAGATCGGGAAGATCGAAGGACAGTGATTGCCATGCAGCATCTCGACCATGCCATTCAGATCGCTCACGACGCGCATGACAGACAGATGGACAAGACCGGCGGCCCCTACTTTGCGCATTGCCAGAGGGTCGCGGGTCTCGTTTCCGGCGACGAGGAACGAACGATCGCCTATCTCCATGACGTCGTCGAGAAAGGCAGCGGCTGGACGCTCGACAGGCTGAGGGAAGAGGGCTTTCCGCCAGCGGTGGTCTCCGCCGTCGACGCACTGACGCGGCGGCCGGACGAGGCGGACGATCAATTCGTCCGACGGGCAGCCTCGAACCCGCTTGCTTTGCCGGTCAAGCAGGCAGACCTCGAAGACAATCTTCAGCAGGCCGAACAAGCGGGTAAAAACCCAGAAAAATACCAGCGTGGCCTCGACCTCCTCCGCGACATCAGGAATGGGCGATAAGCCTGCTCGGCAGATGGCGGCGAGATCGGAGGGCAACGCAGAAGCTTTGCCTGGCATGAGATCCCAACGTCGGTGCCAGCCAAGCGCAACTCATCGAATGGCTCTCCTCTACGGGGTTATCTCACAGCCGCCTGGTTGATTCCCCGCGCACGAATCTCGGCGTCAGGATGATGTCCTGTGGCGGCTCGGCGGCGGCCTCGGGGCTTGCAATTCTGGCCAGCAGCCGCTGTGCGGCCAGTTGGCCGAGCTTGTGCGCATCCTGGACGACCATGGTGATGCGGGGCGTAATGACGTTGCTCCAGGGCACGTCGTCGACCATGGCCAGCGATACGTCGTCGGGGCAGCGGAAGCCCATCTCCTGCATCACCTGCAGGGCTGCCAGGCCCGTCATGTTGTTGGCGCCGATGATGGCAGTCGGCCGGTCGCGGCGGGTCAGCAGCCGCATCGCCTGCGCGTGGCCGCCGCTCCTGGTAAAGCCGCCCTCGACCACCAGCGAAGGATCGACTTCGACCCCGGCGCCGGCCATCGTGTTCAAGAATCCCGTCAGGCGCTCGTTGGCGGTGTGCAGGCTGCTCGGGCCGGAGATCAAGGCGATGCGCCGATGGCCGAGCTGGAGCAGGTGCTCCGTCAGGATGGTCGTCGTCAGCGGATTGTCGGAGCCGATGAAATCGCGTCCGGCACCCTCCACCTTCTGGTCGAACATCACGATCGGCGTCCTGAAGTCGCGCAGGAAGGTTGCGTATTCCTCGCCGTGCCCGTTTGCCGCCAGCGCGATGCCGGCGATCTTCTGCGCCTCCAGCCGTTCCAGCAGCGCCCGTTCGAGATCGGCCCTGCCGGCGGAATCCGCAATCAGGACGAAATAGCCGTTGTCGAGCGCTTGATGCTCGATCTCTCGGCGGATGTCGCCGAAGAACATGTTGCCGAGATTGGCCGCAACGAAGCCGAGCAGCGAGCTTCGCCCGCGCGCCAGCGTCTGGGCCACCGGATCGATGCGGTAGCCCGTTGATTTTATCGCCTGCTGGATGCGGTCGAGCGTTTCCGCGCCGACCCGCTTCGGGCTGTTGAGCGCCAGCGAGACGGTCGAGATTGAAACCCCCGCAAGGCGCGCGACATCTCGTATGGTCGTCATATCTATCGAACCGGTTCTAAAGCTTTCTTTTGTCAGATTTTATGCGCCGTTGCAATACATCTGACCAAATTGCGCCCTCTAAAGGCGTTTCCTCCAAAGTTTTGCGACTATCGATTTTCGGCTTGACAGGAGCAGGTTCAGGAAAGATGATCCATCACCGAACCGGTTCGACATGATGTTGGCCGGAAACAGGGAGGAGTAACCTGTGACGATTTCGGAGCGTTTCCCGGAAAATCCGGCATTGAAAGGGGCGGGAAAGCACGCCTGGTTCAGCCACGATCGCCTCGGCATGTTCATCCATTGGGGCCTCTATGCGCTGGGCGCCAGGCATGAGTGGTTGAAGAACCGCGAAGAGCTGACCGACGAGCATTACCAGCGCTATTTCGACAATTTCGATCCCGATCTCTACGATCCCAAGGAGTGGGCGCGCCGTGCGCGTCTCGCCGGCATGAAATATGTCGTGGTGACGACCAAGCATCACGAGGGTTTCTGCCTCTGGGACAGCAAGTTTACCGATTACAAGGCGCCGAACACGCCCTGCGGCAAGGATCTTCTGACGCCGCTGGTCGAGGCCTTCCGCGCCGAGGGACTGAAGATCGGCTTCTATTATTCGCTGCTCGACTGGCATCATCCGGATTTCCCGATCGACCTCCACCATCCCTTGCGCAACCATCCTGACGCCAAGGCGCTGAATGCCGGCCGCAACGTCGCCAACTATGCGGCCTATATGCGCGAACAGGTGCGCGAGCTTCTGACCGGTTTCGGCCGCGTCGACATCATCTGGTTCGATTTCAGCTATCCCGGACCCGCGCGCGAATATCGCGGCCTTCCCGGCAAGGGACGCAACGACTGGCAGAGCGAGCGGCTGGTAGAGCTGGCGCGCGAGCTGCAGCCCGAAATCATCATCAACAACCGCCTCGATCTGCCGCCGGGAACTTTGCCCGACATAACCACGCCGGAGCAATATACGCCGCGCGTGGCACCTGCCATCGCCAGCCAGGGTGTGCTTTGGGAAGCTTGCCACACCTTCAGCGGCTCCTGGGGTTATCACCGTGACGAGGATAGCTGGAAGAGCCCGGAACAGATCATCCAGCTGCTGATCGATTCCGTTGCGCTCGGCGGGAACCTCCTGATGAATGTCGGCCCGACCGGGCGGGGCACGTTCGATGCCCGCGCCATCGACGCGCTCGAAGTCTACCAGAACTGGATGGCCGTCAACGCACGCGCCATCTACGGAGCCGGCCCGTCCAAACTTCCGGCGCCGGCCGGCTGCCGCTACACCCAGCGCGGCAACCGCCTCTACCTGCATGTCTACAACTGGCCTTACCGCCACATCCACATCGAGGGCATCGCCGACAAGGTCGCCTATGTGCAGTTCCTGCATGATGCCAGCGAGATCCACTGGGTCACCCACACCAGGGATGTGGATCCCAATGTCGGCGTGATGGTGCCGGAAGGCATTGTCATGTTGGAACTGCCGGTTCGGCGGCCTGATGTCACCGTGCCGGTGATCGAGATCGTCCTCAAGGCGTAGTCGATCCCACGTGCGTGTCCATTGCATTCATGGAGGGAGGAGAAACCCATGAAGGTTCTGAAGAAGACGCTTATGCTTGCCGCAATCGGTGGCAGCCTTTTTGCTACAGCCGCATCGGCCGAACAGGTCAACCTGACCTGGCAGATGTGGACCGGTTCCGATGCCGATACCAAGAGCTGGCAGCACCTCGCCGACATGGTGACTGCCAGATATCCCGATATCAAAGTGACGCTGACAACGACAGGCTGGGTCGACTATTGGACGCGGCTGCCGGTGTTGGCGGCATCGGGCCAGCTCGCCGACATCGTTTCCATGCAGTCGCTGCGCATGCCGAACTTCTATTCGCTGCTCGAGCCGCTGAACGACCGCATCGCGGCCGACAAGTTCGACGTCGCCGCCTTCACTCCGTCGATCATCGGCGGCATGTCGGTCGACAAGCAGCTATATGGGCTACCCTATGACGTCGGTCCGTGGGTCATCTACTACAATCAGGACGTCTTCGATGCCGCCGGCATTCCGCTGCCGAAACCGGGTTGGACGCTGGCCGAGTTTACCGATGCCGCCAAGAAGCTGACGAAGGACGGCAAGTACGGCTTCGGCATTACTCCGCAGAACTATTCGGTCCTGGCCTCGGCCTGGGGCGATAAATACGTCAACGACTCAGGGGCGCTCGACCTTACCAATCCCGGCGCCGTTGCCGCCGCCGACAAGGTGATCGGCTTTGCCGCCAAGGACAAGATCGCGCCGCTGGTACCCTCCAGCGCGGATGCCGGCAACGTCATCCAGGGCCGGTTCTATTCGGGCAATGTCGCCATGTATGTCGACGGTCCGTGGTCGATCATCGGTATGAAGGACAAGGTCAAGTTCAAAGTTGGTTCCACCACCCTGCCGCGCGGAGAGGGAGAGCTTACCGCCGTCACTGCGGGCTCAGGCTTCGGCATCTCAACGGCGAGCAAGAACAAGGATGCGGCCTGGAAGGCGATCCAGGTGCTGACCAGCCCGGAAGCGCTGGCTTACCTTGCCGAGGGAGGGCGTGCCCTGCCGGCGCGCACCGCCTCGCAATCCTCCTGGTACAAGGTGGCGGCCAAGGACATCACCAATGGCGGCGAGGCGATCGACTATTCCCTGTCGCATTCCGTGCCCTACGTGATCACCAATAACTGGGCGGCGGTGGAAAACCTCTTCAACCAGTATTTCCCGCCCGCCTTCGCCGGCAGCGCCGATGCCAAGCAGACGATGGACGCCATCCAAAGCCTCGCGCAGCAATAAGGCACCGTGCGTCGCGAGACGCGCCGTCGCCTTGAATCCGCGCATGACCCTTCCGGAATCGATTTCTACTTGAGGGGTCATGCGCCAGCTCTCGCTGCGGCAGGAATTGCCGTGCATGGAGGAAGATATGTCGGAAAGCGCCGTGGCCGAACTTCCCTTGCAGCCGGTTCAATCACGGCGCTTCCTGAAGCCTGAAACGCGGACGGCGATGGTGTTCCTGCTGCCGAGCTTCCTCGGCTTCATGATCTTCATGGCCCTGCCGATCGTGGCGTCGCTGGCGCTCTCCTTCACCAGCTGGCAGCTGATCTCGACGCCGTCCTTCGTCGGCTTTCAGAATTACGTCAGGCTCTTCACCGTCGATCCTGCCTTCTACACCATCTTGAGGAACACCCTGTTCTTCGCCGTCGAGTATCTGGCGCTGAACATCATCGTGTCGCTGACGCTCGCCGTCTGGATTTCGAGCATCAAACACGGCAAGGCGATCTTCCGGGTGATCTTCTTCCTGCCGACCTTTACGCCGACGATCGCGGCCTCCGTGGTGTGGCTGCTGATCTTCACGCCGGACGGGCTGGCCGACACCATCATCCGCGCGCTCGGTCTCGGCCTGCCGAATTTCCTGCTGAACCCGAGCTGGGCGATGCAGGCGATCGTGCTCGTCACGCTCTGGGCGAATGTCGGCTACAACGTCGTGATGTTCAACGCGGCACTCGATCTGGTGCCGAAGCATTATCTGGAAGCCGCGACGATCGACGGCGCCAATGCCTGGCAACGCTTCTGGCGCATCCGCCTGCCGCTCATCTCGCCCACCATCTTTTTCGCCACTGTCATGACGGCCATCACCTCGCTGCAGGTCTTCGACGAGATCTATGCGATGACACGCGGCGGCCCGGGTTCGGCGACGGCCACACTCGGCTTTGCCATCTACCAGAAAGGCTTCGCCAATTTCCAGATGGGCTATGCCTCCGCTCTCGCCTGGGTGATGTTCGTCATGATCATGGCGCTCACCGTCCTGCAGTTCCGCATGCAGCGCAAATGGGTGCACTATGACGAATAGCCCAACCTCACGGCATCCGCATTCCGTGTCGGCGAACCGGCGTCGCCTGTTGTGGCGCATCGGCGTCTTTACCAGCTACGCCGGGCTTTCGCTGGTCGCGCTGCTGTTCCTCTTCCCCTTCTTCTGGATGGTGTCGAATGCGGTGCGCTCCGATACCGAGGTGCTGGCCGTGCCCGTTCGCATCTTTCCCGAGGAATATCAGTGGGGCAACTTCGTCGAGGCTTTGGTTTCGCTGCCCTTCGGAACCTTCCTGCTGAATTCCTTGGTCGTCGCCTGCGGCGTCACCGCGATCGTGATCGTGGTATCCTGCCTCTCGGCCTATGCTTTCGCCCGGCTGCGATTCCCCGGTCGGGAGGGGTTGCTGCTCACCTATCTCAGCACGCTGATGATCCCGCAGGTGATGCTGGTCATTCCGCTCTTTCTCGTCGTCAGCAAGCTCGGCTGGATCAACACCTATCACGGCATGATCCTGCCGGTCGCCTTCTCTTCCTTCGGCACCTTCCTGCTGCGCCAGTTCATCCTCGGCATTCCCAAGGATCTCGACGAGGCGGCGATGATGGACGGGGCTTCGCGCCTGCGTATTCTGGTCACGGTCATCGTTCCCCTTGCCATGCCGGCGATCGGCCTGCTCGCGCTCTTCACTTTCATCGCGCAGTGGAAAAGCTTCCTCTGGCCGCTGATCGCCACCAGCGGCGTCGAAAAAGCCACGCTGCCGCTCGGCCTCACCCTGTTCCAGACGCAGCAGGGCACCGCCTGGAACTACATCATGGCGGGCGCCACCATTTCGATGGTGCCGGGCGTCATCCTGGCGATCGTGCTGCAGCGGGTGATCTACAAGGGCATCAGCGTCAGCTCCGGCTTTGGTGGTCGTTGATATCTAAAAAAACCAAAGGCTTACGGTCACCTCATCAAGTCTAGCTTGAGCCATTCCAAACCAGTCGGCTAACGTGGCGGGACCACGCCCCGATCCGTTACTTCTCCTTTGCCGGCGCAAAGTAAAATTTAACTATGTTTTGACATAACGGCATTGCATTCACATCGCGCAGGAAAATTCATGAAAACGGCCACCCTTGCATCCATCGCCCTGGCGATGTCGGTCACTGCCGCCAGTGCCCAGACGATCGGTATCTCGATGTCCAATCTCGACAAATTCAGGACGGCGCTCCTGAACGGCGTCGTCTCGCACGGGCAGACGATATCCGGCCTCAAGCTCGTCACCGAAAACGCCAAGGGCGACAACGAGGTGCAGAAGCAGCAGGTCCAGAAGCTCATCGCCGACAAGGTTGATGCGATCATCCTTGCCGTCTCCGATGGCGATCTCGGGCCGCAAATGACCAAGATGGCGGCGGATGCCGGCATTCCGCTTGTTTATATCAACAACGTCCCCTCCAACCTGCTCGACCTGCCCGAAAATCAGGTGGTGGTTGCCTCCGACGAGAAGGAATCCGGAACGCTGGAGACGAAGCAGGTCTGCGCGCTTCTCAAGGGCAAGGGCCGCGTCGTCGTGCTGATGGGCGAAACCTTCCATGCGGCCGCTCGCGCCCGCACCCAGGACATATCGGACGTCATTGCCACGCCGGAATGCAAGGGCCTCGAGATCGTTGAGCGGCAGGCGGCTTATTGGTCGCGCGATTATGCGGACCAGCAGATGCAGGAATGGCTCTCGGCCGGCGTCAAGTTCGACGCTGTTATCGCCAACAATGACGAGATGGCGCTCGGCGCGATCCGCGCCATGAAGAAGGCCGGCATGCCGATGAAGGATGTCGTCGTCGCCGGCGTCGATGCGACCGACGACGCGCTTGCCGCGATGGTATCAGGCGATCTCGACGTCACCATTCTCCAGAGCGCCGTCGGCCAAGGCGCGGCAGCTGTCGACGCTGCCGTGAAGCTCGCGAACAAGGAGAAGGTGCCGCGCGAAAATAGCGTTCCCTTCGAGCTCGTGACACCCGAGAACATCTCCAAATATCTGCCGAAGAGCCAGTGAGCGTAAGAGAGCTATCATGTTGCATTTCTGGAATAAATTCGGCATTCGCGCGCAGATCACTTCGGGCTTCGTGCCGCTGATCCTGCTGATGAGCCTGCTGACCGTCAGCGCGATTTCGGGCATGAACGGGCTTGCCTCGATCTTTGCCTCCTACCGCGCCACAGCAGGCCAGAGTCTCGCCATCTCCGATTACAGCAATCAGCTGCACGAGATCCAGATGTCGGCGGAAGCCTTCCGCTCCACGCCGACCCAGGCCGTCGTCGACAGCTTCCGCGCCGGCGTGAAGGCCTTCGATGCCGACGATCCGCGTTTTGCTGGCAACAAGGACCTGCAGTCCGGTCTTGTCGCGATCCGCGAGCACATTGCCGCCTACGGCAAGGCGTTCGAACAGATTGTCTCCCTTCAGGGCCGCCGCGACCTGCTGATCTCCAAGGTCACCGAATTCGGCCCCTGGACCAGCATCGCGCTCAACGACGTCATGCGCAGTGCCTGGCGCCAGAACGACGTGGTTCTGCTGCACATGACGGCGGCGACGCTGGAGGCCCTGAACCGCAGCCTCTATTTCTCCGAGCGCTTCGTGCATTCCAACGATTTTGCCGCTTACGACACGGCGCAGGCAGCCCTTGCCGAAGCGGTTTCGCTCAACGATGCCGCCGCCGCGGCCGCAAAGAACGAGCTGCAAAAGAAGCGCCTGATGGGCGCCGGCCAGCTCATGCAGAACTACACCGCCCGCCTCAGCGACATGAAGGACGTGCTGCAGGCCTCCGGCAATATCCGCCAGACGCAGCTCAACGTGCTGGCGCCGAAGATATCGGACGAGTTCAAGGATCTGCAGGCGACGGTGGCCGACGCGCAGAAGAACCTGGACGGTTCCGTCGAATCCATGGTTTCCTCCGCGACCAGCACGACCCTCGTCATCAGCGGCTTCCTGATCGTCATCGGTCTCGTGCTGTCCTACTTCGTCGGCCGGCTGATTTCCTCGGCGGTGCGCAACATGGCGCATTCCATGGAGCAGCTTGCCCGTGGCGAGGAAAAGATCGTCGTTACCGGCGTCGAGCACCGCCACGAACTCGGCGCCATGGCGCGGTCGCTGAAGGTGTTCCAGGAGACGGGACGCGCCAAGCTGATCGCCGAAGCCAATGCCGAGCGCGCGCGCCTCGCCGCCGAAGAAGAGCGGTTGCGCCAGGAAGCCGAGCGGCTCAGCGACGCGCAGGTGATGGAGCATGCCTTCCGCCAGATTTCACTGGGCCTGGACGCACTCTCCAAGGGCGACCTCACCGTCCGCGTCGGCGAAGTCGACGCGCGTTATGTCAGAATCCGCGATCATTTCAACAACTCGGTCGCGAGCCTCGAAGAGGCGATCGACTCCGTCATCCGCGCGGTTACCACGATCCGCTCCGGCCTTGCGGAAATCTCCACTGCCTCCAACGATCTCGCCCGCCGCACCGAACAGCAGGCCGCTTCGCTCGAGGAAACCGTTGCGGCGCTGGGTGACGTCACCCGCGGGGTCAACGGAACGGCTGAGGGCGCAGGCCGCGCCCAGGCCGTCGTGGCGACGGCCCGCACCAATGCCGAAAAGGGCGGCGAGATCGTCTCCCGCGCCATCGCCGCGATGACGGAGATCCAGAATTCGTCGTCGAAGATCGGCAACATCATCAGCGTCATCGACGAGATCGCCTTCCAGACCAATTTGCTGGCGCTGAACGCCGGCGTGGAAGCGGCCCGCGCCGGCGAGGCGGGCAAAGGCTTTGCCGTCGTCGCCCAGGAAGTGCGCGAGCTTGCCCAGCGCTCGGCCAATGCGGCGAGAGAGATCAAACAACTGATCTCCACCTCTTCGACGCAGGTCAAGACGGGTGTCGAGCTGGTCGGCGAATCCGGCGTCTCGCTCGAACAGATCGTCGAGCAGGTGACCGCGATGAGTGCGACGGTCGCCGAGATCGCGGTCGCCGCCCGCGAGCAGGCCACAAGCCTGCGCGAGGTCTCGGCCGCCGGCGACCAGATGGACAAGGTGACGCAGCAGAACGCCGCGATGGTCGAAGAGACCACGGCGGCCGCCCAGAGCCTGACGCATGAAACCGAAAGCCTCGCAGAACTGCTGCGCCGGTTCAGGACGGGCAGCGGCCGGGCATCGGAACATCGCCATTACGCCATGGCGTCCTGACGACACCGCATGCGCGTCACTCTTTCCCGCCGGAGCAAGCCGGCGGGAAAGAGTGACGTCATCGAAACGCGAAAACTTCGATATGGATGCGGGCAGGGGATATGCCCGCTTTTCGCAGATCTGCTATCGGCGTGCTCAATGCGGGTAAGGCACGACCTCGCCCAAAAATCGGCGAGGAGAAACTGAACGCCCTGCTTCAGGAAGGGGTAGACCTGCTGTTCGCACATGGTGCGGCCGCGTCTGTCGACTTTACTGGAACGATTGTTGTCCGACAGTCGAGCCGAGGGTAATCCCGCGGAGTCACCCGACGTGGACTACCCGCTTAATAGCGCGACAAGCGATGTTGGCATTTCGGCCGGGAAAAGATCCATTAGAGCACCGATAATTATCACCCACGCCGCTATTACGAAAATTAGTGCTGCGATCCTGATTTCTACTGGTCCCAGCATATGCCTCCCCCCAAGCAAAACCTTCTTCACCCCTCGCGCAAATTCGCTATCGCGAGGGATGATGTGCGACTGTCGCGTGCGTGGGCGCATGCCGCGCGGAGGTCTTGGCCCTCTCAAAACTGATGTCGCTTTGACCGATCAAATCGCCGGACACAGTCCCGTTGCCTCGCTCGAGATAATGCCCATCAAGGAAGGCGTGGTAGGCGTCTGCAATGCCCTCCCTCAGTCCTATTTTCGGTGACCAGCCGAGCGCGCGGAGCTTGTCGGCGCTCATGAGCTTGCGTGGCGTGCCGTCCGGTTTGGTGAGATCTCGCGTGATCTGGCCTTCGAATCCGACGACCTCTGCGACAAGCCCTGCCAATTCGAGGATGCTGATGTCTTCGCCTGAGCCGACATTCACGTGACTTTCGGCGGAATAGGTCTTCATGAGATGGATGCAGGCGTCGGCGCAATCGTCGACATGCAGGAACTCGCGCAGCGGCGTTCCGGTGCCCCAGATGCGTATTTCCTTCTCGCCTTTGACCTTGGCCTCATGCGCCTTGCGGATCAGCGCCGGCATGACATGGCTTGAATCGAGGTCAAAATTGTCGCCTGGCCCATAGAGATTGGTGGGCATGACCGAGATGAAATCCTTGCCGTGCTGTTTTCGGTAGGCAGCGCAAAGCTTCAATCCGGCAATTTTGGCGATCGCATAGGATTCATTCGTGGGTTCGAGCGATCCGCTGAGAAGCGCCTCTTCGACGATCGGCTGATCGGCGAATTTCGGGTAGATACAGGACGAACCCAGAAACATCAGCTTTTCGACGCGAACTTTATAAGCGGCGTGAATGACGTTCGCCTCGAGGATCAGGTTGTCGTAGAGGAAGTCGGCCGGATAGGTATCATTGGCGAGAATGCCGCCGACCTTCGCAGCCGCCAGGAAGACCGCATCGGGACGGTTTTTTCCCATCCATGCCTCCACCTGATCCTGCCGTCTCAGATCGACCTCGGCGTGCAGGGCCGTCAAGATCTCGCAGCCCTCGGACGCGAGACGCCGCACGATCGCAGAGCCCACCATGCCGCGGTGCCCTGCGACATAGACTTTTTTTCCGGCAAGGCTGTAGATGACCTCAGGCATGGACCAAGCCCTTGTTCGCACCGACCAACGGAACATTGCGGGCCATGACTTTCAGGTCCTCGCGAACCATCTCCGAAACCAGCTGGTCAAGACTGATCTCGTGTTTCCAGCCGAGCTTTGTGTGCGCCTTCGTCGGATCGCCAAGCAGAAGGTCGACTTCAGTGGGCCGAAAATAGGCCGGATCGACCTCCACCACGCAGCGGCCGGATATCTTGTCGTATCCCTTTTCCTCGACACCCTCCCCACGCCAATCAATCGGCATGCCTACCCTGGCAAAGGCCTTCTCGACAAAGGAGCGAACCGAATGCGTTTCGCCGGTGGCAAGAACATAATCCTCCGGTTCGTCCTGCTGCAGCATCAGCCACATGCCGCGGACATATTCTCGCGCATGTCCCCAATCGCGTTTGGCATCCAGATTGCCGAGAAAGAGCCGGTCCTGCAGGCCGAGATGGATGGCAGCCACCGCCCGGGTGATCTTGCGCGTCACGAAGGTTTCGCCGCGGATCGGGCTTTCGTGGTTGAACAGGATGCCGTTCGAGGCATGCATGCCATAGGCCTCGCGATAGTTCACGACGATCCAAAAGGCATAGAGCTTGGCAGCCGCGTAGGGAGATCTGGGGTAGAAAGGCGTCGTTTCGTTCTGCGGGACCGCCTGAACTTTACCGTAGAGTTCGGAGGTGGATGCCTGGTAGAAACGGGTCTTCCTGGTCAGGCCCAGAAGGCGAATGGCTTCAAGCAGCCGCAGGGTGCCCGTCCCATCCGCGTTGGCGGTATATTCCGGCGTCTCGAAAGACACCTGGACGTGGCTTTGTGCGGCAAGATTGTAGATCTCGTCGGGTTGCGTTTCCTGGACGATCCGGATGAGGTTTGTCGCGTCGGTCATATCCCCGTAGTGCAGGATGAAGCGCGGGTTCTCGACATGAGGATCCTCGTAGAGATGCTCGATGCGACTGGTATTGAAGGACGACGAACGCCGCTTGACGCCGTGAACGATATAGCCCTTGTCCAGGAGCAACTCGGCCAGGTAAGCACCGTCCTGACCTGTTACGCCGGTAATCAGCGCAACTTTCCTGTCATGTCTCATTCCGGTATCCATGATGCTCTCCAACTCGAGTACGAATGCAGAAGCAGATGATTCTGTATGATGTATTAGGATTTTAAGCTGTAGTACTTCATAAGAGATCTAGAAAATAACTCCGAGTCGCTGAAGTTATACAAGGCGTGTATCTTGGGATCTACGTTATTGATCGCCACAACTATTTCCGAATTTCGCGAGCCTTTCATTTGCTGCAGGCTGAACTCGAATGCGCGGCGGCTCGTTTTTCCCCATCTGACAACTGCAAGCGTTCTTTCCGCCAGGGCAGCCAGATGCACGGTGTCTGCCGAGGCGAGCACCGGCGCGCTGTCGAAGATGACAATCCGGCCGGCCGCGCCCCCCAACTCGATGATGTCTGCCAGGCCGTTCGAACGGACGCGCCGCTGGAGACTGAATCTTCCAGATGGAATGAAATCGATACCGCTTGGATGGTGGTAGACGATGTCGCGGAGATCGGCCTGACCATTCAGGAATTCGTTCAGTCCGTGCACTAACCCCGACCTGAAAAACGAATCGAGTTTTCCCCGCCGAAGGTCGCCATCGACGAGCAGCACCGGAATTGCGGCGGCGGCAAGTTCGATAGCCAGCGATCTCGCGACAAGCGACTTGCCGTCCCCGCTGTGAGCCGAGGTAACGACGATACTGCTCGGCAACTTGCCGCCGTTGGACTGCTTGAGTGAAAGCACCACGGTACGGATTGCTTCGTCAAACATCGGGACCGGCATATGCTCGAACATCGTTTTTGAATTTTCCCGCCGCGCCAGACGCGGGATAAGGCCAGCCGGTATCGTGCGCGCTATTCCAGCTATCTGGTCGAAACTCCGAACCGTCCGATCCCACATTTCGATCACGAAAGCAGCCGTTACGGCTGCCGAGATTGCAGCCAGGAGGGCGCCCACCAGATAGAAAAGCCGTCCACGCCCCTGTGGATTGAGCGGCACTGAAGCCGGTGAGAAAACCTCCAGTTCCGCCCCCGGCAACCTGGCCTTGGCGGCAAGGTCGCGGCGCTGGTCCTCAAGCTTGTCGAGTGCCGCTTGCTCCTTGTCGGCAATACGCTGCAGTCGCGTCAATTCCGTCTGCGCCAGGGCATCGCGCGTGCGCTTTTCCTGAGCATCAGCCAAGAGGGATTCCAATGCGCTAGCTTCATGATCAAGTGCGGAAAGCTTGGCGCGCATCGTTTGCAGATATTGCTTGGTCGCACGGTCGAGATCGGCACGGGATTGTTCGATCTTCCCACGTAAATCCACCACGGCCTCGGCATTGCCGTCATATGTTTCAAGAAGACGGGCGAGATCTTGCTCCTGCGCGTGAAGGTCGCGTTGCTTTGTGGCAATGTTGTCGGGCATGGCGATATTCTGCGTCGCGGCAGAAGCGTTATCCGCTGCTTCCAGCGTGGATATCGTCGCCTTTACCTCAACCCGGCTTTCCTCGATTTTCCCTTCGCGGCCAGTGAGTTCCAGGAGTGATTTGATACGTTCATCCTGAGCATCCTCTTTCGAGACGATCTCCATCGATTCTTGATAGTTGCGGGCAGCGTCGCGAGCGGTATCTGCGCGAGCCTGCTGTTCGGCGACGCGCTGTCGGAGCCAGTCTCCCGCTGAAACCAGGCGGCCACGGACACTGTCCTTCCGCTCATCGAGGTAAATGCTGACGACCCGGTTCGGAACCGCGGCTGCGAGTTCAGCATCATTCGCAGTGAAGCTGATCTGGATAACTTCACTCTTATCTTCGTGCCATACGCCGAGCGCCTGATAATATTCCGGGATGGTGGCTTCGATGCCGTCTCCTGCCGGCAAGGTGGGTTTTTTCGTGTCGAACAGGCTGCGCAACGTCGCTCGGATCCTGTCAATGAACGAGATCTTCCGCAGCGCTGGATTGAATTCCTGCAGCTCGTTAAGCCGCAGCTCGCGGACGACTCGCTCTGAGATGCCTCTGGAGAGAAGCCGCTCGGTCTCCGATTTCACGTCAATGAGATCATTGCGGCTGGTATCGTCCACACCAAGTAATGTTGCGAGAGGCTGGCGGATAATCAATCGGGCCGATCCCTGATAGGCGGGCTTCAACCCAGAGATCATCATCGCCGCGGGCACCATCAGCAGCACCGCTATCGTGATGATCATGATCATTCTTCGCCGGACGAGACCGACGGCAGCTGCCAGATCGAATTGGTCCGCCTTGGTCTCGACCTGAAAGCGTGGATCATAGCGCATCGGCGAGATCGGAAGGTTGCGGTCGGGCGGAAGGGTGGAAATCGTCATCGTGCGCCAACCATTACTTGAGGTTTCGCGGAAACGGTTTCGTAAAGTTTCTCGAGCGACCGCATATAGGCCCTCATGCTGAAGTGGTTGAGGTAATGCGCGCGCCCCTGGGCCGCGAGCCGGATGCGGATTTCAGGATCGGACACCAGCTTGGCCAGGGCTGCAGCCAGGGCATTCGGGTCTCCGACGGGGACGAAGATCCCGGTTTCACCGTCGGTAATGACTTCTTCATGCGCCCCGACGCGCGTGGTAACGACCGCGAGCCCGTGGGACAGCCCTTCGAGCACGGCCATCGCCAGACCTTCGGCGTGCGAAGGCAAGACCAGGATATCTGCACGCGCGCACAAGGCCCGCGCCTCACCGGCGTCAAGCCAGCCGGGCATCTCTACCAGATCTGAAAGCGCCAGGGCGTCAGCCTGACGGCGATAATCCTCGACGGGTCCGTCGCCTGCCAGCACAGCCCGCCACCGGAGTGCTTTCATGACCGGATGGCTGAGCGCCAACAGGAGCTCCGTGACACCTTTGCGTTCGCTCAACCGGCCGAGGAATACGATCAAGGGTGTCTGGCCGACACGAATATTGTGCGCCCCGGGGTCGGGGACGCAATTATGGGCCACGACCGTGCGGTGCTCGTCAACGCCAAGAAGTGTCGTCAGCGTCAAGCGATCGCGCTCGCCCAGCGCCACAACGCAATCGGCGTTCTGAAACATCCGACGTATGAGCCGCTGTTGACGCGGCGAGCGTTGTGCAAAATCGCCGGCGTAATCGTAGTCGTGCAGGTGCAACATGTGGCAACACCCGAACAAGCGGGCTGCCTCCGTCAGGATCAGTTTTCGGGAGGTGCTGCCGCGGCCGGCGATATGGATATGGTGAATGCGGGCTGGCGCAACGATCCGGTCCTTTGCCATCGTCAGGACGGCGCCGAGCAGGCGTGCGGGTGACGTCACCTTCGACCATCGAGCTCCTCTGGTATCGGTGACGAAATGTTTCGTGCCGGTCTCTTTCGCCGTCTCTGTTATATAGCCGACCAGCCTGCCAATGCCGCCGCCGTTCTCGCAACCGCCCGGAACATAGTGGCGGACGCTAGCCGCGCTCCCCACAGCCATTCGATTTCTGTCCGTGAGGGCCTCCATCAGCATGATCCCACAACCTCCCGATAAACAGCCGCAGCCTGGGCGCCGACCCGTTCAGGCGAATTCGGTCCTTTGGCCCATTCGAGCGCGTTGTCGCCGAAAATGCTTCTGAGCGCGCCGTTGTCCGCCAATGTCCTGATCGCTGCCGCGAGCTCTTTGGCATCTCCGGGAGGGACCACCAATCCCAGCCCATTGGGCTGAACCGTGTCTCGCAACTCGCCGACATCAGTAACGATGACCGGTTTGCCAAACGCAGCGGCAAGGTTGAGCACACCGCTTTGAGATGCTTCCGTGTAGGGAAGCACGACGATGTCGGTATCCAGGAAAAGCTGGGCGACCTCTGCATCCTCGATAAAGCGATTGCGAATATCGTAGCGGTTGGCATCCCCCATAAGCGGCTTGAATATCAGCGGATTGTCGCCGCGACCTGCGACCGTGATGCGCAGGTTGGGAAGCGCGTCCTTGAGCATCGCCTCGGCCCGGACCAGATGTTCCAGGCCCTTGTAGGCAAAAATCCGTCCGAAGAGCAGCACGCGGACAGTTCCATCCGCTTCGCGCGGCGCCATTTTCTGTTGCCGGGCGAGCTCCGCATAGCGAAGGATGGAGGGATGCGACAGGACATGGACGCAGCCCGGCGATTTCGAATATCGGTCGAGGACCAGCCGCTTCAGTCCCTCGCCGTGGACGACAATATGTCCGGATTGCTTCACCATCAATTCGGGGGCCCAGCCGGGCAGCGTACGCGTATCGGAATCGCCGGGATGGATTGCCACGTCATGAACGGTCGTCACAAGCGGGATCGGGCGCCAGAACGGCACGGCGAGGTTCAGCCAAAGTGTAGAATTGCTGAGGAGATGAATGAGGTTCGGCCGTTCCTGCCGGATCAGACGCGTAAGATGGTACAGAAACCAGGGATTGGAGAGAGAACGGTGTCTTGGCCAGTCCAGAAGGTGCAGATCGACAGCCGGATCGATGGAAGAGGCGAGATGTGCGTAGCGCCGGCGCGGCACGGCAAGCACAACGTCGAGGTGTTGGGCAACGCCGCTGGCAAACGAGATGGTATAATCTTCCAGTTCGGAAACCAGGAGCAGCGCCTTCATGTCGCTGCCTCCGACAAGCCGACGTCCAGACCGAGCCGTGACAGGCCGCGCGCCGCGCGCAAACTATCGCGCGTCCGCCTGAGCAGGTTCGGTTCGCCGGCAAAGAAGAGGCCCTCGACGGCAAGCTTGAACCGGGTGTGTGCATCGGCTCCCTGCAGCTTTGCCGACGCGATGCGATAGGGATAGTGATCCGTCAGATGTAGTCTTGCCGGCAGCTCATGAGCTGAGAGAAATAGGTTCGTTGCTTCAACGGTACGCTTCCAGTGCGTCATCCGCCTCCTTAGCGTGGTGGCGTCCTCGGTCGTGCGATACCAGTTGTTATTGTGGATGCGGTAGAATCCAAGCGGATCCGGAATGGCGATGACGTCCCCCAGAAACGGATAGATCCCCACGAGCCAGGCATCGGCTGATATGCGGAATTGTTCGGGAATGCTGCCCGCGGCATTCCACGCGCTGCGTCGCACCGCGACGGCCGACGTCATTGGAAAAGGCCACCAGCCGGCCGATCTGGTGAGCAGCGGCGACAAAGCGCCCGAACACAGGGTCCGAGGGATCGGCTTGGAAGTGGGCGTGCCATCGACAAGCGTTGGCTGCAGTCGGTGATAGACGAGCGACGCCTGAGGGTTTGCGCGGAACGCTGCAGCGGTCGCCGACAGCTTGCCCGGCGCCCACCAGTCGTCGGCATCGAGAAAACAGAGGATCTCGCCCATGCTGGATGCCACTGCGGTATTGATTGCAGCGGCCTGTCCCGCGTTCTCCTGAAAGATCACCTTCACGCGGCTGTCATAGGCTTCCAAAACAGACCGCGACTGGTCGGTAGAGCCGTCATCGACGACGATTATCTCGACGTTGACAGCGTCTTGGCTCAACACGCTGTCTATCGCCCGCCCAACGAAGCGAGCGTAGTTGTAATTGTTGATGAGGACACTGAGGGCCGGCCGCTCCATGACGCGCCCTCAGGCGGATTGCCGCGATGCACCGCTGTACAGCAGTGCAAAGTTGCTCATGAGGCCGACCTTACCGCCATCGAGGTTTAGAGCCTCGGTGATGGTGATATCCAAAATACCTTGTCGGCCGAACAGCATCTCCCGCAGAGCCGATGAGATCGTTACGACGAGTAGAGCGCCCGTCGCGGTGCATAGAGAACTAGGATCATGACGCAGAAACATAGCAATCCTAAACCTTCCAGGCTTCGACTGCAGAGTGAACCTCTGTCAGAATTGTTGCCTCATTCCAGTGAAATCGTGGCTTCCCTACCACGCGTCACAGGACATTCATCGCCACGGTACCGGTGAACGGACATGCGCAACATCTGCTCTTAAGGGCAATCCGCGGTCATGAAGACCCGTCTTTTGGGTAAACACCGGCTGAAAGCTTACGCACAACATCGTCTTTGGGTGGAGCGAAGGTGCATTAGGCGTAGCCCGCCCTTCACTAGGACAGGTTGACTGCGGATGTGGCTGGATGATTGCTTGAGAGCAGTGCAGCCACGAAGGCCGTTTTTGATCCGCCGCGATCAATAGTCGCTTGTCTGTTCAAGTCAGTCGAGACGGATAATGAGAGTAGATAGCCTCAAAACTGCCGGCGGACCAAGCATTAGTTGGCGGACCATAGAATGCTGGGGCGCCGGCATATCCATTTTTCTTCAGGCGGGCGCCATCCTGCCGCTTATGCTGGCAGATGCCGACGGGACACTCAGCGAATCTGCCAAATCTATACTGCGTCTTCCTTGCTTTCCTGTGTATGCATTTACAATCGTGATCCTGATACGCCATTTCCCGCAATTTCTAACGGCGCTCAGGCGAAATCTGATTGTTCCCTCGATCCTTGTCTTGCCGTTTTTGTCTACCCTGTGGTCAATAGGACCTCCAACGAGCTTGAGGCGGGCAATCGGCCTTTTGTTTTGCGTGCTTCTTTCCTATGTCCTGGCGATACGTTTCACGCCAAGGCAGCTGCTGCTCCTGTTATTTGTGACCCTGGGAGCCTGTATTGTCCTCAGTGTGGTTATGTCAGTGGTGTCACCAAGCCTTGCCAATATGCCGGATGGTACTATGCGGGGCGTCTTCATTCATAAGAACGTCCTGGGCTGGTACGCGTCTCTGATGATCTTGGTGGCGTCGGCCGTGCTGATCGACGGGACGCTCGGCCTGCGGCGAACCGCGTTCATCTTGCTGGCCGCGGGCGTGATCTGCCTTGCAAGCTCCGGATCGATGACCGCGACCATTGCAACGTCAGTGGCCTATTGCCTGATCGGCTTTTATTCCCTGCTGCAAAGAAGCAGCAGCATTGGCCGCGTCGTCATCGTCCTGTTTTTCGTTCAGCTGGCTGTCGGCATTCTGATTTCGCTTCACGAGTTCCTGGTTCCGGCCCTTGAAGCGCTCGGCAAGGACGCGACTTTGACGGGGCGGGTGCCATTGTGGGAGCTGGTTGATCGCGAAATATCCAATCGTTGGATGCTCGGCTATGGCTACCAGGCCTTTTGGACAGTCGACAACCCGGAAGCGACGCACATCTGGTTAATGCTCGGATGGGCGGCGCCCCACGCGCATAATGGATATCGCGATATCTTGTTGAGCTTTGGAATCATGGGAATGGTCCCGTTTGTTATGCTAATTCTCCATGCAATCCGCCAGGGCGCGAGCCTTCAATGTCATGATCCGCAGTACGGTTGGCTCTGGCTCAATGTTTTTACGATTATGATTCTCGTGATGAATCTGACCGAGAGTATTTTTTTCGCTCAGAATGACGCCATCTTCATCCTGTTTGCCGCAGCCATCATCATGTTTTCGCTGTACGCGCCCGTGGTATCGACCAGCCGTTCGCCATCTTGGCAGGCGCCCACGCGTGGCCTTACGAGCGGGTTGCAGATATCATGAGGCGGCGTTTTGGACCGATCCTGAGCATTTTGCCTGTTATGCTTTTTCCGCAGTCCGGCAATCCGGCTTCGGTCGGGACAGAGATAGATGCGCCCGAGCACCTTCAGATGCTCGTCAGGGAGGCGACTTGCGCGGAAGCCTCCGCGACTTCGTTGGACAAATTGAATGGGACTTCTCTAGGCGGCCTATTGAGCGGCAGCACTGCGGCGCGGACGATATTTTACGTTTCTCCCGATGGCAAAGACAGCTGGAGTGGCCGCCTTCCCACGACAGACCAGCAGGGGGGCGACGGCCCCTTCGCCAGCATTGAAAGAGCGCGTGATGCTGCCCGCGAGAAGGGCGGCACCAACACGATCGCGTTGGGTCAAGGCGATTACTACCTTGCGCAGCCGATCGTCTTTGACGCCCGCGATGCGGGTTTGATCCTCACGGCAAGATGCAATGAAGCACCGATTTTGCATGGGGGCCCGCGCGTGCGCGACTGGGCGCAGCAGGCTGATGGCCACTGGACGGCGCCGCTGAAATTGGCACCGGATGAAGGGGTGGGTGACCTCTTCGTCAATGGGATACGCCAAACTCGAGCTCGATTCCCCAACGCTCCCGCTGATGGCGATCCACGCAAGGGCTGGTTGTTTGCCGCGAAGTGCGAGCCAGCCATCGACATGCGGGAAGGAAACACGCGCTTTTGTTTCCATGCCGGCGATCTTCCGACAGTGGGGGATACAAGCGGACTGGTCGTGGACATCGTTGGAGGGTATCAACCCGGAAGCCAGTGGGGCAATGATACGCTCCCGGTCGTATCCATCGATGGCCCGGGCCGGACTGTCTATACGAAAGGCACAGGCTATTTCTTTACCGCTGAAGGCAGCCGCTATTTCCTGAGCGGAGCCAAGGCCTTGCTCGATGCTCCCGGAGAGTGGTGGTACGACCTGGGCGCGGGCCAGCTTTATTATATCCCTGTCGAACAGGCGTTCTCCAATTCCGTCGTTGTTGCCGGGGTTCTGCCGACATTCTTCAAGTTGGACGGCGCCAGTGGGATGGTTATCTCAGGGCTCGAGCTCAGAGATGGAGCTCCTGAAGGCAGCGGCAAGTTCTCTACGGAGACCAGAGGATTTGGCGCCATACGGATCGAACGCGCTGATGGCGTTAAGATTCTCGGCAACAATATCGAAAATGTCGGCGTCGGTGTCCATGTGTCGGAAAGCAAGGATGCGTTGATTGCCGGCAATGTGATTGCGGATGTGGCCGGCAACGGGATTTACGTCGGCACAAATTATGGCACGTTCGGTAAGTCGAACGGCGCCAGGATCCTTTCAAACCATATCCATGACATCGGAAAGGTTTACATTGAAACTGCCGGAATATGGTTCCAGGCGGCTGACAATGTCAGGATCGCCGACAACCTGATCGAAAACACGGCGCAGTTCGGAATCGCCGGCGGTTCGCTGTGGGGTTCCAACGACGCCGTCTATAACGCTGTGATCGAACACAACGTGATCCATAACGCCAATCAGCAGACGGCAGATGGCGGCGCCATCAAGATGATGGGCGAGCAAGCCGACCCGCTGAACAGCACCATCCGCTACAATCTCGTGACCGGGACAGGTCACCTCATGAACAGGGTCGATGGGACGTTCTGGCCTCCCGGATATGAGAATACCAGCGAATGGCCGTCTCCTATCAGCTGGGCGATCTATACGGATGGGAAGGCGAGCGGGCTGCGGATCGAGGGAAATACACTCTCCGGCAACATCACTGCGATCGGCATCAACGGCGGTTGGAGCAACCTGGTGGTGGGAAACGTCATCACAGACGGATCGGGCGCGGCTTTTCGCGTTGATGACAGTACCGGCCGGGGTTGGCGTCCGCCATGGGCAAGCCCGAATCGTATCGAAGGCAATACCGTGTCGATCGACAGTAGCAGTGGGCTTGCAGCTTATGTCTACGCTCCTGACCACGGGCCCGGATACGTACAGTTCGCACATAACCGCTACATCGGCAATTTGAACGACAAGAGCTTCCGAATATCTCCAGGGATCATGCGTTCAGGAGAATTTGGCAGTCTGCTGGATCTTCAGAAGGCTGGGGCGGACACCGGAAGCGTAGTCGCGCCGGCCGACTAACAAAAAGGGCGCCGCGACGAGCGGTATTCGCAGGCATACGCCGATACAGAGTATCTGCATCAAATTCCCGACGGGGAAACCCGCTTGGCTACGACCCTTCTCCGACTGGGCAGCTCACGGCTCGTCAGCCAGGCCATCATCATCTCGCCTGTCGGGTTCCCCATCTCTCTCTCCCGGCTTTGTTCGCGCGATAGCGGCTATCTTCTGCGGCTTTGCGAAGATGAAACCGCTCTTTCGGGACGGTACTCATCAAAAAGAGCAACGGCAAAAGTAGTAGGGGTACATTACCTTACTTCTAATATTGTAACTTATCCCGGCGTAAGGCGTAGAAATATGAAGTCGCATCTACGTCCAATAGTTGGAACTGCAAGTATGGAGGCAAACGCTTTGAAAGCATATTCTAATGACAGTTTAGAACGCGAAAGCGCATGTCATGAGAAAACAAACAGAAGACAGCGGCCAAACTTCAGTTCTTAATCCGAAGGGCTCCATGGGATGGACCAATGTCCTTGGTGTTCGCATTTCGGCAGTAAATCTCAAAAGCGCGACGGGATTTATTCAAAAAGCGATCGAAGACGGCAGGAAGGAATATGTGTGCGTTCGCGACGCACACGGCGTCGTCCGGTGTCAAGATGATCCGGAGCTTCGGTCGATCCATAACCGGGCGTTTCTCGTGACCCCCGACGGCATGCCGTTGGTATGGGCATTGAAGCGCGCCGGCCATTTGGAGAGCGACAGGGTCTACGGACCTGACCTGATGCTGTCTGTTTTCGAGGCCGGCACATCGAGGGGTATACGCCACTTCCTTTACGGCGCAACGGCCGAGACGCTGCAGCAGTTGCAGGCGCGCCTTCTCGCGAGATTCCCGGACGCTGAGATAGCCGGCTCCTATGCGCCGCCTTTCCATAAACTGTCACCGCAAGAGGAAGCCGATATTGCAGACCGGCTCAATCGGTCCGGCGCCGATATCATCTGGGTCGGGCTGAGCAGTCCCAAGCAGGAGCTCTGGATGGCGCGCATGCGCGATCGCCTGGAAGCATCGATGCTCATCGGTGTCGGAGCTGCATTCGATTTCCACGCCGGCCTCAAGCGGCAAGCTCCAAGGTTCATTCAAAGAAGCGGCTTCGAATGGGCGTTTCGTCTTTTGTGCGAGCCGCGACGGCTGTGGCGGCGCTATGCGCTCGTCGTGCCGACCTTCATCTCATTGACAGCATTCCAGAGACTGGGACTTCGGAAGTTTCCGATCGAAGAGGCCGTTTCTGGATCGGGCGCGTCGGGACAAATGTAGTAGGGGAGTAAAAGCGTCATGTTTGCGCCGTCAGCGATGACAACAGGCCGGTCGAAGGCATCCACATCAAATGACATGACGTCGCGGGCGATTCCGGCAAGTTCCGTGCCGCCTATAGCAGCCACAACCGTCGATCCCTTTATACAGGCAGGGTTGAATACTTCAGCCGCACTACGGCGCCGCTTTCCTCGGCTTGCAACGTCGTCCTTTCTGGTCGCCGGCGACATTGCAAGCTATTTGATTGCATATTTTGTTCTGCTGTCCTTTCTCCCCGGTGGTTTGGAGGGCACGATAGCTGAGCGCGCGTTCACGATCGCAGCACTCGCTGCGATTATTCTCTACGCATCGGCCGGCCTCTATCCTGGATATCGGTTGCATGACCACGAACATCTGCGGCGGCGCACGATAGCTGCCGTCAAGGTGGCTGTCCTGGCGGCATTCGGAGCAATTGTCCTGCCGGAGGCGGAACGATTGCCGCTTGCCATTGTCGTGTTCCTCGGTCTCGGGCTGATTATTCAGCCATTTGTACATTGGCTCGCACGAGCCCTGTGCTTTAGACTTGGAATGTGGGGGGAGCGCGCGGTTGTGATCGGAGGGCGCAACCTTACTCCGGCACTCGTGGCGCATTTCACGGACCACTGGCAGTCTGGCATCAGGCCCGAGCCCTTTTCCCCCGATACTTTGGAGGCATTGCCCGATGGCGGACCATCCATTGCCGTCATTGCGGGCGACGCAGGTTCGCTTGTGCCCGACTTGGCGGCGATGCGTCGGAAGTTCACCGAAGTCATCTTGCTATGCGACACGCCGAGCCTCAAGGTAAGCGGATTGCGGCCTGCCGATGTCGGCGGAGAGATCGGTATTCGCCTGACCACCGGCGGGAGTTCGGTCAACTCGGATCTGGTTCGCCGGATCTTCGATCTCGCAATCGCCATCCCTGCAGCGATCGTAGTCACGCCCTTCATCGGGATTGCAGCGGCCGCAATCTATGCCATCGATCCGGGCCCCGTCTTCTTCCGGCATACCAGGGAAGGACGGTTCGGCAAGCCGGTGCACGTCCTGAAATTGAGGACGATGTACCAGGATGCAGAACAGCGCCTTGAAGCACTGTTCCGAGACAATCCTGCCATGCGCGCCGAGTGGTTGAGCCACTTCAAGCTCAAGGATGATCCGCGCATCCTTCCGGTCATCGGACATATGCTGCGCTCTTCGAGCATCGACGAGCTCCCGCAATTGGCGAACATCATCGCGGGCCAGATGGCCATCGTCGGACCACGTCCATTTCCGGAATATCACCTCTCGGCGATGGATAGCGAATTTCGAGACAAGCGCCGGTCCGTCACGCCGGGTCTCACGGGCCTTTGGCAAATATCCGAACGAAGCGATGCGGATATCGAGCTGCAGCAGCAACTCGACGGGTTCTACATCGACAACCGATCCTTGTGGTTCGACTGGCACATCCTTCTCAGCACAATTCCTGCGGTCTTAAAGGGCAAGGGAGCTTGCTGACCTGTTTCTCGTCCTGAAGGCAATCATCAACAACGGAGCACACCAATGCACGGACACAAGCGAATTATGGTCACCGGCGGCACCGGATTTCTGGGGTCATTCCTGTGCGAAAGGCTTTTGCGAGAGGGCAACGACGTCCTCTGCGTGGACAATTACTACACCGGTTCGCGCGACAATGTGCTGCATCTTCTCGACGATCCTCGCTTCGAGATCCTTCGCCATGACATTACCTTCCCGCTGTATGTGGAGGTCGACGAGATCTTCAATCTCGCCTGTCCGGCATCTCCGGTCCACTATCAGCACGATCCGGTGCAGACCGTGAAGACCAATGTGCATGGTGCCATCAATATGCTCGGCTTGGCCAAACGCACCAAGGCGAAGATCTTCCAGGCATCCACGAGCGAAGTTTATGGCGATCCGGCAGTCCACCCTCAACCCGAGGAGTATCGAGGCAGCGTTAATCCCATCGGCCCGCGGGCATGTTACGACGAAGGCAAGCGGTGCGCCGAGACTCTGTTCTTCGACTATCACCGCCAATATGGCGTGGAAATTCGGGTGGCGCGGATCTTTAATACCTACGGGCCGCGAATGCAGACCAATGACGGCCGCGTCGTCTCCAATTTCATCGTTCAGGCGCTTCAGAACGAGCCGATCACCATCTTCGGAGCCGGTACGCAAACACGCTCCTTCTGCTATGTGGATGATCTGATTGAAGGCTTCATTCGCCTGATGGGCGCGCCTGATGGCGTTACCGGCCCGATCAATCTCGGCAACCCAGGAGAGTTCACGGTTCGGGAACTGGCCGAAATGGTCGTCGAAATGACGGGGTCGAGGTCAGGCATTGTCTTCAAGCCTCTGCCGGTCGACGATCCGACGCAGCGCAAACCGGATATCAGCCGCGCAAAGCAGGAACTGGGCTGGCAGCCGACGGTGAACCTGCGTGAAGGGCTTGAGAAAACGATCGCTTATTTCGAGTGGAAGCTCTCCGGCGGATCGAGGAACATGCCTAGCGTCAGGCCTGCGCAACCGGCTTACACGCATCTGCCTGTTCCGGCGGTCGGTCTTCCTGTTTCGGAAGCCACGCGATAGGGACATGAACAGTATCGACACTCATCGCAAACCGAAGCTCGTTTTCTTTCAATGGGATCATCAGCCCAATGCAAACGCAGCCGGTTACCTGCTGCTGCATATGCAGCAGCAGGTCAAATGCCTCAGCACGCACTTTGATGTCGTCGTCGTAAACCGTGACTGTGATTACGCAGAGATATGTGAAAGGTACGAGCCGGATCTGACGTTGTTTGAGAGCGGCTACCGGTCACACGGCTCACGGCGGATAAGAATCACCAATACCAGTGCTTACGCCGGCGTTCCGAAACTGGGACTTCATAACGCCGATCCATGGTGCGACCGGCGTAGCGGCTTCCTCTCCGATATGGAGCAGTGGGGCATCGAGACATATTTCTCTATTGCGACCCTGGCTCCGGAATATATGCCGGAGCTGAAGGACAACCTGTTCGTCTGGCCGAATTTCATCGATCCCGAAGTCTTTCAAGACTATCACCATCACAAGATCATACCTGTGACGCTCACGGGCCAGGTCAACGGCCTTTACCCCTGGCGGCAGAAGGTCTTTCCGATCATCCGCGACCACTACCCCTGCCTCGTTTCGCCGCAACATAGCTATGAGAGCAAGCTTGCCTCCCAGCTG
The DNA here is from genome assembly GCF_003985135.1 of Rhizobium fabae. NCBI lineage: Bacteria > Pseudomonadati > Pseudomonadota > Alphaproteobacteria > Hyphomicrobiales > Rhizobiaceae > Rhizobium > Rhizobium fabae. The sequence goes on from NZ_ML133654.1 coordinate 120,190, forward strand.
CTGTCAGGAGAGGCCTATGCGCGCGCGCTCAACGCCAGCCTCTTCGTGCCGACATGTGGAACCATGGCCGGCGAAGTCGTGCGAAAGCATTTTGAGATACCCGCGGCGAATTCCTGTCTCGTGACGGAACGAACGGCCGGGCTGCAGGCTGCCGGCTTTGTCGACATGGAGAATTGCGTCTTTACCGACCACCGCGACGTGGTTGAACGATTAGAATACCTCCTTGCCCATCCCGCCGAGATACAGCGCATTTCGGCGGCGGGTCATAGTTTGGTCCACGCGCGTCACACGCTGAACCACAGACCCCAAATATATCAATGGTTCATGCTGAACAGAGGCCTGCGATCTGGCGAAAAGATCATCCAGCTCGGGCCTTTCGCCGATCTGATAAAGGTCGAACGCACCTCACAGCAAGAGAGCATCCATGTTGTTGGCGAGGCGAGCGATCGCGCCTTGCTGAAGCAGGGCGATTTGCTTCTCGAGCAGGGCAGGGTGGAGGAGGCCAAGTGCTGCTACCTCAGCTGTCTGGGCTATGTGTCCTATCTGCCGGAGGCTAAACTCCGTCTTGCCATCTGCGCATTGCGCGAGGGCGATGCTGATCACGCCTATGACCTTATGGTGAACCTGATCACGATAACGATGATCGACTATGGGGCGACTGACCCGGATCCGATCGAATGGGCTTATTTCCTCCTTGCTTTGGTCTGCAAGGGGCATTTCGAACGGGCGCGGAGGTTGCAGGACTTCTATCCGTGCCTGTCCCACGACGAACTCAGGCGCGTGCGCCTCATCCTCGAGCAGCCGGGCGATCGGGCTGCTTCAGGAAGGCCTCGGAATGATCGAAAAAGCATCCACCAGCTTCCCAGGCGCAGCGATCACGAATGGCTTTCATGGGTTGCCGATATTCTTGAGCGTTGTCAGAAGCCGGATCTTGCGAACGCTCTTCGTCATGTCCCCGTTGCCGTGACCGAAACTGGCGAGCGTGTGGGATCTCGACGCTTCAAACGTGATCTTGGCTGGCCCCTGCGATTCTTCCTGGGCATAGATGGCCTGATGATCAAACTGCGTCTGAACAGCCTAAGGCCGAACGTGCCACCTTTGCCGGAGTTCCGATATGTCAGGTATCTTGCAAGGGGCCTGGTTCCCCGTTCACAAAGAACTCGGTTGCGCAAGATCCGAATGGCGCTTTCCAGGCCTTCTTCGTGATCGCTGGCAATTGACTTATGTACGCGAGGCGGCCTCACCAGCGAAGCCGCGCGTCACGACTTCCGCAAACTCCGGCCGATGCTGCACGGCCTGACGCAACGCGGCGCTAAAGCGCGCCGCATCGAACTGGATTCGTGCAACGCGCTTTAGCTCTTTGTTTTCACGCCTGTCGGCATTCTTCCGGGCGACATGAATCGGATCGCTGCTTCGGCGGCAAATTCGCTTTGGCCGCCGAGGACAGTTTAAGGCAAGATGTGCTTGTGAGGTGAAAGAGACTTGATTGGCTGCGCTATCAGCACAGTTCCCTGTTCATCCCCGAGCCGGCGAGACTATCGGGATAGAGATCGTTGAGCTTGAACACGACCTCGGTCCTATTCGTTGCCTTGACCTTTTTCATGATGTTGCGAACATGCACCTTGACGGTGCTTTCCCGCAGATTGAGCTCATAGGCAATGATCTTGTTTGCCTTTCCGCGCCGCAGTGCCGCTACGACTTCGGCCTGACGATCTGTGAATATCCCGGCCATCGGGTGCACTGTCGAGCTGCTCGACTGCAGCAAGTGACGCATGGCGAACAGGGCGCTTGCGGGAACGAAAAGTCCTCCTGCTACCGATAGCGCGATCAGCTCCATGCAGACGCTAATGCTGACGGTGGCCGGTATGTAGCCCTTGGCTCCAAAGTCGATCGCCCTGACGATTTGGGCGAAATCGTCGCTATCAGCCAATATGATGACCGGTGTCGACGCAAATTCGGACGAAAGGTTCTTGATCTGCTCCGAAACGACAGGATCGTCGACCATCCTGCCACCGACGTTCAAGATGATTGCCGAAAGTGGAGGATATTCTTCGCGCTTTTGCTTCCACTCCTCAATGGATCCAAACGCAAGAACAAGAAAATCTTTCGTGTTGGCGGCCATGCATTGCGCAAGGCAGTGCCGGTCAAGCTCCCTCTTGTCAAGAATGACAAGTGAATGTTTTGGACCTGACGGCCGGGCAAGCACTGCCGAACCGTTTTCTATCTCTATGGGAAGAGATATGTTTTCCTGTCTATGGTTTATATTTACTGAATCCAAAGCCCGATCCTCCCGAGTTTTTTCACGCCCTAAACCAAAAGTCGAATATTCATACCCCTTGTAAACAAGGGAGTTTTTTTAGCAAAAGTGCTGATTTAATACCACACTTCCGTGGTTCTAACAGTAACCAATAGTGGCTACCCCAAGACTTAAGTCCCATAATACGGTTTAAGTTTTTAAACTGATCATTCAGTTTCTAAGTCGTTGGCATGTCTCTATATGAAGCTGCCGTATATATTCAATTGACTTCGCTAAACCCATGTAAACCATACCCGTCTTCGGTTTATGGACGGAATCGAACGGGGCGTGATCTTTCGTCGTCGCTGGGCGATGACCATAAACTTCGGCATGCGATCCTCATCCAACCTTCGTAAGCCCCTACTCCTTTAGGAGGATTAGTTTAAACGTTTTGTTTCTTTACTTGAGTGGAGAAAACAATTCTTTTTGAAGGGGAAGAAATATTTCGCTCTGCTGAAACGAAACCTTGGATGCATCATGCGGCCATCGTTTTTCAGCCAAAAGCGGGGCTTGTTGAAGGGGTGCAGGCGTAATGATTGCATCGAACGTTAAGCTGGATGATGACTGCGTCATCCATCATCGAGATCTCGTGAATCTCTACGGGTGCACGATCGGCGCGAGAACGCGCATCGGCACCTTCGTTGAAATCCAGAAAAACGTCCTCGTCGGAAAAGACTGCAAGATCTCCAGCCATTCCTTCCTATGCGAAGGCGTGACGCTGGAAGACGGCGTTTTCATCGGCCATGGGGTCATGTTCACCAATGACACGTACCCGCGCGCCGTCAATTCGGATGGCGGTCTGCAGACCGAAGCCGACTGGGTCGTCATCCCCACTCTGGTCAAGCGCCACGCGTCGATCGGCAGCAACGCCACCATTCTGCCTGGCGTGATCATCGGAGAGGCCGCGCAGGTCGGCGCCGGCGCTGTCGTAACCAAGGATGTGCCCGACGGCGCCATTGTCGTCGGCGTTCCGGCCAGGATCATCGGTCGCGTTCATGACCGATCAGTCAACATGCAAGCGTTGGGAGAAGTGCAATGATCGGTATCGCCGTTGTTGGGTATGGGTACTGGGGTCCGAATCTGGTTCGCAACATCTCGGAAGCGGCCGGCGCGCAGCTCATTTCAGTCTGTGATCTCAATGTCGAACGGTTGGCGGCTGTCAAAAGTCGCTACCCCGCAGTGACGATCACCGATGATTTCGAGGAAGTCCTGCGCGATCCAAGAGTGGATGCCATCGCTATCGCGACGCCGGTCTTCACCCATTTCAAGCTCGCAATGCAGGCGATGATGGCCGGAAAGCATGTCTTCGTCGAAAAACCGATGGCTTCGACGACGGAGGAAGCCTCGCGGATGGTCGAGGAAGCTGCGCGCCGACGCCTCGTGCTGGCCGTGGATCATACCTTCGTCCACACCGGCGCCGTCCGCAAGATGCGCGAACTGGTCGAAAGCGGCCTGGGGGACATGTATTATTACGACTCCGTTCGGGTCAATCTGGGGCTCTTCCAGCACGATGTCAGCGTTATCTGGGATCTTGCGGTGCATGATCTCTCCATCCTGGACCATGTTGTGCAGGAAAGGCCGGTGGCAGTTTCAGCGACGGGCATGAGCCATGTGCTCGGCGAGCCGGAGAACATCGCCTATCTGACGCTCTTCTTCGAAAGCAAGCTTATCGCCCACGTCCACGTCAATTGGCTGGCACCGGTCAAGGTGCGCCGCACGCTGATCGGCGGCAGCAACAAGATGGTCGTTTACGACGATCTGGAGCCCAGCGAAAAAATCAAGGTTTACGACAAGGGCATCACGCTAAACCCGAATTCTCAGGCCTATGGCGAGAACGTGCATCAGATGATGGTCGGCTACCGCAGCGGCGACATGTGGGCGCCCAAGCTCGATATGACCGAGGCATTGAAACGCGAACTGGATCAGTTCGTCGAGTGCATCGAGCAGAGTTCGCGCCCCATTACGGACGGCCAGGCCGGACTACGTGTCGTTCGCATCCTTGAAGCAGCAAGCCGGTCGCTCGCCCAGCGCGGTCGTATCATCGAGCTCGAAGAGGCGAGGCGCATTGCATGATCCCGTTCCTGGACCTGAAAGCACAATATCAATCGATCAAGAGCGAAATCGACGCCGCCGTGCTCGGCGTCCTGGCCTCGGGGCAATACGTCCTGGGGGAGGAAGTCATCCGCCTTGAGCAGGAATTCGCGGACTATTGCAACGTCAAGCATGCGATCGCCGTCAATACAGGGACGAGCGCTTTGCATCTGTCCCTTCTTGCGGCGGGCGTCGGGCCCGGCGATGAAGTCATCACCGTGCCATTCACCTTTGTCGCGACCGTATCGGCGATCTGCTATGCAGGTGCACGACCGGTCTTCGTCGATGTCGAGCCCGTGACGCTCACGATGGATCCGGCTCAGCTCGAGGCAAAGATTACGCCCCGGACAAAGGCCATTATTCCCGTCCATCTCTACGGTCAGATGGCCGAGATGGACACGATCAAAGCGATTGCCGACCATCACCGGATACCGGTCATCGAGGACGCCTGCCAAGCGCACGGAGCGCAATACAAAGGCTCGCGCGCCGGCAGCATCGGCACATCAGGCTGCTTCAGCTTCTATCCCGGCAAAAATCTCGGCGCCTGCGGCGAGGGGGGTATCGTCGTTACGAACAGCGACGAACAAGCCAAGACGATGCGCATGCTGCGCGACTGGGGTCAGGAACAGCGCTATCACCACCTGCTGAAGGGCTTCAACTATCGCATGGATGCCATTCAGGGTGCGATCCTGCGCGTCAAGCTCCGGCATCTCGAAGCCTGGACCGAAGCGCGACGCGCCCATGGCCGCCGCTACTCGTCGCTGCTTGGCGGCTCGGCAAATTTAACGACGCCTGTCGAGAAAGCCGACCGTCGCCACGTCTACCACGTCTATGCCATCAGAAGCCGCGATCGCGACGAGCTTCAGCGTGTCCTGAGCGCGGAGGGCATTCAGTCCGGGCTGCACTATCCGATCCCGGTTCATCTGCAGAAGGCCCATGCCGACCTTGGTTACCAGACCGGCGATTTCCCAATCTCGGAAGCCGCCGCACGGGAGGTCCTCTCGCTGCCGATCTATCCCGAGATGCCGGTGTGGCACGTCGATCAGGTGGCCGCCGCGCTGGAGTACGCCTATGTCAGCTGATCGTGCGGGCGAGGCCCGGGTCGTGCAGGCGGTCCACGGCCGTCATGGAGCGCCGGTAGATCCTGCCTACCTGGCCGGGTTGGCCGAAGAGCTCAGGCAATCATACGGGCGCGCTGGCTTGATCGAACTTTACGGTCGTTTCGCCAGCGGTGACGGTGTCGTCGACACCCTGATGCGGAAAGCCATCTGGCAAGCTATCGCCCGGCGTTGCGGCACGGGGCTGCAGGTCGCAGGCGGTGCCGGTTTCAAACACCCTGAAACGTTCGAAATCGGCAATGGCGTGTTCATCGGCGCCCAGGCCTATATCCAGGGGCGCTTCGACGGCACCTGCGTGATCGGCGATAATGTCTGGATCGGCCCGATGGCCTATTTCGACGCGCGCGACCTGGTGATTGAGGATTCCGTCGGCTGGGGGCCTGGCGCGAAGGTGCTTGGCTCGACCCACACGGCGCTACCCGTGGATGTTCCCATCATTCGCACGGATCTCGAAATCAAGCCGGTCCGCATCGGCGCATGGGCCGATATCGGCACCAACGCCACAATTCTTCCCGGCGTGAGCATCGGGAAGGGGGCGATCGTCGGAGCGGGCGCCGTCGTTGTCTCCGATGTCGAACCGTTTTCAGTTGTCGCCGGTGTGCCGGCGAAGTTCATACGCTGGCGCACGGAGGCCGATCCTGTGCTGGATATATCGCATGGAGGAAGATCGTGAGAAATCAGCGAGTACTCATTACCGGCGGAGCCGGCCTGATCGGGTCGCATATTGCCGATCTCGTCGCATTGGAAAAGCCGCGTGAGATCATCATCCTCGACAATTTCGTGCGCGGACGCCGGGATAATCTCAGCACGGCAATATCAAGTGGCTCCGTCAACATCATCGAGGGGGATATCCGCGACAGAGCGCTGCTTGCAAAAACCTTCGAGGGCGTCGACATCGTCTTTCATCAGGCGGCCATCCGCATTACGCAATGCGCGGAAGATCCGCGGCTCGCCTTCGATGTTCTGGCCGAGGGCACGTTCAATGTTCTCGAAGCCGCCGTCAAGGCAGGCGTGTCGAAGGTCGTTGCAGCCTCTTCTGCCTCCGTGTTGGGGCTCGCCGAAAGCTTCCCGACGACCGAGCAGCATCATCCCTACAATAACCGGACAATCTACGGCGCGGCCAAGACGTTCAACGAGGGGCTGCTTCGCAGCTTCGCTGACATGTACGGCCTGCGCTATATCGCGCTACGTTATTTCAACGTCTACGGGCCGCGAATGGACGTTTACGGCGCCTATACGGAGGTTCTGATCCGCTGGATGGAGCGCCTGGCGGCCGGAATGCCGCCCCTCATCTATGGAGATGGCAGCCAGACGATGGACTTCGTCGATGCACGCGACATCGCGCGGGCAAACATTCTCGCCGCGAAGAGCGACGTCACGGACGAAGTCTTCAATGTCGCGAGCGGCCAGGAAATAAGCCTCCTGGAACTCGCTCAGATGCTGAGCAGCGTTATGGGCGTTTCACTCGAGCCACAGCACAAAGAGGCCCGGACCGTCAACGGCGTAACCCGCCGTCTCGCCGATATCAGCAAGGCCGAACGGCTCCTCGGTTTCAAGGCGGAGATATCAATGGAACAGGGGCTTCGCGATCTCGTTGCCTGGTGGCAGCAGCAGACCGTCGCGGGGGGAGCGGCAGCATGAGCTCACCTCAATCCACAATTCCCGTCGCCAAACCCGTCCTCGGAGAGGAAGAGGCCGAGGCCACGCGTCGCGTCATTCTGTCGGGATGGGTGACGCAGGGACCCGAGGTCGCGGCTTTCGAGAGCGAATTTGCATCCTTTGTAGGCGCTCCGCATGCCTGCGCCGTTTCCAACTGCACGACCGCGCTTCATCTCGCCTTGATGGCGGTCGGCGTCAGCGCCGGCGATGAAGTCATCACGGTCAGCCATTCGTTCATCGCCACCGCGAACGCTGTTCGCTACTGCGATGCCGTGCCCGTCTTCGTCGATATCGAGCCGGATGGCTACAATATCGACCCCAGCTTGATCGAAGCGGCAATCACGCCCCGCACCAAGGCAATTCTCTGCGTGCATCAACTCGGCATGCCTTGTGATCTCCACTCCATCGTGGAGATCGGGAAGCGCCACTCGATACCGGTTATCGAAGATGCGGCCTGTGCGACGGGAAGCGAAATCCTCTGGGAAGGGCGTTGGGAAAAGATTGGCAAACCGCATGGCGACATTGCATGCTTCTCCTTCCATCCCCGAAAGGTCGTCACCACGGGTGATGGCGGTATGCTGACGACTGTGAATCCGGAATATGACCGGAAATTCCGGCTGTGGCGTCAGCATGGCATGAGCGTCACCGACGCTGTCCGCCACGGCTCGAAGCAGGTGATCTTCGAGGACTATGATGAGCTGGGCTACAACTACCGTATGACCGACCTCCAGGCCGCTGTCGGACGGGTGCAGCTGCGGCGGCTGCCGGAACTGATTGCCCAGCGACGGCGAATTGCCTCGCAGTATTGCGAGCGTCTGTCGGCGATCCCAGGTCTGTCGATTCCGGCCGAGCCCCGCTGGGCACGCAGCAACTGGCAAAGCTTCTGCGTGAGATTGTCTGATGAGATCGACCAGCGGGCAGTCATGCAGGCGCTGCTCGATCAAGGGATATCGACCCGACGCGGTGTGATGAACATTCATCTGGAAGGCGCCTATGCCGATCAGAGCTCCCATCGCGCCGCCACCAGCCTGACGCGAAGCGTATCGGCGCAGCGGCAAACCGTCATCCTGCCGCTTTATGCTCAGATGACGGAGGTTGAGATCGTCAGGGTCGTGGAGACATTGCGCCAGGCCGTCGCTGACGCCAGCACCGGGCGCATTGTCCGTCAGCCCGAGCAGGACGCCGTACCTGCCTGAAGGGATACCTGCAGACTGCGGAATAGGGATACAATATCAGGAAAGCGCGTATCATCTGATGCGCGCTTTTTCTTATGCGGATTTTGTGATCCATCCTCTGACGATTGCGGGCATCGACTCCGGTGGAAGCAGTGCGACCAGCATGCGCAGCGAGTAAAGCCCGGTCACAACAACGGCGACGCAGCCGATCGCCATCGCCGACCATGGCGGCAAGAGCAAAAAGGCCGAGACGACCAATCCCGATGCGGGCAGGAAGAGAAGCGCGTGCCTGCAATTGGCGGTCGACCAGCGAAAGCCGGTGAGCCGCCGCACGATCACGTAGATCAGAATACTATGCCAGATATAGAGGCCGAAAAACGCCATGCCGGCCCCTGTGGTGCCGAGCTTCGATACCAAGAGCCAGGCCAGCCCCACATGCACCAAAGTCGCAGCGACCTCCGTCCAGAAGAAAATAGTCTGCGCACCCTTCGCCAGGACGATGAAACCCATCGGCCAGGCGACAATCCTGAGCATCATCCCAAGGCAGATCCAGCGCAGAAGATCCACAGCCCCATGAAACTCCGCGGAATAGAACAAACTCATCACGAGCGGCGCCAGGGTCAACGTGGCGATCAGACCGGGGCCAGCCAGCAATATGCTGATTTCCGCCTGCTCATTGACCAGCCGGTTGCACTCGGCATGATTGTTCGCGATTGCGGTCAGGCGCGGATAGAAGTCCGTTCCCATCGCCTGCAGGATGAAACCGGCGTAGAGACCGCCAAGCGCCCAGGCCGCCTGGTACAATCCCGCCGCGACCACGCCCCCTTCGTTCAGCACGATAATGCGGATGGCATAGGCCGCGCCGAAGGTCAGAAGTCCGCTTGCCATGAAAACGACGCCGAGCCTGAACAGGGCTTTCGCTTCCCCGCCGAACTCGCGCGCCGACATCGGCGGCGGCTGCGTGGATATTTGTTTGCTGTACCACCAGGTGGGAAGGACCGAGACGGCCGCGATCGCCACGAGAGAGGGTGCGATCGCCTTTTCGCCGAACAGATAGATCAACGGAATGCTGACGATCGTGGCGAAGAGCCCTGACAGCACGTTGATGCGGGCAAGATTTGCAATGCCTCGCAAGCCCTGGATCAACGCAGCTTGCCCGGCAGCCATGAGCCGAAAGAATACGGCCAGGGAGAGCAGCACAATGGCGCCGGCGTGCTGGTAGTCGCCGAAGGTGAATTTCGAGACCGGAAATGCCAGCGCCGCAAGCAAAAGCCCGCCAAGCAACCCGAGCACCACCGAGATGCGTCTGAGCGCCGTCGCCGACCGCGCGATCCTCTCTTCGTCGCCGGCGCCCGCCGCCTCGGCGACCCGGCGCACACCGCTGCTGCTCACGCCCAAACCAGCTATCGCCTGCGCGATATCGAGGATTGCCCCGTAAAGGCCGAGAAGCCCCACGCCTTCAGGACCGAGCAGAACGGCGAGCGCCTTGTTGCGAATGATGCTAAGGGCGACATTAACAAGCGAGGAACCGCCCATCAGCATCGTCGATTTGAGGATTTGGGTATAAGTCTGACCGCTGGGCGGGATCATACGCAGGTTCATCACTCAACCCTAGCTGCCAGGTTAATTTCAGGCCGGTCCATATCAAGAGCGATTTCTTTGAGGCAGACGGCCTGAGCGCCTTGGTGGCGCTCGAACCTCCGCTCCCACGTTGTTGAGAACACGTGCACGCCGCGGTTCACTGGCCGGCTCGATCTGCAAGCGTTTGGGACTCGAAAGATGGGCTTGTGTCGGCCTGAGGCGAATTGTCCAAAATGTGCGGCTGAATGACCCTCACCACATCGCCCGGTGCCAGCGCCGTCGTTTCCGAGGCTTGGAACTGATTGATTTGTCCTGCGTTCCGACGGGTCACGCTAAAGGTAAGCGGGAGGTCGTCGGTAAGGCTCTTGACGCTGTCATTGCTCCCAAGGTCCGCGATGAGCAGCTTCTGTAGTGTTTCGCGCTTCAGCTTGAATTGATCGAGACTTGCCCGTTCGGATTGTGCTTCGGTCGCCACTTCGCTCCGGCGTGCGTCGTAAAGCCCCTCGAGATTCCTAGTTGTCTCGCTGATCGCCTGGCGGCCCCGCATGACGGCGGTGACAAGGTCGAGCTTGTCGGAGCGGTAAGTCGTCAGCAACCGTTCCAGATCCATCTGCCGTGACGAGATCGTCAGGCCTTTCTGGACCAGGGACTTGACGCTGACCAACTGGTCCTCGACCGATTTGATATTGTCGTCTGCGCCCGACAGTTTCTCTTCCAACGTCGATATTTCCTTGATCAAAAGATCGCGTAATTCCGTAAACGCCCTTGATTGCCTGTCCATCGCATTGGCGCGAGCCCGAAAGATAACCCTTTCCTCGTTGTATATCCCGGCAGCAAATTGCTGATCGACGTCGGTCGTCTGGTCGAAGGTAATCTCGTCGGCTTCATCCATCTCCGCCTGGAGTCGCGCCAATCTCGCGGTGCTGCGCAGGATCGAGTGATCGATTTCGCGCAACTCCCCTACGATCTGGATCGAATGCGTTTGCTGCTCCTCTTTGGCGCGACGCGGCCCGCCGCTCATTGCCAGGGATTGCAGGACGGTAAGTCCGGGGCGGAAACTGTACTGCCCAGGCGTGGTTACGTCTCCGACGACGTAGATCGGCGGGTATTCGAGAATTTCGATGGTGACCGCCGGCGCCTGAACCAAGCCGATTTTTTCCTGCAGACGCCTGGCTATCTCGTTTGTGAGGTCGGCGTTATCTAGATTGCCGATGGAAAGGGTTCCAAGAAACGGCAAAAGGACCGTGCCGTCATCCGACACCGTGTATTCGCCGCCAAGCGCATCCCATCGTTCATATTGGCCCCTGGATTGCATCCATTGGACGATCGTCAGGCGGATCTTCGTTTGTGGAGCCAAGGTTTGTGGAGCCGGGGGCGCGCTGTCGGCGAGAGCCGGCGGCACAGCTCCTGCAAGAAATACGAGTGCTCCGATGACAGCTGTCGCACGAAAAAAGAGGTGGAGCGTGCGGTGCGATGAATTCATGTACATATCTCGCCTGCAAACATCCTTAAACGGATGCCGGTCCAATGCCTTGACGCTACTCGACGGCCGGACGGCAGGTCCGAATCCGCATCGTTAGTGTGCAGCCTGGCGAAGCCTTGAGGAAGGTGGAGGCCGTTTGCTTTGCCTCATCATTATTGATGAGGTGGGGGCGGATGCTTCACCCTGTATCGAACGGAAGCATATATCCCTGCGCGGCAAAGAGGCATTACCCTGGAAAATCAAAGGTTATGCACGCAGAAATAGGCGCGCTCGCCGTGAGGGACGGCGAGCGGGTACGGAGTTGGACCGACCCGTGCCCGATCGAAGACGCCGCGATCCCAAAGGCTTTTGCCATCACCCGAACCGGTCCAGTACACGATTTTGTGACTTCACGTGTCTCGCCCATTTCTTGGCCATGCGGCACGGCCGTTCCAAAAGGATGCAGCCGATAGAGCAAAAGGCGTAGGATATACTCGCTTCTTTTTCGACTATACTTCAGTGCCTCGTATGAAGCGATTTCGTATGAAGCGAACCTCATAGATTGATCCTCATAATCTCGCGAGAGGTACCCGCTATGTATCGCAACGCTCGCCGCTGGACTTCGCGCTCACTCCTGGTGGATTCGTTGATTCCCCGATGGTTCACTGTCGGCGGAGGCGGAAAGGAAAGGCCGCGCAAGCCTGCCGAACCGCGCGAGGATAGTGCTCAGCTTGCGGCCTCGGTGCAAACTGCGACTGGAACCAATCAGGGCGCCCTTGTCGACGATCCCCATAAGGACGATCCCCATAAGGATGCGGTGCTCAGCGAGCATGACGTTGGACAGACAGCGGGCGTGAACGTCGACGCGGACGGTCGGGCCGACGATAGGCTCGTAGCGCCGCCCTTGCCTGACACTTTCAAAATCAATCGCGAAATGGGAGAGCGCAGCGGTGATCTGGCCGCATCCGCATCATCCGCTCATACGCCGGGTTTTGCACATTTCGCGCCGGATGCGGACAGAGTTGCGTTCGGGGCGACACCATCCCTTCCGCGCGCCTACGCTGGAATGAGCTTCATAGGCGACGATCCTCTGGCTTCGTATTTGCCGCAAGGCCCTGCACCGACAGCTTCAGGGCAAGATTCTGCTGCCGTGGGGGGCGAACGTTCTCACTCGGGCAAGGTCGTCATTCTCGAATCGACGCCATCAGCGCAGTCTACTGCGCATCATGCTGGAGCCGCGCTGGCGGTTGGCATGCCCTATGGTGTGTGCGGATGCGGCTACTATACCTCCCCCACGCGGATTCTCGATTGGGCCCACGGCAGCGGCCTGCTTCAGCAGGACGGTCAGTTGCCGGGGACCAAATTTACCGACGGGCCGGATTATGTGTCGACGATCAAGAAGGCCATCGGCGCATCGGTCAGTGATCCGCTTGTCGATCGTGACGTATCCTCGTTCGCGGGCTGGCGCGGAACCGCAGAGTGGACGAACTCGGCGATCTCCAACGGATCATTGCCCGGCGGCGGAGAGATGGGAACGGGAACCGGCACCAAGGGTAGAGCTGTCCTTTCCGGCTCGGTGACGACACCACCTGCACCTTCTGCGCAGCGGTCGTTGGCAACGCAAGATCTGGCGGCCGCCGCGGTGGCGAGCAATGCGATCGTGCTGGAAAACCAGAAGCAGGGCAATCCGGAGAGCGAGTGGGGCATCAGCGGTTCTGGCAGCACCAACATCGAGGGGTTTGCGACCGACATCAGCGTCGACAACGGCAACACGGTCAGCTTCAAGATCAATACGAATTCCACCAACTATCGGATTGATATCTATCGGCTCGGCTATTATGGCGGCATGGGTGCCCGCAAGGTCACGACCATACAGCATACCGGATTGCAGACGCAGCCCAATCCGCTGCGCAATGCCACGACCGGCACGGTGGACGCCGGCAACTGGGCCGTCTCGGCGTCCTGGACCGTACCAAGTGATGCCGTCTCGGGCGTCTATATCGCCAAGCTCGTGCGCCAGGACGGCACCTTCGGCGAAAATCAAATCCCGTTCATCGTGCGCGATGACGCCAGCCACAGCGACATCGTCTTCCAGACCGCAGACGAGACCTGGCAAGCTTACAACGGCTGGGGTGGCGCAAACTTCTATGGCGGCAACGGCCCGGCGACGGGGCAGGGGGCAGGCCGCGCCTATGCGCTCAGCTACAACAGGCCGATTGCGACCCGCGACGGGGTCGGCACCTATGCCGGCCCGCAGGACTATTTGTTCGGCGCCGAATATGCGGGCATCTACTGGCTGGAACAGAACGGCTATGACGTCTCTTATATGTCGGGCCTCGACGTCGACCGCTATGGCAGCCTATTGCTCAATCACAAGACCTATGTCGATGCCGGGCACGACGAATACTGGTCGGGACAGCAGAGAACCAATGTCGAAGCCGCACGCGATGCGGGCGTCAACCTGATGTTCTGGAGCGGCAACGAGGTCTATTGGCGTACCCGTTGGGGCAATGCCTACAGCGCCGACGGAACACCTTATCGCACGCTGATCTCCTACAAGGAGACATGGGGCCCTCCGGGTACCAGCCTCGATCCTACCAATGAATGGACAGGCACCTTCCGCGACCCACGCCTCAGCCCGCCTGCCATCGGCGGCGGCAATCCCGAGAACTCGCTGACCGGCCAATTGTTCAAGGTCGACGATGTCGGCGGCAATCTTGGCGCGATCAAGGTTGCCTATGATGATGCCAACCTGCGCTTCTGGCGCAATACGAGCGTCGCAAACCTTCAACCCGGCCAGACGGCAACGCTCACCAAGAATTATCTTGGTTACGAGTGGGATGAAGCGCCTGACAATGGCTTCGATCCGGCCGGGCTCGTAAAACTGTCATCGACGACGCTGCCCGTCAGCACCTATTTGCTCGACTACGGAAATACGACCGGCAGTGCGAACGCGACCCACAATCTGACACTCTACCGCGCCCCCAGCGGTGCGCTGGTGTTCGGCGCCGGTACGGTTTATTGGACATGGGGCCTGAGCGACAATCACGATAACGAGGCGACCCCGACCGATCCTCGCGTGCAGCAGGCAATGGTCAATCTGCTTGCCGATATGGGCATTCAGCCGGGGACGCTGCAATCCGGGCTTACTGCAACGACGGCTTCGTCGGACCATGTTGCGCCGACCTCCACTATCACGGTACCTGCCACGGTGACCGCTGGATCCACCGTGACGATTTCGGGCACCGCTGCCGATACGGGCGGCGGGGTCATCGCCAGCGTCGAGGTTTCGACCGACAATGGCGCGAGCTGGCATCCGGCGACAGGCGATGAGAACTGGACTTATAGCTGGGTGCCGGCGATCGCCGGTACCTACACGATCCGGTCGCGGGCGGTGGACGACAGCATCAATCTCGAGACACCCTCGGCGGGACGCACCGTCACCGTCACCGGGCCGACTTTTACATCACTCTTCGGTGGCGCGACGCCCGCGGTCGTCAACACCGACGATGCTGCAGCCGTCGAACTCGGGGTCAAATTCCAGTCCTCCGTGGCGGGCACGGTCAGCGGCATTCGGTTTTACAAGAGCAGCCTGGATACAGGCACACATACCGGGTCACTCTGGTCAAGCACGGGTACGCGACTTGCGACCCTCACCTTCACCAACGAGACTGCGAGCGGCTGGCAGAACGCTTCTTTCACGAGCCCGGTGACGTTGACAGCCGGACAGACCTATACGGCATCTTACCATACGAATGTCGGCAACTATTCGACGACCGCCAACTACTTCCTCTCCAATGTGACGAGTGGCCCGCTGACGGCGCCGGCAAGCGGCAACGGCGTCTATAACTATGGCAATAGCGCGTTCCCGACGACCAGCTTCGACCAGACGAACTATTGGGTCGATGTGATGTTCAATCCCTCGAATGCGAACAACACGACGCCGACGGCGGTTGCCGATGCGGGGGATGCGACCGAGAAGGGCGGTGTCGCCAATGGTTCGGGTGGTGTGGTTGCCAGCGGCAACGTGCTGACCAACGACACCGATCCGGATGCTGGCGACACCAAAACGGTGAGTGCGGTCAGCTTCGGCGCGACGTCGGGCACGCTCGGCTCGGCGCTGAACGGCACTTATGGCAGTCTCGTTCTCAATGCATCGGGTACCTATACCTATACGATCAACGAGACCAATTCAGCCGTCCAGGCGCTACGCCTGTCGACCAACACGCTGAACGATGTCTTCAGCTACACGATGCGTGATACCGCCGGGGCCACCGCCACGGCAAATCTGACCGTCACCATCCATGGCGCCAATGACGCGCCGGTGCTGGCCGTCCAGACGGCGACCCAGAATGCCGCCGTCGGCTCGGCCTTCTCCTACGTGCTGCCGACGACCACCTTCTCCGATGTCGACAGCGGCGAGACGCTGGCCTACGCGGCAACGGCTGCCGACGGCACCGCACTTCCCTCCTGGCTGAGCTTCAATGCCTCGACGCGGACATTCTCCGGCACGCCGACGACAGGCGGGACCTATGGCGTCAAGGTGACCGCGACAGACCTCGGCGGCCTTGCCGCCAACGAGACCTTCAACATCGCCGTGTCGGTGCCCGGCAACACGACGCCGACGGCGGTTGCCGATACGGGGGATGCGACCGAGAAGGGCGGTGTCGCCAATGGTTCGGGTGGTGTGGTTGCCAGCGGCAACGTGCTGACCAACGACACCGATCCGGATTCCGGCGACACCAAGACGGTGAGCGCAGTCAGCTTCGGCGCGACCTCAGGCACGCTCGGCTCGGCGCTGAACGGCACTTACGGCAGCCTCGTGCTCAATGCATCGGGCACCTATACCTATACGATCAACGAGACCAATTCCGCCGTGCAGGCGCTACGCCTGTCGACCAACACGCTGAACGATGTCTTCAGCTACACGATGCGTGATACCGCCGGCACCACCGCCTCGGCAAACCTCACCATCACCATCCATGGCGCCAATGACGCGCCGGCGCTCGCCGTCCAGACGGCGACCCAGAATGCCACCGTCGGCTCTGCCTTCTCCTTCGTGGTGCCGACGACCACCTTCTCCGATGTCGACAGCGGCGAGACGCTGACCTATTCGGCAACGGCTGCCGACGGCACCGCATTGCCTTCCTGGCTTGCCTTCAACGCCACGACGCGCACCTTCTCCGGCACGCCGACGACAGTAGGCAACTATGGCGTCAAGGTCACGGCAACCGATATCGGCGGCCTCTCGACCAACGAGACTTTCACGATCGCCGCAGCGGCGGGGCCATCGACCTACAGCCTGTTCTCCGCCTCCAGCACGCCGGCCCAGACGAACCTCAATGACGGTCAGCAACTCGAGCTCGGCGTCAAGTTCCAGTCGAACGTCGCCGGCGACATTACCGGCATCAGGTTCTACCGCAGCGCCAACGACAACGGCCAGAACGTCGTCGACCTGTGGAGCTCCACGGGCACCAAGCTTGCCACCGCCACCTTCACCACCACCACGGCGAGCGGCTGGCAGACGGCGAACTTCACGACGCCCTTCACCATTGCCGCCAACACCGTCTATGTCGCCTCCTACCACACGACAGGCGCATACGTGGCGACCGCTAATTTCTTTACCGCTGCCGCCACCAGCGGCCCGCTGACAGCGCCAGCCAGCGGCAATGGCGTCTACCGCTATGGCGGCTCCGCCACCGCAGGCATTTTCCCGAACGCCACTTTCAGCGCCACCAATTACTGGGCCGACGTGGTCTTTCGTCCCTCGAATGCGAACAACACGACGCCGACGGCGGTTGCCGATACGGGTGATGCGACCGAGAAGGGCGGTGTCGCCAATGGTTCGGGTGGTGTGGTTGCCAGCGGCAACGTGCTGACCAACGACACCGATCCGGATGCTGGCGACACCAAAACGGTGAGTGCGGTCAGCTTCGGCGCGACGTCGGGCACGCTCGGCTCGGCGCTGAACGGCACTTATGGCAGTCTCGTTCTCAATGCATCGGGTACCTATACCTATACGATCAACGAGACCAATTCAGCCGTCCAGGCGCTACGCCTGTCGACCAACACGCTGAACGATGTCTTCAGCTACACGATGCGTGATACCGCCGGGGCCACCGCCACGGCAAATCTGACCGTCACCATCCATGGCGCCAATGACGCGCCGGTGCTGGCCGTCCAGACGGCGACCCAGAATGCCGCCGTCGGCTCGGCCTTCTCCTACGTGCTGCCGACGACCACCTTCTCCGATGTCGACAGCGGCGAGACGCTGGCCTACGCGGCAACGGCTGCCGACGGCACCGCACTTCCCTCCTGGCTGAGCTTCAATGCCTCGACGCGGACATTCTCCGGCACGCCGACGACAGGCGGGACCTATGGCGTCAAGGTGACCGCGACAGACCTCGGCGGCCTTGCCGCCAACGAGACCTTCAACATCGCCGTGTCGGTGCCCGGCAACACGACGCCGACGGCGGTTGCCGATACGGGGGATGCGACCGAGAAGGGCGGTGTCGCCAATGGTTCGGGTGGTGTGGTTGCCAGCGGCAACGTGCTGACCAACGACACCGATCCGGATTCCGGCGACACCAAGACGGTGAGCGCAGTCAGCTTCGGCGCGACCTCAGGCACGCTCGGCTCGGCGCTGAACGGCACTTACGGCAGCCTCGTGCTCAATGCATCGGGCACCTATACCTATACGATCAACGAGACCAATTCCGCCGTGCAGGCGCTACGCCTGTCGACCAACACGCTGAACGATGTCTTCAGCTACACGATGCGTGATACCGCCGGCACCACCGCCTCGGCAAACCTCACCATCACCATCCATGGCGCCAATGACGCGCCGGCGCTCGCCGTCCAGACGGCGACCCAGAATGCCACCGTCGGCTCTGCCTTCTCCTTCGTGGTGCCGACGACCACCTTCTCCGATGTCGACAGCGGCGAGACGCTGACCTATTCGGCAACGGCTGCCGACGGCACCGCATTGCCTTCCTGGCTTGCCTTCAACGCCACGACGCGCACCTTCTCCGGCACGCCGACGACAGTAGGCAACTATGGCGTCAAGGTCACGGCAACCGATATCGGCGGCCTCTCGACCAACGAGACTTTCACGATCGCCGCAGCGGCGGGGCCATCGACCTACAGCCTGTTCTCCGCCTCCAGCACGCCGGCCCAGACGAACCTCAATGACGGTCAGCAACTCGAGCTCGGCGTCAAGTTCCAGTCGAACGTCGCCGGCGACATTACCGGCATCAGGTTCTACCGCAGCGCCAACGACAACGGCCAGAACGTCGTCGACCTGTGGAGCTCCACGGGCACCAAGCTTGCCACTGCCACCTTCACCACCACCACGGCGAGCGGTTGGCAGACGGCGAACTTCACGACGCCCTTCACCATTGCCGCCAACACCGTCTATGTCGCCTCCTACCACACGACAGGCGCCTACGTGGCGACCGACAGCTTCTTCACCGCTGCCGTCACCAACGGTCCGCTGACGGCGCCGGCAAGCGGCAATGGCCTCTATGCCTATGGCGGCTCCGCCACCGCAGGTCTCTTCCCGACCAGCACCTTCAATTCAGCGAACTACTATGCCGATGTGGTCTTCCGACCGCAGCTTGCCGCATGACGGATCGAGGAGGTCGGGAACCGGATCGGAATGAGGCTCATACGACGCAAATGCTCGCCGCGGCGCTGGTCGCCCCGCACGTCCATGTCCGAGAGGCGTCGATGAACGGGATCGACCGGCTACCCGTGACAGTGCTCACCGGCTTCCTCGGCGCCGGCAAGACGACGCTTCTCAGCCACGTGCTGATGAATCGTCAGGGCCTGCGGGTCGCCGTCATTGTCAACGATATGAGCGAAGTGAACATCGACGCCAGTCTCATCCGAGACGGCGGCTGCAACCTCTCGCATACGACGGAGACATTGATCGAGCTCAGCAATGGCTGCATATGCTGCACCCTGCGCAACGACCTCCTGACGGAGGTGCGGCGACTGGCCGAAGAGGGGCGATACGATTATCTGTTGATCGAGGGGACCGGCATTGCCGAGCCATGTCCGATCGCGGCAACCTTTTCCTTCCGCGACGAGAACGGCGTCTCGCTCGCCGATTTCGCCAGCCTCGACACAATGGTCACCGTGGTCGACGCTGCAAACCTGTTAGCCGACTATAGCAGTGCCGATCTGCTTGCCGACCGCGGCATGCAGCGTGACGGTGAGGACCGGCGCACACTCATCGACCTGTTGGTGGATCAGATCGAGTTTGCCGATGTTGTCGTGATCAACAAGATCTCGGAGGCGAGCGAAGAGATCCGCGCTGATGTCCGCAAGATCGTTGCCGCGCTCAACCCGGATGCGCGCCAGGTGGAAACGGACTTCGGCAAGGTTTCTCTGGCAACCATCCTCAATACGGGCCTCTTCGATGAAGCAAAGGCTGCCGCACACCCGCTGTGGCACAAGGAACTGTACAGCCCGGGCGACCATGTGCCGGAAACGGAGGAATACGGGGTGTCGAGCTTTGTCTACCGCACGAGGCGTCCCTTCGACCCCATGCGGTTTCGAGCATTCCTGGACGAGCCCTGGCCGGGGGTGATGCGTGCCAAAGGCCACTTCTGGCTTGCCACGCGCCCGCGTCATGTGGGCCTGATGTCGGCTGCCGGCGTCCAACGGCGCTGCGAGCCCATGGGACTGTGGTGGGCAGCCGTGCCCCGGCAGGACTGGCCGAACCATCAGCAGTTTCGTCAGCATCTCGAGAGCCGGTGGGACAGCGCCTGGGGCGACCGTCGGCAGGAGCTCGTGTTCATCGGTGTTGATATGGACGAGACAGGTGTGCGGACCGCACTGGACGGATGCCTCGCCAGCGCCGATCCGCGCGACTGGGCCACGCTCGAAGATCCGTTTCCGGCCTGGTAGCGCGGGCGGCGCAGGACAACGTAACCGGCTCGAGCAGCCGGTCCGGCCCAGAATTCCTTTTCAACCAGCGTCAGCCACCTAGGTCGGCACCCTTGCCCATCGTCACGGCTTGGTTCGGCAGCCACTTGCCAGGCGAGATATCTGGTCTCGCGCACCCGTAAGTTCAAAGCCGGTGCTGTAATCTATCTCACCGGCCTTGATGGCGAACATAGTGGCGAAATCGGCGCCAGATGTCAGGGCGGCAAGCAGCTTCGGATGCTTTGAGAGAACAATCGTTCGCCGATCGGAACTGTTCCCGTCGAGGCGGATCGTCTCTTTGTACCTCCCAATCTCGAAGCGCGCCAATCGCAGGCCGTTATCACCAACAGTGGCATCGCCAATCTCGAAGATGAGACCGTTCTTGGCGTCGCACCGGACCATATAACAAGCCTCGATATCGCTCGCATCAATCATTGAGCATGTTCCGACCGCTCCGGCATGCGAACCGGTGAGCTTAACCCATGGAGCGGGCGGCTCGACTTCCTGTGCGAGCGCAGGCGATGCCGCAAGGCACGCGCCAAACACACACGCTGTCACGCCAACCACGCCTGCGACTACCGGTCTGCTGAACCTCATCCTATCCTCGTTTTTCTACGACGTTGCGAGCCCAATAGCGTCTCGACTTGGAGGCGCTTGTCAAGGTCGATTGAGAGCCGGTGGGCCGGGCATCTCCAGCCCGGAAAGGCCCTGGCAATAGCCGCAGGCAGCTTTGCGACTTTGTCGGCCGGTATGCGTTGAGGATCATCATATCGGCGTAGGGGATACCTCCCTCATACCCCTGATTGCTGTCGTACGTTCCCTTAGCAAAGGTGCCAGAATGAACGTCTTGCTATGCGGCCGAAGGGCCGGCCGATGCGGAAGGGGATGCCGCTGATGCGGAGAATTCGCGTTAGTAACCGTGAGTACCTGAGTACATTTGGTGGAGCGTTGAGTATCTGTCGTGCACCGTCAGCCTGGAGCGCAGTGCTGGGAACCGCGACGGTTGTATCTTCCACGAGTACCGATGGTTCCCTCAGTTTTGCCAATCTCGACGGGGCTGCCGTCCCGTCCTCCTTCACAGGTTCCTTTACCGGCAATATCATGCAGCCCGCCGCGCCGATCTCATCGGGCGGCGTGCTGACTGCCTCGATACCACCGACGGCGATGCCTGCGCCTGCAGGCGACGGCGGCGCGCAGAACACGTCCGCCAAGACGGCGTCGGTTGCGACGGTGTTGCAGACGACGACCACGCCATCCGAGCGCACCGTGCTCGGCCCCGACCCGTACGAGGAGGCTGCGACGCTGCCTGCGGCGCCCACGCTGACGGGTGTTACCAGCGATGCCGGCACGGGAGGCGCTACCACGCCGCCGGCCGATCCTGCCGCCGGTTCCGGCACGACGTCATTGCGCCTTCAGACCTCGATAGCCTCCATCTCGCTGGGGCCAAGCCAGGACGCTTCCGCCGACACGGCTGCGGCGCCTGCGGCGCTTGCAGCACCGGTGGCGGCGGCTGCGGCTGCTGCAACTGCGGCGACGCCCAACAAGATCGCGCTCGAGAACATGAAGCAGGGCAACCCCATCAGCGAATGGGGATTGACGGGCGATGGCAACGGCACCATCCAGGGCTTTGCCACCGAAATCAGCACCAATATCGGCCAGACGGTCGATTTCAAGATCGCCACGGATTCCACCCATTACCGCATCGATATCTATCGCATGGGCTATTATGGCGGGGCCGGTGCGCGCAAGGTCGACTCGATCGAGAAATCGCTGACCACGGCGCAGATCCAGCCGCATCCGATCGTCGACATGTCGCTCGGTCTCATCGATTGCGGCAACTGGTCGGTCTCGGCCAGCTGGCAGATCCCTGCCGATGCCGTCTCGGGCGTCTATTTCGCCAAGCTGGTGCGCGAGGACGGCACCGCGGACGCAAGCATCATCCCCTTCGTCGTGCGCGACGACGCCTCCACCAGCAATATCGTCTTCCAGACCTCGGATACGACATGGCAGGCCTATAATGCCTGGGGCGGCGCCAGCCTCTATTATGGCGAAGTGCCCGTCGATCCGGCTGCCATGATCGGCTACCTGCCGCCGAACTGCAGCTGCGGCCTGCAGGCGATCGGCCGTGCCTCGGCGGTCAGCTATAACAGGCCGATCATCACCAATACGAGCCCGGTCGGCGGCTCCCACGATTATATCTTCGGCGTCGAATCCTCCGCCATCTCGTGGCTGGAGCAGAACGGCTACGACGTTTCCTATATATCAGGCGTCGATGCGGCGCGCAGTGGCAGCTTGCTGCTCAACCACGATGCCTATCTCTCCGTCGGCCATGACGAATACTGGTCTGCCGAGCAGCGCGCCAATGTCGAGGCGGCCCGCGATGCGGGTGTGAACCTCGCCTTCTGGAGCGGCAATGAGTGCTACTGGAAGGTTCGCTGGCAGAGCAGCATCGACGGCAGCGGCCAGGCCTATCGCACCATGGTCTGTTACAAGGAGACCTGGGGCACGAGCACGGATCCGAGCAATGTCGGCACCGGCACCTGGCGCGATCCGCGCTATGCCGATCCGGGGCAGGAGCCGGAGAATGCGCTGTCTGGCACGATGTTCCAGGTGGACGCCTACCGCCAGGATACGATCTCCATCCCCTACGACTATTCGAACCTGCGCTTCTGGCGCAATACCGATGTCTCCCAGCTGAATGAAGGCCAGACCTACAGTCTGGTGCAGAACTTGCTCGGCTATGAGTGGGATTCCGATGTCGAGAACGGCTTCCGGCCGGATGGTCTCATCAACCTGTCGCTCTCGTCGGTCTCGGTCGATACCTATCTGCGCGATTACGGCACGACGGTCGGTTCTGCAGTCGCCACCCATAGTCTCACCATGTACCGGGCGGAAAGTGGCGCGCTCGTCTTCGGCGCCGGCACCGTCTTCTGGTCCTGGGGATTGAGCGACAACCACCAGGGCCCGGCCACGTCAACCGATCGCAACGTGCAGCAGGCGATGGTCAACATGTTCGCGGACATGGGCATCCAGCCGACCACGCTCGATGCCAGCCTGATCCTCGCGACCAAATCGACCGACATGCTGAAGCCGACCTCGTCGATCTCGTCGCCCATCATTGGGGCAAGCTTCCTCGAAGGTCAGCACGTCACCATCACCGGCACGGCGCAGGATTTCGGCGGCGGCATCATTGCCGGCGTGGAAGTCTCCACCGATGGCGGCCAGCACTGGTTCAAGGCGACAGGCCGCGAGAACTGGAGCTATAACTGGGTCGTCCAGGCAAGCGGCACCTACACGATCATGTCGCGCGCCGTCGACGACAGCGTCAATCTTGAGGCGCCATCGGCCGGCAAGCAGGTCACCGTCACGCTGCCGGGAACGACGGGCCTGTGGACGCTCGCGGAAAAGCCGGCGACCGAAGTGGCGATCGATCGCGATCCGGTCGAGCTCGGCCTGCGCTTCCAGACAACGACCGCAGGTTCCGTGCAGGGCATCCGCTTCTATAAGGGCTTCTACAATATCGGCGACCATGTTGTCAGCCTCTGGAAGGCCGACGGAACGTTGCTGGCGACTGGCGTGTCCGTCGATGAATCGCTCTCCGGCTGGCAGACGGTGATGTTCTCCAGCCCGGTCCAGATTGCGGCCGGCACGACCTACGTGGCTTCCTATCACAGCAGCGGTTACTACTCGGTGACGAGCAATTATTTCGCCAGTGGCACCTATGCCAGCGGCGCGGTGAAGGCCGTCGATGGCGGTGGCGTCTTCGCCTACGGCAGCACTGCCGGCATATTCCCCGGCCAAAGCCCCGGCACCGGCACCAATTACTGGGTCGACGTGGTCTTCGATGCCGGCCCCAACAGCGCGCCCGTCGCGACCGACGATACGGGCCTGACCATCTCCGGCAACGACACGGTTGTCATCTCGATCGCCTCGCTTGTCGGAAACGATACCGATCCCAATGGCGATGCGCTGACGATTTCGGCCGTCGGCAATGCCGTCAACGGCACGGTGACGCTCAACAAGCAGAACGGCACCGTCATCTTCACGCCGACCAACAATTATTCGGGGCCGGCAAGCTTCACCTATACGCTGTCGGATGGCCGTGGCGGCACGGATCAGGGCAGCGTCAGCCTTACTGTCAACCCAGGCCCTGCCGGGGAAACGCTGTTTACGTCAAGCGAAGGGCCGACGGGCGCAAGCTTCAACGACGGCCAGTCGATGCAACTCGGCATGAAGTTCGTCGCTTCGACCCGCGGCACGATTGCTGGCATCCGCTACTACAAAGCGGCCGGCGATAGCGGGCCCC
This sequence comes from Rhizobium fabae, assembly GCF_003985135.1. Classification (NCBI taxonomy): domain Bacteria; kingdom Pseudomonadati; phylum Pseudomonadota; class Alphaproteobacteria; order Hyphomicrobiales; family Rhizobiaceae; genus Rhizobium; species Rhizobium fabae. The sequence goes on from NZ_ML133654.1 coordinate 144,809, forward strand.
ATACCGGCTCCCTGTGGACGGCAGACGGAACGCTGGTTGCGACCGTCAGTTTCGCCGACAGCGGATCCGTGAGCGGTTGGCAGACCGCGACATTCACCAACCCGGTGCATATCACAGCCGGCACGACCTATGTCGCCTCCTACAGCACGACAGGCTCCTATGTGGCGACGGCAAATTATTTCACGTCAGCCCATACCCATGGCTCGCTGACGGCGCTCGCCGGCAGCAATGGCGTCTACGCGGTCGGGGTTTCGGCATTTCCGACTTCGAGCTACCAATCGTCGAACTACTGGGTGGATGTCGTCTACAACCAGGCGACGGGCAACGCGGTGCCGGTTGCCGCCAATGACAATGGCTACACGACCTATTCCGACACGGCGCTGTCGATTGCCGCAGCCAGCCTGCTTGCAAACGACACCGATGCGGATGGCGATCCGCTCAGCATCACCGGTGTCAACGGTGCGGTCAACGGAACGGTGACTTTCAACAGCCAGACCAAGTCCGTCACTTTCACGCCAACGGCGGGTTATACGGGTGCGGCTAGCTTCTCCTATTCGATCTCGGATGGGCTTGGCGGAACGGCGTCGGCCACGGTCAGCCTCACTGTCGGCACGCCGCCCGGCGGGGGCACGACGTCGAGCCTGTTTACCGGCGCAGACACGTCGGGGGTTGCCGGCGCCAATGACGCCAACTCTGTCGAACTCGGCGTCAAGTTCATCGCTTCCGCCAATGGCCAGATCACCGGGCTCACCTATTACAGGAGCGCCGGGGATAGCGGCACGCATATCGGCTCGCTGTGGAGCGCGAGCGGCCAGTTGCTCGGGCAGGCAACCTTCATCAACGAGACGGCGAGTGGCTGGCAGACGGTGAGCTTCACCCAGCCGATCAGCATCACCTCAGGCACCACCTATGTGGCGAGCTACCATTCCAACGGCTTCTACTCGGCATCGGCCAATTATTTCACGACCGATCATACGAGCGGCGCGCTGACGGCGCCGGCAAGTTCGGTCAGCGGCGGCAACGGCGTCTATGCCTATGGCACGGGCAGCCTGTTCCCGACCGCTTCCTACAATGCCACCAACTACTGGGTCGACGTGCTCTATAAACAGGGCGCGCAGAATGCGGTTCCGGTCGCCGTCAATGACAGCGGCTTTACGACCAACACGGGAACGCCTGTGACCATCCAAGCTTCGGCTCTGCTGGCAAACGATACCGATGCCGATGGCGATCCCTTGTCGATCACCGGCGTCAGCGGCGCGGTTAACGGCTCGGTCGCCTACAACGCCCAGAACCAGACGGTGACCTTCACGCCGACGGCCGGCTATTCCGGCCTGGCGAGCTTCAGCTACGCCATATCAGACGGCAAGGGCGGCACGGCGGCAGCCAATGTTGCGCTCACCGTCAACAACCCGGCGGCAGGACCGGAGCAGAACGTCTTTGCCGCCAATGCGACGCCCTCGGTCGCCTCGGTCAACGACAACCAGCCGGTCAATCTCGGCATGAAATTCCAGGCCGATACGGCAGGCTGGATCACCAGCATCCGCTTCTACAAGGGGGCAAACAATACAGGCCCGCACAGCGGCTATCTGTGGACGGCGTCGGGCACTCTGCTCGGCAGCGTCACCTTCAACAATGAGACGGCCAGCGGCTGGCAGACCGCGCAGCTTACCCAGCAGGTCGCGATCCAGGCGGATACGACCTACGTCGTTTCCTACTCGACATCAGGCAACTACTCGGCAACAGGCAATTACTTCGCCAGCGACGTGACGAACGGCGACCTGAAGGCACCCGCCGGCAACAACGGCGTCTATGCCTACGGATCGGGCGGGTTGTTCCCGACGAGCAGCTACAACAGCACAAACTACTATGTGGACGTGGCGTTCAAACCGCAGCTCGCGGCGTAAAGCCCGCGAGTATGCAAGGCATGCTGTAAAAGGTGAGTATCGACGATGCGTACAGACAATAGATTGCCGGTCACGGTTCTCGCCGGGTTTCTCGGCGCCGGAAAGACGACTGTGCTCAACCATGTGTTGAGCAATCGTGAAGGTCGCCGGGTAGCTGTCATCGTCAATGATATGAGCGAGGTCAACATCGATGCGGATCTCTTGCGCGAGGGGGGCGCAGACCTCTCGCGCACGGACGAGACGCTGGTGGAGCTCACCAACGGATGCATCTGCTGCACCCTGCGCGATGATCTCCTGAACGAGGTCCGGCGGCTCGCCGCCGCCGGCCGTTTCGATTATCTGCTGATCGAGGGCACCGGCATTGCCGAGCCGCTGCCGGTCGCAGCCACCTTCTCCTTCCGCAACGAGAGCGGGGCAGCGCTCTGCGACGTGGCAAGGCTCGACACGATGGTCTGCGTCGTCGATGCGGTCAATCTGCTTGCCGATTACCAAAGCGCCGAATTCCTTGCCGATCGCGGCGAAAGACGTGACGGCGATGATGAGCGCAAGCTCGTCGAACTCCTCGTCGAGCAGATCGAGTTTTCCGATGTCGTCATCATCAACAAGGCAGGCGAGGTGCCGCCCGCAACGCTCGCCGAGGTTCGCCGGGTGGTCGCGGCGCTCAATCCGGATGCCCGGGTCATCGAGGCGGTCTTCGGCCAGGTGCCGCTTGACGCGATCATGGATACCGGCTTCTTCAGCGAGGCGAAGGCCGCTCGTCATCCGCTCTGGCACAAGGAACTCTTCGGCTGGGGCGACCATGTGCCGGAGACCGAGGAATACGGCATTGCAAGTTTCGTCTATCGCAGCCGCCGGCCCTTCGATCCCGCGCGGCTGAGCGATTTTCTGGCCAGGAAATGGCAGGGCCTCATCCGCGCAAAGGGCCATTTCTGGCTGGCCACAAGGCCTGATGAGATCGGCCTGCTGTCGATTGCCGGCACCCAATGCCGCATCGATACCAGGGGGTTCTGGTGGGCTTCCGTGCCGCGGGCGCAATGGCCGCGTTATCCGCAGTTCCGCCAGCTGATCGAGCGGCACTGGGACGATGTCTGGGGCGATCGCCGCCAGGAGCTCGTCTTCATCGGTTCCGGATTCGACGGGCAAGCCATCCGCAGCGCGCTCGACGATTGCCTGGCCGGGGAGGAGACGGGCTTCGATCCGGAGACCGCCATCGGCCTTCGCGATCCGTTTCCGGCATGGCGGCACGATACGCACGCATCGGACCGAAGATGAACAAGTTTTTGAGATCAACCAAAGGAGAGAACAATGAGCAACGAACTTTATGCTGACGGCATCGGCGAAATCACCATCACCGGCACGATCGTGCGCATCGACCTGATGTCGCTGTCGGCGACCGACCGTGACGCCAACAACAATCCGAAGCCGGTCTTCCGCCAGCGCATCATCATGCCGGTCGACGCCTTCGCCAATGCGGTCGATCTCATGCAGAAGGCGCTTGGCGGCCTGGTCGAGGCGGGTGCGGTTCGCCGGGTCGGCGATATGTCGGCTGCCGCAGCCGCCGATATCCAGGCGGGGCAGGCCGGCGCTTCGAACGCTTCGCCGAACTTCAACTGATAAACAAATATCGCTTCGGTCGTAATGTTTCGGGTGGGCCATGAGTGGTTTTCTGCATACAAACCTGCACTGTCTTGCGCTCGTCGCACGTCATCACGGCGTCGATCTTTCTCCTGAGCGCTTGCAGCACGATTATGCCGTCGGCAACGATCCCGTTGCCGTGCGGCAGCTCTTGCGCATGGCAAAGGATGCGGGCCTGAGGGCCAAGCATCTTGATCTCAACTGGCGAAGCCTGTTCCAGCTCGGCGAGGCCTTCCCGGTGCTCGCCGAACTCACTAACGGCAATTGGGTGGTCATCGCCGGCGCTGTCGGGGAGGGCGAGGAGGAGAGGATCCGGGTTCTCGACCCGCTCGCCACCCGCCCAGACGTGATGATGCTGAGCGAGGAGCAGTTCGCCAAGGCCTGGCTCGGCTCAGTGGTTCTGCTGAAGCGCAACTATCGCATGTCGGATGAAGACCGGCCCTTCGGCTTCCGCTGGTTCATCCCCGAGGTCATCAAGCAGCGAAGCTTCTTCCGCGATGTCGCGCTTGCCGCCTTCGTGCTTTACGGCCTGGGGCTGATGACGCCGATCTTCTTCCAGCTCGTCATCGACAAGGTGCTCGTGCACCAGAGCTATGCGACGCTGACGGTTCTGACGATCGGCATTGCCATCGCACTCGTCTTCGACGCGACCTTCAGCTTCCTCAGGCGCTATCTGCTGCTCTACGCCACGAACAGGATCGACATCCGCGTCGCCACCCGCACTTTCGGCCATCTGCTCAACCTGCCGATCGCGCTCTTCGAGCAGGCCTCGGCCGGCGTTCTCGTCAAGCATATGCAGCAGACGGGGCGCATCCGCGAATTCCTGACCGGCCGGCTGTTCCTGACGCTTCTCGACGGTGTCTCGCTCTTCGTCTTCGTGCCGATCCTGCTTCTCTACAGCGTGAAGCTGACGCTCGTGGTGCTCGGTTTCGCAGCGCTTGTCGGCCTCGTGGTGATGATGCTCGTCGGGCCTTTCCAGCGCCGCCTGAAGGCGCTTTACCAGGCCGAAGGCGACCGGCAGGCCCTGCTGGTGGAAACCGTGCACGGCATGCGCACCGTCAAATCGCTGGCGCTGGAGCCGCGCCAGCGCAAGGTGTGGGACGATTATTCGGCCCAATCGATCTCCGTGCGTTTCCGCGTCGAGAAGATCTCGACCATCGCCCAGTCGCTGACGGGATTGCTGGAAAAGCTGATGAGTGTTGCGATCATCGGCCTCGGTGCGCTCGACGTGTTCAGCGGCGCGATGACGATCGGTGCGCTGGTTGCCTTCAACATGCTCGCCGGCCGCGTCTCGGGGCCGCTCGTGCAGATCGTCACCATGGTGCATGAATATCAGGAAGTGGCGCTCTCCGTGCGCATGCTCGGCGAGATCATGAACCAGCGGCCGGAGCAGGCGGGTCGCGGGCGTGGTGTGAGGCCGCATCTGCAGGGCCGCATCGAATTCGACAAGGTCAGCTTCCGTTATGCGCCTGATGCCGCGCCGGCGCTCGACAATGTCTCCTTCGCCATTCCGGCAGGTTGCGTCTTCGGCGTGGTCGGCAAGAGCGGCTCGGGCAAGACGACGATCACCCGGCTCATCCAGGGGCTCTACCAGAGCCAGGAGGGGCTGGTGCGCATGGATGGCTATGACAGCCGCGAGATCGACCTCGTGCATCTCAGAACCAGCATCGGCGTCGTGCTGCAGGATAATTTCCTGTTCCGCGGCTCGGTGCGCGACAACATTGCCGCCGCCAAGCCCGATGCCAGCATCGAGGAGATCATGGAGGTCGCCCGCATCGCCGGCGCCGAAGAGTTCATCGAGCGCCTGCCGCGCGGCTTCGATACGATGCTGGAGGAAAATGCCGCCAACCTCTCGGGCGGCCAGAGGCAGAGGCTTGCCATTGCCCGCGCTTTGATTACCGACCCGAGGCTGCTGATCTTCGATGAGGCCACAAGCGCGCTCGACCCTGACAGCGAGGCGATCATCCGCGACAATCTCAGCCGGATCGCTGCCGGCCGCACTGTTATCATCGTCTCGCACCGGCTTTCGACGCTTGTCGATGCCGATGCCATTCTCGTCATCGATCGCGGCAAGGTCGCCGATATCGGCCGGCACGATCAGCTCGTGTCGCGCTGCATGACCTACCGCCACCTCTGGGCACAGCAGATGAGGCAGGTCGCATGAACGCGCACGTCGGAAAACCCAGCGATAACCTGCCGGTCCCTTCAGGCAAGGGGCCATCAGACAAGGGCCCGGAGAAGGGCAAGGAACTCATCGCCCGCCCGCCACTGCCGCCGGCAATTGCCGAGTTCCAGTCCGATGCCGTCGAGCTCGAAGAACGCGCGCCGCCGCGTGTTGCCCGCATGACGCTCTATTGCGTCACGGCGCTGCTTGCCGCGGCGATCACCTGGGCCTCGGTCTCCTCCATCGACGAAGTGGTGGTTGCGCCGGGCAAACTCGTCACCACCCAGCCGACCATCGTCGTCCAGCCGCTCGAAACCTCGATCATCCGCACGATCGACGTGAAGGCCGGCGAGGTGGTGCGTGCCGGCCAGACGCTGGCGACGCTTGACGCCACTTTCAGCCAGGCCGACGTCGGGCAGCTGAGGGCGAAGTTTTCCGCCCTCGACGCTCAGGTGAAGCGCCTGGAGGCCGAGCTTACCGGCGAGGACTATTCGAAGATCGCCGGCAACACGCAGGATGAGCAGCTGCAGCTGCAGCTCTTCGGCCAGCGGCGGGCCTTCTACACGGCGCAGCTGCAGAATTTCGAACAGCAGATCGCCGGCCAATCGTCCGTGCTTGCGGCAAACCGCAATCAGGAGGCCGTGCTGAACGACCGGCGCGACACCCTTTCGCAGATCGAGGCGACGCGAAAGAAGCTCTATGACTCGGAAAGCGGCTCGCTGCTCACCATGCTCGGCTCGCGCGACGCCCGCCTCGATGTGGAGGCCGATATCACCGCCGTGCGCGGCAAGGCCGACGAGGCAGTCCACGCCTATGCGAAACTGCGCGCCGACCGCCAGGCCTTCATCGAGGATTTCCGCCGCGCCGCGATGGAGCAGCTGGTGGATCTGCGCGGCCAGCGCGACATGACCGGCGAAGAACTGAAGAAGATGGAGCTGCGCCGCAACATGGTGGCGCTGACCGCACCTGCCGATGCCGTCGTGCTCGATCTCGCCCAGCGCTCGGTCGGTTCCGTCGTGCGCGAGGCCGAGCCCGTCGTGACGTTGGTGCCGATCAACGTGCCGCTCGAAGCCGAAGTCTCGATCAACACCCGCGACATCGGCCGCGTGGCCGTCGGCAAGGAAGCCCGCATCAAACTCGACGCCTATCCCTTCCAGAAATACGGTACGGCAACCGGCGAAGTGCGAACGATCAGCGAGGACACCTTCCTCACCGGCCAACCGGAACAGACCGCCATCCCGAGCCAGCCATCCGCCCCCTTCTTCAAGGCGCGCATCCTGCTGGCCGATACCAGGCTGAATGCTGCCGGAGCGCCGGTAAGACTGCTGCCCGGCATGACCGTGTCGACGGAAATCAAGGTGGGTACCCGCACGGTGATCTCCTATTTCCTCTATCCGCTGCTGCGCGGGCTGGATGATGCGATCCGCGAGCCGAATTGAGGGGGCGTAGGCGAAGTGTAGGCAAGGGGCACGCCTATACCAAGCCAGGGAATGGGGGCGCGCCGTCGTTCACGACGCCGCCCCCAAACCTGTTTGATGCCGGGAGCGTGTGAGTCCTCGTCTCCGGCTTGCATCATTATTCGACAAATAGCGCTCGGCCAATTGCAACCGACTGGGACGTCGGCCATCGTGAATGGATCAAAACGTTGCTGCGGAGCTTCTAAATGTCTGAAACGCGTTCGCCACGTCTCGCGGTGCTCATAGATGCTGACAACGCGTCCGCGAAAATTGTCGACGGTCTGTTTGAGGAAATTGCCAAAATTGGCGAGGCGAGCGTGCGACGCATCTATGGCGACTTCGCCAGTACTCGCTCCAAGGCTTGGATCGACGTTCTCGCTCGGCACGCGATAATTCCGCAACAACTATTTGCCTACACGACGGGTAAGAACGCCTCAGATATCACGCTCGTCATCGACGCGATGGACCTCCTGCACAGTGGAAGATTTGACGGCTTCTGCTTGGTCTCTTCCGATAGCGACTTCACTCGCTTAGCATCACGCATCCGGGAGCAAGGCATCGACGTTTTCGGATTCGGCGAACAGAAGACACCGGAAAGCTTCCGACAAGCCTGTCGCCGATTCATCTACACCGAAAACTTAGCTCCACCTGTCGCGACAAACGAAGCAGATGCTGTACAGGCAGCGCGCTCACTAGAGCCGCCGAGCGCTGCCACACCGATAATCAAGAGGGTGATTGCGCAGATGGAGACCGAGGATGGATGGGTGCCGCTGGGCGCGGTTGGGACTCGACTTGCGAACCTGGCACCTGACTTCGATCCAAGGACCTTCGGTTTCAAGAAATTGAGCGATCTGGTGAAGAAGACAAATTCGTTCGAGGTGGATCATGCTGAAGGACGTCCCGTTCGTATTCGTCTCAAGCCTCCGGCCAAGAAACCTTTGAAATCGACGATCTAAGCCGTAGCAGATGATTGCGTGAGGGCTGAAAAGCGCCCCATGTTGGGCCTGAGTCAGCCGGGCGTTGGCTGCCACCGGCTCTGCCACCGAGACTATGTTTGCCACCCGCCTCGTTTCGTGGTGGCCTTCTCGCAGCCGGATTCTGGCCGCGTGCTTGGAACTAATGACGGGCGAGAATGTTTCAGCAGTAACTTTGGCCTGACGCTTACGTGCCCTCCTGGCTGGGTAAGCCTCGATTTTGAGGAGACTCGCATCATGAAGATTTCGTCGAGATTTCGTTCGGTCGCGGCTGCGGTTATCGCTGCAGCAGGAATCAGCTTTGCCGGCGCCGCGCATGCCGACAGCGGTACGATCAGCTTCTCAGTCTACAAGGCTGCCTTCTTTGTCGGTGGTTCTGGAGGCGAGGGCACGCTGACCTTCCATGGTCGCCGCTATCCCGTCTCTGTCGGCGGCATCTCGGGCGGCCTCGCCTTCGGGGCTTCTAAGACCTATTTCCATGGTACCGTTCACCACATTCGCCGCGCCCGAGACGTGACGGGGGTCTACGGTGCGGCGGGCGGTGGCGGCGCCGTCGGCAAAGGCGCCCAGGTGATCGTCATGACCAATGAAAAGGGCGCCCAACTCGAGCTCTCAGGCAAGCAGGTAGGCCTGCAAGTCAACGCCGATCTCAGCGGTATTGCCATCACGGTGAAGTAAGGGCCGTCGTCCCTTCAGTCCGGCCCACTACGCTTTCAGTGCTACCATCCAGGAAGCGGCCGTTCCACTGTCGACCGCCTCTGTACTGCGCCCATCCACGAGCCGATGGTGGGCATGGTCGATGAGGCGATCGGAAGGCTCCGCCCTCTGAACAACTGGCAGGTGAGGTGAGGGTGTTGGTTTCCACGCAGAACTGAGCCGGTTAGGCGCATAATTTCCATTGAGAATTGAGCCATGTGACCTTCCCTCCAACGCGGTGAGCGGCGGGGGCAACGGAGTGATCCACATGGGACTTTTAAACATCATCCGCCGGATGGCGCTGCGCGAGAAGCAATCGATCAGAGAGATCAGCCGGCGCACTGGGCTGTCACGCAACACCATCGCGAAGTATTTGAGTGCCGGTACAATCGAGCCGACGTTCAGGGTACCGGAACGACCAAGCAAGCTTGATCCGTTCGCCGACAAACTCTCTGGCTGGCTGAAGACCGAGGCCGGGAGAACGCGCAAGCAGCGCCGGACCTTGAAGCAGCTTCATGCCGATCTGATGGCTCTGGGTTTTACCGGCTCCTATGGCCGGGTCGCCGCGTTCGCCCGTGAATGGCGGGTTGAGCAACAGACGGCTGGCCGCGGCATATTCGTTCCTCTGTCTTTCCGCCCAGGCGAAGCATTCCAATTCGATTGGAGCGAGGATTATGCTGTGATCGGCGGCGATCGCACGAAGCTGCAAGTTGCCCACATCAAACTATCACACAGCCGGGCGTTTCTGATCAGGGCCTACCTGCTGCAGACGCACGAGATGCTCTTCGACGCTCACTGGCACGGGTTCCGCGTGTTCGGTGGCGTGCCAGGTCGCGGCATTTACGACAACATGAAGACCGCGGTCGATCGCGTCGGCCGCGGTAAAGAACGGCAGGTCAATATCCGTTTCCTCGCGATGACGAACCACTACGTCTTTGCGCCTGAGTTTTGCAATCCTGCCGCGGGTTGGGAAAAGGGCCAGGTCGAGAAAAACGTTCAGGACGCCCGACCACGGTTGTGGCAACAGATGCCGGACTTTCCGGATCTGGCGGCGTTGAATGGCTGGCTGGAACAGAATTGCCAGGACCTGTGGCGCGACACAGCGCACGGCACCTTGCCTGGTACGATCGCAGACGTCTGGTCCGCTGAACAACCAGCATTGATGGCGCTCCCAGCCGCATTCGATGGCTTCGTCGAGCAAAGCAAGCGCGTCTCGCCGACATGCCTGATCACCTTCGAGCGGAACCGCTATAGCGTGCCTGCATCGTTTGCTAACCGGCCTGTCAGCCTGCGGATTTATCCGGAGCGGCTGGTCGTAGTGGCCGAGGGCAATATTCTCTGCGAACATCTGCGGGTGATTGAGCGCAGTCACGATAAACCGCCACGAACGATTTACGACTGGCGGCATTATCTTACGGTCATCCAACGCAAGCCCGGTGCCTTGCGCAATGGTGCACCCTTCCTGGAATTACCGTTGGCCTTTCGGCAATTGCAGGACCAGATGCTTCGCCGCCCCGGCGGTGATCGTGAGATGGCCGATATCCTTGCCCTTGTTCTCCATCATGACGAACAGGTTGTCCTTCGCGCTGTGGAGCTGGCCCTAAATGCGGGCGTGGCAACCAAGACGCATGTATTGAACCTGCTGCATCGGCTGATCGACGGCAAAACGACTGACGGTCCCGACATCGATACCCCACAGGCGTTGACCTTGCTGCATGAACCCAAGGCAAACGTAGAGCGCTATGATGGCCTGCGTGTCCGGATCGCGGGAGGTCGTAATGCGTCATGATCCTGCCAGCGCCGCTGTCGTCATCATGCTGCGTAGCCTGAAGATGTATGGCATGGCCCAAGCCGTCACAGACCTGATCGAGCAAGGGGCTCCGGCCTTCGATGCGGCCGTTCCCATCCTGTCTCAGTTGCTGAAAGCCGAGATGGCGGAGCGCGAGGTTCGCTCGATTGCCTACCACATGAAGGCAGCTCGCTTCCCGGCCTATAAGGACATCTCCGGGTTCGACTTCGCAGCCAGCGAGATCAACGAGGCGACGGTGCGCCAACTGCATCGATGCGAGTTCATGGACGGAGCCCAGAATATCGTGCTCGTCGGCGGACCGGGCACAGGCAAAAGCCACATAGCAACCGCTCTCGGCGTTCAGGCGATCGAGCACCATCGCCGGAAAGTCCGCTTCTTCTCGACCATCGAACTGGTCAACGCCCTTGAGCAGGAAAAGGCCAAGGGCAAGGCAGGACAGATTGCTGAGACATTGGTGCGCCTCGATCTACTGATCCTCGATGAACTCGGATACCTTCCGTTCAGTGCCTCAGGCGGAGCGCTGCTCTTCCATCTGCTGAGCAAGCTCTATGAGCGCACGAGCGTCATCATCACGACCAATCTCAGCTTCAGCGAATGGGCGACCGTCTTCGGTGATGCCAAAATGACCACCGCTCTCCTCGACCGTCTCACCCATCGTTGTCATATCCTCGAAACCGGCAACGATAGCTTTCGCTTCAAAGCCAGCTCGGCAGTCGCGGCCCAGAAGAGAGGAGAAAAAGCTAATCCCTTGACCAAATCCTGATCAGAAAACCATACTCAGAGGTGGCTCACTTCTCGGTGGAAAAACCGGCTCAGTTCCGCGTGGAAATCAACAGTGAGGGATCACCTCAGAGCGTGTCGATCAGTCCTCCGTCCACGCGCATGGAAGCTCCGGTCGTCGCGGATGCCAAAGGCGACGCCAGATAGGTTACGAGGTTGGCGATTTCCTCGACGCTTGCAGCTCGTTGGATGATCGAACTGCCACGATGCTTCTTGACGAAGTCCGCCGCGACCTCCTCGATCGGCTTGCCCGTCTTCGCACGCTCTTCGGCAAGCATTGCCTCGACGCCTTCGGAGAGTGTCGGGCCGGGGAGAACCGAGTTCACGGTAACGCCCGTACCAGCCATGCGCTTGGCGAGCCCACGGGCAACCGCAATATCGGCGGTCTTGCTAACGCCGTAATGAATCATCTCCACCGGAATGTTAAAGCCGGATTCCGATGCGATGAAGATGACGCGACCCCAGCCAACGTTCTGCATGCCCGGAAGGTAGGCACGCGAAAGCCTGACGGCCGACATGACGTTTACCTGCCAATGGCGATCCCACACCTCGTCGCTGGCCTCGAAAAAGTCGAGCGGCTGGAAGATGCCCGCATTGTTGATCAGGATATCGACATGAGGAACCTTGGCGACGAGAGCGCCACACCCTTCAGCGGTTGCGACATCGGCTGCGACGGCGGCTACGGTGCCCTCGGCACCTTCGCCTTTCAGGCGTTCGGCGGCCTTTGCGGTCTTTTCTTCAGACCGCCCGTTGATCACCACGTCCGCGCCAGCCCTCGCGAGCTGGCGGGCGATCGCGTAGCCGATGCCTTCGGTAGATCCGGTAATCAGAGCGGTCTTGCCTGCGAGGTCGATCTGCATCTGCTGCTCCTTCTGAGGTTGGATCAGAGAAACGTATGACCTGGCGGACGGTCTCGCAACAGCCCACGACGTCGATAATCCTTTCGGGTAGGGCCGGTGGCGGTGCTTGGGAGTGGGTTTGCAGGCTGATACAGAAGCAGATGACATTCTCTCAGAGTTCGAAGCACTGATCCGGCAAGCGCGACAATTGGAAGACAGCAACCGCTCGCGTCGCAGACCCAAGGTGCCTGACGTCCCTTATGAACCGTCCGGAAACCGGTAATTCATTCTCGTATAAATCTGCTCGAATCCTGCCACGATGAGATTGGCGTAAGAGATATTCGGCTCATCGGCCGAAGGCTGGGCGGTTTCGACGACGAATGTGTGCGCGCCCTGACCGGTACCTTGGTTCAGACGCGCGGTAATGAGTGCCTTCTGTGCCCCTCGATTGCGAAAGTCGGGAACGGTCGCGCCACCGCCAAGCCACGCAAAGCCGTCTGCCGCATACATCGCGCCGGTCGCAATCGGCCTGCCGTCCAATTCCGCGAAAAAGCAGCTCCAACCGCCCTTCCCGACGATCGCTGACCAAAGCGGTGTCAGGTTTGCCGGAAAGTTAAATCCGGCGCACATCATCGAGCCGAAGATTTCGGCTTCGGTGACTTTGACCTGCCGGGTAGCGACCTCTCCAGAATGGATGAGTGGCGTAGAAGGCGCTGCTCGCCGTAGCTTTGCCCATCCGTTACCTTGTGGAACAAGGCCCCGTTTCCTTGTCCAATCGTGTGTCTGTTGAGGTGCGGTGGCAGCGTTCATTTGTAAGTAGCGGCGGCCTGCCTTTTTGCTCATCCATTCATAGGCCGTGTCGAGATCTTCAAGTGCTACAATGCCGAGCACACGATTGAGACCGATGGCGGGCGCGCTGGGTAGCGATATTGCGCAACCTGCAGCTAATTGCATGCAGCGAAACTCAGCCTGGTCGACGAGCGTCTGGGGCGCGATCATGAACAGGTCGACAAAAGCCTTCGCTTCGATGATATCTTCTTCCGGCACCGTTTGGCGTGATGCTGACGGGCGATTCATGGGAGTGTCCTTAACTATCAACAAGCCAAACAGACTTCACCCCAGCGAAGTCAGCAACGGAGGATGCAGGCTGAGGTTGCAAGCGCGGGCGGCAATGGGGGCTCCATTATGTTCCTCCCATGGCCTCGAGCCGAGTACGCAATTGTGCATTTTCCAGCTCCAATTCGGCCAAGCGTTCCCGCAACGGTGCTACCGCTTTCTCGACCTCGTGTTCGGTGTAACGCGGTGTGATATGTTGAGGGCAGTTCCAATCGAAGGCTTTCAGCCGCAGCCGGAAAATCCGTTCTGCCTTTGCTCGGTAGCCGGCGTCGAAAACAAGGTCGGTCAGTGCCGGGTCGGCATCGAGTGTCAGCTTCTCGACATGCATATATATCTTGAGGCGTGCTCGTCGCGGGTAATCCACCAGAAAGAGACAGGCCCGGTCATTTGCGGCAAAGTTTCCGGTACTGATATATTGGCGGTTGCCCCTGTAGTCGGCAAAAGCCAGCGTTTTCTTGTCGACGATTTTCAGAAAGCCCTTTGGCCCACCGCGATGCTGAACATATGGCCAGCCGGTTTCCGACACAGAGGCAATGTAGAAGCTGTCCCGTGCGGAGATGAAAGCCAGCTCGCTGTCGGTGAAGTTGTCGGATTCTCGATGGTGGTCGCCTAACCAAATCTGATCGGCACCCATTTCAGCTTGTGCAAGCCGTACATTCGGCGTGATTGCAACTTCCAAAAAATGGTACACCATGGGGATCTCCAAAATCTGGAATTTAGTAACTGCTGTTCAGCGGTGCGACCTCGGCTTGGCGGAACCTTGGTCGCACCGCCGGTGACCATGCCTGATGGTCACTTCTTTGCGACGTTGCGATCCAGGAAGTCGTTGATTAGCGGAGCAGCCACGTCCAGCTTTTCTTCGAGCAGGAAGTGACCTGAGTTCAGGATATGAATTTCGGCATCCGGAAGATCCTTGAGATAAGGATGAGCGCCGGCCTCGGGAAAGATATAATCGTTCTTGCCCCAGACGATGAGCGTGGGCGGTTTGCGTTCGCGAAAGAAACTTTGGAACGCAGGGTAAAGCGGCACGTTGGTGCGATAATCATACAGCATATCGAGCTGGATATCCTTGTTGCCCGGTCGGTCCAGAAGCGCCTGGTCGTGAACCCAGTTGTCAGGGCTGATGCGCGACACGTCTTCCATGCCATCGGTATACTGGAACTTGGTCGTTTCGAGCGTGACCAGACCGGAGAGCGCCTCACGGCTCTTCTCTGACCCATCGGACCAGTAGGTCTTGATGGGATCCCAAAATTCCTTCAGCCCTTCATCATAGGCGTTGCCATTTTGGATGATCAGCGCACTGACCCGTTCCGGATGTTTCAGCGCCACGCGGTAGCCCACCGGTGCACCATAATCCATGACGTACATCGCGTAGCTTTTGACCGCCAATTGATTCAGTAACTTGTCGACGATATCGGCGACGCCGCTAAACGTGTAGGCAAACTTGCTACGATCGGGGGATTCGCTTTGCCCGTAACCCGGATAGTCCGGCGCAATGACGTGGTATCGGTCTGCAAGAAGCGGGATCAGACTCCGGAACATGTGGGAGGATGTCGGAAAACCATGGAGTAGCAGCACGACCGGAGCGTCGACCGGACCGGCTTCCCGGTAGAAGATATCGAGGCCCTCGATCTTCGCAGTTCGGTAGTGGATGGGAACCGGAGCTTCGCGAACGTCAGTCGCGGCGTGCGCAGGAAGCGCGCTTACCATTGTTGCCGCGGTCATGCTGGCTGTCGCCAACATCAGGCACATAATCAAACTACGCATGATAGTCTCCCCATAAGTCGAGATGAAACGAAAATTGGTTTCGAGTGAGGGCTGCTTTGGGCCGTTCAGACCGAGCAAACGCCGTCGCGATAAACAACGTCACCGGAGGCTGTTGCCTCAGGTCAGGAAATGGCAGTGATGTAGAATTTCAATGCACGTTCGATGTGACGGCGAGGACGGACCTGCCGACGTCGCCATTCATCAAGGGCCTCTATGTGTAGGAGTAAGCGGGTTTCTGATCGCTCTCAATTGCGATTTAGGTCACGTGCAACTAGACGATGGCATTGCAACCATAGACCTTCGTATATCGATTCATCCTTACGCAACGCCTGGAAATCCCGTAACTATTTCCGGCGGACGATCGGCCATCCTTCTCTATTTCCTGACATTGAGTCGGAACTTCCAGGCTGCGGAACGTCTCAAACTCTGAACGGAGAGTGCGGTGGAACGAGAGCCGGAAACCGATCCCATTATTGATCTGATCCCCGCCATGGTGTGGTCCGCAACGTCGGAAGGCATGCTCGATTTTGCCAACCAGCACTTTCTCGAGTTTATCGGGGCGCCGCTTGAGGAAATCTCTGGAGTGGGATTCTATAAGCTATTTCATCCTGACGACACGTCACATCTTGCTTCGGAATGGCATGACATCATGGCCTCGAAGCATGCCAGAGAGGTCGTGGGCAGGCTGAGGCGCGCAGATGGCCAATATCGTTGGTGCACGCTTCGGCAGAAGCCGCGGCTCGATGCCGAAGGAACTGTCTTGAGATGGTATGGTGTGGTCCTCGATATCGAAGACCGCAAACAGGCCGAAAACGCTTTGAAGGAAACGAAGACTGCACTTGCGGCCAGCGAGCAGAACCTTAGCCTTATCATCAATTCGCTGCCTGTTCTCGTATGGTCAGCGCGACCGGATGGCAGCGCCGATTTTGTCAATAAAAGCTGGCTGGACTATGCAGGCCGTCCTGCTGACCAAATTCTCGACTGGGGCTTCCTGGAGCTTTATCACCCAGACGATATTGCCGGTATGGTGGACATCTGGAAGAGAGACCTTGAGCATTCCGACCACACTGTTTTGAAAGGACGCATTCGCGGAGCAGACGGTAAATACCGTTGGTTTTACTTTTCAGGGCGAAAGCTAGTCGATGCCACCGGCGTCGTTCGTTGGTTTGGTGTCAACATCGATATCGAAGACCTGCAACGTGCGGAGAATGCTCTTCGGGAAAGCGAAGCTGCGCTCAGGGAGAGTGAACACAAGCTCAGTCTTATTATCAACACGATACCCGCCATGGCTTGGTCCTGCACCTCGGATGGCCGGCTTGAATATTTTAATCGAAACTTGATCGATTATGTCGGTCTACCTTTTGAAGAGATCGTCGGTTTCGGTTTTTATCGCATGTTTCATCCTGATGATGTCGAGCCGATGCGTGTGGTCTGGGACGATATCGTAGCCTCAAAAAAAAGCCGCCCGGTAGATGCCCGTATCAGACGCGCCGATGGCGAATATCGGTGGTTTAACCTTCGACAAAGTCCCCTTCTGGATTCAGATGGAAATGTTGTGAGATGGTATGGCGTCGTCGTGGATATCGAGGATCGTAAACGGGCGGAAGAGTCCTTGCGGCAAAGCCAGAGTGACCTCGCGCATGTGACCCGGATGACGGCCACAGGTGAACTTGCCGTTTCGATTGCCCATGAAGTCAACCAGCCGCTGATGGCAATCGTCACGAATGCCGGAACATGTCTGCGCTGGTTACAGCCGGGTCACATCGATCTGGAGCGGGCGCGTCTGGCAGCCGAAAGTATCGTCAGGGACGGACACCGCGCGGGCGACATTATCGCCAGCATCCGGTCAATGGCTCAGAAGTTGCCTGCTAAAATTGAGAAAACGGACTTCAAACCCGCCGTACGTGAGGTGCTGAATCTGTTGACCGGCGAACTTCAAAGGCGCGGGATAGAGGTTGGTCTCGAAATGGCAGAACACCCTATCGAAGTTGTTGGAGATAGGACGCAACTGCAACAGGTTGTTCTCAACTTGGTCATGAACAGCGCCGAAGCGATGACAGCTTCTTCAATAGCAAAACGCATCAACATCAGATGCGCTGTGGAGGAGCAGCTTGTCCGCGTGAGTGTTTCAGACACGGGGCGTGGGGTCCCGATCGGTGAGCTGGACCGGATTTTCGAAGCATTCTACAGCACGAAGGCCGACGGTATCGGAATGGGCTTATCGATATGCCGTTCAATCGTCGAAGCGCATGGTGGTCGTATTTGGGCTTCAGTGGGGGAGAGCAGCGTCGGGGGCCTGTTTACGTTCACCTTGCCAATGGCGGAGGGCGCTGTTGTCCATGATAGATAATCGCAAGAGAGGCCGGCCGACAGTCATCATCATCGATGACGACCAAAGTGTCCGCGAAGCTCTGAGAGGATTGTTCGAATCTGTCGGACTTGTCGCTGAAACTCATGGCTCGGTGGCAGAGTTTCTTACAGCGGATGACCATGATCGTGCAGGCTGCATCGTCCTGGATATTCGCTTGCCGGGCCAGAGCGGCCTGGAGTTTCAAGAGGAGCTCGCAAAAGGCCGGCACCCAAGGTCTGTGGTGCTGATCAGCGCTCATGTCGATGTGGCGATGGCTGTCCGCGCCATGAAGGCCGGAGCTATCGATGTCCTGACCAAGCCAGTGCGGGAGCAGGACCTGCTCGAAGCAGTGAACCGCGCTTTGGCAAGTGATAGCGCTCGACGCGAAGAGGCAAACCAATCGGCTGCACTGCGCCTAAGATATTCCAAACTTACCGAGCGTGAGCGGCAGATTATGACATTGGTTGTCGCCGGGAAGCTGAACAAACAAATTGCGGCAGAGGTTCAACTCGCTGAGGCCACAGTGAAGCTTCACCGCGGTCACATGATGCGGAAAATGCACGCTTCGTCGGTTGCAGACTTGGTCAGGATTGCGGGAATTCTGGAGGGCTGAAGGCAGCTATTTGGAGGAAACGTGGCTCGATCCTTTGCAAGAGCTGAGGGTGCTACATCGGCAGATGGTGATTGAGCCTTTTGCCTGTGTGCCATAATCCCGACCTGACAACTTCGCGCTTGATCTGAACGTCTTCTACTACCGGCTCCAAAGCGGACAAGCGCCTCGCTCAAGATGAAATCGTGGCAAGAGCGATCAGGCTGACGAAGACACTCAGCGGCGGAAGGTGCTGATAGTCGCGGTGGCGCAGGACGGTGAATATCGCGGCTGCGATGACGACTGCCCCAAGCGCCAGGCCAGGAATGCGGCTGACGGGAAACGCAATCAGGGCGGCGCTCGATATTTCAAGTCCGCCCGTCAAGATACCCCACCAGCGCGGATAGCCCCACCGGGCAAAATCGCTTCGCGTGCCCGATGTGCCGATCGCATTGACGATCCCCGCGCATGACAATGCGACGCCTAAGAACCAGAGTGAAAGAATATGAGCCATCTCAGTGCGCAGCTGCGATCATGGGAATGGCAGCCAGGACCATGATCGCGGCCGTGAGGCCATGAACGCCGAAGGCGCTCCTGGTGGAGCCTTTCGCCGCGAGAATGACCAGCATGTCGCCGATAGGGATCATTGCCTCGACCAGCAGGACGATGCCGATTTCGCGTTGGGCACTCCACAGCATGAATGCTAGCACGAGCAATCCCGCCACGATGTCGCGAATGCCCTTGAGGCGAAGCCACCAGGGGATAGCAGGGTCATTTCCAGGAAGCGGCAGGCCAAAACTGCGCACCATGGTCGTCGGGGTCGCGACATAGCCGGTGCCGATCGCGATAATTGCGAGGGCCACAAGCAGGCCGATCCCATTCAGAAGCCAATCCATCACGCCATCCTTCTAGCGGTTTGAAATAATCTAGCAGCGCTAGATATAGGCTAGCGTTGCTAGATATTCAAGCCGTGATATGATCCTGATGTCAGCGGGGCAGGGCATGGAGGTTGGGAATGGGTATCGCAGAGCGAAAAAGCCGTGAACGTGCCGATCGCGAAGATCGTATAGTCGCGGCAGCCCGTGCAATTGCGGAGAGCGAGGGATGGGATGCCGTCACGATCCGCCGTCTGGCCAAGGAGATCGAGTACAGCCAGCCGGTCCTTTATTCACATTTCGAAAACAGGGACGCCATCGTAGCAGCAGTCGCAGTCGAGGGCTTCGAGGAGCTCACGGCCGTTCTTCGGGCGGCGGTGGACGGGGCGAACAGCCGACGAGATGCCCTCAGGGATGTCGCCATGGCCTATATTGCCTTCGCGCATAGCCGCCCGTCGCTCTACGAGGCCATGTTTATCCTCCCGACCCAATTGCGGTTCGCGGAGGCTGACACGAAAGCGGAACTTCGGGCCGGTTTTGAGGTGCTGGCAACAGCGGTATCTCCGTTCTGCGCCGATGCGGAGATCGTGACCGAGACCTTCTGGGCAGCCCTTCACGGACTTGCCGAGCTAGAACGGTCGGGCCGCGTTCGGCCCGGCATGCGTGACGAACGCATTGCGCTCGTCGTCCGAGCGATCGTGGATGCAGGAGGCAACCCGCCCGGGCCCGGCTCGCATCGCCCCGCCGAATGACCTTCTTGTGCCGTGGGACCGCAGGTTGGCCGCACGCGCAGAGCGGCTGCGCGACACACTATCGCACCTGCATCAGGCCCTTAGAATTACGGCAGGATTGACGTCACAATCCTGTTGGAATTGATGTCTAGACGGGCGAAAAATCGGCAGCGAGGATCAGCAGATGGCAGAAGGGAAACCCCTGGATTTAACAGGAGAAATCGTTGACTTCGATGCCGGGCACGGGGAGGCCGCCACCGTCGAGATGGACGACTATTCCAAGAGCCTGGCTCAGGCCAAGGCAAAGTCGGTCAAGCTGGTGGACGCGATCACTGGCGCGGCACTGAAGAAGAAGGACGCCTTCCATTTTGACGATTTGCGCCCCTCGCTTGCGGATTTCGTGCGGCAGAAACACCCCGGCATCCGCTCGGACGACTATATCAGTCGTAAATTGGTCGATGATTATCGCGGCCAATACATCGCCGAATTGCTGCGCGACGAACGCGGTGAACTCTCGAACCTCGAGGACGAAGTCGTCGAGAGCCTGAAGACCCACGACACGCTCGCCGAAAACATCGAAGAGGATTACGAGGAACGCCGTTCGCTCGGCGATCGTGTCGCCGATGTCGTCGCGACCTTCGGCGGAAGCTGGACCTTCATCATCTCCTTCTGCTTCTTCCTCGCCGTCTGGATGGGGATCAACCTGCTGCTGGGCGAGAAGGCTGCCTTCGACGTCTATCCCTTCATCCTGCTGAACCTTATCCTTTCGACCATTGCCGCCCTGCAGGCGCCGATCATCATGATGAGCCAGCGCCGCCAGGAAGCAAAGGATCGGTTGCGGGCGCTCAACGACTATAAGGTCAATCTCAAGGCCGAGCTGGAAATCCGCCACCTGCATGAAAAGGTCGATCACCTGCTGAACCGGCAGTGGGAACGGCTGACCGAGATCCAGCAGATCCAGATCGAAATGATGCTGGAACAGGCCAAGGCCGCCAATCGAGCGCTGAAGTTGAGCAAGGCGCAAAAATCCAAGACCAACGCGCTCAAGAGCCTCTTCAGCACCAAGCCCACGGCGGAGGAGACCGACGAAAAGGGGGAATAGCCGGTCCAGCCGGTTCGGTGATCACCATGAATTGAGGCCGAGATCGCGCTTGCCGTCCATGACGCGCACGGGGTTCGGCCCGGCCTTGTTCCAGGTCTCGCAGATTTCCTTTCCGGCGAAAGGGAATTTTCGCTTCACCACGCCTCGCAGCGTCAGTGGCTTCCGGATACCGGGCTGTGCGGTGCGCTGGCAATGCTTCTGCGGACATGTCGAACGGCGGTCCAAACGGCAAAGAGCACGAGCGGGATGGCTGCGAGCACGGCGAGTTTGGCCATATGCGGATCGACGCCCAGTTCGGAAATGCTTTCGAGGCAGATCTTGGCGAGGCCGACGGTGTAATAGGTGATGGCGATGACGGAAAAGCCTTCGACCGCCTGCTGGATATGCACCTGGATGCGCGCCCGCTCCTCCATCGAGGTCAGCAGCGAGGCGTTCTGATCCTCGAGCTGAACCTGCACGGTGGTTCTCAGGAGGTCGCCGGCGAGGCTGACCCGTTCGGCGAGTTCATCGAGACGGCGTTCGGCGGCGCGCACCGAGCGTACGGCCGGCTGGAACCGCCGGTCGATGAAGGTGCCGATCCGCTGGCGCTGCTCGGCGCGTTCCTCGCGCAGCTCCGACAGCCGGCTGGCGACGATCTCGGCATAGGCCTTCGTCGCCCCGAAACGATGGCGGGCAAGGGCGGAGAAGTTGAGGACGTCGGAGGAAAGCCTGGTCACTTCGGAAAGCAGCGCCTTATCGACTTTGACGGCGCTCTGCATGTGCGCGATCAGGAGATCGAGGCGCCGGTCGAAGGCCGAGAGCTGCGAGAGCGTCTCGCGCGCCATCGGCATGGCGAGCAGAGACATCATCCTGTACGTCTCGATCTCCAGGAAACGCCGGACCATGCGGCCGGTGCGATAGGCGTTGAGGTTGCGGTTGAAGAACAGGAATTCGACGAAACCGCTGTCGCTCAGGCGGAAGTTCGAATGCACTTCGGCATCGCCGCCGCCGACCTTGGAGGCGACATAATCGAGCTTGGGCTTCTCGAGCGCCTGCCCGTCCTTTTCGTCGCGCACCAGCACCCGGACGGCGGCGATCACCTTTCCGTCGATCCTGTCGCAGCAGGCCTGAAAGGCCTCGGGCGGATGGCTGCCGGGGGCTGAGACTGCCGGTGTGACGAAGGTGAGGGTGAGGAACTCGGTATGCGCCTCCCACTTCAGCCGGCCATCGCCGAAGCGGCCGATGCCGTGATTGCCCTCGGTGGTGGTGGAGACATCCTCCAGTCCCGGCAGGAACTGCGGCATTGCAGGAGGGGCGTTGTCACCGACGATTGCGACATGCCAGACATCGGTGTCGCCATCGAAATAAAGCGACGGCCGCGCGTGCAGCTCGTTGTGAAGTTCCCTTCGCAGCGGATGCTCGGAGCCCATCGGCATGGAAATGCACCTCTGTACGGTAGACGGTCGCTGGACGTGGCCGGGCCTGCCGGCATTTGAACTGATCACGACGCCTATAGCCTCTCCCGCGGCGCGTGTCACGACGACTTCTCCGCCAGAGCGTAAGACCGCCTGAATATACTTGATCGGGCAGTAATTCCGGCAACATTGCTCGACCGTTCAGAGGGAGCGCCAGGCAGTTAGGCTTTCGAGCGGCGCATGCGTGTACAAAAAAACGATCAGCCACGGCCCGTTGCGAGGTCGTGGCTGATGCAGCGCGCAATCTGTGGGGTTATTTGTTGGCGGTGAGCGCCACGTTGATCTTGTCGACGTCTGCGCTCATCGCCTTGAAGGTGTCTTCGAGGGAGAGCTCGCCGACGATCAGCTGGCTCATGCGCTGGACGATCAGCTGATACATGGCCCCAGATCCCTTGAGGCGTTCAAGGTCGCGGGCGGCCTGCGGCGCGCTGTCGCGGGCTGCGAGGAAGACGGCCATGGCGTCCTTGGCGTTCTTGCTGGTCAGCTTGTACTGCGGATCCTTGATGTTGGCGCCGGTCAGGATCACGTAGTTTTCGGCGATCTCACGCTGGACCTTTTCAGAGCCGAGGAACTCGATGAACGAGGCGACGGCCTGCGGATACTTGGTGCGCTTGAAACCGACGATCGCCGTGCCGCCCGGCATCGCGTAGCAGCCGGCATCGCCGCAAGGCGCGCTGATTGCCGTCCAGTCGAAGCTGTCGCCGATCTTCTGCTGGAACGGATTGACCATCCAGTTGCCGGCGATATAGGTCACGACATTGCCGTTGACGAACTCGTCACCCATGTTCTTGTACTGGGTTCCGCCGGCAGCGCCCCACATTTCCTTGGGGAAAGAGCCGTCCTTTGTCCAGTTGTAGAGATCGGTGATGTAGCGCTTGGCGGCATCGTCGGGGAACTGGAACTTGCCGTCCTTGACGTAGTTGGAACCGTAGGAGAAGGCAGCACCCGAGAAGCGGTGGCCCGAACGGTCCATCGTGAAGGGGATCTGGGCGCCCGTCGCCTTGGCGACGCGGGCGGAAGCTTCGACGATCTCCTTCAGCGTGGCGGTCGGCTTCGGGAGCGGTTCCTTGGCCTGTTCGAAGAGCGTCTTGTTGACGAACGGCAGGTTGAAGGTCTGCGAGGCGACATAGCCGTTGATCGAATTCGGATCGTTGACGCCGGGGAAGCGAAGCGTGTTCAGGCTGTCGCCGTGCAGCTTGGCGAAACCGTCCGGATCCTTCATCAGCGGGCGCATGTCGAGGTAATAGGGCGCCAGCTGCCAGTCGGTGATCTTGGCGATGTCGGGGCCTTCGCCGATGGCGAGCTGCACCGGCAGCTGCTTGGCGACGGCATCATAGCCCGACGAGACGAAATTCACCTTGATGTCGGGATGCGCCGTCTCGAATTCCTTGCTCAGCGCTTCCATCCGTTCGACGTAAGCCTGGTCGTCGTCGGTGAAGAGAAAGGTGATCGTCTGGGTTTCCGCCATGGCCACGCTGGACCATGCGAAAGAAACGGTGGCCAGCGCCAGTGCGAGAGCCCCTGAGAAATAGGTTTTCATTTTCATCCTCCCATGAAAACATTTTCATCAATCGCGGCCTCAGCCATCGATAAACGAATTTCATATACTTGACATTCCTGCCGTCAAGCTATTTTCTACGGCAATCGCGATGTTTTTGAGCAATTTTCAAAGCGACGCAGTGAAATAAAGTAATGAAAATATTTTCATATGATTGCGGAGGAGGCGATCTGTGCAGACGGAAAGCGTCAAGCAGCCGGACGACATGGCGCCAGCCTATGGCGTCGCCAAGGGTCAGACGATAACGGCATGGGCCGTGTCCGGTCTCATCGCCAATTATTTTCCCGGCGTGCCGGCCCCGGCCGAAGATCGCGTGAACTATCGCTTCATCAATGGTTTCGTCGATGTCGGCGACCTGCCCTGCCGCAAGGCCTTCTGGTCGACCATGGTTGGGCGGCCGCTTCTGCCCGACACATCCTGGCCGACAGAAAGCCTCTATCTTCCCGGCTCGAACCGCCGCGTCGAATTCACCAGCTTCTGGCATGTGCCGACGCATGTCAGGAAATGGCTGAAGGGCACGTTCAGGACCGAGGCCCCACGCACGCTCGATCTCGCGCTCAAGACCTGCGGCGGGGTTCGCATATGGGTCAACGGGCAGGAAGCGGTGTGCTTCGAGCCGTTTAGGCGTAACGTCGAGAGCGCAACCCGAATACGCCTGGCGCTCGAAGCCGGGGACAACGAGATTCTCGTCCACACCGAAGACCTTGCCGAGCGCGACACGACCTGGTTCTTCGAACTCGAAATGCTGGACGAGGAGCCGCTTTCGGTGCTGCTGCCGGTATCGCTCGACCAGGACGAGGTCCGTGAACTGGAGGCCCTGTCGCGCGGCGTGCGGCCAGCGCGCGATGTCTTCGTCAATCAGCCGCTGGAGATCATTTTCGACACGGCGCCCGCGCGCGACCTGCCAGTGGAACTCAAGGTCGTCGGCCATGGTCACGAGCGGCCCATCCTCGCCCATGCGAAACTGACCCTGCGCGCCCATCAGGACCGCCTGACCGTCGATGACGTCTGCGGCATTGCCGACGGTTATCACGGTATCCACATGACGATCGGTTCCGGCCCCGGTTCGGTCACGCGCGTCATTGACGCGGCCTTCATGAGCAGCGTTTCTCCATTGCCGGCCGAGGCGTCGCTTGCCGCCCGCAAGCGGCAGGCGCTGGAATACAGCGCCCGCTTCGGCGCCAACCGCGCCGGGCGCCTCATCGCGATGATGGAAACCGACTATAGCGACCGGGAAAGTTTCGACCGCATCGTCGATGCGACGCTCGCCTCCATCGACGCGCGGGAAGATTGCTCTGACTTCATCATGGTGCCGCTCCTGTGGCTGCTCGGCGCCTATGGCGACCGGATGCCCGAGGCCACGGTCGATCGCATCCGCCGTTCCGTTCTCTCCTACCGCTACTGGGTCGACGAGCCGGGTAACGACGCGATGTGGTTCTGGAGCGAGAACCACGTGCTCTGCTTCCATACGAGCCAGCTTCTGGCCGGGCTTCTCCTGCCCGACGAGGTCTTTTCAGCCTCCGGCAGGACGGGACGGCAGCAGGCCGAACTCGCCGTCGAGCGTCTCGGGCGCTGGTTCGACAGCGTCGAAGCCCATGGCCTGGCGGAGTGGAACTCGGCCGCCTATTACCCGATCGATTTCATCGGCCTCTTGGCGCTGGAGCGCTGGGCAGAGAGCGGGATCGCCGATCGGGCGCGCGGCCAGATCGATCTCATCTTCCGCATGATCGCCCTTCACACGCTCGCCGGCGTACCGGCGGGATCGCAGGGGCGCGCTTACGACAAGGAGCTGCGCGCCGGCCCGCTGACCGAGCTGGCGCCCTTCGCCCAGGTCGCCTTCGGAACCGGCTTCCTCAACAACGGCGTGGCGGCTTTGACCATGTTCTGCGCCGGCGGTTACGAGCCGCCCGCCGATCTCGCCGGGCTTGCAGCACTTCCGCGAGGACGAAACGTCGAGGCGCGCTACCGCCAGGGGCTCGAGAGCGGAAAGCTCGTGCTGTTCAAGAACGAGGCAGCCCAGCTTTCGACGGTCGTCGATCACAAGACCGGCCAGAAGGGACACCAGCAGCATGTCCTCGATGTCAGGCTGGCCGGCCACCCGATGGCGAGGCTCTGGGTCAACCATCCCGGTGAAGACGATCCCTGGGGCAATCAAAGACCGTCCTATTGGGCCGGCAACGGCATTCTGCCGCGCGTCGCCCAGCTTCGCGACGTCGCTCTCTTGATCGAAGATACGGGTGATGCGCGGCATGCGTGGACGCACGCCTATGTCGGCCGCGACGGCCTCGACGATCTCATCATTGAAGACAAGTGGCTGATTGCGCGATCGGGCAGGGGATTTTCGGCCCTTTGGGCGTCGAACGGGCTGGAGCTGATCACCGACGGCCCGACCGCTGGGCGCGAGGCACGCTCCTACGGGGCGCTCTGCGGCTGGGCTGCAATCATCGGCTGCGGCAATAGCGACGCCTTCAAGGCCTTCATCGAACGCCTGTGCCAGACGGCGGTTTTCTTCGATCCCGCGCTTCGGCGTCTCTCCCTGACACCGCCGGGGGGCCCGGCGATCTCTCTCTCCTATGCCGACGGTCTTTCGATCGGCGGCACGGCCCGGCCGTTCACGCACGATCAGCCGCATCCGATCCTCACCCACGACAGTGCGGCATCCGGCGCCGGCACTGACGGGCCTTTCTACTCCTGAACATAGGTCTCCAGCATGAACACAACATCTGTCGATAACGCCGCCCTCCTGACGACGATCGATCGCGTGGCGACGGCTTTCAGCCGGCTCAGAGGCATCAAGGAAGGTCTGGTGGCCGACAGCGCCGCATCCGGAATCCAGTTCGACGAATGGGACTGGGAAGTCGGCGTCGGCCTTTACGGATTCCTGCGCCGCGCAATTTCCGCCAACGACCAGAAGGCGCTGCAGGAACTCGTCGTCTGGTACAGCGGCCAGATCGAACGCGGCCTTCCGCCGCGCCAGATCAACAGCACGGCGCCGATGCTCCCGCTGGCCATCCTCGTCCAGCATGTCGACCGCCCCGATTTCCGCGCCCTCGTCGAAGACTGGGCCGAATGGCTGGTCAAGGAATTGCCGAAGACCGAAGACGGCGGCTTCCAGCACGTCGTTAAGGAGCGCCTCAACGACGGCGAATTGTGGGACGACACGCTGTTCATGGCTGGCCTCTTCCTCGCCCAGGCCGGCGTGCTCTGCGGGCGCAACGACTGGATCGACGAGGCCGTCTACCAGTTCGTGATCCACACCCGCTACCTCTCCGATCCGGTGAGCGGCCTCTGGTATCACGGCTGGACTTTCAACGGCCGGCACAATTTCGCCAATGCCTTCTGGGCGCGCGGCAATGCCTGGATCACGGTGGCGATCCCCGAACTCTTCGATCTCGTGTCGACGCTCAGCGAGAAGGACCGGCGTTTCCTGTCGAACGTCCTCGTCAGCCAGGTGCGTTCGCTGAAGAAATACCAGCGGCCGGACGGCATGTTCACGACGCTTCTGGACGATCCGTCCTCGCCCTTGGAAACTTCGGCCACGGCAGGCATCGCCTATGGCATGTTGCGCGCCATCGATGCCGGCATTCTCGACAAGAGCGACAAGGTTCATGCCGAGCGCGCGCTTGCGGCGGTGCTGGCTGAGATCGACGAGGAAGGCGTCGTGCACGGCGTTTCGGACGGCACGCCGATGGGCCATGACCTCGATTTCTACCGGCGCATCCCGAACCTGCCGACGCCTTACGGCCAGGCGCTGACGATGCTGCTCCTGACGGAAGTCCTGATCGAAAGCGGCCGTCGCCAATGAGTGCCACCTCTCTCGTCGCGATTGAAGCGCTCGACGGCGACAATACCGACCGGCTGCAGGCTGAAATCGACAGCCTTTCGGCTGCCGGCGGCGGGCGCCTCGAGCTGCTCGCCGGCATCCACCTCTGCCGAGGGCTTCGGCTGCACTCCGGCGTCGATCTGCATCTTGCCGTCGGCGCGATCCTGCGTCCCGTTCCCGACTATGCGGCTTACGCGCATACGCGCGTTTCGGTGATCGCGGAAAAATCGGATCGCGGCATGATCGTCGCGAGGGATGCGCGGCGGATCAGCCTGACGGGGGAAGGGCGCATCGAAGCCGGTTGCGACAGCTTCATCACAGGTGACGACGAGACCGTGGGAACCTTCATCCCAGCCGAATTCCGTCCCCGCGTCGTCGTTTTCGAAGGTTGCGACGAGGTCGAGATCAGGTCCATCCACGTCAGCCGCTCGCCGATGTGGACGCTGCACTTCGTCAACTGCACCGATGTCGCGGTCCGCAACGTCACCATCGAAAACGACCGCCGCCTTCCCAATACGGATGGCATCGTGCTCGACGCCTGCCGCGGCGCCGTCATCGAGGATTGCAGCATATCGACGGCCGACGACGGCATCTGCCTGAAGACAAGCATCGGCCCTCAAGGCGTTGCCATCGGGCGATGCGAGAACATTCTTGTCCGCCGATGCTCTGTTCAGAGCTTGAGCTGCGCACTGAAGATCGGCACGGAAACCCATGGCGATGTCACCAATGTCGTGTTCGAAGATTGCAGCGTCTCGGCTTCCAACAGGGCGCTCGGCATCTTCTCGCGCGACGGCGGGCGGATCTCGAACATAAGGTTCTCGCGGATTACGGTAGAGTGCCGGGAAACACCGGATGGTTTCTGGGGCTCGGGGGAGGCGCTGACCGTCAATGTTGTCGACCGCGTTGCCGAACGCCCCGCGGGCGCCATCGAAAATCTCATCGTCGAGGACGTGACCGGGCACATGGAGGGGGCGATCACCGTCATCGCCGCCGCGCCGGCCGGCATCCGCAACATATGGCTGAGGCGCATCGGTTTAGACCAGCAACCCGGGCAGCTCGGCACCGGGCAGAGCTACGATCTGCGCCCGACCAACGCCGATCTCGCCCCGAAGGCTGATGGCGGTGGACGCGCCAATGCGTGGACCCGCGGCGCGAACGGGCGGGTGATCGGTCTTGAGCGTTATCCGGGAGGAATGCCGGCGGTCTACGTGGCTGACGTCACCGGGATACTGATGAACGAGGTGCGGATCACGAGGCCGACACCGTTGCCGCAAGGCTGGAACGAAATCGACGTCGTGGAAACGGCGGCACCTGATGGGAGTGGGGCATGGCAGAACTGAAACTTTCCACCGTCAACAAGGCGTACGGCACGGTCAAGGTCCTGCATGACGTCGAACTCGATATCAAGGACGGCGAATTCGTCGTCTTCGTCGGCCCCTCGGGATGCGGCAAGTCGACCCTGCTGCGCGTCATCGCCGGTCTCGAAGAGGTCACGCAGGGCAAGATCGCGATCGGCGGGCGCGACGTCAGCGCGCTCTCGCCGGCCGAGCGCAAGATTGCCATGGTCTTCCAGTCCTACGCGCTCTATCCGCATATGAGCGTGCGCAAGAACCTCGCCTTCGGCCTTGAAAATCTGAAGTTCAAGCGCGCCGAAATCGAGGCGCGGATTGCAGAAGCCGCGAGAATGCTGGCGATCGAACCCTACCTCGACCGGCGCCCGAAGCAGCTTTCGGGCGGCCAGCGTCAGCGCGTAGCGATCGGCCGGGCGATCGTGCGCGAGCCCGATATCTTCCTCTTCGACGAACCGTTGTCGAACCTCGACGCGGCGTTGCGCGTCCAGACCCGCGCCGAGATCACCAAGCTCCACCGCGAGATCAAGACGACGATGATCTATGTCACGCACGACCAGGTCGAGGCGATGACCATGGCCGACAAGATCGTCGTGCTGCGCGCCGGGCGCGTCGAGCAGGTCGGGGCGCCGCTCGAACTGTTCGACCATCCGCGCAATCTCTTCGTCGCCGGCTTCCTCGGCTCTCCGCGCATGAACATCATCAAGGGCAAGGTCGCTGCCATCACGGAAAGCGGCATCGCCATCGATGTCGCCAGCGGCGGCAGGATCGTCAGCGATGTCGACCCCGCCGGCATTGCCGTGGGGCAGGCGGTTCTCGCCGGCATAAGACCGGCGCATTTCTCGCGGTCCAGCGGGCAGGGCCTGCCGTTCGTCGTTCAGTATCACGAGGGCCTGGGCACCGAGACCTATGTCTACGGCAATCTCGAAGGACAGGACGAGCAGATCATCATCCATGAGGCAGGCCATTTCGCCCCTGTTCAGGGCGAACGGCTCGTCATCGATGCCGATCCGGCACGTGTTCATCTGTTCGATCCCAAAACCGAACTTGCCTTTGCCCGCCGATCGGGACAGGGGAGGCTCTGACCATGGCGGCTGGTGTATTGCTCTCCCAGGCAGGCGAGACGGCGATGAGGGTGGTCGAGGCTCCGATGAATGCGGTGGAGCGCGTCTTCGGCCGCAAACGCATGCCCTGGCTGTTCCTGGCGCCGAACCTCGTTCTGTTCGCCATTTTCACGTTCCTGCCGATTGCGATCGCAGTCGGTTACGCCTTCACCGGCGGCACCAATCTTTTCGTCTCGGAGCGGCCCTTCGTCGGCTTCGATAATTTCCGCGCCCTGCTTTCCTGCGGCAACTATCTGCAGCCCGGAACCTGCCAGGAATCGCTGTTCTGGACGGCCGTTTGGAACACGCTCTGGTTCGTCGCCTGCAATGTCGTCGCCACCTTGCTGGTGGCGCTGATCACGGCGCTGATCCTCAATCGGGCGATCTTTGCGCGGGGCTTCTTCCGGGCGATGTTCTTCTATCCGGTTCTGCTGTCGCCCGTCGTCATCGGCCTGATCTGGAAGTGGTTCCTCGATCGCAACGGGCTGCTGAACGCCTTCTTCCAGATGCTCGGCGTCCCTCCTGAAATTTTCCTGCTTGATGTCGGCTGGTCGCGCTTCTTCGTGGTCGTGGTGTCGGTCTGGTTCCACATGGGCTTTTACACCCTCATTCTGCTCGCCGGCCTGCAGGCGATACCCAAGGAACTCTATGAGGCCGCCTCCATCGACGCCGCTTCGCCGCGTCGCACGCTGTTCAGGATCACGCTTCCGCTCCTTGCTCCGAACCTGCTCGTCGTCTTCATCCTGCTGATGATCAAATCCGTGCAGATCTTCGACGAAGCCTGGGTTCTGACGAATGGCGGCGGCCCGGGCACGGCCAACAGCTTCATCGTCCAATACATCTACCAGATGGCATTCAGCAGCGATCTTCGTCTCTTCGGGCTTGCCTCCGCCGCATCGGTTCTCATGGGGCTGGTGCTTCTGGTTCTCACCCTCATACAACTGCGCTTGGGCAAGAGAATGGAGTCCTGAGATGAACCCGATCAGCTTTCTCGCGCGCACCCGCCGGGCCGGACGCATCGATATCACCGACATCTTGTCCTGGGTCTGGCTGATCGGCGGAACGCTCGCCGTGCTCGTTCCCGTCGTCTGGGCGGGGCTCTCTTCGCTGAAGCCGGCGGCCGAGATCACCCGCTTCCCGCCGACGCTGCTTCCCCGCGCCGCCGTGGAGCAGACCGTGCCCGGCTACGACAAGCCGCTCAGCCTCTGGCAGGTGACGGTCGACGGCAAGCCACGCGAAATGGCCCTGATCCGGCGCGTCGGCCTCAAGGCCCAGATGGTCGATCCGGCCAATCCGGGCCAGCCCGTCAGCGTCGACGTCAAGGAGATCACGCCGGTGCAGCGGCTGACCATGGCGACGGAGAACTACACCGATCCGCTGACGCGCTTCAACTTCCTGACCTTCCTCAGGAATTCGGTGTTCGTCACCGTGGTTGCAACGCTTCTGACGCTTGTTGTCAACGCCATGGCGGCCTTTGCGCTGTCGAAATACAAATTTCGCGGCGACACCACGGTCTTCGTCATCATCATTTCGACCCTGATGATTCCGCTCGCCGTCGTCATGGTGCCGGCCTATCTCGTCATCGTCGGCGTCGGGCTTGCCGACAATCTCTGGGGCGTCATCCTGCCGACGATCGCCTCGCCGACGGCCGTCTTCCTGCTGCGGCAATATATGCTGACCATACCCGACGAGCTGATAGAGGCGGCGCGCGTCGATGCGGCGAGCGAATTCTGCATCTTCTGGCGCATCATCCTGCCGCTGACGGCACCGGCGCTTGCGGTGCTGGCGATCTTTTCGGTGCTCTGGCGGTGGAACGACTTCCTCTGGCCGCTCATCGTCCTCAACAGCCGCGAGAATTTCACCCTGCAGGTCGGCCTCAACGCCTTCCAAGGCGAGTTCTCGGTGCAGTGGCATTATATCCTGGCAATGACCTTCCTCAGCCTGCTGCCGGTCACCGTCGTATTCCTGTTCCTGCAGAAATACATCACGACGGGTATTGCCGGAACGGGCATGAAGTGAACGAGGCCGGCGTATAACACTGGGCGCTGAAAGCCGTCCTCGCAAGCCGTAGAACCGCATGAAGCGCGCCGCATCGAACCCACGCGGCGCGCTTCTTCCGCTGCGAAGAGGAGCGGTTCAGGCTCGATCGCCTGAGCCGCTCATTTCGTTTTAATGACTGGCTTAACGCGGCGGCGCGATGCTGCCGCGCAGGACGAGGTGGCAGCCGAGTTCCAGGCGGTGGGCCGGGCGTTGCGGGTCGTTGGCGATCAGCCGCTGTTCAATGAGGGCGAGTGCTGCGGCGCCGAGGCGGTCGGTGGGCACACTGACCGTCGAAAGGGGCGGGCGGCTGAATTCGCCGGGGACGATGTCGTCGAAACCGAGGACCGAGATTGCGTCGGGCACGCGTATGTCGCGCTCGGCCAGGGCCTTCAGGCAGCCGAGCGCCAGGTTGTCGGCGGCGCAGAAGACGGCGGTGGCGCCTTTCATCGTGGGGTCGCGGTCGAGCAGGGCGTTGATGGCGGCCTCGCCATGTTTCGGCTCATATCCCTCGGCTTCCACGATCAAGTCTTTGGGAAGGGCAAGCTGGGCGGCGAAATAGGCGTCGGAAAAGCCGTCATACCGGCGCTGGATCGTCGTGCGGCCCTTCCAGGTCAGGTGCAGGATGCGGCGATGGCCGAGCCCGAGCAGATGCTCGATGCCGAGCCGGGCGCCGAAGCGGTTTTCCGGCGTCACGGTGTCAACCAACATCGCCGGATCCTCGCCGTTGACGATGACGACGGGCATGTCTGATGAGGCGAGGCTGCGGATGAGTTCCGGCTGATCGTCGTTCAACACCACGATGCCGTCGGCACGCTCGGAAAGAGCGATCTGCCTGACCTGAGGGCCGTCGATACGCCGACCGGTGCTGACATAGGGTACGATCCTGATGCCGCGTCGCTCGCATTCCTTGCGAAGACCGTTGAGGATCGTCCAGCTCACCAGGTTGAGATCGCTCTCCGGCGCGGCGTCATCGGGAATGGCGAGGAGCAGGACGCGCAACGTCGCAATCGTCGCCTTTTTCCTGCGGCGTTCGAGGTAGCCGAGGCGTTTGGCCGAATCCAGAACCCTTTCGCGCACTTCGATCGTCAGCGGCGCGGTTCCGTTCAGCGCATGCGAGGCCGTGCTCAGCGATACATCAGCGTCGCGCGCGACATCCTTGAGATTGACTTTGCGTTCCACGTTATTCCGTCACGAATTCAGGTCGTGCCTTCGAAGGCATAAGCTAACTCGATGTTTTCACATAAAGACTTCAGAAAAGCTACGTGCGTTGCGCGGTATTTTCCTCTTTCGGCGAAGACGGGCCGCAGCGCTGTCGCAAACCGAGCCCCGCAGTGCGACGAAGGGAGCGGCGGCGTCTGCATATACTCTGCAGATATGCTCGCCGAAATTTTCGGGAAATCGCTCCCTTAAAAACCTCTTTGCCACTGAATATGAATAGATTCAATATGTTATAAGTGGCAAAGAGGTTTCTAAGGAGACCAAACATTTTAAAAAAATGGATGCAACAAAGATCCGCAGTCGATGTTTTGCGCATTTTTAAAAATGTTGGGCCTCCTTAAAAACGTCCTTCCAAACCTCGTTGGCACAGAAATCGGCCACCCGGCGCGGCGGCTTCGATGATCGACGGCGGGCGAAGCCAACGACGATCAGCGAGGCTCGGCGAGCAGGCCATTGAACAGCAGGTCGAGATAGGTCCGCAGGAAGGCCTCCTTGTCGGGAGTGGGTACGCGGCGGTTGTCGAATATCAACCGCAGAACCGTTGTCGTCAGGATGGGTGCGATCACGATGTCGGAGAATTCCACCGGAACGACGCGAAACTCCCCTGATGCAACCCCTTCCAGAATGAGAGCGTCGACCTTGGCGATAATAGGCGCGATGAACTGATCGTGGTGGCGGTCGATCAGGTCAGGGAAGCGCTGTCCTTCCGCAATGACGAGCCGCGTCAGTTCGCGGGTCGTGCGATCCTCGGCGATTTGGTCGTAGAGCAGGCCGAGAATGGAAATCAACCTGTCGGTGGCGCTGCCGCTGAGGCTCTCGGTGATCGCGAACAGTTCCTGGAACGGTACGGAGAAGTGGTTGATCATGGCTTCGAAGAGCTTTTCCTTCGTCTCGAAATAGACGTAGACCGTACCCTTGGTGACGTTGACCCTGTCGGCAATGTCTTCGACGCGCGTGCCCGCGAAGCCGCATCTGACGAATTCCTCGAAGGCGGCATCGAGAATCTGGATGGGCCGCAGCGCTTTCTGTTCCGCGCGTGTGAGCTTCTTCTGAGCTTCCATTTTTCTCGCTTCCCTTGTCGTGTGCGCCCTCATTTCCTGCGGCACAAAGTTTCATTGACTAATGCGTCAGTCAATTATATATGAGCTGCCGTTGAGAGCAAGAGGTCAACTATGAGAACCATTCTGGTCGCCACAACGATCCTATGCGCCGTCGGCCTGGGATCATGCAGCGATGCCGGCGGGCCGGCCGAGCCCACCCCGCGGCAGGTCGCCGTCGTCGTCGCCAAGCCCGAGCCGCTGGTTCAGGGCGGCGCGATCACCGGGGAAGTCCGCGCCCGTGTCCAGACCGACCTGTCCTTCCGTGTCAGCGGCAAGATCACCGAGCGGCTGGTGGAAGTCGGGCAGTCCGTGAAAGCGGGGCAGCTGCTCGCGCGCATTGATCCCGAAGAGCAGAAGGCCGACCTGGATGTGGCGGCGGCCAATCTTCAGTCGGCTGAAGCGCAGCAGACCCAGGCGCAGCTTGCATTCGACCGCCAGCAGAGCCTGTTTCGAACGCAGGTGACGACGCGCGCCGCGCTCGACCAGGCACAGGAAGCGCTTCTGACCGCGCAGGCCTCGACCAAGTCGGCGCAGGCGCTCTTCGAAACCGCCCAGGATACCCTGTCCTACACGGAGCTGAAGGCAGATTCCGACGGCGTGATCACCGCCCGCAATGCCGAGGCCGGACAGGTGGCGCAGGCAGCGCAGGTCGTCTTCACCCTTGCCCATGACGGCGACCGGGATGCCGTCTTCGAAGTTGTGGAAAGCGCATTCCTGCGCCCGATCGATGGCGATGGCGCAGTGAACCTATTGTCAGACCCCTCGCAGAAAATCACGGCGAAGGTTCGTGAGATTTCGCCGACGATCGACGCCTCCACCGGAACCATCCGGGTCAAGGTTGCGATATCGAGCGACGCCCCCATTCCGCTTGGCGCTCCCGTGGTCGGCAGATTCCGCTACCTCTCGCAGGACGTCATCCAGCTTCCCTGGTCGGCAATGACCTCCAAGGAGGGCAAGCCCGCCGTCTGGATCGTCGATCCCGCATCGTCCGCAGTTTCGGTCAAGGCGATCGATGTCGCCGGTTATGAGACCGGCAGCTTCATCGTGAAGTCGGGCGTGTCGGCAGGGGATGTCGTGGTGACCGACGGGACCAAGTTTCTCAGGCCCGGTGAAATCGTGTCTTATGTCAAGGAAGCTTCCAAGTGAGTATTCGACCCAAGATAATCGCACTGATGATGGGTACGGCCCTGATCTCCTCCTGCACCAAGCAGGAAGAAAGCAAGGAGGAGGCGCCCCGTCCCGTGCTGTCTGTGACAGTCAGGCAGACGCCCGCGACCAGACTCGGGCTGACCGGCACGATCGAACCGACGATCGAGACCGAGCTCGGCTTCCGGATTCTCGGGCGGATGATCGCCCGGAACGTCAATGTCGGGGATATCGTCAAGCGGGGTGATGTCGTTGCCGCCATCGATCCGGTGGCACTGGAGCTTGCCGTGCGCAGCGCCCAGTCCGATGTGGAAAACAGCGACGCCCAGCTCAGGAACGCGGTGACCACGGAGCAGCGCCAGCGCGCGCTCCTGGAATCGCGCTCCGGTACGGAAGCCTCGCTCGAAGAGGCCGAGCAGGCGAGGCGGACGGCCGCGGCCGCCGTTGCCAAGGCGCAGGCCAACCTCGACAAGGCCAAGGAGCAGCTCGGCTATGCGCAGCTTCAGGCGGAATTCGACGGCGTGGTGACGGCGACCTCGGCCGAAGTCGGGCAGGTCGTGTCGGCCGGCCAGACCGTCGTGACCATTGCCCGGCCGGACAAGCGCGACGCCGTGGTCGACGTGCCCCAGGCCGCCGCCCAGAAACTGAAGATCGGCGCCCCCTTCGACGTGACGCTGCAGCTCGATCCAACGATCCGCACTTCGGGGATCGTGCGCGAGATCGCGCCGGAGGCGGAAACCGCCACCCGCACGAGCAGGACCAAGATCGCGCTGACCGACCCGCCTGAAGCCTTCAGGCTCGGTTCTGTCATCACCGCCTCTGCAACCATCGCAGCAGATCCCGAGATCATGCTGCCGTCTTCCGCCATCCTTGCCGGCAGCGACGGTCCGAGCGTCTGGATCGTCGACGCACCGGCCAGGAAAGTATCGCTGCGCCGCGTGAAGATCGACGGCGATGTCGTCGACGGCGGCTCCGTCCGCGTCACCGAAGGGCTCTCCCCCGGAGAAAGGGTGGTCGTGGCAGGCGTGCATAAACTTGACGATGGCCAGGCCATCCGGATCGACCAGGAGATTAGCCAGTGAAGTCCTTTAATCTCTCCGACTGGGCGCTCGAACACCGTTCGCTCGTCTGGTACTTCATGATCGTCTTCATTCTCGCCGGCACTTTCTCCTACCTGAACCTCGGCCGCGAGGAAGACCCGAACTTCACCATCAAGACGATGGTGATCACCGCCCAGTGGCCCGGCGCCTCCGCCGAGGAGGTGACGCGGCAGGTGACCGACAGGATCGAGAAGAAGCTTCAGGAACTGGAATCGCTCGACTACACCAAGAGCCAGACCGTTGCAGGCCAGACCACCGTCTTCGTCGAGCTGCTGCCAACAACCAAGGCGAAAGATGTGGCGCCGACCTGGTTGCGCATTCGCAACATGATCGCCGACATCAAGGGCGATTTTCCAAGCGGGGTCGTCGGTCCCTTCTTCAACGATCGCTTCGGCGACGTCTTCGGAAATATCTATGCCTTCACCAGCGACGGGCTGACCCAGCGGCAGCTTCGCGATCTCGTCGAAAACGCCCGTTCGGAGGTTCTGACCGTGCCCAATGTCGGCAAGGTCGATGTGATGGGCGCCCAGGACGAGGCGATCTATCTCGAATTCTCCACGCGCCAGATCGCAGCGCTCGGCATCGACCAGCAGTCCGTGATCCAGACCCTGCAGGCCCAGAATGCCGTCACGCAATCCGGCTTCGTCGATGCCGGGCCGGAGCGCATCGCATTGCGGGTGAGCGGACAGTTCACCTCCGAGGAGAGCCTCAGGTCGATCAACCTTCGCATCAATGATCGCTTCTTCCCGCTGAGCGACGTCGCCACGATCAAGCGCGGCTACGTGGATCCGCCGTCGTCGCTGTTCCGCTACGACGGCCAGCCTGCGATCGGGCTCGCGATCGGCATGAAGCAGGGCGCCAACCTGCTGGAGTTCGGCGAGGCGCTCGACGCCCGGATGAAACAGGTCGTTGGCGATCTTCCGATCGGCGTGGATGTCCACCGCGTCTCCGATCAGCCTGCCGTCGTCGACGAAGCGGTTTCGGGCTTCACCCGCGCGCTCTTCGAAGCGATCGTCATCGTGCTCGTCATCAGCTTCATCAGCCTCGGCCTTCGCGCCGGCATGGTGGTGGCGATCTCCATTCCCCTCGTGCTGGCAATCACCTTCGTGGTGATGGAATATTCCGGCATTTCGCTTCAGCGCATCTCGCTCGGCGCGCTTATCATCGCGCTCGGGCTGCTCGTCGACGACGCTATGATCGCCGTCGAGATGATGGTGGCCCGCCTGGAGGCGGGCGACGATCTCAGGAAGGCCGCCACCCACGTCTATACGTCGACGGCCTTTCCGATGCTGACGGGAACGCTCGTCACCGTCGCGGGTTTTATCCCGGTCGGTCTCAACAGCAGCGCCGCCGGCGAATTCACCTTCACGCTTTTCGTGGTCATCGCGGTTTCGCTGGTGGTTTCCTGGATCGTCGCGGTGCTCTTCACGCCGCTTCTCGGCGTCACCATCCTGCCGAAGACAATGAAGTCGCATCACGAGAAGAAGGGCCGCTTCGCTGCCGTCTTTTCCTGGCTTCTGGGGCTGGCGATGCGCTGGCGCTGGGTCACCATCGTGCTGACGGTCGGCGTCTTCGCTCTTTCGGTCGGCGGCATGGGGCTGGTGCAGCAGCAGTTCTTCCCGAACTCGGACAGGACCGAGCTCGTCATCGACTGGAACCTGCCGCATAACAGCTCGATCGCCGAGACCAACAGGCAGATGGCCAGGTTCGAAAAGGAAATGCTGGCCGGCAACAAGGATATCGATCACTGGACGACCTATGTCGGCCAGGGCGCGCCGCGCTTCATCCTGTCCTTCGACGTGCAGACGCCCGATGTCACCTTCGGACAGACGATCATCGTCACGAAAGGGCTCGACGTGCGCGACAAGGTGCGGGCGCAGCTGCAGGATTACCTGACGAAAACCTTCCCCGGCACCGACGCCTTCGTGAAGCTTCTCGACATCGGCCCGCCGGTGGGAAAGCCGGTCCAATACCGGATCAGCGGCCCCGATATTCAGAAGGTTCGTGATATCTCCCAGCAATTTGCCGGCGTCGTCGGTTCGCATCCGCTACTGTCGAACATGGTGCTGGATTGGAACGAACCTTCCCGCGTCGTGAAGGTCGATGTCCTGCAGGACAAGGCGCGCCAACTCGGCGTTTCCTCCGAGGACATCGCAACCGCCCTCAACGGCATCGTCGAAGGCTCGACAGCGACACAGATCCGCGACGACATCTACCTGGTCAACGTCATCGGGCGGGCAAGCGCATCCGAGCGTGACTCCGTCCAGACGCTGCAGAATTTGCAGCTCTCCACCTCCAACGGCAAGGTCGTGCCTCTCTCGGCCGTGGCGAATTTCCGCTACGAGCTCGAGCAGCCGACGATCTGGCGGCGCGACCGGCAACCCACCATCACGCTCAAGGCAGCCGTCATCGGTTCGACGCAGCCCGCCACGATCGTCGACCAGCTGAAGCCGAAAGTTGAAGAGTTCGAGAAGAAGCTTCCTGTCGGATACAAGGTGGAAGTGGGCGGCGCGGTCGAATCCAGCGCCGAGGCTCAGGGGCCGATCGCCGCTGTCGCTCCGCTGATGCTCTTTACGATGGCGACGATCCTGATGATCCAGCTGCAGAGCTTCAGCCGCCTCTTCCTGGTCTTCGCGGTCGCGCCGACGGCACTGATCGGCGTGGTCGCGGCACTGTTGCTCAGCAATGCT
Source organism: Rhizobium fabae (assembly GCF_003985135.1). Taxonomy (NCBI): domain Bacteria; kingdom Pseudomonadati; phylum Pseudomonadota; class Alphaproteobacteria; order Hyphomicrobiales; family Rhizobiaceae; genus Rhizobium; species Rhizobium fabae. Next base: position 184,179 of record NZ_ML133654.1, read on the forward strand.
CCTATGGGCTTCGTTGCGATCCTCGGCGTGCTGGCGCTCATCGGCATCCTGATCCGCAACTCCGTCATCCTGGTCGTGCAGATCGAGCATCTGCGCGCCGAGGGCATGGCGCCGTGGCAGGCGGTCATCGAGGCGACCGAACACCGCATGCGGCCGATCATGCTGACGGCGGCAGCCGCCACGCTGGCGCTGATCCCGATCTCGCGCGAGATCTTCTGGGGGCCGATGGCCTACGCCATGATGGGCGGCATCGTTGTCGGAACCGCGCTCACCCTGCTGTTCTTGCCGGCGCTCTACGTCGCCTGGTTCAGGATCCCGAGGGACGAAGGCGTTCGGGCAGAAGCTGCGGCAGAGGCATGAGGAACAGGCCTCGTCGGCCATCGCCTACGGCCGCCCCGCGGCCGCTGCAACACGGGCCGCGACGAAATGGGTGGGATGGCGTAGGCGATGCCGTCCCACACCGGAACTGGAATGACTTGCCTGAAAACGAGATGGGCCGATGCGCCCGGGAGCCCTTGGTCCCCAGGGGGAACGGATCGATGACGAAAGAACGCCCCCGGCAGCTGAAGGCAGCTCCCGCCATCATCGTCGCGATCGGCCTGGCAATGCTGACGGGTTGCACCACCAGACCATCGCCTGAAGTCCTGAAGCCCGTTCATCTGAGCGCACCGGTTGGTTCCGAAGCGGCCCCGGACAGGGTGAGCGTGCTCGCTGCGACCAACAGATCTCCCGACAGCTTGCGGGGCGGCTTCGGCGGCACATGGGCCCAGAAGCTGACCTATGAGGAGTACGCGTTTTCGGTTCCTCCCGGCAGGAAGGACACCGCCATCACTTACCCGACGGCGAAGCCGGACCCGGAACGGCAATTTGCCGTCGTCGAGCGCAAGCAACTTCTGAAGGACGCTTTCGTGCGGCAGGCACTCGCCTCCGTGCAGGCGGACGGCACGATCGGCATCTTCGTGCATGGCTACAATTACAGTTATCAGGAGGCGCTCTATCGCACCGCCCAGATCGCCGCGGACGCCAATATACAGGGCGCGCCGATCCTGTTTTCCTGGCCTTCGGCCGCATCCGTCACCGGATATGTCGCCGATCGCGATGCAGCACTTTCCTCCCGCAGCGAACTCAATTCCCTCGTCACATCGCTCTCTGCTTCAGGCAAGGTGAAGCGCATCATCCTGTTCGGGCACAGCATGGGCGGGTTCCTGGTGATGGAGACGGTGCGCCAGCTCAAGCTGCAGCACCGCGACGATGTCGTCGGAAAGCTGGTTGTGGTGCTTGCCGCCCCCGATATAGACGTCGATGTCTTCCGGTCCCAGCTGGCGGATATCGGCAAGATGCCGATCCCGATCTCCCTTCTCGTTTCCAAAGACGACGGGGCGCTCGTCGCTTCGAGTTTCATCGCCGAGGAGCGGGCGCGCGTCGGACGGCTCGATATCGACGATCCCGTCATTCGGGAGGCCGCGTTGAAGGAAAGGGTTCGGGTCATCGACATCACGTCGATCCAGGCGTCCGACGGATTGGGGCACGACCGTTATGCATCGCTTGTCAAATTCGGCGCACAGATTGCCAGCTTCGAAAACGGCAAGCGTTCGAGCCCAGGAGATGTCGGCGCCTTCGTCTTCGATGCCGCGGGTGCCGCCATCTCAAGCCCATTCCGTCTGGCCGGGCGCGTCGTTGGTTCGCAATAATCGCCTTCAAAAGAGCATGTGCATAATGTGACTATTAAATTGTCAGATGCATAAATGAAGAGCAGACTTCCGCCTGTGGTCGAATTTGACCGCGAGGATATCGGAGGGCATACATGAGCATACGAAATCCGTCTCCCTCGTTGCATAACGAGGATCTTGCACCCGCTGCGGAGCGCAAATGGGGTGCATTCAGCATCTTCAACGTCTGGACGTCTGACGTCCACAGCCTGTGGGGCTACTATCTGGCGGCGAGCCTGTTCCTGCTCTGCGGCAGTTTCGTGAATTTCGTCATTGCCATCGGTATCGGCTCTCTCGTCATCTTCTTCCTGATGAGCCTGGTCGGCAATGCGGGCGTGCGCACGGGCGTGCCCTTTCCCGTGCTGGCGCGCGCCTCCTTCGGCACGTTCGGCGCCAATGTTCCGGCACTGGTCCGGGCGGTGGTCGCCTGCTTCTGGTACGGGGCGCAGACGGCTGCGGCATCCGGCGCCATCGTCGCCCTGCTGATCCGCAACGAAAGCCTGCTCGCCTTCCACCAGAACAGCCACCTGCTCGGCCATTCGACGCTGGAGGTCATCTGCTATGTCATCGTCTGGGCGCTGCAGCTGTTGATCATCCAGCGCGGGATGGAGACGGTCCGAAAGTTCCAGGATTGGGCAGGGCCGGCCGTCTGGATCATGATGCTGATCCTTGCGGTCTATCTGGTCGTCAAATCGGGCACCTTCTCCTTCGGTTCCGAGATCCCGCGCGATGTGCTGATCGAAAAGACCAAGGATGCCGGCGTGCCGGGCGAACCCGGCTCCTTTGCGGCACTTGCCGCCGTCTCCGCCACCTGGATCACCTATTTCGCAGCACTCTACCTGAACTTCTGCGATTTCTCGCGTTACGCGACGAGCGAGAAGGCGCTGCGGAAGGGCAATCTCTGGGGCCTGCCGATCAACCTCCTGGCCTTCTGCCTCGTCGCAGGCGTCACCACCACGGCCGCCTTCACGGTCTACGGCGAGGTCTTGCTGCATCCCGAAATGATATCGGCGAAATTCGAAAGCTGGTTCCTGGCGTTGCTTGCCGCGCTGACATTCGCGATCGCAACGCTCGGCATCAACGTCGTGGCCAACTTCGTGTCGCCGGCCTTCGACTTCGCCAATGTCTTCCCGCGCCAGATCAATTTCAAACGCGGCGGATACATCGCCGCATTGATCGCTCTCGTGCTCTATCCGTTTGCTCCCTGGGAGACGGGTGCGGCGCATTTCGTCAACTTCATCGGATCGACGATGGGACCGATCTTCGGCATCATGATGGTGGACTATTATCTCATCCGGAAGAGCCAGCTGAACGTCGAGGCGCTCTACCATGAGAACGGCGAGTTCCGCTTCCAGAACGGATGGCACGCCAGCGCCTTCATTGCATTTGTGGTGGGTGCGCTCTTCTCCTCGATCCTGCCGACCTTCACCAGCATCCTTCCGGACTGGTGGGGCACCTACGGCTGGTTCTTCGGCGTCGGCATCGGCGGAGCGATCTATTTCGTGCTGAGGATGGGCGCACGGCGCAATCCGGCCTTCGCGTCCTGACAAACGAGAGGCGCCCGGCAATGCCGGGCGCCTCACATGAGGTTATGAGCGGCGGTTGGTGCGGGCCGCCGTTCAGCGACGCCCGGCAACCGCCTGGATGGCTGTTCGGCCTGCCGGCTGCGCCATTGATCTTGCCGTCGAGCGAAGGGCTGCCGATTGGCTGAAGCCCGCATCGTCGAGCCTGAACTGGGCAACGAGTTCGCGAAGCTTCTGGGCTTCCTGCGCCAGCGAGTCGGATGCTGCCGTCGACTGCTGCACCATGTGGGCGTTCTGCTGCGTGGACTGATCCATCCGGTTGACCGCGCCGTTGACTTCGCTGAGGCCGATCGACTGCTCCTTCGCCGAGGTTGCGATCGAATCCATGTGCTGGTTGATCTGCGTGATGAAGCCGCCGATGGTCTTGAGCGCCTGGCCGGTGTCGCGCACGAGCTTGACGCCGCTTTCCACTTCCTTCGAGGAATTCTGGATCAGCCCCTTGATTTCCTTGGCAGCACTTGCCGAGCGCTGGGCGAGTTCGCGCACCTCCTGGGCGACGACGGCAAAGCCCTTGCCGGCTTCGCCGGCTCTCGCCGCCTCCACGCCGGCATTCAGCGCCAGCAGATTGGTCTGGAACGCGATCTCGTCGATGACGCTGATGATGTTGGAAATCTGCTGCGACGAGGTCTCGATGCGTTCCATCGCCTCTTCGGCATGGGAAACGACGTCAGCGGAGATGACGGCGCTGTGATTTGCCTCTGTGGCGACCTTGCGCGTCTCCTCGGTCCGTTTGGTGGAGTTGGACACGTTCGCTGTGATCTCTTCCAATGCGGCGGCGGTTTCCTCGAGCGAAGCGGCCTGCTGCTCCGTGCGCTTGGAAAGATCGCTTGCGCCCGAAGAGATTTCCCGCGTGCCTTCGTCGATCGTGCCGATGCTTTCGGAAATCGCTCTCAGCGTTGCGCCGAGCTGGGTGACGGACTGGTTGAAGTCGTGGCGCAACGCCTCGAAATCGGGTGCGAAGGTCTCGTTGAGCTGGAAGGCGAGATCGCCGTCGGCCAGTCGCTTCAGGCCGGCCGCAAGCCCCGAGGTGGCGATGCGCAGCCGTTCCGAGGCGTCGGCCTCCGCCTGGTTCTGGGCGGCAATACGGTCGGCCTCCGTCCGGCTGCGGCTTGCATCGGCTTCCATTGCCATCCGCTTGTTGGTGATCGCGGCCTGGCGGAAAATCTCCACCGCTTCCGCCATCGATCCGATCTCATCGGCGCGGCCGGCAAACGGAATTTCCGAAGCGGTGTCCCCTTCGGCGAGCCGCCGCATCGCGGTGGTGATGCCGACGATCGGATTGGCGATGCCCGTCAGCACGAAGAACACCGCGCCGAGAACGAGCAATCCGGCAAAGCCGATCGCGGCAACCAGGTAGAATTCCATGGAGGCGAAGACCGTCTTGCTGAGTTCAGCGGCCTGGTTGCTGCCGCTAACGTTCAATTCGACCAGGGTCGCCGTGGCTTCCTTGAGCTTGTCGGAATAGGCGCGCATCTCGCCGCCCAGATACTTCCCGGCCTCCTCTGTCTTGTTGGCGCGGGAAAGGACGAGCAGCTGGGCGCTACTGGCGATGTAGCCTTCCACGCTTTCCTTGATCGTCTTGAGCAGGTCGCGCTCGCGGTCAGACGAGATCAGCGGAATGTAGGCGTCCACCGACTTGCGGATCGTGCTCTCGGCGCTGGCGATGGCCTCTTCGCGCGTCTTCTTTTCGGGCTCCGTCTGCGCGATGATGTGATCGCGGTAGGCAAGGCGCAAATTCGTCATGTTGAGATTGATCGTCTGCGAAGCCTGCACGCTCGGCAGCCAACGGGTCGCAATTTCCTCGGTCGAGCCGTTGGTATTGCGAAGGCCGTCGACCGCAAGATAGGCGACAAGACCGAAAAGAAGAGCTATGCCGCTGAAAATCAACAACAAACTCGATTTGATGTTTGGTCGGCGCATAGAGAACCCTCAATCGAAATTCCGGTTTCAGGCCGGATTGATAGGGAGATTTCTACCAAAAAAAATTTAACGATTTGCGCAGGACCTAAAATGCCGTTTTACCACCTTTCCCCAATGCCCAGCGCCTTTTTGCGCAGGGATATCCCAATAGCGCAAAAACCGTCTATCGATGCATCGTCATCGATGACAGGAGCCGGAATTGATGAAGCGCATTCCGATGTATTGCGTTCCGCGTTACATTTCTCTATATAGTTTCCTGATGCCGCATGAGGAAAACCATGGCAAACACTGCTCCCCGCAAGGAAATACCAGTATCGATGCGCTTTCGCGATGATGATCTGGCAGTCATTGACCGTGGTGCAGCGCTCACCGGTCTTTCACGCACGGAGTTTATGCGACGTGCCGCGGTGCATGAGGCGCAGATGGCGATCCTGAGTGAAAGCGTTATCCGCCTATCTCCGGATGCTTTCGATGCCTTTGTTGCAGCAATCGAAGCTGCGCCCTCTGCACCGCCGTCGAAAGTAGCAGAGCGCTTGCAGCGCAAGGCGCCATGGGAAAACTGACCGGTGGTGCTGTCGAATGTTGAACTTCTCGACGGGCGTCACCGACTTCAGGGGTTCTCTTGCGGCAAGCCGCCACTGGATTCTTGGTTGCAGAACTTTGCAGGGTCGAACCAGCAGCGTGGATTTACCCGCACCTTTGTCGTTTGTGACGACGATAGGGTAATTGGCTATTACGGCCTCGCACCAACCGTCATCGAACCCAACATCGTGCCTCGCAAGATCAGGACAGGACGTCCGCCTGATCCAATTCCATGCCTCTTGATCGGGCAATTGGCCGTAGATAGCCGCTACAAGGGCCAAGGCATCGGATCGGCGCTCGTGAAGGATGCCTTTCTTCGCTGCGTTGCCGGAGCCGATATCGTCGGTGGGCGGGCCATCGTCGTCCGGGCGATCGATGAAGAAGCTGAGCGATTTTGGCAAGATTGGGGCTTTATACCGTCGCGAGATAACGCCTCGATCCTTATTCGTTCGCTGGAGGATATCCGCGCATGGCTTTCAGGTCGCGACGGGTAAAGAAGGAAGCGCGCTACCCTTCGGCTATCGGTTCCCCTGCTTTGCCTGGCAGGGACGGTCAATCGACCGCTCGCGCCGAGACGGATGAATGTTTTACGAAATGGCATTATGATTGGCGTAACGTCTGGCCGGCGTTGGTCGCGGACGCGTGACTCCGGGAACCGCGAATAGGCGATCCTGGGAATGGGGAGGATCACAGATTGGAACGGCTGAAGGATCTGGAGAGTGTTCCCACGCGGGAAGGCAGCGCTTCGGCGTCGCCTCGTCCTGAACAACGGCCCGGTGTCGTGGCTGCCGCCGTTTACGAGCATGGGCAGCGCATTCGCGACATCAGGATCGAGGAGGCCGGCGAATGGCGAAACCGGGAGAACGCCGTCGTCTGGATCGGTCTGCACGAACCGGATGAAATGCTGCTGCACCAGATCCAGGCCGAGTTCAATCTCCATCCGCTGGCGATCGAGGACGCGGCGCAGCCGCACCAGCGCCCGAAGCTGGAGATCTATGGCGAGGCGATGTTCATCGTCGCCCGGACCGCCCACATGAAGGACGACGAAATCATCTTCGGCGAAACGCATCTCTTCGTCGGCCGCGGTTATGTCGTGTCCGTTCGCCACGGAGAATCCTCCTCCTATCTGGCGGTGAGGCAGCGATGCGAGGCGACGCCCGCCGCCCTTGCCCATGGTGAGAACTATATTCTCTATTCGATCCTCGATTTCATCGTCGACAATTACATGCCCGTCATCGAGGTGGTGCAGGAGGAAGTCGAGAAGCTCGAGGATCTGGTGCTGCGCGAACAGCTGGGAAAGTCCGATATCGAGCGGCTTTATCTTTTGCGGCGCAAGCTCCTGCGGCTGCGCAACGCCGTGGTGCCGCTGGTCGACGTCTGCCGGCGATACGAGCACATCGATCTTCCCGGCATGGATCCGACGCTCCAGTCGCTGTTTCGCGATGTGACCGATCACGTGCGCCGGGTTCAGGAAGATATCGATGCGCTACGCGAGGTCCTGGCCTTCGCCTTCGAGGCCAGCGTGATGATCGGCCAGACGGAGCAGACGGCGATCGCCCGCAAGCTCGCCGCCTGGGCGGCGATCCTCGCCGTTCCCACCGCCATCGCCGGCATCTACGGCATGAACTTCAGCGACATGCCGGAACTGAAATTCCAGTATGGCTATTTCGTCGTGCTCGGCGTCATCGCCGTCCTGTGCCTTGGCCTTTTCGCCTTCTTCCGCCGCAGGAAGTGGCTTTAATCAGCGCAGTGCATCCAGCAGCCGGTCCCGATGCCTGCCGATATAGGTGATGTCGCCGAGATACAGCCGGGCATCTCCTGCATCGACGTCCTCCGCGAAGGTCTCGTCTCCGGCCGCAGCACTCGCCAGCATGAAATCGACGAGCGCCTGGAGCCGCCTGCAGATCGCCTCGGGCAGCTGGAGGCGGTCTTCCGCCGTCGCGCCGTAAGCGGAGCAGAAGATTTGCGCCCGCCGCAACTGTTCGTCGAGGCCGAATGCCACGCCGGGATTGGCGGGATCGGAGAGAGGTGCCCAGCGATAGACGGCATAGGCGAGATCCCACAGGCGCGGTGCGGGATGGGCCGTGTCGAAATCGATGATACCGACAGTCTCGTTATCTGCGGTAGCGACGTTGTAAGGCGCATAGTCGCCGTGGCAGATGATCTCGCGCGGCTCCAGTGGTGGCAACATCCAGGTCTGGACCTCGCCATCCGCTTCGAGAAACCCTCTGGATGCCGAATGAAAATCGCTGAGAAGCCTTGCCGCCGAAATCAGCATGCGCTCCGATCCGACAGAGGGATCGCCAAGGTCTTCGCAGACCCGCCCGGCGACGTAGCTGACGACCTCCTGGCCTTCCCCTGATATCTCGATGGGATCAGGCGCTCCCCGAAAGCCTCTGCGCTTGAGATGGCGCAGGAACCGATGCACCGTCGGCGTCCATGCGCCCGACGGCCGGACGACGGTATCGCCGTTGCGCCAGATCTGCCCGGTTCGTCCGCCCTCCAACTCTTTCACGCCATTGCCTCCCGCGTGCGATCCCTCTATGCGGATTTCAGCTTTCGATACGGGCCTGAACCGTCGCGCCAAGGTTCGTCTCATGGCAGTTCCGGTAAAACGTGGCCACATCGGCGGGCATCCCGTCGGGGATGGCGACGAAGTCTTCGAGCCGGAACCCGTTTGCGCTGCCGAGTTGCGGGTCTGCAAGCCGGCTTTCGCTCAAACCGCCGACGCGAAGAGCCAGGGCTTCGAAGTAGGCGAGGTTCTCATCCACCGTCGAAGGCGAAGATGTCCTGCCATGCGCGGGGATGACAAGTCTTGCATTGAGGTCGCGGATGCGCGCCAGCGAGGAACGGATCAGCCGAAGATCATCGGCCCGTCTGCTCCAGACTTCGGGAATGGGATATTCCACCGCATCGACGGCCAGGCAGATGCGAAGTTCGGGAATCCAGACGGCGACATGGTCGGGCGTGTGTCCCGACGTATGGATGAGTTCCAGCGTCAGATCGCCGCCGTTCAGAACCATCGAGCCGGAGAAAGTGATATCGGGGCCGATGAGTTCGACATTGCTAAACCGGGCTTCCTGGCTCGCCTTGTCTTTCAGCACCTGCTGCGTGGAGGGATCACGCAGGCGGTCGAGTGCTACGGCATGCGCGATGATCGGCGCACGCCCGGCAATGGCGGCATTGCCCCAGAAATGATCCCAATCCATATGCGAGTTGATGACGATCAAGGGGCGAGCCTCTGCCTTTTCCCTAAGCAGATCGAGCGCCATCCTGCATTGCTCCGGCGTGCCGAGCGTATCGATCAGGATATTGAACCGCTCCGTCCGAACGAACACGCCGTCCACTTCGTCACCCGCCCTGACGATCACGATCCGCTCGTCAAGTCCGGGATAGGAGCACAATTCCACCGATGGATTCACGTCGGGTTGCCTCTGTTGCAATCGCGCTGCTTTTATCCATTACATCAAATCCTGTTCGGATGCCGCCATCAAGGGCGCCGCAGTTTCCGCTCCACGGGAACATGCACATCCCAGTGGTTCATCACGGTATTCGGCACGGCGGCGGGGCAGATCACCATCACGCTGGGTTGCGAGCGTCCGAGGCTCTTCGGCGTCCATTGTGCCTGGAGGGGCACCGCACAACGGGGAACCAGCACTTTCGCGTTGGGCTCCAGCGCGTCCCATTGCTGATGCTTCCTGGCGTTCTCCTGCTCGATGAAGCGCCTGGCCTCCTCGCGGATTTCGAACAGGCCATGCTTTTCAGGCGTGGAGCGATCGGTCTCGATGCTCCAGGAGGCGAGGCATGCGACGCATCCAGACAGGGTTGCGGCGAAGAATATCGATCGAAGCACGGATGTGCCGTCAGCAGCCAAATGGATCACCTCCCGGGAAGGTGAAAATTAGCCGGAGGCGGTACGAAATCTCAAGCTCTCTCTGCGCCACCGGCCCCTCATTCGGCGTGCGGAGCCGGATGAATGAAGGGCCAGGGGCTTGCCTCTGATCCCTTTTCGATCGGAACCTCGATCAGAACAGGCCCATCGAGAGAGAGCGCTTTCTCAAGAACGCTTCTCAGTTCGCCTGGGCTCGTCACCCTGAACGATCGAATACCGAAGCTCTCGCCAAGGGCGACGAAATCAGGATTGGTCAGATCCGAGCCGAGATAACGCCCCTGATAGGTCTGCTTCTGGTCGCGCAGCACATTGCCGTAGGCGGAATTGTTGAAGACGATGGCGACGACATTGATCTTGTGCTGGGCTGATGTGGCGAGTTCCTGGACGCCGAATAGGAAGCCGCCATCGCCTGAAACCGAGATAACCGCTTTGTCGGGATTGGCGATTTTTACGCCGAGAGCGGTGTTGAAGCCAAAACCCAGATTGTCCTGATAGCCGCATGTCACGTACTGGCGAGGGCCGTAGACCGGGAAGGCAAACCGGGCGGTAAAGCCCATCTGGCAGATCTCCTCGACGAAGAAACCGTCCCTTGGCAGGGCTTCGCGGATGGCATCGAGATAGGCAAGCTGCGGCTGCACCGCCGAGAAGCGAGACCTGGCCTCTTCGTTGAGTTCGGCGAATTCGCGCCTGCGGTCGGCGCGGCCGGACCCTGCTAGCGCATCGATCAAGGCCTGCGTTCCATCTTTCGCATCCGAGACGATCCCGACGTCAGGCTTGAGGCGGACCATCTCCGTCGGATCGATATCGATGCGAATGATCTTCAGACCCTTGGGAAGCCATTTCCAGCGCATGAACTGCAATTCGAGCCGGCTGCCGATCCCGATCAGGACGTCTACCTTCTTCCAATATTCATAGGCGGCGACGAAATTCAGATAGTTCGGGTGGTCGTCGGCGACGATGCCCTTGCCGGAGCGATGGGAGGTAACCGGCGCCTGCAGCAGTTCCGCCAGGGCGGCGATCTCGGGTCCGGCATCCGCCGCGCCGCCGCCGACCATGATCATCGGATTCCTGGCGCCCGATATCAGCGCCGCCGCCGCGGCGATCTCGTCGGGGTTCACGGCCGGATGAGGCGCTCTGACACCAACGGGGAGATCAATCTCGGGGCCGGATCGCCCAAACACATCCCACGGCGCTTCGACGGCTCCCGGACCCTGGCGACCGGAGAGCATCTTGCCGATGACCTCAGCCATGACGGGGCCTGTTTCGGACTGGTGATCGATGCGTTCGGCCGTCTTCGTGATCCCGCGCATGGTGGCGAGCTGATCCGGCAGTTCGTGCAACTGTCCTCTGCCCTGGCCGATCAGGTGGGACATGATGTTGCCGGTCACGCAAAGCACCGGCGCGTTGGCGCCGTAGGCGGTGCAGAGAGCCGCTCCGGAATTGAGGACGCCGGGGCCTGGCACGACGGTATAGGCGCCGATCCGGCCGGTGGATTTGGCATAGCCATAGGCCATGTATCCGGCGCCCTGTTCGTGCCTCGTATGAATGAACCGGATTTTATCGCCCGCGCCATAGAGGGCGTCGTTGAAATCATACATGTGGGCGCCGGGGATGCCGAAGACCGTGTCGATCCCATGGGCGACAAGCGAACGGGTCATCGCCTGGCCGGTCGTTTCTTTCCTGCTCATTTGGAGGCTCCCATGTCTATGATGTCAGGCAGCCTTCGGCTCGAAGCGCCGCAACGATGGCGTCGGCATCCGTCGGCTGCATGCCGGCAAGGTTCATGCGCCCGGAATCCGCCAAGTAGATGCCGTGGCTCGCCCTGAGCGCGACTGCCGTATCCCTCGACATGGAGAGATTGGAAAACAGGCCGCGCTGGCGGGCGATGAAGGCGAGATCAGGAGCGGCGGCGGCGAGTGCTGCGCGATTGCCATTGACGCGCTGGCACATTTCTTCGAGTTCGGCGCGCCACATTGCCGACATCTCATCGCTCTCGAGAATGGTCCTGACGATTGCGGCCCCGTGGTCGGGCGGCATGGACCAGTTGACTCGGGCATGTGCCGCCATGTTGCTTTCGGCCTTCCGGAGGTCATCCCCATTGCGGGCCATGACATAGAGCGCGCCGACACGCTCGCGATAAAGGCCGAAGTTCTTGTCGCAGGAATAGGCGATCAGCGCCTCGTCGACCGCTTCGAGGATCATGCGTGCCGGTGCGGCATCCTGTTCGAGGCCATCGCCAAGCCCCTGATAGGCAAGATCGATGAAAGGCACCAGCCGATGCGCAACGAGGAGTTTGGTAATCTCCGCCCACTGTTCCATGGTGAAATCGATGCCGGTCGGGTTGTGGCAGCAACCGTGAAGCAGCACGACGTCGCCTTCCCGGGCGGAAGACAGGGCGGCGACGACGCTTTCGAATTTCACCTGCTGCGAAACCAGGTCGACGAAGGCGTATTCCTTGACCGGCAGTCGCGCCGAGCCGAAGATCGGCGCATGGTTGGGCCAGCTCGGCGTCCCGAGCAGAATGGTCGCCGATGGATGTGCCGTTTGGATAAGTTCGGCGCCGAGACGCAGAGCGCCGCTTCCGCCCGGTGTCTGGATGCCGACGAGGCGATGACCGAAATCAGGCGCCTTCCCGAAAATGATCGGCTCAAGGAGGCGGACGAATTGCAGATCGCCTTCCGGGCCGAGATATTTCTTGCTGTCCTGGGTCTCCAGGAGAAACTGCTCCGCCGCCTTGACGGCACGCATCACCGGCGTGCGTCCCATGGCGTCACGATAGACCCCGACGCCGAGGTCGATCTTTCCCGCGCGATCGTCGGCCTGGAAGGCCTTGATGAGTGCAAGCAGGCTGTCGGCTGGCCGGCTGTTCAGTTGGTCAAACACAAGTCCACCTCGTTTTCCTAAGTCTGGCCTGGAGGCTAACTGAAATTTCGCGATGATTTTCTGCGATTATCTCCCTGTGGCGACGTATCCGTGCAGACAATCTGCGTGGTGTGGCTATGATGTGCAGAAATTCACCGTTAGAGGAGGAGCTATGCTTGACCCGTTCGATATCAAACTGCTTGCCGCCCTTCAGCAAAACAGCGAGCTGACGCAGGCAGAGCTGTCTCAAAAGGTCAATCTCTCCGCCACGCAATGCGCGCGCCGTTTGGAAAGGCTGCGTAAAGAGCAATATATCCAGAGTGTCGTTGCCATCCTCAACCCCGCAAAACTGGGTTTCACGGTCGTTGCTCATACGCTTGTCAGCCTGAGAGCACATACCGAAGGCGGAAACGAGCAGCTTCATCGCTTTATCGAGACCGCGCCGGAGATTCTGGAGTGTTATTCGCAGACCGGCGACGCCGATTTTCTGATGAAGGTGATGACGCGCGACCTCGAACATCTCAGCCAGTTTCTGGAAAGGATGATCCGCGTCACCGACAATCTGGCACTGGTCAAATCGAGCATTGTCCTCAAGACGCTGAAGAAGACGACCGCCTTGCCGCTGCAGATCGTGACGTGAGAGCGGCTCCAGCCGCTCTTACTTGAGATAGTGGATCTGCGGGCGCGAATGGTAGGGCGAAGCTTCGATGCGGGCTTCGACGGAAAAGACGTCGCGCAGAAGGTCTTCGCTCAGCACGTCCTGCGGTGCGCCGGAGGCGACGATCCTGCCCTGCTGCATGATAACAAGCTCATCGCAGAACATGGCGGCATGGTTGAGATCGTGCAGGGCGACGATGCTGGTGATCGGCAGGCCGGAGACGAGCCGCATCAGGCCGATCTGGTGCTGGATATCGAGATGGTTCGTGGGCTCGTCGAGGATCAGCTCTTGCGGCGACTGGGCGAGCGCCCTTGCGATATGGGTGCGCTGTTTCTCGCCGCCCGAGAGGTTCTGCCAGCGATCGTCGCGCTTCTCCGCCATGCCGGCGCGCGCAAGAGCACTTTCTACCGCTTCCTCGTCGACCTTCGTCCAGCTTGAGAAGATCGACCGGTGCGGGAACCTTCCGAGCTTGACGACATCGACGACCTTCAGATTGGCGTTCGTCGTGGCGTGCTGTTCGACGAAGGCGATGCGGCGGGCGATCGAGCGGCGGCTGATCTTGCCGATGTCGCTGCGGTCGAGCGTGACGCGGCCGGAGTGCGGCCGTTTCAGGCCGGCCAGAAGCCTGAGCAGCGAGGTCTTGCCCGAACCGTTCGGTCCAAGCAGGCCGAGCATCCGGCCAGGCGGCGCCTCCAGGGAAACGCCGTCCAGAATGGTCTTCCTGCCAATTTTCCAGGTGATGTTGTCGGCCTTGATGCTCATGACGCGCGCTGGAACCGGTAGAGGATGATCGAGAAGAAGGGAACGCCGACCAGCGCCGTGACGACGCCGATCGGCAGGATCTGGTTGGGAATGAGGGCACGCGCGGCGATATCGGCGACCACCATGAAGATCGCTCCACCGATGGCGCAGGCCGGCAGGAGACGGATATGGAGCGGCCCGACGACGAAGCGGGCGACATGCGGCACGACGAGGCCGACGAAGCCGATCGAACCGACCATGCTGACGATCGTCGCCGTCATCATGGCGGTCAGCGCGAAGAGCACCATGCGGGCGCGGCCAACATTGACGCCGAGCGAGGATGCCGCCTCGTCGCCGAACGCGAAGGCGTCGAGCACACGGGCGTAGAACAGACAGGCGGCGAGGCCGAGGCCGACGACGATCGAGACCAGCGCGAATTCCGGCCAGCGCACGCCGCCGAAACTGCCGAGCAGCCAGAACATGACGTCGCGAGCCTGCTGTGCATTGGCCGAGGTGGTGACGATATAGGAGGTCGAGGCATTGAAGAGCTGCGATGCGGCCACACCGGCAAGGATGGTGCGGTCGGCGCCGCCGCGCGTGCCGTTCGACAGCAGCGCGACGAAGAAGAAGGCTGCGAAGGCGCCGGCAAACGCGCCAGCCGATAGCGAGACTGCGCCCGAGCCGATGCCCAGGATGACGATCGCAACGGCGCCGGTGGAGGCGCCGGCGGAGATGCCGAGCACATAGGGTTCGGCAAGCGGGTTGCGCAGCAGCGACTGCATGATCGCGCCCGAGAGCGCAAGGCCCGCGCCGCAGAAGGCGGCGACGAGCGCCCGGCTCAGGCGATAATCCCAGATGACAGTCTCGTGGATGCGGTTCAGCTCGACCGCGGTCCATCCGAGCCGGTTGGTGACGGCCGAAAAGGTGGTCGCCAACGGGATCGGCAGGTCGCCGATCCCGACGCTGACGCCAATGGCGACCGCGATCAGGCAGAGGGAGGCGAGCAGCAGTGCCGTGACCGCTCCCAACTGCCGGAAGAGACTGCCCGCTTCCGTCACTTCAGAAGACCGAGAGCCTTCAGTTGCTCGGCCACCTGTTCGGCGCCGTAGATCGTGCGGATGGTCGGGTTCATGGCCTGGCCGTCCATGACGACGATTGCCTTGTTCTTGACGGCCGGGATCTGGCTGACGGCCGGATCGGTGTTCAGGACGTTGATCTTGGCCTCGGGCTTGTCGAGTTCCCAGCGGTTGCGGTCGAGGCTGGCGACGACGATGACGTCGGGATTGGCGGCGATGATGCCTTCCCAACCGATCGTCGGCCATTCCGCCGCCGCGTCGATGGCATTACGCCCGCCGAGCAGGTCGGCGATGAAGCCGGAAGCGCTGTTCTTGCCGCCGACATAGGCATCCGCCGACGGGCTGGGGCTGGAGAACCAGAAGACATAGGACAGGTTCTTGCCGTCCTTGGAAACGCTCGCGCGAAGCTTGGCTTCTCGCGCCTTGAAGTCGGCAATCACAGCCTGGCCGCGATCGGCGACGTCGAAAATCTGAGAGAGTTCGTCGATCTCCCTGTAGAGAAGATCCATATTCCACAGCTCGCCGCGGCTGCCGTACTGGTCCTTGACGTCCTTGGTGCTGAGACAGGTGCTCGGCGAGAGATAGGTGGCGACGCCGACCTTGTCGAAATCTTCGCGCTTGGCGATCTTGCTGTTCGGTCCGACCAGGCTCGGCAAGGCCACCGCCCCGAAGTCGGGATTTTCGGCGAGCATCGACTCGAAGGTCGGCATTTCGACCGTGAGCAGCTTGACCTTGGCATTGGCTTCGGCGAGCTCAGGCAGGACCTTGCTCGGCCAGAAGGCGGTGCCGACCATCTTATCCTCCAAGCCGAGCAGCAGCAGGATTTCGGCGCTGTTCTGGCCAAGCCCGATCGCCCGCTCGGGCGCCTTCTTGAACGTCACCTCAGTTCCGCAATTTTCCAGCGTCAGCGGATAGGTCGTCGAACCGGCGAATGACGGGGTTGCGGCAAGGCCGATCAGGGCGGAGAGGCCGCAAGCGGCCAGGAGTGATTTGAGGCTGGTCACGTAGTTATCCCGGTGCGTGAATATGTGCGGCCGGGGGTATAGCCGCAGGAGCGGCTTTAAAACAAGACAAAAATGATCAACTTATCGCAAAAATCGAAAACCGAATGCCGGCGCCGGCTTATGATCGCCGGGGCCGCAAGCAAAGCCTTCGAACATGGTCAGCCGAGCTTGCCCACAAGCCTGGCATAATCCGAAAACGTGGCCCCTTCGCCTTTCCGGCCGGCTTCGCCGGCGAGCTGCAGCACGCGGATCGGAAACAAGATCGCCGCTTGGTTGGCGCCGGAGAGATCGTGATCGTCATCCTCCTCGATCGCCCTTCGAGCTTTCGAGAGCGCGGCATCGATTTCGCCACGCGTGAGCAATTCCTTCTCGGCGATTGCGTCGCATAGCGAGGCCATCGCCATGATCAGGCCCTTGAGCTGCAGATTGGCCGTATTCATGAGAACTCCGATGAAAAGGAAGGAACCCTATTCCGGCTGGACCGAGCGGATGGTGTCGACTGACACCGTGCCGTCGAGAATGCCGCGCTTGAGATCGCGCCTGTTCCGGTCGATCTCGATGACAGTATAGAGCTTGTCGTCGCGGAAAGCACTGGCATTGACCGTCGTGACGTCCTCGGCGGGAGCCGCATCCACTTCCATGAAGTCGAGTTCGCGCGCCGCGGCAACGATCCTGGCATCGCCGGGCGTCCGGGCGGCCACGACGATGGTGCCGTGGCTCGGAGCATTGCCCCATCTGGGGTCGTCGGGTCTGGCAATCGGTTCCAGCCGGTAGATGTTGAGCATCTCGCTGCCGGTTTCGGGCGATGCTTCCGCTGCCGCATCGTGCATCTGCGCCTGGCTCTCGACCGACCTTCCGAAGGTGGTCGGGCTGGTCGCGTTGTTGATGTCTTGCCTGCCTGTCCTTGAGACGTTCGACATGTCGTTCTCCTTGTCGGAACGGAACGACGACCGGCGGTAAACTGTTCCCGCACCGGCAAAGTTTGGCGCTTGACGTTGGGTTAGCTCGACCTCTGCAACCCTGCAGAGCCCCCATACACTTTTTCCAGTGGAGCACTAATTACTTCGTTTCGAACAGGGGGTTTCCGTGAGCAAGCAAACCAGTGAATTTTCGCGCGACGACGCCGTGGCAGAGAGCCTCAACGGGCATGACCACAAAAGCATGGCGTTCGACGACGCCAGCGCCCTTCTGGAAGTCCTTGTCGCGGTCAGGCGCGGCGACTTTTCCGTGCGCATGCGCTCGGACCTCACCGGCGTCACCGGCAAGGTCGCCGACGCGCTGAACGACATCATCGCCGCCAATCAGCGCATGGCCCAGCAGCTCGAACATGTGGGCCAGGTCGTCGGCCGAGACGGGCGAACGAGCACGCGGGTGCGCTTCGGCCTGTCGGATGGTTCCTGGTCGGAAATGGAAGGCTCGATCAACGGCCTGATCGACGATCTCCTCTGGCCGACGACGGCCGTCACGCGCACGATTACCGCGGTTGCCAAGGGGGACCTGCTGCAGACCGTGCCGCTCGATGTCGACGGGCGGGCACTGAAAGGCGAATTCCTGCGCTCGGCCGATATCGTCAACACGATGATCAAGCAGCTCAGCGTCTTCACCTCTGAGGTGACGCGTGTTGCCCGCGAAGTCGGCACGGACGGCAAGCTCGGCGGTCAGGCGCAGGTTCCGGAGGTGACGGGCGTCTGGAAAGACCTGACTGAAAGCGTGAACTCGATGGCGTCGAACCTGACGGCGCAGGTGCGCAACATCGCGGAAGTGACGATCGCGGTTGCGAACGGCGACCTTTCGAAGAAGATCACCGTCGACGTGCGCGGCGAGATCCTGCAGCTGAAGGAAGCGATCAACACCATGGTCGATCAGCTGCGCTCCTTCGCCTCGGAAGTGACACGCGTCGCGCGCGAAGTCGGCACCGAAGGCAAGCTCGGCGGCCAGGCGCTCGTGCCTGGCGTTGCCGGCACTTGGAAGGACCTGACCGACTCCGTCAACGCCATGTGCGGCAACCTCACAGCCCAGGTGCGCAACATCGCCCAGGTGACGACAGCGGTCGCGCGCGGCGACCTGTCACGCAAGATCACCGTCGACGTCTCGGGCGAAATCCTCGAACTCAAGGAAACCATCAACACGATGGTGGACCAGTTGAACGGGTTTGCCGGCGAAGTAACGCGCGTGGCGCGTGAGGTCGGCACGGAAGGCCGTCTCGGTGGTCAGGCGCAGGTGCCGGGCGTTGCCGGCACCTGGAAGGACCTGACCGACAACGTCAATTCCATGGCGTCGAACCTGACGGCACAGGTGCGTAACATCGCCGAAGTCTCCACAGCAATCGCCAATGGTGACCTGTCGAAGAAGATCACGGTGACGGTGTCGGGCGAAATCCTGGAACTGAAAGAAACGATCAACACAATGGTCGACCAGCTGAACGCCTTCGCCTCGGAAGTGACGCGCGTCGCCCGCGAAGTCGGCACGGAAGGCCGGCTCGGCGGTCAGGCCAACGTGCGCGGTGTGGCCGGCACCTGGAAGGACTTGACCGAAAACGTCAACTCGATGGGCGGCAACCTGACGGCGCAGGTGCGCAATATCGCCGAAGTCTCGACCGCGATCGCCAATGGCGACCTGTCGAAGAAGATCACCGTCGACGTGAAGGGCGAAATTCTCGAACTCAAGGAAACCATCAATACGATGGTCGATCAGCTGAACGCCTTCGCCTCGGAAGTGACGCGCGTCGCCCGCGAAGTCGGTACCGAGGGCCGGCTCGGCGGTCAGGCGAACGTGCGCGGCGTCGCCGGCACCTGGAAGGACTTGACCGACAGCGTCAATTCCATGGCCTCCAACCTCACCGGTCAGGTGCGCAACATCGCCGAAGTCGCGACCGCGGTTGCGCAGGGAGACCTTTCCAAGAAGATCACTGTGACCGTGTCGGGGGAAATCCTAGAACTGAAGGAAACCATCAATACGATGGTCGATCAGCTGAACGGCTTTGCCGGCGAGGTGACGCGCGTGGCGCGCGAAGTCGGCACGGAAGGGCGGCTGGGCGGCCAGGCGAACGTGCTTGGTGTAGCCGGCACCTGGAAGGACCTGACCGACAGCGTCAACTCCATGGCGGGCAACCTGACGGCGCAGGTGCGCAACATTGCCGAAGTTTCGACTGCGATCGCCAATGGCGACTTGTCGAAGAAGATCACGGTGTCTGTCTCGGGCGAAATCCTCGAGCTCAAGGAAACGCTGAATACCATGGTCGACCAGCTGAACCGCTTCGCCTCTGAGGTGACGCGCGTCGCCCGCGAAGTCGGCACCGAAGGCAAGCTTGGTGGCCAGGCGCAGGTGCCGGGTGTGGCCGGCACCTGGAAGGACCTCACCGAAAACGTCAATTCCATGGCCTCCAACCTCACCGGCCAGGTGCGCAACATCGCCGAAGTCACGACCGCCGTGGCGCGCGGCGACCTGTCGCGCAAGATCACCGTCGACGTGAAAGGCGAAATCCTCGAGCTGAAGAACACCATCAACACGATGGTGGATCAGCTCAACGCCTTTGCCGGCGAAGTGACGCGCGTTGCCCGCGAAGTGGGCACCGAAGGCAAGCTCGGCGGCCAGGCCCAGGTCTCGGGTGTCGCCGGCACCTGGAAGGACCTGACCGACAGCGTCAACTCGATGGCCGGCAACCTGACGGCGCAGGTGCGCAACATCGCCGAGGTGGCGACCGCGATCGCCAATGGCGATCTCTCACGCAAGATCACCGTCGACGTGCGCGGCGAAATCCTGCTTCTGAAGGATACACTGAATACCATGGTCGATCAGCTTCGCTCCTTCGCCGGCGAAGTGACGCGTGTCGCCCGCGAAGTCGGCACCGACGGCAGGCTCGGCGGCCAAGCCGTCGTTCCCGGTGTGGCCGGCACCTGGAAGGACCTGACCGACAACGTCAATCTGCTCGCCGCAAACCTCACGACCCAGGTTCGAAACATTGCCGAGGTGACGACGGCTGTCGCCCGCGGCGACCTCTCGCGCAAGATCACCGTCGACGTGAAGGGCGAAATTCTCGAACTGAAGAACACCATCAACACCATGGTGGATCAGCTCAACGCCTTCGCCGGCGAAGTGACGCGCGTCGCCCGCGAAGTCGGCACCGAAGGCAAGCTCGGCGGCCAGGCGCAGGTGCCTGGCGTTGCCGGCACTTGGAAGGATCTGACCGACACCGTCAACGTCATGGCCGCCAACCTCACCGAGCAGGTGCGCGGCATCGTCAAGGTGGTGACGGCGGTCGCGAACGGCGATCTCAAGCAGAACCTCACCGTCGCCTCCAAGGGCGAGGTGGCGGCCCTTGCCGAAACCATCAACAACATGACCAACACGCTTGCGACCTTCGCCGATCAGGTGACCACCGTGGCGCGTGAAGTCGGCGTCGAAGGCCGCCTCGGCGGCCAGGCGAATGTTCCCGGCACCGCCGGCACCTGGAAGGATCTGACCGGCAACGTCAACCTGCTTGCCGCAAACCTGACGACGCAGGTGCGCGCCATCGCCGAAGTCGCGACCGCCGTCACCAAGGGTGACCTGACGCGGTCGATCAAGGTCGACGCGCGCGGCGAAGTGGCCGAGCTCAAGGACAATATCAATACGATGATCGACAACCTGCGCCTGACGACGGAGCGCAACACCGAGCAGGACTGGTTGAAGACCAACCTGGCGCGCTTCACCAACATGCTGCAGGGCCAGCGTGACCTGACGCTGGTCGGCAAGATGCTGCTCTCGGAGCTGGCGCCGCTCGTCGGAGCCCATCAGGGCGTCATCTACCAGGTGGATGCCGACGAGAGCCAGCCGTTCCTGTCGCTGCTGTCGGTCTATGCGCAAGGGGTCGAGGCTGCGCATCCGCCGCGGCTCGACTTCGGCCAGGGCCTCGTCGGGCAATGCGCGAGCGACGCCCGCCGCATCCTGGTCACCGACCTTCCCGACAATGTCGTCCCGATCAGTTCCGGCGTGTTCACCACTCTGCCGCGAAGCGCCATCGTCCTGCCCGTGCATTTCGAGGGCCAGGTGAAGGCGGTGATCGAGCTTGCCTCCGCCGGCGAATTTACCGAGCTGCAGCTCTCCTTCCTCGACCAGCTGACGACATCGATCGGCATCGTCCTCAACTCGATCGAAGCGACCATGCAGACCGAAGGCCTGCTCAAGCAATCCCAGCAGCTTGCCGCCGAACTGCAGACGCAGCAGCGCGAACTGCAGCAGACCAACGAACAGCTCGGGCAGAAGGCGCAGCAGCTGGAAGAGCGCAACGTCGAGGTCGAGGCGAAGAACCAGGAAATCGAGCAGGCCCGCCGCGCGCTCGAGGAAAAGGCAACCGAGCTTGCCCTGACATCGAAGTACAAGTCGGAATTCCTCGCCAACATGTCGCACGAGCTGCGCACGCCTTTGAATTCGATCCTCATTCTCGGCCAGCAGCTCGGAGAAAACCCCGATGGAAACCTGTCGGGAAAGCAGGTCGAGTTCGCCAAGACCATCCACGGCGCCGGCACCGATCTCTTGAACCTCATCAGCGACATCCTCGATCTCTCCAAGATCGAGTCCGGCACGGTCTCGGTCGATGCCGAGGAAATCTTCGTCAGCAACCTGCTCGAAGTCATGGCACGGCCGTTCCGGCACGAGGCCGAAAACCGCAATCTGTCCTTTGCGGTCGAGGTCGGCGCCGATGTGACGAAGAGCATCATCACTGACTCGAAGCGACTGCAGCAGATCCTCAAGAACCTCCTGTCGAACGCCTTCAAGTTTACCGCGCAGGGCGGCGTCACGCTGCGCGTCGCATCGGCAACGAGTGGCTGGTCGCCCGAACATCCTTCGCTCCGGCATGCGCCCTCGGTCATCGCCTTCGAGGTCGTCGATACCGGCATCGGCATCCCGCCGGAGAAGCAGCGCATCATCTTCGAGGCCTTCCAGCAGGCGGATGCCTCGACGAGCCGCAAATATGGCGGCACTGGCCTGGGTCTGGCAATCAGCCGCGAGCTGGCGAACCTGCTCGGCGGTGAGATCCAGCTGCGCAGCACGCCGGGCGTCGGCAGCACCTTCGTCCTCTACCTGCCGCTCACCTATGTCGGCGCCGGCGCGGTCGCGCCAAAGCCTGTTGCTGCGCCGGCAAATGTCGTGGAATTCGCCGAGGCGGCGGCGAGCCGCCGTGCCGAAAAAACCACGGAGCATGTCGCGGACGACCGTCACCGGATCGAACAGGGCGACTCCGTGCTGCTCGTCGTCGAGGACGATGCGCATTACGCCCGCGTCCTCGTCGATCTCGCCCGCGACAACGGCTTCAAGGTGCTGGTCGCGATGCGCGGCAGCGACGCGCTCGCTCTCGCGCAGGAATACAGGCCGGCGGCGATCTCGCTCGATATCTTCCTGCCCGACATGCTCGGCTGGACGGTGCTGAGCCAGCTCAAGCAGAATTCGCAGACGCGGCACATTCCGGTGCAGATCATCAGCCTCGACGAAGACCGCCAGCATGGGCTGACGCGCGGCGCCTTCGCCTTCATGAGCAAGCCGACGACGCCTGAGGGACTCGGCAAGGCGCTGTCGCGGCTGAAGGCCTATGCCGAGCCGCGCCGCAAGCACCTGCTGCTCGTGGAGGATAACGAAGCCGAACGCCTGAGCGTCACAGCGCTTCTCGGGCACGACGACATCGACATAACGAGCGTCGGATCGGGATCGGAGGCGCTCGCCATTCTCCGGCAAGGTTCCGCCGACTGTGTCGTGCTCGACCTTTCCCTTCCCGATATGTCCGGCTTCGAAGTGCTGGAGCAGATACGTGACAATGACGAGATCGCCGAAGTGCCGGTGGTCGTCTTCACCGGCCGCGAGCTTTCCCCAGAGGAGGACGCGACGCTGCACAGTATGGCCCGCAGCGTGGTGGTGAAGGGCGTCGAGTCGCCCGAACGCCTGCTCGACGAGACGGCGCTGTTCCTGCACCGGGTCGTCGCCGACCTGCCGGCGGCAAAGCAGGCGACGCTGCAGGAGCTGCACAGCTCCGACGAGGATCTCGTCGGCGAAACCGTGCTGCTCGTCGACGACGACGCCCGCAACATCTTCGCGTTGAGCAGCGTCCTCGAACGCCGCGGCATGAGGGTGCTAACCGCAACGACCGGCAGCGAGGCGATTGACGTCATCAACAACGAACCCTCCGTCGCCATCGTGTTGATGGACATCATGATGCCGGGAATGGACGGCTACGAGACGATGCAGGTCATCCGCTCGGAGCCGCGCTTCCGGCGGCTGCCGATCCTGGCGCTGACGGCCAAGGCGATGAAGGGCGACCGCGAGAAATGCCTGGAGGCGGGCGCGTCGGATTATCTGGCGAAACCCGTCAACACCGAGCAGCTTCTGTCGGCGCTTCGCATGTGGCTGCATCGCTGAGGGCCTGGCCATGAACCCCGTCAACATCCTCCTCGTCGACGATCAGCCCGCGAAACTCCTGAGCTATGAGGTTATCCTCGAAGAACTCGAAGAAAACCTCATCAAGGCGCAGTCCGCCCGCGAGGCCTTCGAGCACCTGCTGCGCACCGAAATCGCCGTGATCCTCGTCGATGTCTGCATGCCCGAGCAGGACGGTTTCGAGCTCGTCGGCATGATCCGCCAGCATCCGCGCTACCAGAACACGCCGATCATCTTCGTTTCCGCCGTCATGCTGGCCGAGCCTGACCGGCTGCGCGGCTATGCGGTGGGTGCGGTCGACTATGTCTCCGTCCCCATCGTGCCCGAAGTGCTGAGGGCCAAGGTCAGGGTCTTTGCCGATCTCTATAGGAAGACGCGCGAACTCGAACGCCTGAATGCCGATCTGGAAGCCCGGGTGCGCCAGCGCACCGCCGAACTCGAAACTTCGGCGGCGCAGCTGCGTGAACTCAACGAGGATCTCGAGCACCGGATCGACCAGAGGACGCGCGAGCGCGAGGAGGCGCTGGCCCAGCTTTTCGAGGCGCAAAAGCTCGACACGATCGGCCACTTGACGGGCGGCGTGGCGCATGACTTCAACAATCTTCTGATGGCGGTGCTTGGCAGCCTCAACCTTCTGAAGAAGCGGCTTCCTGCCGATGAACGCAGCGAACGCCTGGTGACGAACGCGATCCAGGCGGCCGAGCGTGGCACGGCGCTGACCCAGCGCCTGCTTGCCTTCGCCCGCCGGCAGGAACTGAAGCCACAGGCGGTCGATTTTCTCAGGCTGTTCGAAAACGTCGAGGATCTCCTCGCCAAGGCGGTCGGCCCGCGCATCGAAATCCGCAAGCGCATCCCGGCCGATCTGCCGCCACTGCTGGTGGACAGCAATCAGCTGGAATTGGCGCTGCTCAATCTCTTCGTCAATGCGCGGGACGCGCTGGAAAGCGGCGGTGCTGTGACCGTGGCCGCCGCTCGGGCGGAAGAGGCGCCGTTGCCCGGTCTTGCGGGCGGGAATTACATCAGAATATCGGTGTCGGACGACGGCGAAGGCATGGACGAGGCAACTGTCTCACGCGCCGCCGAACCGTTTTTTACCACGAAGGGTGTCGGCAAGGGCACCGGTCTCGGCCTGTCGATGGTTCACGGCCTGGCGGCGCAATCCGGCGGCTCGATCCAGATATCGAGCACGCGAGGAAAAGGCACGACCGTTTCCCTCTGGCTTCCCGTCGCCGAGGCCTTCGCGAAGGCGCCTCCTGTCGCCGAGCCTCCGATGGCGGAGCCGCCGAAACCGGTGTCGAGATCCCTCGCCATTCTGGTGGTCGATGACGACGCGCTCGTCAGGACAGGAACCGTGGCGATGCTGGAAGATCTCGGCCACCTGCCGCGGGAAGCCTCTTCCGCTTCGCAGGCCCTGGAATTTCTGTCCGGCGGCCAGGATTGCGACCTCGTCATCACCGACCATGCCATGCCCGGCATGACCGGCGCCGAACTCGCGCGCCACCTTCGCTCCTCCTTCCCCGGCCTGCCCGTCATCCTCGCTTCGGGCTATGCCGAACTCTCCGAAGACAATGCGCTCGGCCGGATGCTCAGGATGACGAAGCCGTTCACGCAGGAACAGCTTCAGGTGGCGATGGACAAGGCACTGTCTGGCAAAGTCGCGGCGGCTTGATGAACTCGGACGCCGCGCCGGTGACAATGAAACGCTAGGCCGCTTCAGAGTTCTTCTTCGGCGACAGTGAACCTTTGGCTGTGGCTGGCCTTTGTCAATTTGCCATCCTCGTCGATCTCAGCCAGCTCCTCGCCTTCATGCCGCACGCTCATGAAGGCTACGATCGTGACGATCGCGGCGAGGAAGATTGCACTCGTTATGATCGTGCCGAAACCGAGGCCGCCATATTGTGCGGGCTGAGACATCAGGTCGCCGAACGAAGCACCCAGAGGCCTTGTCAGAATGTAGACCAGCCAGAAGGCAAGTATCGGATC
Source organism: Rhizobium fabae (assembly GCF_003985135.1). NCBI lineage: Bacteria > Pseudomonadati > Pseudomonadota > Alphaproteobacteria > Hyphomicrobiales > Rhizobiaceae > Rhizobium > Rhizobium fabae. The sequence continues at coordinate 209,596 of NZ_ML133654.1, forward strand.
GAGATCCAAGAAGAAGTAGCCGATGGCAAGCGAGATGATGATCATGCCGAACAGGACGCCGGTAGCCAGGTATCCCAGCGCGAATTTTTCGGCCACCAGATCGCCGGCGGCCGTGCCGAGCGCGAAGGTGAACAGAATGGCGAGCCAATAGAAAGCCTCGCGCCGCCCGGTGAATATGGAGTGGATCGAAAGAGTCCGCTCGGTCTGGAACCACACCAGGAAAGTCAGCGCCAGGGCGATCGAGAAAGCAGTCGTCGTAGCCGGCAGCGGCACATGGAAGTTGTCGACCAGATTGTCGGTAATCAACGTGCCGACGATGCTGATCAGCACCACGGAAAGCCAGTAGGCGGCGGGAACATATTTCTTCTGCGCAAACTGCCAGACCAATGCGACCGCCAGAATTGCGGACATAATCAGCGATGTCGCCGTCAGCCCTAAACCCATCTGCACACTGAGATAGTCGGCCGCCGTTTCACCCATGGTGACAGCCATCAGTTTAATGAGCCAGAAATCCGTCGTGACGCGGGGAACGCGATTGTAAACAGCAGCTTTGGTGGTCGGTGCAGACATAGCGAGTATCCTTGCATGGGCGCTGAACGTCTCGGAGGGCAGTTCGACGGCGAGCAGCCGCCTGCCTATTGAGCAGGTTGAGCCGGATTGTTGAGAACCGCCATAAGAGCGGCGAGCGCTTTGCTGACTTTGTCAGCCGACGGAGCGGATTGACGCAGTGCCTTCAGCGCCGCGTCAGAGGCGGCGTCTATATTGTTCCAGTCATTCTGGTTTAGCGGCCGGATGGCGGTCTCGGCCTGGTCCCACGCCGTTTCATAGTCGGTGATACGCTTTGCAGCGCCGGCGAGGTCACCTTTGGAAGCGAGGGTCTGGACATCAGCTATGATCGTCTTAAATGGCGACAGATCGCCGAGGCTCGCCGTTTTGGCGGGTGCGGTACTGGCGTAAAGTTCAAAACTCGTGAAGGCCGCCACCGGAGCGGCGATGAGCGCGATGGCAAGAAAAATCTGTCTCATCAGTGGATTTCCCCTGAATTCTGGCGATGCAAGGAAGGCATCACTTCCGTTCGCCGGTTGAATGGCCCGCCCGCGGTAGCGCGATACGCTCGCTGCTCTCCCGGTGACGGTCGGTTCGCCCACCGTGATTACGCGGGTTCAATTAGCTGAGAATTAGGGCGGAGGTCGGCGTGGTGCCGGGAACAATCAGTCGGTTGCCAATCGCGCGCGAAAGCGGCGGCCGGTAATGACACCGGCCGCCGCAACCCTCACTTCTGCGGAACCAGATGTGAGACGACCGCCTTACCGCCCTTGTCCGCGTAGGTTAGCCGGACCTTCTCGCCGATACGGAGTTTGGTGTCTTCGATCCCTTCGGGCAGGGTGTAGGTTTTGCCGCCCGACAGCGTGATCGTGTCGGCATTCTTGCTGATTGCACTAATCGTGCCGGACACGTGGGCAGCGAATGCGGCACTGATCGGCGCCAGCACCAGCATCGCGGCAATGATCATTTGCGATTTCATTCTCTTCTTCCTTTCAATGTTTCGGCCGCCGATATCTATCTTTCCCGCAATGGCGACATGAGTTGCGAGGAAAGCAGGTTTTCACCCGCCTCTGAGTTTCTCCGTGACGTGTGTCCGGCTGCGCATTGCCTCACCCGTCGCGGCCAACAAAGCGGCACATGCTGCCGTGACGATGAGGGCAACGAGGTAGAACCACGGCACCGAAAGCACGTCGGGTGGCGGGTCGAACACTCCAGTCAGCAGCTTGACGAGCACATAGGCAATCAGCGTGCCCGCGATGAGACCCAGGACCATGCCGCTGCCGGCAACCAATGCCGCTTCGCTCCAGACGAAGGCGCCGAGTTGTCGTTGCCGGGCTCCGAGAGCCACGAGAACTGCGAAGGAGCCCTCGCGGTCGGCAAAACCAAGGCTAAGCACCAGTCCGCCCGAGCCGGCAAGCATGACAAGCGCGAAGATAAGTTCCAGCCGCGTTAGACCGGCCAGATCAACTGCGGTGAGGCTCGACCCGATCAGGGCAATGGCATCGCCGATCTGACTGACCTTGAGTCCAGGCAAGCTCGCAGTCGCGTTTCGGGCAGCCAGAGCGACGCGGGCGGGATCGTCAGCCGATCGGATCAGGACAATCTCGCTTCCCGCAGAACCGGTCTGCTGCGCGATGTAAGCTGCGTTGGCGACAAGAAATGAATCCTTCGGCGCAGTCGGAAATTCGCGGACCACGCCAAGGATGTGAAACGGCACGACATGATATTGGTGATCGGCCGCGTTTTGCAGGCGAAGATTGATGCTGTCGCCGCGGCTGAGCTGATAGTCGTTGACCGTTTCCTGAGAGACCAGCACGCCGTCGGGTGTTCGTGCGAGGTCGGTGAGTGTTGCGCTCGCGTCGCCATTGGCGAAATAGGCGTCGGACATCGCCGTGGCTGTCCCGATGCGCGCCGGGTCTATGCCGTAAAGATCCTGAAGGTCGGTTCCAACGTAAGCGTATCGGTGTTGCATCGGCTGAGCGGCAACCACGCCCGGCAGCTTGGAAAGACGGTCGAGCGCCTGGGATGCAGGCGCGGCGAATGTCCCCGTGATAGTGACGTCGGCACCGTTGGTGAGTTCGGCATCGACCCGTGCCTGCGCCATATAGGTCGCATTGAAAATCGCGGTCGAGGCGGCGAAGGCAAAGGCAAGCGCCGTCAGGCCGATGCCAGCGGTCAGCCGTGGGGTTTGCCGTCCGAATGTGGCTGCCACCACATCCGCCAGACGACCAGCGATGGGTCCCAAGCCCCTGGCGACAATCGGCCGGCCCAGCCGCAACCCGGCCCCGACGAGCCGCATGGAAAATAGCGCCAGGCCGATCCACAGCAAAACGGGGGCGAGGAAGGCAGTGTAGTCGACTGCCGTCGCTGCCACGCCCTCCGGTGCGAGGACAACCTGGTATCCACTCGCTGCCGAACGCCAGTAGAGCATCGCTGCCAGCGCCAGTAACATCAGATCGAGATAGAAGCGGACCCAAAGCGGCACCCGGTGCTCGCCGATTGTTCGCCGGGCGGCCGCAATGGTCGAGCCGCGGGCATCGCGCCAGGCAGGGATCAGGATCGCTGCGAGCGAAAGCGCGATCCCGGCCACCGCCACGCCGCCGAGCAACGGAACCGCTGCGCTGCTCAAGAGAGCTACCCCGAGAATGAAATTCGCGACAAGAGCAGCAATGAGAATACCAAGGATCGCACCGCCAACACCCGAGACGATCGCTTCGGACACGGCCAAGCGAAGAACCGTATCGACCGTTGCCCCTCGCAGGCGCAGCAATGCCTGGTCGCGGCGGCGCCTGTCCCGCCCGGCTCCCGCTACCGCAACCGTAAGCAGCATGGCGAGGATGGCCCCAGGGGCGCCGAGGAACAAGAAAACCAGTCGTGCATAGAGGGCATCCTCGCGGACTGCCTCCAATCGGGCGGCCAGATTGTTTGCAAGCAGCGCGGTTCCAGCGGCGCGAGCCTCGAAATTGCGGCCGCGCTCAGTTGCCCAGGTGCTCGCAGCGACCGGGTCGGTGGGCAAATCGCGATGATCGAGCTTGATGTGGAACTCGGTCCGAATGGTATCGGGCCGGCTGGCGCCTTGCTGCTCGAACACCTGCTGCCACAGAGATATTGGCAACAGCAGAACGTTGTCGGGCGGGGCTTGCGGTGCGGCGCCAGCCGGGACACCGATCGCCTGAAACATCGCATCGGCGTTCGGCAAATCGACGATGCCGGCAACCGTCACTTTAACGTCGGGCGCCTGGTCGCGGTGGATGGCGATCTGATCCCCCACCGCCACATGCAGGTTGGCGGCAGTCTGTTGTGCTATCAAGATGCCATCGATCGATCCAACCAGCCGTCGGACCTGTCCCGGGAACTGCTCGAAATAGCCCGGTCCGATGCCAAGTACCGTGCCGCCACCTGTCGTCTGTACGGTGCCTCCCGTGTTCGCCTCAAAGCCTGGTACGTCGGCATAGTTGATCAACTGCGAGCCGATAACGGGCGCGGCAGAGCGAATTTCGGCCTCGACCGCACCATGATCCGCCCCCGGCAGCAACTGGACCTGCCAGTCGATGGGTACCTGGGCGACCGACCGGGCCGTCATCTCGGCCGAGCTGGATTGCAAAAACGCGCCAAGGCACGCGATGAAAGCGACTGTCAGTGCTACACCGCCGATGGTGCCGACTAGGCGGCCGGAACGGGTTCGGACAAGTCCGATCAACCAGTGCCCGTACATGCGGACCTCTCAACCATGCTTTCGAATTTGCCGTGACGCATCCGCCAGATGCGGTTCATCTTTGCAGCCACACGCTCATCATGCGTGGCGATGATGATGGCGCTTCCGGTCTGCTGCCCCCAGGCGCGGAGCCGATCGACCAATATCGCGGCACCAGCCTGATCGAGTTGGCCTGTCGGCTCGTCAGCGACAATCAATTCCGGATTGGTCACAATGGCTCGGGCTACGGCGACCCGCTCGGCCTGGCCGCCGGAGAGCTGCTCGGGAAGCTTCGACGCCAGGATTTCGACCCCGAAAATGGCAAGCGCAGCCAGGGCGCGGGCCTTGGCTTCGGTACCGCTACCGAGAAGGATCGGTAGCTCGACGTTCTCGATGGTGGTGAGCGCAGGCATCAGGTTCGCGGATTGAAAGACGACGCCGATCCGCTCGGGGCGCAATGTGTCGGGGGAACCAAGCCCGGGCCATTCCATTCGTCCTGAGCTTGGCACGTCCAGCCCTGCGATCAGGTTCAAAAGCGTCGTCTTTCCGCAACCCGAGGGTCCCATGATGGCGATGGTTTCCCCTGCGTGAATCTTGAAGGAACAGCCCTGAACAGCCGCTACGACGCCCCGCTCGCGCTGGAAGCTGCGCCACAGATCGGCGGCCACGACCAAGGTCTTAGTCATGCACGATGCCTCCATCCCGGATGTTGATAATGCGATCGGCCCGCGCGGCGAGCGCTGGGCTGTGCGTCACGACCAGGACGGCGGCGCCGCTCCGGCAACTTTCGATGAGGCGATCGATGACGAGCTTTTCTGTCGCTGCATCGACTTCGGCGGTCGGCTCATCGCACAGCAGGATTGCCGGTTTTGCCGCGAGCGCCACTGCTAAGCCAGCGCGTGCCGCCTCGCCGCCCGAAAGGTGGGCAGGTAGTACATCGGCAAGGCCGTCAAGGCCCAGGCTGCGGACAAGATCATCGATCTCGTCCGGTCGGCCGCGGCCGGAAATCTCCATCTGGAGACGGATGTTGGTCCGCACCGTCAGGTGATCGAACAGATTGCCGGACTGCATGAGCATGCCGAAATGACGCGCCCTAAGCCGATCCCGCTCCGGTTCTGGGCGTCGCGTCATGCGCTCGCCCAGGACCGACACCACGCCGCCGTCTGGCTCATCGATCCCGGCAAGGCAGGCAAGCAGCGTCGATTTCCCGCTGCCGGAGGGACCCCTCAATGCGGTGAATTCTCCTGCATTGAGGATGAGGGCAACCCCACGCAAAGCCACAACTTCGTCGTCGCCGGCATGAAAGAAGCGGTAAAGCTCGGTCGCCTCCAGAGCGGACATGAACTCACCTCCACTGCAAGGAGTTGGAGATCAGTTGCCACTGGTCTACATTGTCAGCACCCGCCGGAGCGGCAAGATCAAGGGTGACCATCTTGCCATTCTTGAAGAGAATGAAGCGCTCGTGTTCGAGCCTGATCTGCTTATTTGTGACCGGATTTGGCGCGGAATTCGATACATAGCTGATGCGGATAGCCGGTCCGGCCGCGAGCTTCACATCTTTGATCGCGGCGACTTTGACGGCGTGCCCGGCTGCCTTGAGGTCCGGGATCTCGTGGGCCTTGGCTGAAGAAACCGTTGGAGCAGCACTCGCAGTACCAAGGGTGACATCTATCTCATCGTATTTATCGGCGAACCGAACGCCATGGTCGATCGTGGTCCGTGACCATCCCTCAGGCACCTTTAGGTCAAATCCATCAGGAGAGTTGTAGGTAATGAAGACCTGATTGTCCGGAATGTCACCCGGCGGGTTCGTCTCAGGCGCAACAAGTTTCTCCTGCGCCAAAGCTTGAGGAAACGCGCCGGATGACATCAAGAACAGCACGGTCAATGCGGCGGATATGCGATAGCGGACAGTCATGATTGATGCTCCTGCGAACTCGAGAAAGCTATGTGACGCCAGCAGAATTAGGAGGGGCTTAGAGGATCAGGCATATCGGCCTGCACCAAAATCTGTGCAGCTGCACGCGTTTAGGTTATTTTGAAACATGCGTATTCTTGTAATCGAAGATGATGTCATGCTCGGTCGAGCCCTCGTGCAAGCCCTCGACGATGCGGGCATGTCGGCGGACTGGGTGCGTGACGGACAACTCGGGGACGAAGCCGTTGCCGTTGGCGGGCATGGTCTTGTGTTGCTCGACCTCGGCTTGCCCGGTCGTTCGGGCCTGGAAATCCTGCGCTCGCTACGGGCGGCCGGTGACAAGAGGCCGATCCTGGTGATCACCGCCCGTGACGAACTCGACGATCGGGTCGCGGGGCTCGACCTCGGGGCCGACGACTACCTCGTGAAGCCGTTCGAGGTCAAAGAACTACTCGCACGCATGCGTGCGGTCTTGCGCCGACACGGCGGCCAGGCGGTTTCGATCCTTTGCACGAGCGAGATCGAACTCGATCTATCTAGCCATGAGGTGAAATATCGCGGATGCAGCGAAGTATTGCCGGCGCGCGAATTTGCGTTGCTTCAGGCATTGCTGGAGCGTCCCGGAACCATTCTATCCCGAGCCCAGCTTGAGCAAAGCCTCTATGGCTGGGGCGAGGAGGTGGAGAGCAACGCCGTCGACGTGCTTATTCATTATGTCAGACGCAAGTTCGACAAGGACATTATACGAAACGTCCGTGGGGCCGGCTGGATGGTCCCGAAGTGACGAACACCATATCGATCCGACGCACGGCCTTCTTATGGCTCGCCGGCCTGATGGCGACCATCGGCGTCTGCGCTGCGGCAGCATCATACTTCCTCGTTCAGAACGAGGCATCCGACTTCCTAGACAATCAACTGCGGCAGATCGCGCTCTATGTCGGGGATGCGCGTTCATCCCCCGCAACGGGTCCGGATAGCGGTGCCCCTCACGATCCCGAGGACGACTTCGTCATCCAGGTCTGGGATGTGGCCGGCAAGCCGTTGCGACTATCGCATCCCGCCGTTGATATTCCTCGGCAACAGGCGACCGGGTTTGCCGACATTTCGACCGGCAGTGACAATTGGCGCGTCTACACGCTGGCCGCGCCGGATCGAACCGTTCAGGTTTCCCAGGACACGATGGTCCGTGAGGAACTGGCGACCGATGCGGCGCTCCAAGCGGCGCTTCCGATCATCGTTCTGATTCCATTGTCATTGCTGACGCTGAGCTGGATCATCGATCGGATCATGGCCCGACTCAATCGCTTGGCAGTCGCGGTCGCCTCCCGAGACGCAGCGGCGGACGATCCTGTTCCGATCGACGACGTGCCTGCTGAGCTCATTCCCTTCGTGAGTTCAATCAATCGGTTGCTCGCCCGGCTCCGCGCATTGCTGGGGAGACAGCGGCGGTTCATCTCGGATGCGGCCCATGAATTGCGCACACCGCTCTCGGCGCTGCAGATTCAAATAGATAACCTTCGGCACGACGACCGGGATGGCCGATTTTCTCAGCGTTTGACCGAGCTCGAAGCCGGAATCGGCAGGGCCACTGGCCTTGTAAGCAAGCTTTTGCGCCTCGCGCGCTACGACGCTCACGAGACCGCGCCCGCGCCGCAGCCGATAGACCTCGTCCAGCTTGCACTCGATAGTGTTGCGCGCCTGAACCCACTCGCGGAGAACCGCCGGATTGACCTCGGCATCACGCGTCAGGACAAGGCCATTGCGATCGGTTCTCTGGACGATTTCGAAATCATCCTCGGTAACCTGATCGACAACGCCGTGAGGTACACGCCACCGTGCGGAACCGTCGACGTCGCGGTGGTCGTCGCTGGGCAAGAAGCACGGATCGAAATCCGCGACACCGGCCCCGGCATAGCGGAAGACGAGATGCCACGCGTCTTTGAACGATTTTTCAGGGCAAGGCCTCAGGATAGCGAGGGCAGCGGTTTGGGGTTGGCGATCGCCAAGGCGGCAGCAGAAAGACAAGGAGTGCGGCTCACACTCGCCATGCGCGAGGACGAGCGAGGTCTTGTAGCATGCCTCATTGCAAGAATGGCCTCATAGAGGGCTTAGCGTAGGATTTCGTCCCTTCCCGGCGACCTGGCTCGACTGACAGAAGCGCTTATGCGCCGGCGTTGCGTGCGACGTCGGCATGACCCGATCGCTTCCGGAACCCGACCCGCGCTACGAAACTTTTTGCGCCCGTGACAGTTACCCAAATCCCGTCGTCACTTCATCGAAGGTTTCCGCTTAACCAAAATGACGTTTGGCCCCGCACTCACCGAAGAAGGCACTCTGTTTCGCCTCTGGGCTCCGCTGCATGAAAGCGTGTCGCTGAAAATCGAAGGCAATGATCCGCGCCCGATGCAGGCGGAAGAAGACGGCTGGCATCGGTGCACGGTCATGGATGCCCGTCCCGGCACGCGCTATCGCTTCCTCTTGCCGGATGGCCGCGGCGTTCCCGACCCCGCCTCGCGGTTCCAGCCGCAGGATGTGCACGGGCCGAGCGAAGTGGTCGACCTTTCCTCCTATCGCTGGAAGACGGGCGCCTGGACGGGCCGGCCCTGGGAGGAGATGGTCATTTACGAGCTGCATATCGGCTGCTTCACGCCGGCGGGGACTTTCAAAGCCGCCATCGAGCGGCTCGACCATCTCAGGTCGCTCGGCGTCACGGCGTTGCAGATCATGCCGCTCGGCGAATTCCCCGGCCGTTACGGCTGGGGCTATGACGGCGTGCTTCCCTATGCGCCCGATGCCAGCTACGGGCGGCCGGAAGATTTCATGGCGCTGGTCGATGCGGCGCATGAACGCGGCATCTGCGTCTTCCTCGACGTGGTCTACAATCACTTCGGACCGGATGGAAATCACATCCCGGCCTATGCGCCGCTCTTTACCGATCATCACAAGACGCCGTGGGGCCACGGCATCAATTACGACGGCGACGGTTCGCAGATGATCCGCGAATTCATCGTCGAGAACGCCATCTACTGGATCACCGAATTCAGGCTCGATGGTTTCCGCTTCGACGCCGTCCACGCCATCAAGGATGACAGCACCGAGCATCTTCTCCACGCGCTTGCGCGCCGCGTCAGGGCCGCGGCCGGAAACCGGCATGTTCACCTGATCGTCGAAAACGAGGAGAACGACAGCGATCTCCTGCAGCGCGACGAAAACGGCGAAGCGAGACTGTTCACCGCGCAATGGAACGACGATGTCCATCACGTGCTGCACATCGCCGCCACCGGCGAGACCTTCGGCTACTACGCCGATTACGCCGGCGATGCCGGCAATCTCGGCCGGGCGCTGGCGGAAGGCTTCGTGTTCCAGGGCGAGCACATGCCCTATCGCGAGGGAAGCCGGGGGAAGCGGAGCGGCCATCTGCCGCCGACCGCTTTCGTATCCTTCATCCAGAACCATGACCAGATCGGCAACCGGGCGTTCGGCGACCGTGTCATGGCTTCGAGCCCGGCCGATGCCGTCAGGGCGGTCACGTCGATCTATCTGCTGGCGCCTGAAATCCCTATGCTGTTCATGGGCGAGGAGTGGGGTGCCGAAGAACCGTTTCCGTTTTTCTGCGACTTCGACGAGGATCTGAACGAGAAGGTCAGGAAGGGCCGCCGCGAGGAGCTTTCGCGCTTGCCGGGCTTCGATGCCGACGATCTTCTCGACCCGACGGCGCCCTCGACCTTCGCCGCCGCCAAGCTCGACTGGTCGAAACTCGCCTCCTCCAGAACCCTCGATTTCTACAGGACGCTTCTTGACCTCCGGCATCGGAAGATCATTCCCTTGCTGAATGGCGCGGGAAGTGCGGTTTATCGCGCGGCGGGAAACGCTATCGCGGTGGATTGGACGCTGGCCGGCAACAGACGCCTTCACCTGCGCGCCAATCTCGGCCATGAGGTGGCGGTTATTTCCGAAGAGCAGGACGAGGGCGAGACGATCTTCCGTCTGGGCCATCGCGACAGTGCCGGTCTTGCGCCCTGGACGGTGATCTGGAGCATCAGCGAGGCGTGAGCGCGGGGGAGGGCGATCGAAGGATCTGCGGCCTCGACAGGCTTGCCCGCGATCTCCAACGAGGCCAAACGCAAGATCCCGTCGGCGTTGAAAGTCGAATTGTTGGACGCCGCCGATCCTGAAGCGGACGCATCGCGACGGGAGCGCCAGCCGGCAGACCGGAAAATCCCGACTTCGTTCCTCCCGGATCAAAATCGGGTGAACCCATCACGCGATTTACTGTGCGGGCGGAACCTCCTCGGGCTATAATTGTTTAACTCGCGGAACCCGGGAAAATCGTCGCACGTGCCATCCGGAAACATAGCGGCGCGACGCGATAGGAAAAGCGCGATGGCAGGAGGCCTATCGCTTCCCGATGACGACTATGAGGGAAAACAGACCATGACGACCGCATTCATCCTTCTTGCATTGGCTCTCATCGTCACCCTTGCCGGCCCGACATTGCTGTTCATCTGTGTCGGCTACGCCGACTACATGTTGGAGCGGCGCAGGCACCTGCTGGCGCTGAAGCATGCCGTGAAGCGTCGCAGGGACGAGCGTTGAGGCGGCTCTCAGGCTCGCCGGTAACCGCCTCAGGCCAGGACGCCGGCGGTGATAGCGGCCTGTGCGGTCGCGGAATTCCCGGAACACTGTCCGCTCGTTATATCCGGGCGAGTGGCAGAGGCCGAAGCAGCTGGAGGATTCGATGAAGAGGAGCATAGGATTGGGGCTGGTTCTGGCCGTTGCGCTGACGGGCTGCACGACCGGCGCAGGCAGTTATTCGTCCAGTTATGCGTCGGCGGGGCTCGCTCCCATTCCCGGCAGCATCACCTATAACGGTCAGCCTCGCACCAAATTGACGAAATCGCCGGTGGGTTCTTCCTTCCCGCACAGCTTCACGGATCAATGGGGACGGCAGGTCGAGGAAATCTACATCATCCGGCCCGACCGGACCTTGCTGATCGCCCAGCGCCACTACCGGCCGGTCTTCTCCCTCGACGACCGCTGAGGAAACGATCCTCCGCCGGATGTCGCCCCGAAAGGGATCTCAAGGCATGCTCCGGCGGGCTAACAAGATTTCAGGATTGTCATCTTGTCGATAATGACCGACGCTTATTCCCTCAGGCGAGGGAAAATCATGCTCGACGTCCTCATACGAAGCACTCTCGATATCGTCGGCCGCACGGAGCTCCTGATCGAGTCGACGATGCGCCTGCTCCATGGCGGAGGCTTCGATGAGATCGAAATCTACGAACTCGATTGCGAGATCGAACGGCTCAGGAATGTGCTCTTCGCCGCTGACGAAGCCATCCGATCGCTCGCATGCAAGGCTGAACGCTTGCCGCAGACGGCTGCGGAACACGGACTGCACACGACATTGCATTGAGGCATCAGCGCCTTCGGAGTTGGGAGTTCATGAAGTACGTGCCCGCGTTCCAATGCGCTGAGTGCATGTCACGCTGATGTCACGCGACCATAGCAGCAATATGTGGTTGATAGGCGTGGATCTAAAGGCTTTTGGTTGGATCGCCGAAATTCGCCGTTTCGATATTTGATCGATTTTAAGCATGTTGGAGACGCCGATGAAGGACTGGAGGCCGGGTATTGGGCCTGTCCTTTTCGCTCGTCATCGTTTCGTTGGGGCATCGCGATGAGCATGAAAAAATTGAAGCAGGAACCTCAAACCGAGGAATTCATCTTTCCGGTTCACACGAGGACGATCGCGGAGATTCGCTACGATATTCACAGCCAGATGATGACGGTGGTCTATCACGACGGACGTTCGCGCACGACATCGGGCATACAGGGCCCTGCGATTCTGAGGATTCTCGCCCAGCAGCCGCTGGAGCGCTCTCCCTTTCTGCTGCAAACGGTGATCTGACCCCTTGTCGCCGGCCTTCAGGCCCAGTGCGGGCGGACCATCCGCAAATTAAATCATCGCGGATGGTGCATCCATTTCCGTCGAGCCGCGTTCATCCCCGATAGTCAGATCCATGGAGGGAACGCCGATGACATTTCCATCGCCCAAATCCGAGGCGCCCGCGCAACGCTTCGAAGAGGCGACCGCTGCCGCGCGCAATGCCCTGGAAAAGCTGATTGCAGCCGCCAACGAAGCCGGATGGGGAACCGAGGAGATCTCGGTCGCGCTTCTCAAGGCCGCGCAATTTCTGAACGATGCCAACAAGAAAGATCCCGATCCGGCTAAGGATCCTGACATGAGCGACGCGCCCGGCAAACGGGAGCAGATCGGCCACGGCGAGCTTTTCGATTAGCAGGCATCACCTGCCGGGTGCTGCGACGGAGCCGCGCACAACGAGGCTCGTGCCAACGCGCAGGCGTTCGACGGCAAGCGGCGTTCGTTCGATGCGGGCGACAAGCCGCTCGCCGGCGAGTTTGCCCATGTCGTAGACGCGCTGGTCGATGACGGTGATCGGGGGAACGGTGACGCTGGTCCAGTCGGCATCCAGAAAGGAAATCATCGAGACGTCGCTCGGTATCGACAGCCCGAGCGATTGCAGCGACCTGAAGATCCTCAGTCCGACGAGGCTGTCGGATGCCAGCAGCGCCGTCGGTGGCGATGCTTCTGAGAGCAGGCGTCTGAGGACGGCATCCGTCTGTTGCTGGTCGGTGGCTCCGAACCGCACCGAGCAAAGCGGGTTCGGCAAGCCTGCCTCTTTCAGGACGCTGACGAAGCCTTCGACGCGTTCGCGCACGGCGGAATTCGAAATCCGGCCGGTATCGATCAGCCCGCCATCCTCATCGTCCATGGCTGAGACGTAGGCCAGCTGGCGATGCCCCTGGTCCACCATGTAACGGGTCGCCGTGATGGCAGCATCGCGGTCGTCGCCGGTCACCGCGTCGACGCCGAGCTCCGGAATGCTTCGGTCGAAGAGGACGCAGGGGCACGCCGGCGCGGCGGACATGGTGCAGATGATCCATGCCGTCGCAGCGGGCCGGCGTCACGATCAGCCCATCGACACGCTTGCCGATCAGGAGATCGACGGCCGATTTCTCCGCGTCGAGCTTCTCGCCGGAATTGGCGATGATGACGTTGTAGCCCGCAAGCCGCGCCGCATCGCTGATGCCGCGTACCGCCAGGCTGAAGAAGGCATTCTCGATATCGCCGACCACGACCCCGATAATGCCGGAACGGCCGCCGCCGCTTCGACCGTGCTCGGCGTCGTCATAGGCATGGTGCTTGCCGTGATGGGCATCTCGCAGTCGCGCTGGTTGCGGTTGCCGGCGCGCATCTACACCGATATTTTTCGCGGACTGCCGGCGATCGTCACGATCCTGATCATCGGACAGGGTTTTGCCCGGATGGGACGGGAGATCTTCGGACCGTCGCCTTTTCCGCTCGGCATCCTCGCGCTCAGCCTGATTGCCGGCGCCTATATCGGCGAAATTTTCCGATCGGGCATCCAGAGCGTCGAGCGCGGACAAATGGAAGCCTGCCGGGCGCTGAGCATGAGTTACGGGCAGGGCATGCGCCTGATCGTCATCCCGCAGGGTGTTCGGCGCGTTCTGCCGGCGCTGGTCAATCAGTTCATCGGCAACGTCAAGGATTCCAGCCTCGTCTATTTCCTGGGATTGCTTGCCTCCGAGCGGGAGATCTTCCGCGTCGGCCAGGATCAGGCCGTCGTCACCGGCAATCTGTCGCCGCTGCTGCTGGCGGGCGTCTTCTATCTCGTCATCACTGTGCCGCTGACCCATTTCGTCAACTTCATCGACACCAGGCTTCGGATGGGAAAGCAGGGGCGCGGTTCAGGGGCTGCGAGCGGTTTGATCGAGGTCGGCGAGTTGCAGGCTGCCGCCGGCCCCGCCGTCGGGGCTGCCGACGGAAATGCGCAGCGGTTCAGGGGCGGCGCGCTCAATATTCGCAATCTCAGCATGGCCTATGGCGAACTCGACGTGCTGAAGGGTATCGACCTCGACATCGCTGCCGGCACCGTCACCTGCATCATCGGCCCTTCCGGCTCGGGCAAATCTACGCTGCTGCGCTGCCTGAACCGGCTCGTTGAACCGAAGGGCGGCGACATCCTGCTCGATGGCGACAGCATCCTTGCCATGAAGCCGGAGAGGTTGCGCAGGCGCGTCGGCATGGTGTTCCAGCACTTCAATCTGTTCCCCGACCATACCGCGCTTGAGAACGTCATGCTGTCGCTGACGAAAATCAAGAAGATGCCGAGGCGGGAGGCGCAGCGCATCGCCGAGGCGCGCCTGGCCGAGGTCGGTCTTGCCGCGCGTAGGGATCATCGGCCGGCAGGCCTTTCGGGCGGGCAGCAGCAGCGCGTCGCCATCGCGCGTGCGCTCGGTATGGACCCGGAAGTGATCCTGTTCGACGAAGTGACGAGCGCGCTCGATCCCGAGCTGGTGAAGGGCGTTCTTGACCTTATGGCCACTCTCGGCCGCCGGGGCATGACGATGGCTGTCGTGACCCATGAGATGGGATTTGCCCGCAGGGTGGCCGATCAGGTCGTCTTCATGGATGAGGGCCGTATCGTCGAGGCCGGATGTCCCGAGCAGATCTTCGACAATCCCCGAAGCGAGCGGCTTCAGCGCTTCCTGGCGGAAGTCCTCTGACACCACAGGCGCAACGCATGCGCTGGATCTCATTCGAACAAAGCAGAGCAGGAAACAAGGTTATCGACATGAATGCCTTCAACAAACCCTCGAAGGTCGCCGTCATCGGCGGCGGCATATTTGGCGTCTCGACGGCGGTCCATCTGGCACGGCTCGGGATCGCCACGGTGCTCATCAATGACGGGCCGCTCGCCAACGGCGCTTCCGGCCGGTCGCTTGCCTGGCTCAACTCGGCCCGGAAGCGCTCCGACGCCTATCACCGGCTGCGCCTGGCCGGCATTGACCGCTATCGTACGCTCGCTGCCCAATATCCAGATGCTTCCTGGCTTCGTTTCGATGGCGGCCTGACCTGGGATCCTGACGACACCAGCAACGAGATCGCCGAGGTCTTCGGCTACGAGCGCGATCTCGGCTATCACGCCCAATGGCTCGCACCGGAAAAAATTGCCGGGGCGACGCCCGGGGTCGATGCGCGCGCCGTGACGCCGCAGGGCGCGATCTTCAACCCCGGGGAAGGCTGGGTCGATCTTCCCTCGCTGATTGACACGCTTGCCAGGGAATTCCGTTCGCTCGGCGGCGAGATCGTCACCGAGGCGGGACGTGCGACGGTGGATATCGAAGGCGGACGCGCCCGGGGCATCGTGATGGCGGGTGGTACGCGCCGCGCAGCGGATGCCGTGCTGCTTGCTGCGGGCGGTGAGGTTCCCGCAATCGTGGCTGAGGCCGGCCAGCATATCGGGGATGCGACACCGGTCGCCCTTCTCGTCAGGACGAAACCGATCCGTCACCCGCTGAAGGCGGTGCTCAACACGCCCCGCGTCGCCATCCGCCCGACGCCGAATGGCGGCTTCGCGCTCGATTCCGCCTGGTCGGAGGAGGAGGTCAGCATCAAGCCCGACGGCAGCTATGATGTCAGGCAATCGACGCTGGACGGGCTGCTGCGCGAGGCTTCGAACGTTCTCGAAGGCAATCCGTCGCTGGAAATGGAAGATTACGGCGTCGGCCCGAAGCCGATCCCGGGTGACGGCGAGCCGGTCTTCGGCGAACTGCCGTCGATTCCTCGTTATTTCGTCGCCTTCAGCCATAGCGGCGCCACTCTCGGACTGATCGCCGGCGAACTGCTGGCGGACGAGATTGCCACCGGGCACCGCCACCCACTGCTTGCGGGCTTCCGGCCGGGGCGCTTCAGTCCATCGCAACGCTGAGGTCAAAACTGCAGCGCAACTCCTGGCCGGCGGGCGGATCAATTAGAGCCATTGAGCGTTTTCCTCCGGAAACAATGGGAGATGCATCATGGTGAAGGACGAGCCCGCCGGCACAGAGAAGAGATACGACGACGCCGGCATCCCAATGGCAAATGGAGATGAGGCGGACATCAATCCCACTCTGCTGCGGCGTGAGGGGTTTGCAAGCGAAGCTGATTACCGAGCATATCTTGCCACGCTTGGCGCAGATGTCCCGCCCCCGAGCGAGGATTATGTCGAGGTGCTGTTCCCTGTTTCCGAGGATCATATGCTGGAAGCTCGGCTGCGGGAGTTGAGAGAGGAGCTCGAAAACCTCCGGGCTCGCCTTCACGTCATCAGGGAGCAGGCCACGACTGTGGTTGCGGAGAACGTCCGCTGGGCCGATGCGAGCGCCCACGCTCAGCTCGGCGACCAGCCATGGCTCAAGCTGGCAGGCGCGATGGCGGCGGCATTCGTCGTTGCGCGAGGCATCCGCCGGCTGCCTCTGGGGTCCGTGGCGACCACGGCGTTGCCCCTGGTCGTCGCCGCGCTGAACCGGAAGCTCGCCAGAGCGTAGGTCAAGCGGGTTTCGGGCGAGATCGCTATTTCTTGGATTTGGATGCGGAGTGGGCTAAGAGCCGGCTTAGGCCACGTCATCTGAATCCGGGTGACGATCGATTGGGCTCCGATACCGTTTCAAAACGCGATGGCCGCACCATATCCTTGGTCTGGACCAAAAGCCGAGGATGCCCGATGACTGCGACAGCCCATGACGCCAGCAGCCCAAATGGTTCGCGACAATTCGCGGGGCTGGTGCTCGGTGCGATCGGGGTCGTCTATGGTGACATCGGCACCAGCCCGCTCTACGCCTTTCGCGAAGCCCTTCGGCCCTTTGCCCATGATGGGGTGACCCCGCCCGAGGTCATCGGACTGATCTCGCTGATGATCTGGACGCTGACCATCATCGTCACGTTCAAATACGTGCTTTTTCTCTTGACGGCCGACAATGACGGCGAGGGCGGGACGCTGTCGCTGCTCGCCCTTCTGATGAAGAAGACGAAAACGCACGCGACGATCTTCTTCTTCGCAGGCATCATCGGTGCCGCGCTCTTTATCGGCGACGCGATGATCACGCCGGCGCTTTCGGTCCTTTCCGCGCTCGAAGGGCTGAAGCTGGTGACGCCTGTCTTCTCGCCTTATGTGCTGCCGATCGCGGTGGCGATCATGCTCGCCATATTCCTGATGCAGTCGGTCGGGACGGCCGCCGTTTCCAGGCTGTTCGGACCGATCACCCTCGTCTGGTTCGTGGTCATGGGCATAGCCGGCCTGCTGCACATCGCTGATGACTTCGCCATTCTCGCAGCCCTCAATCCGTACTATGCGCTCGATTTCATCACCCATGCAGGCTTTGTCGGCCTCATCATTCTCGGCGCCGTGTTCCTGACCGTCACCGGTGCGGAGGCGCTCTATGCCGATCTCGGACATTTCGGGCGCAGACCGATCCAGTTCGCCTGGTTCGCCGTGATCTTCCCGTCGCTCGCCCTCAACTATCTCGGCCAGGGCGCACTCGTCCTGAAGAACCCGGCCGCGGCCTCCGATCCATTCTTCCTGCTCTTCCCAGACTGGGCGCTGCTGCCGGCCGTGCTTCTGGCGACGGCCGCAACGATCATCGCCAGCCAGGCTGTGATCACGGGAGCCTTCTCGCTCGCCCGCCAGGCCATCCATCTCGGGTTCCTGCCGCGGCTGGAGATTTGCTTCACATCAGCCTCGAATACCGGCCAGATCTATGTTCCCGCCGTCAACATGGTGCTGCTGATCGGCGTGCTCGCCCTGATCCTCTCCTTCGGCAGCTCGGAAGCGCTGGCAACGGCCTACGGGATCTCGGTTACCGGCGCGATGGTGGTCACAACAGTGCTGTCGTTTCAGTTCCTTCGCGCCATCTGGGGCTGGACGGTGCTCGCAGCCCTTGCCGTCCTGCTTCCGCTCTTCGTGCTGGAGAGCGTCTTCCTCGGCGCGAACCTCTTGAAGATCCATGACGGCGGCTATGTTCCGGTGCTGATCGCCGCAGCGCTGATCGCCATGATGTGGACGTGGAAGAAGGGAACGCTGCTCGTGCGCGAGAAGTCGGCGCGCAACGATATTCCGCTTGCCCAGTTCATCAGATCGATCGAGCGGAAATCCGATCACAGCCCGGTCGACGTCCCGGGAACGGCGATCTTCCTCACGAGCGTTCCCGACATGACGCCGAACGTGCTCCTGCACAACATCAAGCACAACAGGGTCCTTCACGAGCGGAACGTCATCCTGAACATCCGGACAGCGTCGCGGCCCTATGTCCCGGAAGCGCAGCGGGTGACGATCGAGACGCTGTCGCCTCGCTTCAGCAAGATCCAGCTCAATTTCGGCTTCATGGAGGATCAGAACGTGTCGGCGGCCATGCCGCTCTGCCGGAAGGCGGGATTCCACTTCGAGATCATGTCGACCTCGTTCTATGTCGGGCGGCGCAAGCTCGTTGGCGATCCCAATACCGGCCTTCCCCATTGGCAGGACCAGCTGTTCATCGCCATGGCGAGTTTCGCCATCGATCCGTCCGACTATTTTCAGCTGCCGAGCAATCGCGTCGTCGAGCTTGGCGAGCAGATGGTGATCTGATCGATCTGGCTCAGCCGGAGGCGGTCATCTGCCGACGAATTGAACGGACGCCATCTTGTTGCCGAAGTGTGCGTGAAATCTTCCTGTCTTGAAAGGAGGAATGCATGGCTGGATATGATGACCGCTACGTCGAGATCACGACGCGTCTTCGCTCGGTACAGTCGTTCTGCGATTTCCTCACGCAGGGCGCAACCGTCCGCGTCGCCTTGTCGGACGGAGCGCCTTACAAGGACGTGACATCGGTTCTTCTGGAACGGAACCGCCGCGAGGCGGAGGCGCTTGCCCGCACGCGCCGGCAGCTTTACCCGGAATTCGCGGACGAAGACGTGACGCCGCTGCTCTACAGCTGTCACTGACGCAAAAGCGCGTCGCGACGATGAAGCCGAAAGGGCGCGCGCCCCAGAAGCTGCTTACGCCGCGCTGACGCGCCGAGACACGTCCTTTTCATCCAATTGGAACTGATCGATCAGTTGGAGGAGCGTTTTCGTCTCGTCGGCGAGTTCCTTGGTCGCCGCACTCGTTTCCTCGACCATGGCCGCATTTTGCTGCGTCATCTGGTCCATCCGGTTGACCGACGTGTTTACTTCGTTGAGCGCGTTGTACTGCTCCCGGCTCGAGCGGGCGATGACGTCCATTTGCTCGGATGCGGTGACCACTTTCGCGGAAATATTTTCGAGGACTTCGCTCGTCTCGCGGACGACGCGCGCGCCGTTGGTAATCTCCGCCCGCGAGCGCCCGATAAGCTGCTTGATCTTCTGGCCGGCCTCCGCCGAGCGCTGGGCGAGATCGCGAACTTCCTGGGCGACGACCGCAAAACCTTTTCCGGCCTCGCCGGCGCGGGCCGCTTCGATGCCGGCGTTGAGCGCAAGCAAGTTCGTCTGGAACGCGATCTCGTCGATGACGTCGATGATGTGCACGATCTCGTCCGAGGCCGCTTCGATTTTGCCCATCGCGTGGATGGCGCTGGCGACGACCGCCGACGAGGCATCGGCGGTCTGCTTGGTGTCGGTGATGATCTCTCGGGCATCGTCGGCGCATGCCGCGGACGAGCGGACCGTGGTGGTGATTTCCTCGATGGCTGCGGCGATCTCCTCGAGCGCGACGGCCTGCTGCTCGGTGCGCTTTGCAAGGTTGCTGGCAGAAAGATCCATCTGGCCGGCATTGCCTTCGATCATCCGGGTGTTGGTGCGGATCTGGTCGATCGTTTCCTGGAGGCGAAGCAGCGACGAGTTGAAATCGTTGCGCAGTTGCTCCAGCCGGCCGAAGAAGGGCGTTGCGATCGTCTGTGAAATATCGCCCCGTGCCAGGCGGCCGAGACCCTGCGCCAGCGCGGTGACCGCGAAATCGATCTGCTGTTCGACCGCGCGCTTTTCCTCGTCGTTGCGGTGTCTTTCCTCTTCGGCTCTCGTTCGCTCGATCTCGCTGCGTTCCTCGATCTCGACCTTGGCGATGGCATTATTCTTGAAGATCCCCAGAGCGCGGGCCATGTCACCGATTTCATCGGCCCTGTATTCGCCGACGATCGACGTTTCGAGTTTGCCGTCGGCAAGCCGCCGCATGGCCGAGGTGATCTGGTTGATCGGACCCTTGAGCGTCACGGTCAGCCCGACGCCTGCGAGGATGGCGATCACCACGCCGAGGATCGTCGTTCCCATGGACATGGAATTGGCGTTGTCGCGCTCCTCGGCGGCGTTCTGCCGCTGCATTTCGGCAAAAGCCGTCAGCTGAGACCACATGCGGTCGACATCGGCGGCGGCGGCGCGGAATTCGTCCTGGCGCTGCGCGCTAATGCGCACGAGGTCGGTGGCGGATTTCTGCATCTTGTCCAGCGCCGGCAGAAGCTTCGCCTTGAGGTTGTCGAACTGCGCAACGCCGCCCGCATTTGAGATCAGCACGTCCAGGCCTTTCCGCATAGCGGTGATTTCCTGTGAAAGCCGCTGCAGATTGGCGTCTGTCGGCGCGAGCGTCAGTTTCGCCATGACGATCTGGATCACATAAGCCGAGGTCGTGAGTTTCTGCCCGTCCCTCTGACCGGTTTTGGCGCGCTCGACCGATTTGGCTGTCTCGGCCGCCTTATCCGTAACCGCCTTCACCCGCCGCGTGGCGACCGCCTGCAATTCGGGCAATCTGCCGACGATCCGGCCGGTGACGTCGCGCAGGCCGGCTGCGCGTTCCTCGTTCTGATCGGCAGCTTCGACAAACGGCTTCAAGGCCACAACGGCATCGTCGATCACCTTCTTGGCCTCCGGCGCTTCACCGGCAAGCGCCATGGCGAGGATGCGTTGCTGCCGGGTGAGTTCCTCGATGTCGGGGCCGGCGATAGGGCCGGCGGCCTGAGCCTTGTCGTTTAACGATTGCGCGAAGGATGAAAAGTCCGAAATGCGTTGCGCATCGCCGAGCGTATTGCGGGCTTCATCCTCCTGCATGTCGGCCGCGCGCTGGAGAACCTTGGCGCCTTCGACAATATCCGTCTGCGAGGAGACGACGGCGCTCTGTGCTTTCTGGAGATCGGCAAGCAGCGCGGTCCGGCTCTCCTGAAGCTGCCAAAGCGAGTCCATGCGGGTGGAAATTCCGTCGATGGAAGACAGCGTCTGCTCCAGTTCCTGCTGGCCGCTGAGATCGGAAACGAGCCTGTCGAGGTCGGATTTCAGAAGGCTGCGCTGATCGGCAAGCTTTTGAGTGACGATATCCCGGTTTTCCTGCGTGGCATTGGCGAGGAACTCGGCCATCGCAGCCGACAGATCGCGAAAGCCGCTGAGCGATTGCAGGACGGAATTGGAAATATCCATCCGCCCCTGAAGCAGGCTCGATGCATAAAAACCGGTCGCCCCGACCGCCATGATGCTCAAGACGAACGGAACGATGAACACCATCACCTGCGTCTGGATGCGAACCCGTGACAACAGCTTTCCCAACATGAGCCCCTCCTCTCCTGCGCCCCTCAAACACACAAAGCGTCAATGGAATGTATGTTTCATAATACATGATTCGTGAAATATTCGTTTCAAATGTCGTCGTCAGGGCGTTGGACGTCGTTTTTCACTGCGGCTGTCAGGGGCAGGCTGTCCGCAGCGGACGATCAAGCGAAGCCGATTTCCGCAAGGAGAGGGAGATGGTCCGAGGCGACCCTCGTCAGCCGGGTTTCGAGCACCGCCGCTCTGTAGACGACGAGATCGCCGGTGACGAAGATGTGGTCGAGGCGCATCAGCGGGTAGCGCGAGGGAAAGGTCGCTCCCGGCGCACCCGGGCCGGCGAGCTGGGCATCTTTCAGTGACCGCGCGGCGAGCCGATAGGTCGCGGAAGCGGGAATGGCGTTGAGATCGCCACAGAGAACGGTTGGCAGGGAGGTTTGGCCCGTGCCGTGCAGCCACCCGGGATTGAGCAGCGTCGTCATCTGCCGGATGCGCTCGCGCCCGCGAAGGCCGAGGTGGGTGTTGACGACGAGCAGCTTCCGGTCGCCGACGGTTATTTCGACGGAAAGCGCGCCCCGGGTCTCGCCGATGGAGGGCAGGGGGCCCGATTTGACCGCACCGGTCGGCAGCGCCGTGATAATCGCATCGCCGTATTTCTCCTCGGCCACCGACAGCGCCGGATGGAAATGCGCCTGCATCTTCAGAAGCGAGGCGATGACATGCGCCTGGTCGATACCATCGGTCCTGCGCCTGCCGACGTCGACCTCCTGAAGTGCGATGATATCGGCCTCCGTCTCGGCGATGACGGCGGCAATACGGCCAGGATCGAGCTTCCGGTCGCTGCCGATGCAGCTATGGACGTTGTAGGTCAGGAGTTTGATCGGTCTGTCCGGCATGGCCATCACATGGGAGGGGTGGGAGAAGCGCTTTCCCGGGAACACCGAACTCGTTCGATCGTTCCCGAAGAGCGCGCCGCAGCGGCGGCGCTTTCGAGGATGATCGATGCGTTGGAAAAGCATAATCTGGAATGGACTGTTCGTTGCCGCCCTTTGTCTTGCCGGCTTTCTGCTCTACCGGATCTTTCAACAGTATAGCCTGGACGACATCGCCCGATCGGTTCACAGCATCCCGTTTTCGACCTTCTGCGCAGGGCTTCTCTTCGCGGCGGCATCCTATCTTTGCCTGAGTTGTTTCGATCTGCTGGCGATCTGTTCGCTCGGCAAATCCTTGCCCTACCGGAAAATCCTGCTGGCCTCCTTCGTCAGCCTTTCGCTTGGCCACAATATCGGCTTTGCCGGATTGAGCAGCGGCGCCTTCCGCTATCGTTACTATTCCCGCTGGGGACTGACGGCCGAGGATGTGGCAAAGATCATCCTCTTCTGCGGCGTTACGGTGGGGCTGGGGCTGACCACACTGGGCGCCCTTGCCCTGATCGTCAATCCCGATGATGCCGCGCGTTTGCTGCGCATCGATCCGGCGGGCGCCCGCCTGTTCGGCCTGCTGGCGCTTGCCGTGCCGGCCGCCTACGCAGGGCTCGCGTTTTTCGTCCGCGGCAGGCTGCGTCTGTGGCGCTGGTCGTTTCAGCTGCCGAAAATTTCGATTGCGCTCGCCCAGGTGGGCGTCGGGACGATCAATTTCATGTTCGTTTCTGCGTGCCTGCACCAGATGCTTGCGGTCTTCGGCGATGTGGCCTTCTTCAGGTCGGTGACGGCCTATGTGTTTGCCAATTCCGCGATCCTCGCAACGCATGTTCCGGGTGGCCTCGGCGTGCTGGAGGCGACCGTTTCCTATGCCGTGCCGAAGGAGGCGTCGATCGGTGCGCTGATCGCCTTCCGCTGCGCCTATTTTTTCATTCCGCTGGCACTCGGCTCAGTCCTTCTCTTCATCAGCGAGATCAACGCTCACGCGGGGCGGGCGAAGAGGCGGACGAGCGCGCCGAGGCCCAGTCGGCGTAGAGGCAGGAAAGGCCGAGCCGGGTCGAAGATTGCGGTGCCCGCGACCGGCGAGACGCTGCCGGAAAGCGCGACGGAAAATTCCCTGAGGCCGCGCGCTCCTTCGTTCAGCGTGTCGATCGTCCCGATCATCGAGCCGCTTTGCACGCAGGCCGCGGCAAAGCTCTCCACTGACGTTCCGAGATATTCGGAAAGCAGGCGGCTGCGCAGCTCCGCGATTGCGCGGTGATGCTCGCCATTTTCGGCCTCGAACAGGATATCGCATTCCGAATCAAGCCCTTCCGAGCGATTGTTGAGATTGGAAGAGCCGACGCGGACGAGCTCGTCGTCGGCGATCATCAGCTTGGAATGGATGAGCACTTCGACCTCGCTGCTCTTTCCATGTGCCGGCGGCTCGGGCACCACCCGCCCGGGCACGACGGGATAGTAGACCCGCAGGCGGTTGGCGCGATCGGCGCGTTTGAGGCGGCGGATGATACGGTCGCGATTGCCGCCCATGAGAAGCTTTTCGATCAGCCCGTGAGCGCTGCGCGTGCAGATGATGACAACCTCGGGCCCGTCCTTTTCCTGCAGCCGCGCGGCAATGGCGTCGGCGACGCGGAAGGAGGCGAGATATTGCGCCTCGATGTAGAGCTTGCGACGGGCCCGGGAGATGATGTTCAAAGTCGAGGCGATGCCGTCGCTGACGCCGATGCGCAAGGTGGTCGATGGCTCTGTCAGGACGAAGCTGACGGGCACTTCGCGCAGCGAAAAGGAGAGATCGTCCGGCCAGGCGAAGGGCAGGCTTTCAGGCAGTGGCCCATGGCTTTCGCCGGTGGCGTCTTCCCAGCGTCGCCTGGCGATATCGCCGATCAGCCGGGCCGCCTCGCCGGTGACCATCGCCTGAACGTCGTGCAGCGGATCGTAGGATAGGCCCTCTGGGTCTCGCCGCAGCTTTTCCTCGGCGCGATGGCGCCGCGTGTCCCATCGCCGCGAGGTCAGGTCCATGCCGCCGATGAAGGCGACGGCATCGTCGATGCAGACGAGTTTCTGGTGATGGCAGCCGCGCAAGGCGCCCTGGAGATCGAAACGCAGATCGATCCTGGCGTTTTTGGGGAAATTCTTCTTGCGAAGCACCTGCAGGGACTTTTCCGAATAGATCGGCCCGAGCGCCCAGATGAGGATGCGTATGTCGAGCGCGGGATTTTCCGCCGCCAGGCCATGCAGCAGGTCGGCCAATGTTTCGTCGGATTTGTCAGGCTCCATCAGGATGTCGGGATTGAAATCCCACCCGACGATCCAGACCGTACGCCGCGCCTGCCGCAGCGTCCGCGCCATCTCGGCGAAATACCGGTTGCCGTTGATCAGGAAGGCGGCTCTTTCCGCGCGTCCCTGAAGGCGTAACGCCGCATTTTCTTGTTTTTCGCCGCCCGGACGTTGCGCTTTTGTTCGCGTCAGGTAGGGTTGATTGGATATGGTTTCGAATGTGGTCATGTTTGCCTCGGCCGTTTGACTGAAAGCAAACGCCTGAAATTTAACGGGGTTCCCGGGCGGCCTGATCAGAGAGGACATGGGAAGAGCAATGTCGCAACGAACAGGCAGCGCCGATCTTCCCCTTCACGGGGGACGCGTGCCGCATTGGCTCGGCGACCGGATGACCCGGCTCGGGACGCTGATCACCGAGGCGATCGTCCATCATTACGGCCGTGACGAATTCCTGCGCCGGCTCGCGCACCCTTTCTGGTTCCAGTCCTTCGGCGCTGTCATGGGCATGGACTGGCATTCCTCCGGCATTACAACAAGCGTTCTCGGTGCGCTGAAACGCGGTCTGAAGCCGCGCGCGGGCGAACTAGGCCTGCATGTCTGCGGCGGCCGCGGCGCGCATTCGCGCAAGACCCCGCAGGAGCTTGTCTCCATCGGCGAGCGCGTCGGTCTGAACGGGGAGGGGCTGGCGACGACGAGCCGTCTCATCGCCAAGGTCGATAGCGCCGCCCTTCAGGACGGCTTCGATCTGTATCTTCACGGTTTCATCGTCGCCGATGACGGCCATTGGGTGGTCGTGCAGCAAGGCATGAACGGCGACAGGCGGCAGGCGCGGCGCTATCACTGGCTGTCGGAGGGGCTGGAGAGCTTCGTCGACTCGCCGCATGCGGCGATCGAAGGACGCAACCAGGGCGAAATCGTCAATCTCGCCGACCGGCGCGCCGAGCGCTCGCGGCGCGGCCAGCTCGATCTCTTGGCAACGCTTGGCCCCGACCGGATCATCCGCGAGGCCGCAGCATTGCTGCGCGCCGAAGAGCCGGCGCCCGAGCCCGCCGAACAGCCGATGCTGCCACATCTCATCATGCCCGCCCATCACGACGTGCGCGAAAGCGATGTCAACATGCGGCGCCTGCATGGAAATCTGGCCGCCGCCGCCGATCGCGGTCCGGCGGATTTCCAGGAGCTGCTGCTCGTTCCCGGTGTCGGCGCCCGCACGGTGAAGGCACTGGCGATGGTGGCGGAAGTCGTGCATGGCGCGCCTTGCCGCTTTTCCGACCCGGCGCGCTTCTCGATCGCTCATGGCGGCAAGGACCGCCATCCCTTTCCGGTGCCGCTCAAGGTCTATGACGAGACGATCGGCGTGATGAAATCGGCGGTGTTGAAGGGGAGGCTCGGACGGGACGAGGAGTTGCAGGCGCTGAAGCGCCTCGACCAGCAGTCCCGCCGGATGGAGCGCTACGTGACCGGTCCCGACCTCAAGGAAATCATCGCCGGCGAATTCCGCCAATCCGCCGATCTCGGCGGCCGCAGCGTCTTCGGCTGGGAGCCGCCGCCGGATGAAAGCTAGTTCTCAATGCCCGTCCGGCGGGACGGCCTCGGACGGAACCGTCTCTTTCAAATTCTTCCGGTGGAAGATGAAGAGGCCGGCGAAGACGATGATGGCGGCGCCGATGATGAGCTGTGTGTCGGGAATATCGTTGAAGAAGATGTAGCCGAGCACGATCGCCCAGAGCAGCAGCGTGTATTGCAGCGGTGCTAGCAGCGATGCCGGCGCGAGCTTCAGCGAGCGCGTAATGAGCAGGTGTGCGCAAGTGGCGACGACGCCGAGCAGCAGCATGCCGGACCAATCGATCGTCGCTGCCGGCTGCCAGTGGCCGATGCTGAGCACGATGCCGGTCACGAGGGCCGCGATGGTCTGCCATGTCACCAGCGTCGTGTCGCTGGTCGAGCGCAGATAGCGGCTCATGACAAGCGACAGCGCGAAGGCGAAGCTGCCGGCAAGACCGAAGAGCGATGGAAGCGAAAGCATCGCCGTGGATGGGCGCAGCGCGATGACAACGCCTGCGAAGCCGAGCAGAACGGCAAGCCACCGGCGCCAGCCAATCTTTTCGCCGAGAAAGAAATGCGAGAGCGCCGCAATATAGATCGGCCCGGCCATATAGAACGTCATGACATCTGCGAGCGGCAGATAGGCGACGGCGGCGTAAAACAGGGCGACATCGCCGGTCGCCATGGCGACCCGCATGAACTGGAGACCCTTCTGCTCGACGCGGAACAAGGCCATCGGCCCCTGCCGCACGATCATCGGTCCGAGCACGATGAAAGCGCCGACCGAGCGGATCACCAGTACCTGGCCGACGGCAAAACTCGCCACCAGCCACTTGCCCATCGCGTCGTTCAGCGCAAAGAGGAGATCGCCGAGCAGCATGAGCAAGACGCCTATCAGGATCAAGTTTCCTGTCTTGGCGACGGCCGTCTTGGTGTTCATCTCTCTGATCCCCGCAAAAACGGCCGCGCATGCGCGGCCCGACGGTTGCTGACAAGTCTCGTTTTTACTCGGCGTCACCCTCGGCCTTGCGCAGAGGATCTGCTGCCCTGTCGACCGGAGGCAGATGCTCGGGACACAAGCCCGAGCATGACGAAAGGTAGGTGGCGGGCATCGTTCACAGTCTGCGGCCGCACGTGCGCGGCTTCGGCTTTAAAAGGGCCGATGTCAAGTGTTCGATGATGCTGATATAAGCCAGGCCTTCTCATGAGCGTGGAAACTGCCGCCAAGGCCATTGCAAATGACCCATGCCTGCGTGTTTGATCGAACTCTGTTCATCTCACCCGGGAAAGCATGAGCTATGTCACCAGCGACCTTGCCGCGACGTTATCCCGAAATGGAAGGCAAGGTCGCTCTCGTCACGGGAGGAACGAGCGGCATCGGTCTGGCGACCGCGCAGGCCTTTGCGCATGAGGGGGCGATCGTCGTTATCGCCAGCCGCGAAGAGAAGCGCGCAAGCGCGGCGTTGAAAAGCATTCAGGGACAAGCAAGCTGGATCGCCTGCGATGTCAGCGACGGCAAGCGCGTCGAAAAACTCATCGCCGCAACGCTGGATCGGCATGGGAAGCTTGATTACGCCTTCAACAACGGG
Source organism: Rhizobium fabae (assembly GCF_003985135.1). Lineage (NCBI taxonomy): Bacteria > Pseudomonadati > Pseudomonadota > Alphaproteobacteria > Hyphomicrobiales > Rhizobiaceae > Rhizobium > Rhizobium fabae. The sequence continues at coordinate 237,488 of NZ_ML133654.1, forward strand.
GGTAGCGGCGGTGCGGGCCGGCCTGTCGGCAAGATGTCCGAGGAGGCATGGCGGAAAACCATCGACGGCTTTCTGACATCGGCTTTCCTGTGCATGCGCCACCAGATCCCGACGATGCTCAAGAATGGCGCCGGCGTGATCGTCAACAATTCATCGGTCGATGGCTTGCGTGGCTATCCCTTTCCGGGTGGCGCTGCCTATGCGGCCGCCAAGCACGGTGTTCTCGGCCTGACGCGCAGCGCGGCGCTCGAATATGCGAAGAGCGGCCTGCGCATCACTGCCGTCTGTCCTGGCTGGATCGACACGCCTCCGATCACGTCCTTCGTCAAGAAGGACGCCAAGCTCGGCGAAAGTATTGTGGCGCAGGAGCCGATCGGCCGGCTGGGCACCGCGGCAGAGGTTGCCAACGGCGTCCTCTGGCTCTGCTCGGATGCCGCCTCCTTCATGCTCGGGAGTCCGCTCGTTCTGGACGGCGGCTATATGGCGTGATCTCAGTCGATCGGTTGATGGATCGGCACGTGTTGCGATTGTGGAAATGGAGCAAGATCAGCGCGCGCTCACGCTGAAAGGGATTGCCGATTACTCCCCTCAGGTTGTAGATCCGTCTTACGATATTGGATTGCGTAAAACATCGGCCGCTGTCTGAAGCTCAACCAGCGCGCGCTGTCATATAAGAGGGGGTCGATGCCATTGTCTTCGCTTGTTCTTCCCAGCCGCCCGCTTTCGTTGGCGCGCAACGTCATCTCCACGCCGAGGGCTTACTTCTGGTCAACGCCGGTTATCCTGGCACTGGCCGTTTTTCTATTCGTCTCGCAAGCACCAGGCGTAATCCGCGATTTCCGGATCAGCCGGAACCCCCTGGTGCTCGAAAATGGCGACGTTCAGAACGGGCGGTGCACGACGCGCAAGGCCATCTTTATCGATTGCGAAGCGCGCCTAGTCTATAGTTACGGCGGACGGAACTACGACACCGAGGTCGAGGTCATGTTCGTCGATTTCCATATAGGCGACTACGAAACCGGTTTGGTGATCTCCGCCGATCATCCGGAGCTCGCGACCATCAGTCTGGGTCTGGATATGCTCTGGAACCGGATCATCACGCTCGCCGTGTTCGTCGTCTTGCTTGGCGGCATGAGCCTGGGGACGATTTTTCTCGGTCTCCGCATCTGGCGCGTCAAGGGCCAATTGCGTCGGCCCGCCGTGCTGACCCCGGTCCCGGTCGAGGTCTCGGCCTTCGACCCCAAGCGCGGCATCCTGTCCATCACCTACAATGACAAAATCGCCGCCGACAAAACGGGGCGATCGGCTTACACGCGCATGAAGAAGGGAGAGGAGCCCCTGATCGTCGGTCAAGCCAATGGCAAAGCGATCGGATTGGCTGTCAGGCACGGCAATACCGCCCTGCCAGTGCTTCTGGACGCTCGTTTGCAGCGCGTCGAGCTGACAGAGGATGAGCGTAGCACGGCTCTTGCGCCCATGGTGCGCCAGCAGGAACGCGCGCCGGCGTTGATCGCAGAAGCCAGAAGGACGGCATCGATCTGGAAGCGGCTGCAGGTTTTCCTCGGCATGTTGCTTCTGATCGTCGTCGGTACGGTCGGCTTCTGGCTTTGGTATGTCACGAGCTCCACGACGCCGTTCCAATCACCCGGCATGGATATCAACAATCTTATGCCAGCGCCCCTGAACGAGTGGGGATGCGAGCAGCTCAAGAGGCGGTTCGGCCAGGATCGTGCGCCGTTCGGTTGCGTCGCCGACGATTTCACGAGCTGGAAATAGAGGACTGGAGCGTTCGTGGGGCCGGACAGGTAGGACGCACGTCTGCCAATTCGTCGGCAACACCCGCGCACGTGCTACAACGCACACCCGCGCAACGGCAACACAATGTCAAAAGGACTATCCCATGCGATCAGCAGGTGAAAGATCCGCAGCATACCGTGAAGTCAGGCAACCAGACACCAGGCTCGACCTCGACCGCATTCTTGCGACCAGGGAACAAATTTCATCCGTGTTTCGCGACACACCGCAATTCGCTTGTCCCGCCCTTGGCGACATGCTGGACTGCGAAGTCGTCATCAAACTTGAGACCGCAAACCCGATCAGATGCTTCAAGGGACGAGGGACCGAGGTCGTTATGTCCCGTCTGGCAAGCACCCCGGATCCCAAGGCCGCGGTCTGCGCCAGCGCCGGCAATCTCGGGCAGGCGCTCGCATATAGTGGCCGGACACGCGGAATTGGTGTAACCGTGGTCGCGGCGACCAGCGCCAATCCCGCGAAGATTGATCGCATTCGTCGGCTCGGAGCCGCCGTGGAACTGGTCGAGGGCGACATCGAGGAGGCGCGCCAGCGCGCCCGTGAGATCGCGGCCAGCGACAATGCCTTACTCGTAGAGGACAGCGAAAACCTCGACACCTGCGAAGGTGCGGCGACCATCGGGCTGGAACTCATCGAAGGGTGCGACCGCATCGACACGATCCTGCTCGCACTCGGCGGCGGCGCGCTGGCCACTGGCGTCGGCCACGTCTTCAAGAGCTTGTCGCCTACAACAGAGGTGGTGTGCATCCAACCCAGCGGAGCACCCGCCCTGGCTCTGTCCTGGCGGGCGCGAACGGTTGTCACCACAGACCGCACCGACACGATCGCCGATGGCGTCGCCGGCCGCTTCCCGATCGCGGCGGTCCTTCAGGACCTGCTCGCCGTCGCCGATCACGTGCCGCTCGTCGAGGAAGCAAGCATCAAGGCGGGCATGCGCTTGCTGCACCGGCACGCCGGCCTCATCGTCGAGCCCTCGGCCGCTCTCGGCATCGCGGCGATCCTGGAAGACCCCTCGCGTTACCGCGGCAAGCGTGTGGCAGCGGTGATCTGCGGGTCGAACGTGCTGCCGGAAGCGTTTTCGGAGTGGATAAAGGACTAGGGTGCCAAGCGCCCTCTAGACATCCTTCGGCAGCACTGAGCGAACCCTTGTGATGAAGACATGGAAGTCCTGCATGAAAGTGCGAAGGAACTTGGCGGTGGCGTCGTTCGTGACCTCGCCGTCATCGGTGATCAGCCCCGGTGTGAACTGGATATAGGCTTCCGGGGCATTCATCTGGGGAGAGTTGCAGAAACTCAGCACACTGCGCAAATTCTGCTGGGCGACGGCTGTGCCTATCGCGCCCGGCGACGTGCCGATCACCGCGGACGGCTTGCGTGTGAACGAGTTGGTGCCGTAGGGGCGGCTTGCCCAGTCGATTGCGTTTTTCAGCCCGCCGGGTATGGATCGATTGTATTCGGGCGTGACGAACAGCACAGCGTCGACGGCCGCGATTTCCGCCTTGAATGCCTTGCCGGCCGGAGGGTAGTCGGCGTCATAGTCGTAGCTGTAGAGCGGCAGATCCTTGAAGGATATCTCCGACATTTCAAGTTCCGGCGGGGCGAACCGCACCAACGCCTTGGCGAGCTTGCGATTGATCGAGCCCTTGGCGAGGCTGCCGATGAGATAACCTACTTTATGCGTGGTCACGGCGTACTCCGATATCTCGCATGACGGGTCCCTTGCCTTTGATCGCACGTCACTGATCGCCGACGAACGTGACTGTCTCGTCGAGCGGGGCGCGGCCTGTACGGGCGTAACTTACCGTGGGGTCCTCGTAGCCGATCGACATGCCGCAGAAGAGGATGAGGCCATCCGGGGGTGACAGTACCTCTGCGACGGTCTCGCGAACCTGCGACCACGCCATCTGCGGGCAACTATGCAGGCCTTCGGCGCGCAGCAGCAGCATGACCGTCTGCAGATACATGCCGACGTCGGCCCATTGGGGCAGGCCTAGGTCACGGTCGATGTAGCAGAACAGGGCGGCGGGCGCGCCGAAACAGTTCCAGTTGGCGATTGCCGCCCGCTGGCGCGCCTCCCAGTCCTCGCGTGCAATGCCAAGCGCGCTGTAGCGCTCCTTGCCGAAGGCGGATCGGCGGTCCCCATAGGGGGGCTTCAGCGCGGACGGGTACATCTCGTACTGCCGCTTGTCCCAGGCGTCGCCGTGGGCCACACGCTCGACGGCTGATGTCTTGAGCTCGGCCAAAGGTGCGCCGGTCATCACGTAGGTGTTCCACGGCTGGATGTTCGATCCTGACGGCGACCAGGCTGCGGCCGACAGCACACGCTCCAGCACCTCCCGCTCCACCGGTCTATCTTTGAATCCGCGCACTGACCGTCGACTTTTGACTGCCTCATACACGTCCATGATCGCCTCCATACCGCCGGCCGTTCTCGCCGTTCCTGATGCGGTTCATTATCTCCATTTGCAATGCAGGCGTAATCACACCGTGGTCTAGGAGGTGTACATCAAACGTACATCAGGGATCGATGCGTTCGAGGGCTATGGGCGAAGCATCGCGGGACTCCGCGCACTGGATCATGAGCCAGAAGAGCAACGCTTCGCCGTTTCGTCAGGCACGTGCGGCTCGGGCGCAGTCTGCTTTGGCGCTGCGATGCGTCCCGAAGATGTCGGAGAGTGTCTCGAGTATCGCCCTGGCCGCGTCGGATTGGAGGGAATAGTAGATCGTCTGGGCGGCCCTTCGCGTCTGCACAAGTTCCTGTTCCCGAAGAATAGACAAATGCTGGGACGTGGAAGATTGGCTCAATCCTACTTCCTCGGCCAGAACCGTCACGGACAATTCTCTTTCGGCCAACAGACGCAGGATGTGGAGCCGTTTGGCATTTCCCATGGCCGACAGGAAGTTTGCTTCGTCATCGAAGGCGGTGATTTCAGCAGAAGGCGCGGACGATAGATTGTTCAAAGCGAGATCTCCTTCGGGGAACAAAAGCCGGGGACCGGATCATATCCCCGGCTTTAATTTAGAGATAACGCATGCGAGCCAAATCGAAACCCATTCTCCGCGCCGTCGTGTCTTTTCTGGCGCGATCTGGATACATCGAGCATCAAATGGACATTGGTGGCCACCGTACCGAAGCCTACGGGAACCCTGCGTAAACCAGACGGCGCTGGGCTGGAGGCCAGCGCATGTCGCGCAAAACCAGGAACCTGAAGCGCGATACGCGAATCTGAAAGACCGGACGCGTCTAGCGCGAAGCGGCGGCCTGGCGCATTTGCGCGGGCAGCGTTTCCCATGCCCGGATCAGTTCGCCGATGGAGGCGGCCTCCATCTTGTGCATGACGTTGCTGCGATGCAGCTTAACTGTCACTTCGCTAATGCCGAGATCGAAGGCGATTTGTTTGTTGAGGCGTCCGCGGGCAACTTCGTGCAGCACCTCGCGCTCACGCTGCGTCAGCGTCTCCAGGCGTTCGATATTGCGGTTGGCGATCGCGGCTTCCGCCCGCCGTTCGGCATCCATGGCGATGGCCGCGGTCACGGCATCGAGCAGCGTCTGGTCCCGCACCGGCTTGGTGAGGAAATCCACGGCGCCTGCCTTCATCGCCTGGACGGTCATCGGGATATCGCCGTGCCCCGTCAGGAAGATGATCGGCTTGGAAATGCCGTTTTCGGCCAGATGGCGCTGAAGGTGCAGGCCGCTTGTTCCGGGCATGCGCACATCGAGGATCAGGCAGCCGGGGCTCTCCACCATATCGGAGTCGAGCAAATCGCGGGTCGAGGAGAAACTGGCCGGCCGGAAGCCCGCCGAAAGGATCAACTCCGACAGCGCCTCACGGATGGATGCGTCGTCATCGACGATGATGACGAGCGGCTGATCCTCTTCGCTTCTGCACTGCAGCAATGACGGCGCCGATCTCCGGGCCAAAGGCTGGTCAACTCGCATGTCACCCTCCGTCTCTGGATTTGTGTAAAGCGTTGGCGATGGCAGTCAGCAGCGCCTGGGCATCGAAGGGCTTGCGGAAAAAACCGCCTGCGCCTTGCGCGCGGCTCTGATCGGCTATCTCGTGGCGACCGGTGATGAGAAATACCGGCAGCTCCGGGCGTGATTTCAGCACCAGGTCGCGCAGCTCGAAGCCGTCGATGCCGGGCATTCCGATATCGGTGATGAGCAGGTCCAGGTCGGAGAGGCCGTTGACGAGCAGCGAGCCCGCCGACGAGAAGCTGCGGGCCACATAGCCCGCCGATTCCAGAAGGTCACCCATCGATTCCAGAAGCCTCGGATCGTCATCGACAATTGCCACGACATGTCTTGTCTTGTTCATGTTCAATTCCCTCCCACTCGGCGCGAGTGGGTGATCGGTATTTCCAATCTCTCTGCGATCCGCACGAGATCGGCGAGCGATGCCGCCGCCATTTTCTGCATCACATTTCGTCTGTGGATCTGCAGCGTGACCTCGCTGATGCCGAGCTCGGCCGCCGCCTGCTTGTTGAGAAGGCCGCTTACGACGAGCGGCAGCACCTCGCGCTCGCGCGGCGTGAGGTCGAGATAGTGCTGTCTGAGCTTGTCGCGTTCGGCGCGGTCGGCCCGCTTTTCCCGATCCTCAGCGATCGCGGCATGGACGGCGGCCATGAGGTCCGCATCGTTGAACGGCTTGGTTAGAAAATCCACGGCGCCGCGTTTGATCGCGCGCACGGAGGAGGGGATGTCGCCGTGGCCCGTGATGAAGACGATTGGCGGATGATCCCTGTCGGCGATCTGCCTCTGCAGGTCGAGGCCGTTGATGTCGGGCAGCTCGATATCGAGGATGAGGCAAGCAGGAATATCAGGCTTGTCCGCAGTGACGTAATCGCCGGCGGATTCGAAGGCGGCAGCATGCATGCCGTGTGATTCCAGCAGCTCGCCGAGCGCTTCCCGGATGCGTGCATCGTCATCGACGATGAAGACGATATGGTCGTCGGCTGTCATGATGCCGCCTTCGTTTCAATGGGCAATGTGAAGATCAACGTCGCTCCGCGCGGTTCGTTCTTCTCCGCCCACAATCTTCCGCCGTGCAGCTCGACGATCGAGCGGCAGATCGCCAGCCCCATGCCCATGCCGTTCTCTTTCGTCGTGAAGAACGGCTCGAACATCTTCTGGGGAAATTCGATCCCCTGGCCGCGATCGCGGATCTCGGTCTGGACGACATTGCCGACCTGTCGCGCATGGATCTCGATCACCCTGTCGCTTGTCTCCGCGTCCAGCGCGTCGATGCCGTTGCGGATGAGATTGATCAGAACCTGCTGGATCTGGATGCGATCGATCGCGATGAACGGCAGACTGCCGTCAACTTGGACGTCGATGCGAACGCGCCGCCGCCAGGTCTCGTCGGTCATCAGGCCACGCACTTCGGCGATGATGCTGGAGAGCGTCGTCTGGGTCCTCCTGTCCGCGGATTGCTTGAAGAGGGCGCGAATGCGGCTGACGACGTCCGCCGCCGAGTTGGCGTCGCGGATGATCCGCTCGACCGTCCTCTGTGCCCGCTCCATATTCGGCGGCTCCGCCATGAGCCAGCGCTGGCAGGCATGCGAATTCGCGACGACCGCCGCCAGGGGCTGGTTCACCTCATGAGCGATGGAGGCGGAAAGCTCCGCAAGGCTCGCGGCCTGGCTCGCCCGCGCCAAGCCTTCCTGCGCTAGGCGCAGCTCTTCCTGCGCCCGGACCTCGCCGTCGATATCGAGGCATATGACGTTCCACTGCACGATCTCGCCTTCGGCATTGCGCATCGGCGCTGCACGCGTTTCGACCCAGCGATATTCGCCGTCGAACCGGCGCAGGCGATGCTTGCGTGCGTAGGGTTCTCCGGTCGCGAGTGAATGGGCATATCTCGCCTTGACCTCGGCCACGTCGTCGGGATGAACGCCGGCGTCAAGCGTGCCGGCCAGGCGTGACTTGCCGGTTCCGTCGAGCTCTTCGAGTTTGTATCCGAGAAAGTCGCGCAGCTGAGGATTGCGATAGATCGGCTCTCCATCAGGCGCCGCGCAATCGATCATTGCCGGCAGCGTTTCGACGATCTTCCAGAGCGAGCGTTCCCTCTCCCGCAGCGCTTCCTCGACGCGCAGCTGATCGTCGATGTCGTGGCTGAGACCGTACCACTGGACGATCCGCCCGCTCTCGTCGCGCAGCGGCTCGGCGCTGCCGTTCACCCAGCGGTAGACGCCGTCTGCGCGCCGCAGGCGATACTGCTTGGAAAAACGTTCGCCGGTGGCGAGGGAATGGTTGAGCGCCTCGACGAGGCTCTCCGCATCGTCGGGATGGACGGCGGTTTCTATGATGGAGGACAGACGGCTCTTGCCGGGTTTTTCCGTCTCGACGGCGTCGAGACCGAGAAAATCGATCAGGCGCTGGTTAAAGAAGGTTGGAGCGCCTTCCGGATCGAGCCGCCAGAGCAGGCTCGGAACCATGTCGACGAGTTGCGAAAGCTCGCGCTCCCGATTGCGCAGCGCTTCCTGCGCTCGCATCTCGTCGTCGATATCGACTGAGACGACATACCATTGCACGATCGCGCCGCTTTGATCGCGTAGCGGCTCGGCCCGGCCGTCGACCCAGCGATAGGCTCCGTCGAAACGGCGCATGCGGTACTTTATCGAGAAGGGGTCGCCGCTGGCGAGAGAGCGGTGAACCGTCTCGAGCAGCCTCGCTGCATCGTCGGGATGGACGAGGGTGTGAATGACCGACGAGAGGCGGCTCATGCCGGGCCTGTCCATATCCCCGACGTTGAGGCCGAAAAAGTCGATCAACCGCTTGTTGAAGAAGACCGGCTCGCCGTCAGGTCTCAGGCGGCGGATCTGAGCCGGAACCATGTCGACGAGCAGCGACAGCTCCCGCTCACGTTCGCGCAGCGTCTCCAGGGCGCGCACCTCTTCATCGACATCGAGAGAAACGCCGTACCATTGCACGACCGTTCCGTCGTCATCACGCCGGGGCTCTACCCTGCATTCCGCCCAGCGATAGGCGCCATCCTTTTCAAGCCAGCGGAACCGCATGGCGCCGCCGCTGCCGGTTTCGAAACAATTGCGCAGCGTGCGCTGCACGTCGGGCAAATCTTCAGGATGGATCAGCTCCTGCAGCAGCTCATCAATGCGCGGTTCGGCTCGCGCGTCGAAATTGGTGATGACGGCGTGGAAATGGTCCTGATAGCGCTTGTTGAAGTAGATCGCCCCGCCCGCCGGCTCCACGCTCCAGATGCGGATGGGAACAGCGTCGATCATCTGCTGAAGCTGTCGCTCGCTCCGGCGCACGGCCTCTTCGGCATGAACCTGATCGTCGATATCGTGACAAAGCCCGTACCACTGGACGATGTTTCCGGCCTGATCGCGCATCGGCTCGGCGCGGCTCGACATCCAGTGATAGACACCGTCGGCGCGGCGGAGCCGGTAACGCATGACGAAATTCTCGCCGCTGGCGAGGCTGTGGCGAAGGGCGTCCCTGAACCCGGCTGCATCGTCGGGATGAACCGTGGCCTGAAGGACCGCCTCCAGCCGGCTCATATCAGGCCTGTCGGCGTCCGCCACATCCATGCCGAGGAAATCGACCATTCGCCTGTTGAAGAAGGACGGCTCGCCCTCGGGCGTCAGGCGCCAGACATGGCTCGGAACCATATCCACGAGCTGCGACAGCTCCCGTTCCCGGTCGCGCAATGTCTCGACGCTCTGGCGCAAGGTGAGCACCGCGAGCTGATGCTGCCTTGATATGGCGGCCACGATGAGCGCTGAAAATGCCGAGATGGCCAGAAAAAGCTGCAGCATGATCTGCTTGTGTTTCTGGGACTCCGGATCGCCGGCAAACTGGCTGGCGCCCGTTACCGTGAAGACCGCCGTGATCAGGGCAAGCAATGCGAGCGACACGGCAGCGCCCTTGAACTCGAAGCGGACGGCGGCCCAGAGAAGAGGCGGCATGATGATATAGGCGAAGGGAAGGTAGCCGCTGAGCGAAAGAGCGGCGACACCGAGAAAGATCAGCCCGAGGACACAGGCTTCTGTCCATTGCGCGGCCGAGAGGCGGGTCTTGTCCCGCCAGCTGTGAAACACGACCAGCGCCAGCGGCGCAACGATCAGGATGCCGGTTGCATCGCCGATCCACCAGAGCGGCCATGCCGTCAGGAAAGATTGCGATTGGATGCTGAACCACGCCAGCGTGGCGCTTCCCACGGTTGCGCTGACGATCGGCGCAATTCCGGCGCTTATGATGACGAATGTGAGAACTTCATGAAGGGTTTCCAGCCGAACCGGCGGCTTCAAGGTCCGGTTTACCAGCCACGCCGCGACCGCCGCTTCCAGAGCGTTGCCGACATAGATCAGCAAAGCCGCCGCCGGCGGACTGTGGAACCACAAGATATTGCTTGAGAGTTCCGCCAGGCAGCCTCCCACGATCCACCATGGCCAGCTGCGCCTGGGGGCGAGGGTGAGGGTTGCGATGAAAAGCCCGCCCGGAGGCCAGATGGAAATACCCGTTCCCGGCACGATTGCGAGCAATTGGGCGAAGCCGCAGGCAAGCACATAGGCAGCAATGAAAAGCCCGAGGTAGAGGGATTGGGGACGGTGCGACCAGACGCTCGTGATCAACCGCTCCGGCCGGTCGGACAAAGCCCGGGGATCGTCAGCATCGTCTACAGCAGTCATTCTCGATTTCGGCGCCGGCGAGTTCATGCTCGAACCGTAATCCCGCCACCCCACAACCGCAACTCATGGAAACCTATGCATTGCGCGGGGATGTAGCCGAAATTTTCGACGCGATCGAGGATCGGAAGACCATACTGGACTTCGGTCTGGCTTCCCTATGCCTAAAGGGTAGGGCGCCAGACCTCAGGGACGATGGAAGGCGTGCGGCTTTCCCGTCATTGTCGATGGGATCGATGACAAGGCGACAGAGGAGGCCGACATGAAAATCATGGTAGCGGGAGCAAGCGGCCTCATCGGAACGCGGCTCTGCGAGAACTTGCGCCGCTCCGGCCATGACGTCGCGGCCGCGTCCTTGTCGCTCGGTGTCGACACGGTGACCGGCAAAGGCCTCGATGCGGCTGTCGCGGGAAGCGACGCCGTCGTCGACGTGACCAATGCCGCATCCTTCGGCGACAGTGCGGCGCTGGATTTTTTCAAGGCCTCGACGAAGAACCTGCTTGCGGCCGCGGCCGAAGCCGGGGTCAGGCACTATCTCGCGCTCTCTGTCGTCGGCACGCCCCGCCTCGTCGAAAGCGATTACCTCCACGCGAAAATGGTGCAGGAAAATCTCATTCAGGCTTCAGGCCGCCCCTATACGATCCTCCGCTCCACGCAGTTCTACGAATTCATAAACGGTCTGATCGACATCGGCGCTGAAGGCGACGTCTTCCGGCTGCCTTCGGCCTCCATAAGGCCGATTGCGGCAGAGGACGTCGCGGCTTTCCTGGCGGAGCTGACAGCCGGTAATCCCTTGGGCGATATCGTCGAGATCGGCGGCCCGGAGCAGTTCGGTATCGATGAGGTCGCCCGGATCTATCTGGCCGCGAATGAAGACGAACGGCAGGTGATAACGGACCCGTCCGTCTCCTATTTCGGCGTCGAACTGACGCAGGACGCATTGCTTCCAGGGCCGGCCGCGCGCGTGGCGACCGAGAAGCTCGATGACTGGCTCTACCAATCGATGGGCGGTTAGAGGCGGCAGCCGAGGCGTTCGGAAAACCTTCATGAAAGAGGTCGGAACAAGAACTGCTCGAAATCGTACGCTAAGCTCGAACGGATCATGACCGTCATTGGGTACGCAGGGTTCTTCCAGGAAGTCGCAATCTACACGCTTCATTCAGGAAGACGGCGAGAAACCACCTCGCCGTCTTCATCATTGCAGCAACCGTCCTATGGATCAGATAACATTCCAGGTCACCTAGAGAGAAATAGCCTGGCCGACACCCAGGCGTTTGGCCTCGCGGTAAGCGAGGTCGGCTGCCACCATATCCTCCATGGCGACGCCCATGGCCTTGTAGATCGTGATGTGCTGATCAGACGTCCGACCTGATCGCTGCCCGAGCAACATCGCACCAAGGTCGGTGCCTGCCTCGGGATCAATATTTGCAAGTTCGCAGCAGCCCACGGGTGTTGGCGCGAACGAATCCCGCGTCTCAACAAAGAGGGTGCCGCGAGCGATCAAATCGATCGGAAGTTCGCCGCCGGGCGGCGCGACACCAACCGAGGACACGTGCGTTCCTGGTTGAACCCATTCTGCGGATATCGCGGGGACATAGGAGTGTGTCGCGAGGCACACAACATCTGAAGAGCGTATCGCCGCCTCGAGGTCCTCGACGGCAGTGATGCCTGAATGACGTGAAGCCAGCGCCTGCGCATCAGCAAAATCTTTGGAGAACACCCGAATTTCCTGAAAATCGCGAACGAGCGGCAACAGGTGAAGGTGCTGGCTAGCTTGAACGCCCGCGCCCACGACGGTTGCGACCTTGGCATTACGCCTGGCGAGCTCTCGCACCGAGAGGACCGCTGAGCCAGACGTGCGTACGGCCGTGATGTAGGTACCATCCATAATGCAAACAGGCATTCCTGTTTCTGGATCGAAGAGGTGTATTGTTGCGAGGTGACTGGGGATGCCCCGGGCGATATTGCCTTCGAACACGTTGACCAGTTTTACGGTCAAATGCATTCCCTTCATCCAGGCCGGCATCGCCAACGAATAGCCCGCATTCGGAATATCGAGTTGTGGGCGCGCTGGATTGACGACACGACCGTCGGAGAGCGCTTTGAACCCGTCCGCTAGCGCGTCGAGCAGCTTACGCAGGTCGATGCATGTTTTGACCTCCGCTTCGCTCAGCGAGAGAATCTTGATCTCACCTTTGTTGTGAGTGCTTAAGGCAGGTTGGGTTCTGTCCATAATGTTGCTTGCCTTCGTCTGTTGGGTTTAGTTACTTTCCAACCGTATTGCGGCAAACGGCGCGACGAAATATAGTAATTTCGACTTATTTGCGTGATTATCGCGTATTCTAACCAAAGAAAGTGTGAATCAGAAATGAGTGACTTGGACCGTGTCGATCGGATGCTGCTCGGGCTATTGCAAGAAGATGGTCGCCGGACTGTTCTTGACCTCGCCGAACGCGTTGGATTGTCACCGACTGGCGCATCGCAGCGCATCAAGCGGCTTTTCAGTGAAGGCTTTATCCGCGCTGTGCGGGCTGTGCTCGAGCCTTCAAAGATCGGACGCGGCACGCTCGTCTTTATCGAGGTAAGGCTCGATCACACCGCGCCGCACGTCTTCGACCGCTTTGCAGAGGCTGTTGCGAAGGCACCCGAAATCATCGAATGTCATATGGTGATTGGTGGCTTCGACTACCTGGTCAAAGCACGAATAGCGGACATGGCGACGTTCCAGGAATTCCTGCAGCGGGTCATTCTGCCGCTTCCTGGCGTCAGAGAAACCCACAGTTACGCATCAATCGGTGATGTGAAGCCTGACGCATTGTTGCCACTTTGACACCTCCGATTTTCCGGACCGGTTGAGACTGGAAATTCCAGTCTAGACGGAGTTTTCGGCATGAAAAAAGTCGAAGTTCACGGAGGCGCAGATCGCTTTCGTTCTGCGGCAGACCTAGGAGGGGGGTCCCCTGAAAGCTGAGGGTTGAAATGGCCGCAACAGGCTCCAAATTCCGTCGGCGGCTGGCAAACGGAGGGGCGGGGCATGGGCGAAATGGGCGACGCGCATAATGATCGGATCTGCCGGTTCATATCTGCCATGGGCTTCGCACTCGCGCTTTTCTCCCTTCTTTTGTGTCTCCCGGCATTTGCCGCAACCGCCGATATCGGCGGCCTGACGGTGAGCTTGCCCGATCCCGCCTCCGGGTGGAAGAAAGCCGGCAAGGGCGATCTCTTCATGCTGCAAAAGGATTTTCTCGAGACGGCGGACGACAAGCGCGGCAGCGCCTTGATCCAGATCTCCAAGCCCATTTCGGCCGCACGCAGTTCGCTGCCGGCGGGCGTCAAGACCTTCGTCGCGTCGCTTCCCGAAATGGCCAAGGAAGATATCCTGATCAAGCATTACGGGGTGACGGTGAACGGCCACGACATCCGCGTGGAGGAACGCTGCTGCGTACAGCAGCAGGAGGTGAGCATCAAACAGATCGTCGTCGGCATCGCGGGCGACAAGCGGCAGGCCTATCTGCAACTCGTGCTGTTGAACCTCAGCGGCGACAGAGGCAAAAGCGCCGAGGCCGATTTCGAGGCCCTTGTGCGCTCCGTGAAGCTCGATCCTTCCGACAAGGATTTCGACCTCGTGCCGGCAAGCGGCGACGGCGGGCTCGACGGCGTCTTCACCTATCTCGATACCGGCGTGCGGCCGAATGTATTCGGCGGCGTGGATTTATATTCCGACAGCGAGATCAACATGTTCGATCCAAAGGGCCTGTTCAGCACCGAACTGCCCGAGGGCGGCCGTGATATCGCCCAGTCCTGCAAGGACAATCCAACCGATTGCGGTCTCTACAGGCTGACGGGCGGCGGTTTCTTCTCCTCTGCGGGGTCGATCGAAATGCGCAGCGTCACCTCTGCCTACGGGACGATCGAGATCGAGACGAAGACCTTCTCGAAGAAGGGGCAGGACCTTGTGATCGACGACGAAGACTATCGCGCCGTGCCGCCATTCGCGGACGGGGCCACGCTTGACGGCAAATGGGTCTACACCTTCGCATCGAGCGGCATGACCGCGACTTCCTCGGGATCGGTTGCCGCCAGCCGTGAGCTGACGCTGCATAAGGACGGCACGTTCGAGCGCACCGGCTGGTCCGGCGCCTCGATGACCAACGAGATCGCGGGATCGCAAACCGGCATCACCACCTCGGGCAACCGGCCCGGTTCCAGCGGACGCTATGAGCTTTCCGGCTATCGCCTGGATCTCACCGATGCGAGCGGCAAGACGGAGACCATGAGCATATTCGAGCCGGACAAGAACTCCGACGGGCTCCTGGTGATCAACGGCAAGAATTATCTGAAGGATGATGGGGACTAGCGGTCTAAGACGTTAGAAATATTGCCGTATTAACTTGGCGCTGCGAAACGGTCGAGGCCAAGGTCCGCCGCGTCGAATCACCGGACCTTGCCGGCATATTCGCCGGAAATCGGCCGCGTGCCCGGGCGGGCTTTCACGCGCCAAAATAGTGTTTGGTTAAGCATTTGTAATTCGGTCACGAATCGAGGCATATAGCAACTGCGTAACTGAAGCGCTTTCGTTTAAAATTGCGCAGTTATCCGGGAAAGAGATCATGCAGCCGAGTCTTGCTCTTCAAGATGATCAGGAGCACCTCCCTTCGCTTCTGGCAACAGATGCGAAGGAGTTATCCTATCAACTTCAGCAGCATCAGGCAAAAATCTTTCCTCCGCTGTCGCGGAAGACGATCCGGACGTTTTCGCCGGCGGAAGCCGCGGCCTTCATCGGCATCGGCGAAGGCTATCTCCGGCAGGTGGCGGCCGACGGCCATGGGCCTGATCCGCTTGCAAACGGGCGCAGGCTCTATAGCGCCATCGACATGGACCGGATTCGCCGGGTCCTCGACGAGCGCAACGGAACGCCGAAATATGTGCCGGCCCGCAGGGCGGGCGAAAAGCTGCAGATCATCTCCGTGATGAATTTCAAGGGCGGTTCGGGCAAGACCACCACCGCGGCACATCTCGCGCAGTTCATGGCGCTCAGGGGATACCGCGTGCTTGCCGTCGATCTCGATCCGCAGGCTTCCCTGTCCGCACTGTTCGGTCACCAGCCGGAATTCGACGTCGGCGAGGGCGAAACGATCTACGGCGCGATCCGATATGAGGAGCCGCGCCCCATCGCCGATATCGTGCGCGCAACCTACACGCCCAATCTGCATCTCATCCCGGGCAATCTCGAGCTGATGGAATTCGAGCACGAGACGCCGAAGGCCATGGCGTCGGGGACGGCGGAGACGATGTTCTTCGCCCGCATCGGCGAGGTCCTGACCGACATCGAAAGCCTTTACGATGTCGTGGTCATCGACTGCCCGCCGCAGCTCGGTTTCCTGACGATGTCGGCGCTCTGCGCCGCAACCTCGGTGCTGATCACGGTCCATCCGCAGATGCTCGACGTCATGTCGATGTCGCAGTTCCTGACGATGACGAGCGAATTGATGTCGGTCGTCGAGAAGGCCGGCGGGCGCACCAGCTACGACTGGATGCGTTATCTCGTGACGCGGTTCGAGCCGAACGACGGACCGCAAAGCCAGATGACCGGCTTCATGCGGGCGATCTTCGGCAATCGCATGCTGCACAACGCCATGGTGAAGTCGACGGCGGTCGCCGATGCCGGCGTCACCAAACAGACCCTTTACGAGGTCGAGCGGTCGCAGTTCACACGCGGAACCTATGATCGGGCGCTGGAGTCCCTGAACCTCGTGAATGGCGAGATCGAGGCGCATGTCCGTTCCATCTGGGGAAGGAAATAGAGATGGCGCGCAAGAACCTCATCGAAATTTCCGCGCACGACCCGGCAAGGACGGAAACGGTCGCCCCGCGCGACAACCGCCCGATCGCGGGCTTTGTGCCGCAGGAGCGCAGCGCAGCACCCGTCGGCGGCATCACGAAGACGCTTGGCAATATCACTGAAAAAATGGAGCGCGCGAGCGAGCTGGAACGGCAGCTCGCCGCCGGCCAGACTATCGTCGAGCTCGATCCCGGCCTGATCGACGCCTCCTTCGTCAGCGACCGATTGGCGATCGACGCGGCCGAACTTGCCGAGCTCGTCGACCAGATTCGCGAACATGGGCAGCAGGTGCCGATCCTTGTGCGCCCGCATCCCGAGACCAAGGGGCGCTATCAGGTTGCCTACGGCCATCGTCGCCTGGCCGCCACCAGGGAAATCGGCATCAGGGTGCGCGCTGTTGTCCGCGACCTGACCGACGGCCAGCTGGTCGTCAGCCAGGGACAGGAAAACAGCGCCCGGACCAATCTCTCCTATGTCGAACGCGCGCTCTTCGCCTCGCGGCTGGAAGAACGCGGCTTCGGCCGCGACGTCATCATGGCCGCGCTCAGCGTCGACAAGGCGGCGCTGTCGAGAATGCTGATCGTGATACGACAGGTCCCCCTGGAGCTCATAAACGCGATAGGTGCGGCGCCCGAGATCGGCCGCCGGCGATGGCTGGAACTGGGTGAGCGGATCGGGAACGCCGATATCGCCAAGATCATCGCCGAGTTGTCCGCGGACGACGCGCGCAAGATCTCGAGCGACGAGCGGTTTCACCGGGCATTGGTGCTGGCAACGAAGAAGGCGGCAACAAAGGCGGCCGTGGCCAAATCCGAGGTCAGTGGCGTGCCGGTGACGATCAAAAAGACAGCGTCCGGCGCAGCCTTCATCTTCGACGGCAAGACTGCGCCCGGTTTCGATCAATTCGTCCAGGAAAGGC
Organism: Rhizobium fabae; assembly: GCF_003985135.1. Lineage (NCBI taxonomy): Bacteria > Pseudomonadati > Pseudomonadota > Alphaproteobacteria > Hyphomicrobiales > Rhizobiaceae > Rhizobium > Rhizobium fabae. Next base: position 254,713 of record NZ_ML133654.1, read on the forward strand.
TGCAGAGCCTGTTCCAGGAGTTCAAAAAGCACAGAGGAGCGTAACGCGCAAAAGAAAAAGGCCCCCAACGACGCCGTCGTGGAAGCCCTTCTCAGATCTTAAGCACATCGAGAATCGCATTTCCACGAATCACAGTCAAGCGTCCTGGCACCGAAAAGGGTGGAGGGTTTTCTTTTGCCTGAACGAAGGTGAAGGCAAATGGAGAGTGGATATGTGACGACGCCCTTTGGGCGGCGGCCGATGTCGCTTGGCATGCTTGCAAGCCAGCAACTGGGCGAGACCATCGAGCCGGGGATGAGACGCAGCAAGTGGAAGCTGTTCAGAGCGATCTGCGAGGCACGGCCAGCGCTTGGCGTCACCGATCGGGCGCTGACGGTGCTCGACGCGCTTTTGACCTTCTATCCCGATGACGAGATCTCCGAGGAAAAAGGCCTGATCGTCTTTCCGTCGAATGCGCAGCTTTCGCTTCGCGCCCGCGGAATGACGCCGGCCACACTCCGGCGGCATCTTGCCGTCCTGGTCGAGGCCGGCCTGATCCTGCGCAAGGACAGCCCGAACGGAAAGCGCTATGCGCGCCGCGACAGGGCAGGGGCGATCGGTGAGGCCTTTGGCTTCAGCGTTGCGCCGCTGCTCGCACGCGCGGTCGAGATTGAAAGCCTGGCCGCCGAGGCGGTCGCCGACCGGGACCTGATCAGGGTGACCAGGGAACGGCTGACAGTGTGCCGGCGCGATATCTCCAAGCTCATCGCGGCAGCCCTCGACGAGGCGGTTCCCGGCGACTGGGAGCGTATGTCGATGCTGTTTCGCGATCTTGTCCTCCGGATTCCGCGCGTGGCGAGCGCCGAGCAACTGGCGGCGCATCTCGACGAGATGGCGCTGTTGCGCGAAGAGGCTGTCAACCTGCTGGAAAAACACATTAAAATTAAAAAAATAGACGCCAATGAGTCTCAAACTGAGCGGCACAAACAGAATTCAAATCCCGACTCCATTTCTGAATCTGAACCAAGCTTCGACACGAAGCAGGGCGCAAAGGCGGTGGCCAATAACGACCCGATCGCCGAGGCGCAGGACGGGCGAAGGCTGAAACATCGGGAGCCGCCCGGCAGAAGATCCGGTGCGGCCGATCCGGCGGCGGGCCATGGCCTGAAATCCTTCCCGCTCGGCCTCGTTCTCCAGGCCTGCCCTGGTATTCTCGGATACGGGCCGGGCGGAACGGTCGGCAACTGGCGAGACCTGATGTCGGCCGCCGTCGTCGTCCGCTCGATGCTCGGCGTCAGCGCCTCGGCCTATGAGGAAGCCTGCGCCGGCATGGGGCCGGAAAACGCCGCGACGGTGATCGCCTGCATCCTGGAAAGAGGCGGGCACATCAATTCGCCTGGCGGCTATCTCCGCGATCTCACCCGAAGGACCGAGAAAGGCGAATTTGCGATCGGCCCGATGCTGATGGCGCTGGTGCGGGCGAACGGCGGAGCAAGACGCGATGCCGGCTGAGTAAGCTTGGGATTGTGGGAAAAATGACGTCGAACTGGCGGATGGCGGACGTGAAATCCGCCCTTGCCGCAGATCTCGACGGCGGTAATATCGCACCGGCATTCGGGCAATATACCACTGGATTTCAACGATTTTCAATCGACGGGAAAGCAATGATGCGGCAGCTCCACAAGAAGGTCGGCGCATTTTTCGTGGTCGGCGTCATCCTCTGCGGCCCGGCGGTTGCTGCGGAGCCGTCCTATGACAAATACAAATCCTGGTTGGTCGTCTGCGACAACGGGTTGAAATGTGAAGCCAAGGGCTTCGAAAACGGCACCATCAACAACCCCGACCTGCGCTTCGTCCGCGCCGCCGGTCCTGATGCCGCGACGGAGGTTACGCTGAGCGTGCCGTTTCCGGTCGGCCTCGGCGGCTTTCTCGCCGACGGAAAACCGCTGCGTCTTGGACCGTCCTGGACGCGTTCTCAGGACGAGGACCTCACGACGATCTCGACCAAGGATCCGGCTGCGGTGAAGGAGTTTCTTTCAGAACTACGCAATGACGCAAAGATCGATGTCGGCGACGACAAGGCTATCATCCCACTTGACGGCATGGTCGCCGCGCTTCTGCACATGGATGATCGTCAAGGTCGTATCGGCGGCGTCACCGCGTTGATCAAGGCGGGGGCTGCTCCCGCTTCGAAGGTGCCGGCTCCGCCTGCCCTGCCTGTCATCAATCGCCGAAAGATCGATATCATCCTGTCGGATGCGGAAAAGCAACGGCTGATCACGCAGGCAATGAGCGCCGGTAAGGCTCTTTTCGACAGCGAAGGATGCGAAGCCGACGCAGCGAATGGGGGACTTAATGCCGACGCTTATCCTCTCGATATGGATCATGCGCTTGTGCTCATCCCCTGCATCATGGGCGCCTACCAGGGCTCGTCGCTCGTATTCCTCCAACCGCTGAAGGGAAACGGTGTTCCCATTCCCTTTCAGCCGAGACTTCCTCTCGGGGAGGGTGAAGGTGCAACGACGCTCTTTGTGGAACCGGGTTTCGATACGGATACCGGAAGCTTGCAGATGTCCGGAAGGGGGCGTGGCGTTGCCGACTGCGGCCTGTCTGCGCAATGGGTGTGGGACGATGCCGAGTTTAAGCTTGCGGAAGCTTACTTCCAGGGATCGTGCGGCGGCAGCCAACCCGTGGATTGGCCGACTTTGTTCCGTTCTAGATGAATTGCTGCGGGACCTTTCACATGCGCCGGTCCAGCTCGCCTTCGCTGAGCCCGAAATGCTCGAGTATGATGCCTACGTTTCGGCGATGAGACTTGAAGTAGACGTCGAAGAGATCACCGATCAGCGGAACCGTGCCGCCGGCCGCATCGATGCCGAGGTTGACGGCCATGCGCGCAAGCTTGTGATTGGGAATGCCGAGACGCCTTGCTTCATTGATGATGAAGATCCCGATGAGGGAGCCGGCGATATCGCCAACCGCCGGGATGAGGCCGAGAACCGAATCCGCTCCGATCCGCACGCCGATGACGGGTAGTCTCACGGCTGTGTCCATGAGCCGAGCGATGCGGACGGCCCGCCGGATTCGTTCGCGCTCGATCGAGGTGAGATGTTTCGTGTAAGCGGAGTTCGGCATCAAAACCCTTGCGGCGCAGATCGCTGCGCGAGATCTTGATGCAACGAAGATGCGGCGTGACGATAATGGGTGTCCATTGCCGTGAAACGCCGCAAGCCCGATAAGGTTCGTCTGCGCCGGTCAATCCTTCGCGGGTGGTGAAGTCAGGCGGCTCTCTGCGGTCTTGCGCCGCCGGCGGCCGGCGCTTCGATCTGAAAGCGGCCTACCACGCCTTCCAGCGTCTGTGTCTGGTTGCCGAGCGCGCGGCAGGCGGAGACGGTTTCCACGGCCATGGCGGCATTGCGTTGCGTGACTTCGTCGAGCGCACTGACCGAGGCGTTGATCTCGCTGATCGCTGTCGCCTGCTCGGAAGAGACGGAAGCGATGCGGGCGATGAGGCCAGAAACCTGCTCGACCTGTCCCTCGATCTCCATCAGCGCCTTGCCGGTGCGGTTGACGAGCTCCACCCCTGTCGACACCTGGGTCGAGGAGGTGGAAATCAGGGCCCTGATTTCCTTGGCGGCGTTGGCCGAGCGCAAGGCGAGTTCGCGCACTTCCTGGGCCACGACGGCGAAACCCTTGCCGGCTTCGCCCGCACGCGCGGCTTCGACCCCGGCATTGAGCGCGAGGAGATTGGTCTGGAAGGCGATTTCGTCGATGACGTTGACGATATCCCCGATTTGGGCGGACGAGCCTTCGATCCGTTCCATGGCGGCGATCGCATCGCGAACGACTGCTGCCGAATGTTCGGCGCTGGTGCGGGTCTCGGCCATCATCCCGGTCGCTTTGCCGGCATGATGGGACGCATCCTTGGTTTTGGCGTTCATTTCCTTGAGCGCGGTCGCGGCCTCTTCGAGCATCACGGCCTGCTGCTCCGTGCGCGAGGCGAGACTGGCGGCTGCGTTGGTGATGTCGGTCGAGGAACTGCCGACCTGCCTGGATGTCTGGGCGATCTCCGCCATCGAGGCGGAAAGCGCGGTCATGCTGTCGTTGAACTTCGCGCGCAAGGCCTCATAGGCGGCGGCGAAAGGTGTCGTGATGCGGCAATCGAGATTGCTGTGCGACAATTGGTCCAGCCCATATGTCAGCTGGTCGATCACCGTTTCGCGTGTCTTTTCCTCGGCTGCCTTTTCGGCCATCTGGCTGCGTTCGCGCTCGAATTCCGCGTCGCGAAGCGCCGTTTCTCGCTTCTGCGCGTCCTGGCGTTCCAGCGCATTGCGGCGGAACACCGCCACGGCCTTGGACATGGCGCCGATCTCGTCGGAACGGTCGGCATAGGGAACTTCGGTGGAAAAATCACCCTCGGCAAGATTGCCCATATAGGCCTTCATGCCGTCCAGCGGCACGATTGCCCGGCGACGCAGGAGGTAGAGCCCGACCAGCAGCAGGGCGAAGGATCCGAAGCCGGCAGCACCCGCATAGATCGTCCAGCTGACGATTTCCGAGGCTGCATTGCTCTCCTCGTCCTTCATGAAAGCGTCGGAATTCTCGACGAGTTTCTCGACCGCATCCTGGTGCGTATGGAAGGCGACGCGCAATTGCTCGATCGCCCCGCGCGCCTTGTCTTCATTCTTTGCATTCAGGGCCGGGATGATCTCGCGGTTCATCACGTCCCAGAACACATCGCCCTTGACCAGCACATCGTTTTCAAGCTCGTCCTTCAAAGCCTGCGGCAACCGGGTGGTTTTCCAATAGGCACGGCGGTCGTCGTAGGCGGCTTTCAGATTTGCGATCTTCGCGAGGTTGGTCTCGGTCAGTTCGGGAAACTTGCTCGCCTCGAAGGAGAGCATGTAGGATTCGACCACAAAGAGCGGCGGCGGCAGAATATCGGCGACGAGATCCTTGCCGTAGACGACCTGCTCGTAAACCGGCCCGTTGACCTTGAGCCTTTCGAGCGCGGATTGCTGCAATCCGATCGAGATGAAAAGACCTGCTGAAACGGCGACGCCAAACGCCACCAGACTACGGGCAATGGTAAATGCCAAGGCTGTCTCCAAATAACTTATTGGCACCTCTGCTTCGAGATGTCTGATCTACGCACAGCATTGTTTCGCAAGAACACTTAAATATGGTTAAATTTTTGTGCAACTCCTTTGACGAGTAAGCTTTGAGCGCCCTTTGATGCCCAATCCTCGGGGTGAATACTATATTCAAGAACCACTATATAATATAACGTGAATTCTGCATGCGTCTTGGGCCGCGCGAACCTCATATCACCTCGCGGTCGCTAGTATATGTCATGCATAATCCGCTAACAGGCTGTTTGGACGGTTCAGAAATTCACCTGAAATCCGCCCGCACTGATCCCGAACTTTGCCTGCAAGCTGCCCGGAATAGGAGAGGCCGCGGGTGGCGATTTGCTGCGATCGAAGAGCCGGCTCGGTTGCCGGCGGGGGGCGCTCCTGGACGTGTCTTCGCTGCGCTGCATGGTTGTGGTTGATTTTTTCGCCGAAACCGTACTACAGGGTAGTATGTTCTGGGATGCGGATGTCGAGCTCTTGCTGGGAGTAGCAGAGACTGATGTGGCGGCAGGAACGGTCGTCACAAGTGCTCCATCGCCAGATGGATTGGGATGCAACTCATTGCAGAACGTATTGGTTCTATAAATTGAAATTGCCGATGCCACAAGCGAAGGGTTCGTCCCTCAGAAATTGTCGGCTGCGTTCTCAGGCGGGCGGCATGCGCTTCGGCAGGGCGGTCTAGACCATCATGGATGTTATCGACGAGCCCGCAGATGCGCCGCGCAAAAGAGGCCGGCCAAAAGTCTCCAGCGATGAAGAAAAGCGGGCGCATATCGTCGAAGTCGCCGGCCGCGTTTTCGTCAGATATGGTTATGCCGGGAGCACGACCGCGCTCGTCGCCTCCGAGGCGGGCGTTTCCAAACAGACGCTCTACAAGCTGTTTCAGAGTAAGGAAGAGCTGTTTGCTGCCGTGGTCGGCGCCCATCGGCGCCTGATGCTTGCCCTGCCGAGGCCTGCCGAAGGCATCCCGATCGCTGAGAGCCTCGAACGGATCTTCATGATCGACATGGACGAGGACATGGATGAGGATCGCGCCGGTTTCCTGCAGCTCGTCTTTCGCGAAGCAGCCCAGTTTCCCGAGCTTATCGATATCCTGCAGCGCGAGGGCATGCTTGCCAGCCGGCAGGAGCTTGCCGACTGGCTGAACGAACGCCGGGCGGAAGGCAGGCTGTCGCTGGATGATCCGGCGAGCGGCGCCCGAATGTTGATGGATATGGTTCTCGGCGGCCTGGGCCCGCCGGAAGGACGCGCTCAGGCCTGGGCCGATCGGGCTGAACTGCTTGCCCACCTTCGCCGCTGTATCGCCATCTTCGCCGCCGGCGTCGGCGCCGCATAAGCGGAAAAGCTGCCATCCCTTGGTTTCGGCCCAAATAGTGAAGGTTAGGAACCGTCGTCAGATAGCCAAATCCTTAGTTTGCCGACTGACCTGAAGCCCAGCTTCGTCATCTCGTTTGGCGCTGCGCCCCTGTCATATCCGACGAGCGGCAGATCGGGTTTGAAGCGCCGTGCTTCCTTTCAGACCCACGGCGCTCCAACACTGTGAAACTCTGCATCGCGCTGTGCGAAAACCGATTCCGATTTTCGGGGCGATACGTTAGTCGTTCGCCGTCACCTTGACGCCGAGCACGGAGGGGATGGTGTTCGGCGCACCCATGGCCGCCCCCATGATCATCGGGAAGGGTACCGGCTTTTCCGGCGCGGCGCTGATCGTGAGGCTCTTCGGACCGTCGAGATAGGTGTTGACGGCCGCCGAGATCTGGTTCTGCAGTTCCGGCAGGTTGAGCTGCGCCAGCATCATCGGCACGAGGCCCTTCAGCGATTGAGCGAGCTGGTCGCCGCTGACACCCTGTTGCGAGCCGGCGTAGTCGAGCGCCTTTTTGGTGATCGAAGCATCGTCGAAGCGCAGTTCGGCACTATTGAACGTCAGCTGCTGCATCATGCCCAGCATGGCGAGGCTCATCGCCTGGTTTGCCTCTTCCTTGTTCGGATTGGCTTCGGCGGTCTTCACCGCTTCCTGCAGCGATTTGATGAAGTTCAAGGTGTAACCGGAAAAGTCGACCGCGAAGTTCAACCGGCCGACATTCTTGAAGTCCAGGGCATATTCGTCGACCGCGACCTTGCCGCTTTCGACTTCCCAGCTGCCCTTCATCGTCAAGGCGCCGTCGAGCGTCGTCAACCCCAGCTTCTCGATCGCGTCTTTGGAAGACGGGTCCTCGACCTGCGACAGGTCGATCTTGAGGCCGGCGACATTGGCGTCATAGGTGAAGCCGCTATCCTCGCGCCCGAGATTGGACTCGGTGCTTTCGATCGTGAAGACGTCCTTGCCCTTGATACTGACAACGATCGGGCCGGTGCTGACGGTCTCATAGAGCAGGAGGTCGTCGAGCGTCTTGCCGGCGGCATTGGCGGGGATGGTCAGACCCTGGACCTGGATATCCCTAGCGGAGAGATGACCGTCTTCCTGCTTCTTGTCGACGTCGGGGAAGGCGACGGAATTGGCATAGTAGCCACCGCCTTCGGTCTCCTTCACGCCCTCGAAGGTGATGTCGCCGATCTTCAGCTTATCGTCGGGCAGGCTCGCAATCCCCACCTCGACGCCCGACGCCGTGACGGTGTCGCCTTCGACGTCAGCCTTCTCGAAGGTAATAACAGTGCCGCCGGCGCCGATGGCCGCACTGAGCTTCTTCATCATGTCACCGCCGTCCAAGGCGAAGGACGGACCGGCAAGGGTGAGGAACGCAGCACTTGCCGCCAGCATATGGAGATTGCGTCTATGTTTCATGGAAAGGTCCTTTGGAGAAAAATGGATGTGAGAGGCAGGTCTCTTGCTCTCGGATGGAAGAGGCTGCGAGACGACGCGAACGCAAGCCTTGCTGCGGCATCATCCTGTTTGGCGTAATTCTGGGCGACGAGATTGAGAGCCGAACGCCCGGGCTGAAGACGTATTCATCATGCGGCCGCGGGGGAGAGCGGCGTCTCATTCGTATATCTCCGCGAATCTTGCAACCTTTTGCATATAGATTTCCAAACCGGAATCAATCGCCTCGCGTCTGTTTGCATCGTGCTCGCAGCCGCAGCCGGCACTTGCCCATCGATCTGGTTTAAGCGGAGTTAACGAGGCTTTGGCGACGGCGACGTTGACCCGCGAAAGCGTCGCAGGCCTGGTCTATGCTGTACGTCACAGGCGCGTATCATCAGTCGCCGCACGTCGGCCACTGAGGTCAACCGATTCCACTGAGCAGGCCTTGAGAACTTGATTAGCGTTTGCGCACGAACTCGGTGCGCAGAACGAGACCCTTGATTCCATCATGACGGCAATCGATCTCCTCGGGATTATCGGTGAGGCGGATCGACCTGATGACGGTGCCCTGCTTCAGCGTCTGGCCGGCTCCCTTGACCTTCAAATCCTTGATGACGGTGACGGAGTCACCATCGGCAAGAACATTGCCGCTTGCGTCCCGAACGACCGCCTCATTGCCGGCGGATGCTGCCACCTCCGAAGCCGGACGCCATTCGCCCGTCACTTCGTCATAGATGTAGTCGTCGTTGTCAGCGGCCATGCTCGTCTCGGCTCCTCAGAAGTCCTTCGACGCCTCTCGTGCGGGAGCGGCGTGCAAAGCGCTTATCCCAGACGTTCGCCCAAGGCAACTCAGGCGGCGCTCCTCGTCTCACCACATCGTCTTTTGGCAGAAGATCCGGCCCCTAAGTGGCGGACATCAGCTCGGGGTGGAGGAGCTGAGATGGCTTTCCAGAAAACTAAAGAAACCGCTGCGGAGCCATGCCGAGATGCGACTTGGGGCGAGCTTTCTCGGCACTCATTTCGGCTGGCGGAGCATCAATGCCGGAATACGTTGTTCATGACGAAACGGTAGCGTTCGGGACGGACATAAAAGGTCGATCGCTCGGCCGGCGTATTGTCCGCGAACCAAGACGTCCGCTCCATGACAAGCAGCGCGGCTCCTGCGGGGACCTTGAGGATTGCCCCAAGCTGCGGATCTGCGGTTTCAGCGCCGATAGCGACATGAGCCCGCTCGACGTCGAGCCCGGCAAACGCAGAGACGATCGCATAGGTCGGGCGGCTTTCCATCTCATCACGCGACAATTTCGCCAATGCCGGCGGCAGAAAGCTGCGCCCGAGCGCGATCGGTTCATTGTCGACTAGATGAAGGCGCTCAAGGGAAAGACATGTCTCCCAACCCCGGCCAAGCGCGGCGGCGATCGTTTCCGGCGTCCGCGTGGTGCCGACGGAAAGGACACGCATGCTGGCATTCAATCCCTGCAAAATGAGGGATTCGTGAAAGCTTTGCAGCGTATCGAGCTCATGTCGGACTTCCTTGCCGGCGACATAGGTGCCCTTGCCTTTGCGCCGCTCTATCAACCCCTTCCGGGCAAGCTCGTCCAGCGCCAGCCTGACGGTGACACGACTGACGGCAAAACGAGTGCCGATCTCTGCTTCAGACGGCAGCCGGCCGGCCGGCTCGAACCGACCGCTTCGGATTTCATCCTCCAGCCGGGCTGCGATCTGCCGGTAGAGCGCGGTGGCATTATCCCTAATAATTGGCATTTCGTAACAATCGATCTCAACGGTTCCAGCGGTCATACAGGGCATGCTCTGTTCTGTCGATTCAGGGGCTTGCCACACATGTATTAAAATGTATTATCGCATTACGCCTTTGTCTATGGAAATAGTCGTCTATGGAAATTGTCACCCCTTTTCACCCGCCGGCCGTGCTCTCGGTCGATGGCATTGGCTTCACCTATAAGAACGGCCGCGAGGTCTTCCGAAATTTTTCGCTGACAGTGAAAAAACGAGAATTCGTGGCGCTGCTCGGCCCCTCCGGTTGCGGCAAGTCCACCATGCTTAATCTGCTTTCGGGCTTCCTCAAGCCGACCGCGGGGAGGGTATGTATCAACGGTCAGCCGGTCTTTCCGGAGATGCAGGCGCTCGGCTATGTTTTCCAGACTCCGAACCTCTTCCCATGGCTTTCGGTCGAAGACAATGTGTGCTTCGGGCTTAAAATGGCTGGCAAGAATGCCGTTGAACAGCGAGAAAAAGCACGCCAGTATCTTTCCCTTGTCGGCCTGGAGGCGGTGGCGCGCGATCTTCCGCACCAATTGTCGGGCGGCATGCGCCAGCGCGTCGCGCTCGCCCGCACGCTCGCCCTTGAACCCGACATTCTGCTGATGGACGAACCTTTCGCGGCTCTCGACGCGATTACCCGCATCCAGATGAATGAGGAATTGCTGCGGCTCTGGTCGGAGCTCAGCCAGACGATCATCTTCATCACTCACGATATCGATGAAGCTGTCTTCCTTGCCGACCGCGTGGTCGTTTTAGGCCTTCCTCCCAATGGTATCGACAGCGAGATACTCATCGATCTGCCACGCCCGCGGGACCGTCACAAAGTCCGCAGCACTGCCCGTTTTGCGGATTATGGGGACCAGCTCATGCACCGGATCGGCGCAATCACCCAACTCGGACAATCAGCCTCCCTCAATCACTCAGGAGCTCGTCAAAATGCAGGCCCTTAAGACGATGAAAAGAACTATTCTCGGCGCCGCCATGGCGCTGCTCGCCGCGCCGGCTTGGGCAGGGGATGCGCAGCCCCTGCGCATCGGCTGGGTTTCCGCCATGGCCAACGCGCCCGTCCTGATCGCCGAGAAGAAGGGTTTCTTCAAGGAAGAAGGACTTGCGGTCGAGCTCAGGTCATTCGGCGATGGGCCGGTGATCCAGCAGGCGGTTGCTTCCGGCGATGTCGATGTCGCCTATGTCGGTGCTCCGCCAGTCTATCAGTGGTTTGCGCGCGGACTCGACAGCGTCATCCTCGCCAAGGTCAACTACGGTCAGGCAGCTCTCGTTGCCAAGGCATCCGGCCCGATCCGTACACTCGCCGATCTTAAGGGACAGCGATTGGCCGGCGTCAATCGCGGTAGCGGTATGGATGTGCTGCTGCGGGGCTATATCCTCAAAGATGTCGCCAAGCTCGATCCGGAAACCGATCTTCAACTTTCGCAGATGCCAGCCGGCAATATGAATGCGGCACTCGACACCGGTGTGGTCGATGCGGTTTTCGAGTGGGAACCTTTCATCAGCCAGTCGGTCTTGCGTGGCGCAGGTCGGGTTGTCTTCGATGTCAATGAGGCCCTGCCGCATTATCCCTGGTACGTGGTTGCATCGACGCGCAAGGTTGCCAACGAGAGGCCGGACGATATCGTCAAGCTCTTGCGCGCTCATCATAAGGCAATCGCTTTCCTCAGCGAGCATCCTGATGAAGCCGACAAGATCATTGCCGAGGCCTTCAAGCTGGAACCCGTGCAGTCTGCCGATGGCAAAGTCGTACCGGCGCAAGCGATCGTATCGGAGGCGCGCAAGCGGCTTGGCTGGTCCGATGCCATCGAAAGCGCCGATCGTGCCTTCATCCAGCGGCTGATGGATTATTCGCAGACGCTTGGCATTCTTTCCCAACCATTGAAGGCTGACGACGTCATTGATACCGCCCTTTGGGCGCGGGCAACCGGTGAGCAGAACTGAAATGTCCGGATTGATCGCGTGGCCAAAACCCTCCTGGAGCTGGGCATCGCTTCCGGCTCTGGGGGTCGTGTGGTGCCTGGCTGCAAGCCAGGTTCCGTCCTATGTGCTGCCTCAGCCATGGGATGTGGCATCCGAGGCCGGACGCTGGATCGGTTCGGGAGATCTCTGGCGCCAGGTGGCGGCTAGCCTGTTGCGGGAAACCGGCGGTTTCCTCGCCGCTACGCTTGCAGCGCTGGTGCTCGGTACAACAGCTGCGCTTTCGATAGGGTTTCGTGCGTTTATAAGTCCGCTCAATGGGCTGTTCATGGCGATACCGCCCATTGCCTGGGCGCCGCTGTCGATGATCTTCTTCGGCATCGGCTATCTGTCCATTGCGGTCGTGATTTTCATCGCTGCCGTTTTCCCGATGGCAACGGCGATCCAGGAAGGTGTGCTGACGATCCAGGGCGGCGAAGTGCGCGCCGCCAGAACATTGGGCGCCAGCAAGCTGCAGCTCTTGCGGCACGTCTACCTGCCGGCGTCGCTTCCCTTCGTGACCACGGCGCTGCGCATCGGCTTTTCGCAAGCTTGGCGAGCGCTTGTTGCCGCCGAGATGATCGGTGCGTCTCAAGGCATCGGATGGATGGTGGCCATGGGCGGACAAACCGGAAATTCCAGCGAGGTGCTGCTCGGCGTCTCGCTGATCGGACTTATCGCCTGGCTCATGGAGAGCCTGGTGTTTCGACGGATCGAGCGCCGCTACGAAAACTGGCGCGGACAACAATGAGGCTAAAGCTATGTTAACGAATTCGAACCGCCAGCCGGCGGCACGGGACGCCGGTGCCCCAAGCGGTCTTTCCGATCATATCAAATCCTTACCGTTTCTTGGCCGGCTGAGCTGTGATCGCAAGACGTTGACCGCGGGCGAATGGACAGAGTTGAGCCTGGTATACGAAATCGGTGCGGTCGGGCTTGCCGATGGCGCGTGGTTGAAGCTAGCCTTCAAATTCTATTCCGACTGGGCGCTTTTCCAGACCTCCGATCCAACTGGCGCCAATTATGTCTCGGCGGAATATCATGCGGCCGCCCCGTTTTCCGGCCAGAGTCCGGCGACGGTGAGGGGGTTGAAGGTCCGCTTCGATCAGAAGGGACATGAGCGTCCTTTCCAGAAGGCAATCATCATCGATGTGGTCGACGGCTATCTCAATCCGGGTGATCGTATCATCATTCGTCTCGGCGACCGGCGGCAGGGTGGTGCCGGCACGCGGGCGCAAACTTTCGTCGAGAAGAACTTCCGCTTCCGGATGTTCATCGATCCGCTCGGCAGCTCGAAATTCGCCGAAGTTCCAGGCGATTGCGCCATCGATATCGTTCCCGGCACGCCGCACGCGATCAACCTCATCGCGCCCCGCCTCGCCGAACCACGGCAGCCTGTCCGCGTTCTCGCACGCGTCGATGACATATGGGGAAATACCTGCCGCGACCGGGTGATCGACGGTCGCGTGATTTTGAGCTGCCCGGATGGCAGCACGCGGGAAGAGAGGCTGGCTTTCGCGTCGGAAGGCTGGGCAGCTACGGAGATAGCGCTATCGTTCGGGCAAAACGGCGAATGGCGGCTGCGAGCCGAAGCTGACGGCGTTCAGGTTGAGCCGGCGATTGCCTATGTCCAGGTCGAGCCGCTGAAAGGCGGATATCATCTCTACTATGCCGATCTCCACGTCCATTCCGAGGACACGGTCGGCACCAATGATACCTACTATAATCTCAGCTATGGTCGCGACATCGCCGGTCTCGATATCGTCGGCTATACAGTCAATGATTTCAACATCACCGAAGCGAAGTGGAATGAAGCGGTCGGACTGATCGGCGAGTTGAACGAGCCTGGACGTTTCGTCTGCTATCCCGGCACCGAATGGTGCGGCAATTCTGCCGCCGGCGGAGACCGGAACGTCGTCTTCCTGAGGGACGGCAAGCCCCGGTTCCCTTTCGACGACGAGGGCCGCTCCGTGCGCTCCTTCGAGTGGAACGAATTCACCGCTGGCACGATTCGGCCGGGGGTTTGGCCGGTTGATGAGCTCTGGGCGGCCTATGCCGACGATCCCGAGGGCCATTTGATGATCCCGCATGTCGGCGGCCGACGCTGCATTTTCGATTGGCATCACCCGGAGCTCGAACGCCTGACCGAAATCTCGTCGGCCTGGGGACAATTCCATTGGAACTATGTGGATGCACTAAGCCGCGGGCATCGGCTTGGGGCGTCTGCCGCCAGCGACGAACATCAGGGCCGCTGTGGCGGCGGCGCACCGGCGACGGCAGCATTCGGCTCACGTGGTGGCCTGACCGGGGTCTTTGCCGAAACTCTGGACCGCGCTTCGATCGGGAAGGCCCTGCGCGCGCGGCGTACATTCGCCACGACGGGCGAACGCTGCTTTGCGAGTTTGCGTCTCGGCCAAAGCTGGATGGGCGAAGTCGTTGCCGCCGATCCTGCTCAGCCACTTGTCTATCGCCTGCTGGGCGACAAGGGGTGGGAAGAGATGAGCCTCTATGACGCGGATCGCCTGATATGGACACGGAACCTGCATGAGGAGGCCGGGTTTTCAAATCGCCGCGTGCGTCTGCGGTTCGGCGGCGCGCGGATCAAGGATCGCTACCGTGCAGCCTATTGGGAAGGCGAGATAGCCGTAACCGGCGCAGCGCTCCTTGGCCACCGCGGCGTAGGATTTGACCATCCCGAACAATGCGCCTGGCGAAGGGATGCGACGACCATAGGTTTTCGGTCAGCGACCCATGGCGACGTGGACGGCGTCGAACTGTCGCTTTCGGACGTTGTCGGCAGCCGGATCGAAGTCCGCGCCGATCTTTATGGCTATGTCAAGATTGGCGATCCACTACAGCCGCCGCCGCACATCGATGCGCCGTCAATCAACCTTTCGGTCTCAGGCGCCGAACTGCTCGCCTCCGGCGCGATCAACCTGGATATTCTCGGCGTCGAACTCCGGATTTCCCTGGAATGCATTACCGAGAAGTCGTTGCCACGCGATCTGGAAGGAGAAATCGGCATCGCCGCCCTGCAACTTGCGAAGGGACGGGAGCATCCGTTGTTCATCACCGCACGGCAGACCGACCAATCACGCATCTGGACGTCTCCGTTATTTCTCAGTCTGTGACGGAGTGCCGAGGCGTGGAGCGCTGCATTGCCCGCCATCTCGTTGCCCGGTACCTTGCGCTTCGACAAGGAGGCGACGGATCGTCAGCTGCAAATAGCAGCGAGACTTCCCAAACTCCAAAGTGAAGGCTTGGCACCGCGCATGCGGAAATGGAATGTACCCACCGTGCTACATACCGTGTCAAAGCTGATTAGAGGCGCGACGTCGCCAGCCAGTTAGAAACGCACTCGGCACCTCTGGCGTCGCCGACCCCCGATCCGCCCGGCTGTCCGGGTTGCAAGGAAGGAGCGGGGGCGGGGTGAGGAACACCCTTCGGCTCACCCAGAGATCTATCCTCTTAAAGAAATCTTGTTCTTCATCGATCAATGTCGCCGGAAGAGATTCCGATCGCCAATCCGTCGCCACGTGGGTCATGCGCACCGGTCGCCAGGCCGTCCTCGTCGATGGCGATGGCCCCTGCCTGCCCCGCAAGCGGACTCTTCGCCTCGATAGGCGACACCGCATGGCCTCTTGCGGCTAGTTCGGCAAAAACGCCCTCGCCGGTATCGCTTTCTAGCTTCAGACTGTCGCTGCTGTCGGAAAAGGTCTTCCCAAGCAGAAAGCGTGGGCCAGCCAACGCTACTGCAGGTTCCTCACCGAAATCGATCAGTCGGGTCAACACCATCGCAAGCGTTTGCGGCTGCCCGTCGGCGCCCTGTGTGCCGTAGAGCAAAGCCGGCCTGCCGCTGCGCAGGCCAAGACCGGGATTCAAGGTATAGAAAGGACGTTTGCCGGGTGCGATGCCATTGACATGCTTGGGATCGGGCGAAAAGGCTGCCCCGCGGTTCTGCCACAGAATACCCGTATCGCCGACGACCACTCCGCTCCCCCAGTCGAAATAGGTGCTCTGCAAGACGCTGACGCTGCCGCCCTCAGCATCGGTTGCGGCGAAGAACACGGTATCGCCGCTGCGAAAGGGTGCCGGCCACGCGAGTGCGCGCACGGGATCGATGGAGGCCGCCGCCTGCGCAAGATGCTGTGCGCTCAGCCATTCCGTCACCGGCTGCGGCACGACATCGGGATCGGCAATGCCGCCGCGGTCGAGGAAGGCGCGCTTGACGGCTTCTACGCAGAGATGCAGGTGGTCGGCGCTGCCGGCCTGATGGGCGGCAAGATCGAAATGGGCGAGAATCCCCATGATCGCCAGCGTCGACAGACCCTGTGTTGGCGGCGGCGGCGCAAGCAGCTCGAATCCGCGATAGGAGAGACTGATGGGTGCGACCTCGCGCGTTTGGGTCGCGTCAAGGTCGTCGCTGGTCAGCGGAGAACCCGCAGCCTTCAGCCCCGCCGCGACCCTCGCGCCGAGTTCGCCCCGGTAGAAGGAACGTGGTCCATCCCGGCCAATCAGCGACAGCGACCACGCCAAATTCTCCTGCCGGAACAGACTGCCGGTTTCCGGCGCCGCGCCACCTGGCATGAAGAGCGCGGCAAAGCCCGGCCAGTTGGCGGCCTCCGCCTCCCGGAAGGCAAGCCAGAAACTCTGCGAGCGTGTGATCGGAAAGCCCTCTTTCGCATGGCGGATCGCATCAGCAAGCAGGGCAGCAAAATCGATCCTTCCACTCCAGTGCCGCGCGGAATAGTCATGCGCATGCCGCCAGGCATCGACGGCGCAGGCCGAGGTCAGCGCCGAAAGCGGACCGCGCAGCGGGATGCTCTCGTCGAAATCCGGCAATTCCCGCGCCGCCTGCCCAATGCCGAGAAAACATGTCTTTCGCCCGCTACGATCGGCAACGAGCCAGACAGAATCGCCTCCAAGTCCGCAGAAATGCGGATAGACGACTGCAATCGTGCTGCCGATGGCGATCGCAGCCTCAAGCGCATTGCCGCCGGCCCGCAGGATCGCCGCACCCGCCTCACTCGCCAGCGCATGCGGACTTGTTACCATGCCGCCGCGTCCGGCCGCCTGCCTCGTCGGAGCCTGGTCTGCCTGTATCATCGCGCTTAAATTCCGCTGCGTCTATGGTCTGTAGAGCGAACGATAGGTCCGATAGCCCACGTTATAAACTGCCGCATTGTCGGGATTGGGCACGATCCTTTCACCCCGCCCGACAAAGGCGGTCACACCGGACCAGTCTTCGGTCAGTCCGGCGCCGATCGCCGCTGCCCAGGCAACACCGAGGCAGGAGCCGGGATGGCCGGTCAAACCTTGTAGTGGCTGCTGCAGCACGTCGGAAACGATCTGCATCCAGATCCGGCTCTGCGATCCTCCGTCAGAGACCATGAAACGTGTCGTCGGGTGACCGATATCGTTCAGCACGTCGATATGATGGCGCAGCGCATAGGCATAGGCTTCCAGCATCGCCCGCCAGAGATGGCCGATATGATGCGAAAGCGTCAGTCCTTCGATCAGTCCGCGCGCGCCGGCATCGTGAATCGGTGTCTTCTCGCCGAGGAAGTAAGGCAGGATCGTTAGCCCGTCCGCGCCGGGCGCGCATGCCGCGGCCAGCCGGTCAAGATAGCGGTGCACGGGTATTCCTTCTGCCTTTGCGGCGATCTCCTCGCGTCCGGCAAAGGTGCTGATGAACCAGTTGAGCCCCGAGCCGCCGGTCGACATGCAGCCGTTCGGCATATAGAGCCCCGGCACCAGGTGATAGTCGAGGAACATGCGAGGGTCGGGCCGCACGACATCCGTCGCCGTCAGAATATCGACGGCACCCCCGAATTTCAGCAGCACGTCGCCCGCCTTGTTGATGCCCGCGCCGAAAGCCGACGCGATCATGTCGGCTGCCCCGCCGATAACAGGCGTTCCAACTGCAAGCCCTGTCGCCTTGGCGGCTTCGTCCGTCACATCGCCAAGCACCTCATGCGACACCACCTTCCCAGGAATGGCATCCCGCCGAATTCTCGCAAGGCCGATCAGTTCGTCGTCGAGATTGCCGGTATTAATATCGACGAAGCCCGCTTCCAGCGCCCAGTTCTGTTCGATCGCCTTTTTGCCGGTCAGTTTCCAGTTGATGAAATCATAAGACCCCATAACCGTGGCAATGCGACCGAAGGTCTCTGGCTCGTGTCGGGCGATCCAGCGCAGTTTTGCTGTCACCAGCTGCTGGTTGATACCGTTTCCCGCTGTGGCGAGAAAATCCGCCTCATCCCACTCGGCCTTAAGTTCCTCGACTTCCTCGCCGCAACGCCCGTCGCTCTGCTGGATGCTGGGCCTCAGCACCCCGCCGGCGTCATCAAGCAGGACGACGGCCGGCAGCATTCCGGTCACGCCAACGGCCGAAATTTGTCTGGGCTCGATCCCGCTCGTTGCAATCAGTTCCATGACGATCTCGCAGACATTCGCCCACCATTGCGCCGGGTCTTCCTCGGCCCAGCCATGCCGCGGCGAATGAAGTGTCGAAGGCCGAGAGGTGAGCCCGAGCACGCGGTTCGGCAGCTCGATCAGGATGCCGATGGTGGAGGTAGTGCCGATATCGAGGCCGAGCGTGATGGACATGGCGGTTCCTTCAGCGCAGCGTCTCGACGATCTCCATGAAGCGCTTTACCCGGTCGCTGTCGACGGGGTTCCACGTATTGCCGTTCACCTTGAAATGCGTGCCGATAATGACGCCGCTGGCAACGCTCAATATGTCGCGCACATTATCCTTGTTGACTCCGGTATTGGCAAAGACAGGAACGTTCTTGACGGTTTCGCAGACGCGCCTCAGGTCCGATTGATCGACTGCCTGTCCAGTCAGCGGCCCCGAAACCAGGATGGCGTCGGCGAGCGACGAGAATATGGCGCTCTTCGCCCTGAGTTCAATCGGGCGCTGGTCCAGCGAATGTGCAAATTCCGCGTTGATGTTGAAGAGCATCTTCATCTCGTCGCGGCCGAGACTGTGCCGCAGCCGCGACGCCCTGGCGCAATCCGGCTGCCAGATGCCCATGTCGGAGGCGAAGACGCCGGTGAATATCTCGCGAACGAAGCTCGCACCCGTCACCGCGCCGATCGCAACGCTTGCCGAGGGATCCCAGAGATAGTTGACGCCGAACGGCACGGTCAGATGCGGCTTCACCCGCTCGACGATCGAGGTCATCGCCGCCAGCCCTTCCTGCGGCGCCTGAAAAACGTAAGGCCGGTCGTTCTCGTTACCGAACATGATCGCGTCGACACCGCCGGCTTGCAGCTTCTCGATATCGCAAAGCACGTCCTCGACGAGCTTGGTGAGCCCGCCGGCGGCGTCATAGGCGGGCGAGCCGGGCAGGGCGCCGATATGCGCCATCGCGATGACCGCCTTCTTCTTTGTGCCGAAAAAGTCGAAGACCATGTGAGAACTCCCTGAAGAGGAATCGAGTGGAGGGCATCCGCCGGGGACGGATACCGGAAAGGCTAAATCAAAGCAGCGGCTGCTCCTCGGGCGCTATTCGCACCTCGACACCGGCGGCGGCGAGCGCATCGGCAAGGTCGGTCGGCGGCATGGCATCGGTTATCAGCATGTCGAATTGCTGTAGCGGCGCGATATGCACCAGCGACATGCGCTTGAACTTGGTGGAATCGCAAAGCACCACCTTCTGCGTCGCGCGGCGCAGATAGACCCGCTTCATGTCGGTGTCCTCGAAGGAATAGTCATAGATTCCCTGCGCCGTGATCCCGGACACGCCGACGAAGGCGATGTCGAACCAGAGCTCCTCGAATTGCGAGACGGCCGATTGGCTGCTGATTGCCATTTCCTCGCCGCGCATGCGCCCGCCGGGCAGGTAGACCTCGCCGAAACCGGTGCCTAGCTGTATGGCGTTGCGCACGCTGTTGGTGAAGATCTTCGTATGCGGCTGGTTGAGCAGCAGGCCGGACAGCAAATAGGTGGTGGTGCCAACGTCGAGCGCCAGGGTGCGCGCACCGGCAGCAACGCCTGCCGCCGCCATCGCGATTGTCCGCTTCGAGGCGGCATTGCGCGTCAGCCGGGATTCGAATGTCGGTTCCTCGCGATCGACCGTTTCGCTGACGATCGGCTCGAGGGCGTTGCCGCTACGCACCGCTCCGCCATGCGTGCGCACCAGCCTGCCGTCCTTTTCGAGTTCAATCAGGTCGCGGCGGACGGTCATTTCGGAAACGGCAAGCTGGGAGGCGACATCGCTGACGGAGACCGCGCCTTTGCGCGCCAGTGCCTCCAGGATGCGCGCATGCCGCACCTGGGCCAGAACCTTCGGTTTTTCCGCTGCGGCGACCATCTGCTGTTCCGCGTCCATAATACGTTCTCATCCTCCCGCAGCCGCAGCTCGTGGCTGTCTGATTGTTGCTTACTATGTACCGAATGACTCGAACAAATTCAAACATAAATTTCTCTTGTTGTGTATGGTTTTGTTGATATATGATCGGCGATGTTTCTATTCTATGAGGGCGGCATGCAATCTCCGAGCTTTCCAGAACTATCCGGCAAGCGTGCGATCGTAACCGGCGGTGCGGCGGGGATAGGACGTGCGATCGCGACCGCGCTCTCCCGCCAGTCGATCCAGGTGGCGATCTGCGACATTGACCTGGCTACCGCCGAACGGACGGCTGCCGAGATCGGCAACGGCACCACCGCGCATGCGATCGACGTTCGCAAGCGCGCCTCCGTCGAAGCGACATTTTCCGAGGTGGCGGAGAAGATGGGGGGGTACGATATTCTCTGCGCCAATGCTGGCGTCTCCACCATGCAGCATGCGTTGGAGCTGACCGACGAGGAGTGGGACTATAATTTCGACGTCAACATTCGCGGCATCTTCCTGACCAATCAGATTGCCGCCCGCCGTTTTACGAGCGCAGGCACCGGCGTCATTGTCAACACCGCCTCACTTGCGGCAAAGATCGGCGCGCCGCTGCTCGCTCATTATTCCGCCAGCAAGTTTGCCGTGCTCGGGTGGACGCAGGCGCTCGCCCGCGAGCTTGCGCCTTCGGGTATCCGCGTCAACGCCGTCTGCCCAGGTTTCGTCAAGACCGGCATGCAGGAGCGCGAGATCGCCTGGGAGGCAAGCCTGCGCGGCGTCACGCCCGAGCGCGTCGTTACGGATTATATCGCGCAGACGCCGCTCGGACGGCTGGAAACGCCTGAGGATGTGGCCGATGTGGTCGTTTTCCTCTGCTCGAATTCTGCCCGCTTCATGACCGGGCAGGGGGTCAACGTCACCGGCGGCGTCTACACGACCTGATCCGCAGGATCCACAGGCCTTCTGTTCAGCAAGGAAAGAGCATGGCTGAAATCGTCTTCGACCAGATCAGCAAGAGCTACGGCGATAGTTATGCGGCAATCCGCAATCTGAGCATGACCATCCGCGACGGCGAATTCCTGGTCCTTGTCGGTCCCTCCGGCTGCGGCAAATCGACGGCGCTGCGCATGATCGCCGGCCTCGAAGAAATCACCGATGGCCGCTTGACGATCAACGGCGCTGTCGTCAACGATCTTGCCCCGCGCGATCGCGATATCGCCATGGTCTTCCAGTCCTACGCACTTTACCCGCATCTGACGGTCGCCGAGAATATCGGTTTCGGCCTTCGTGTGCGCGGCCTCGACAAGGCCGAAATCGGCCGCAAGGTGCAGGAGACAGCGAAGCTCCTGGAGCTCGAGGACTATCTCGCCCGCAAGCCTGCTCAACTCTCCGGCGGCCAGCGCCAGCGTGTCGCCATGGGGCGGGCGCTTGCCCGCAGCCCTCAGGCATTCCTGATGGATGAACCGCTTTCCAATCTCGATGCTCGCCTTCGCGGCCAGATGCGCGCCGAAATCGCCCGCATGCAGAAGATGTCGGGCATCACCACGGTCTATGTCACCCACGACCAGGTCGAAGCCATGACCATGGGTGATCGCGTCGCCGTGATGAAGAGCGGTGTTCTGCAGCAGCTCGGCACGCCGCGTAGCCTATATGATCGGCCGGCCAATCTCTTCGTCGCAAGTTTCATGGGCTCGCCGGCGATGAACCTGCTGGCGGTCGAGCTCTTCGCGACGGAGAGCGGCCCCGAGGCACGCTTCGGCCAGACCTCCATTCTGTTTTCGGGCGAGGTGCTCGCCGAGCGGCCGCGTATCGCCTCCGCCGCCGGCCGCGCCGTCGTGCTCGGCATCCGTCCGGAAGCTTTCCGACCGGTCGATACGGGTGGTTTGGCTGGGACTGTTGCCTTCGTCGAGGATCTCGGCGCCAACCTGCTCGTCCATGTCGATGTCGAGGCTGCCGACCGGTTGAAGTCGCTTTCGGCCGAGGAGGATGACGTGACGCTGTCGGCGCCGCGCCTGCGCGTCATCATTGACGGCACCAGCCGCGTGAAGATCGGCGAGCGCTTGTCGCTTGCCGCCGACCCCGCCCGCATCCACGTATTCGATGCCGCGACCGAAGCGGCGCTGCGCGCCTGAGCGGAGCATGATGCTGACACGTGCGAGCGGTTTTCACACGACGCCATGCTGTCATTTGGATCTAATGAATGCCCTTCGTCAGACCTTGCACGAAATAGCGGTTGAGAAAGAGAACGATCAGTACGATCGGGATCGTCGAGAAATGCGCCAGTGCGCCGAGCGTGCCCCAGGTGATGTCCTTCGTTCCATAGGCTGAAAGCAGCGCCACTGAGATCGGTTTGGAATCGAGCCGGGTGAGGAACATGGGATAGAGGAAGTCGTTCCAGGAAAACATCAGGCAGAAAAGGGTGGAGGCCACGACGCCCGAGCGAACCGCCGGCAGTGCCACGCGCCAGAACGAGCCGAACAGCGTGCATCCATCCGTCAGCGCCGCTTCTTCCAGCTCCTTCGGCAGGCTGCGGAAATAGGAAAACATCATCCAGGTGACGAAGGCCGAGTTCAGCATCGCGTTGATGAGGACGACGGCAATCCAGCTGCCGAGCAGCCCGATGTCACGCATCATCAGATAGAAGGGGATCAGTGCTGCCACCGCGGGCACCATGCGGATCGCCATGAAGAAATAGGCAACGGCAATAGCGTAGCGACTGGTCGAACGCGCCAGCGCATAGCCCGCGGGCACACCGAGCAGCAGCGACAGGACGACGGAACCGCCGGCGATCAGCAGGCTCGAAGACACGAGGCTCCAGACGTCGAACAGACGGAACACCGTCGCGAACTGCTCGAAGGTCGGCACGAAAGTCAGTTTCGGCGGGATCGAGAAGATGTCGCGTGACGGCTTGTAGGCGGTCGATGCCAGCCACAGGAAGGGAAGCAGGAAAAAGGCGAGCATGACAAGGATGAAGCCGCGCTCGCCGATGCGGCTGAGGGTGCGCGTGCTCATCGCCCGTTCGCCTTTCTGTCCGCCTTGCGGATCAACAGGATGAAGCCTGCCGCGATCACGGCGATGCAGATCAGCGTCAGGTTTGATATCGCCGAGGCGCGGCCGATATTGAAGAATTCCAGTCCCTGCTTCACTGCATGCAGCATCAGCGTGTTGGTTGCATTGCCCGGTCCACCGCCCGTCGTCACGTAGACGCTGTCGAAAACCCGGAAGGCGTCGATGGTGCGCAGCGTCAGCGCCAGAAGGATCGAAGGCAGCATGAGCGGAATGATGATGATTCTCAGACGTTGTAGCGCCGTTGCTCCATCCACTTCCGATGCCTCGAGAATATCGCCCGGCAGTGCCTTCAGGCCCGCAAGCAGGATCAGCGCCACCAGCGGCGTCCATTCCCAGATATCGACGAAAATAAGGGTCGCCAGCGCCGAGCTCGGATTGGCGAAAAGGCCGCGCGGATCGGAAATCCCGAACTCGGCGAGATAATAGCCGATGAGCCCGTAGTCGGCGAGCAGCAGTGCCCGGAAAATAAGCCCGACCACCAGCGGCGTGATTGTCACCGGAATCAGGATCAATGCCAGGCAGATCCGGTTGAAGCGGTCGTCGCGCCAGAGCGCCAGCGCAATGGCAAAGCCGAGCAGCAGTTCGACAGTCACGGCGCCGACGGTGAAGATGACGGTATTGACGAAAGCCCCGCGCGTCACAGCGTCGAAGAGAAGATCGACATAATTGCTGAGCCCGACGAAATGCGTTCGCCCCGGCTTCAGCAGATTGTATTCGTAAAGGCTGAACCAGATGCCCTGCGCCAGCGGCCAGACGCCGATGACGAGCACATAGATGATGGCCGGCAGCGTCATCAGGGTGAAGAACAGCCGCCTGCGTTCAAGATAGGAAACGCTCAAGGCCGCAGAGGGCTTCAGCGCGGAAGTGAGGGATAGGGTCACGTCATGTCCATCAGGTTCCTGGTTCGATGCGCGCTACCGGGATCGAGCCCGGGAGCTCGCCCAATCATGAGGCCTGAGGCGCATCGGATCAATGTCTGGAAACGGCGAGGCCGCGACTTAGGCCGCGGCCCCAGCGGAGGAGATTGTTTTGTCAACCGCTATCAGAAGAGCTTCGCAGCGGCTTCCTGGGCGGCGTCGAGCGCCTTCTTCGGATCGGCATTGCCGACGAGCACATCGTTCACGGCGGTGCCGAGCAGGTCCTGAATCTCGGGATATTGCGGGATGCGCGGACGATATTCGCCGTCGCCATGCTCGAATGTCTCGGCGATGACAGGCAGGAAGGGGAACTTCTTTAGCAGATCGGGATCAGTCATCTCGCTCTTGCGCAGGAAGCTGCCGGCGCCCATCATGTTGAATTCCTTGTGTACCGGCGGGCTGACCAGCCACTTGATGAAGGCCCATGCGGCTTCCTTCTGCGTGTCCTTGATGCCGGCGTTGATCGCCATGCCCCAGCCGCCAATGCCGTAGAGCTTCGGCAGGCCTGCGCCGCGCGGCGCCGTTGTGATCGCCACCTTATCAACGATCTTGGAAATCGCAGGATCATAGTAGCCGGGCGCGCCGACCGACCATGTCTGCATGCTCGCGGCAATGCCCTGGCGGAAGCTTTCCTCACGTCCGCCCCAGTCATAACTAACGGCGCCGGGAGGTGCCGCTTTCATGAAGAGATCCTTGTAGACGGTCAGGCTCTTGATATTGGCTTCCGAATTCAGTGCCGGTTTGCCGTCGGAGCCGAGGATCGCACCGCCCATCTCGGTATTGTACTGCATCCAGTCCTGTGCGACCGCCGGGCCTTTCTGGCCGTTGGCGACGAAGCCGTAGATATTCTTGCTGGGGTCGGTCAGCTTGTAGGCAGCCGCCACCATTTCCTCCATCGTGGTCGGCGCCTTCAGGCCGGCGGCGTCGAAGAGATCCTTGCGATAGGCAAGCACGTTGGCATAACCGGCAAAGGGAAAGGCGACCTGCTTGTCGCCCCAATGGCCAAGCGCATTGAGAAGCGTCGGATAGATGTCGTCGAGCTTCAGTTCGGCGGCGTCGCGTTTCATCCAGTTGGTGAGGTCGACGGTGTATTTGTTTTCGGCATATTGGCCGGCCCAGACTATATCCATCGTCACGAGATCGTAGCCGCCGGTGCCGCCCACGAAATCCGTCGTCGTCTTGGTCAGCAACGAGCCATAGTCGAGAATATCGACCTTGACGGTGGCGCCCGTCTCCTCGGTGAATTTGGGGGCGATGGCAGCCAGAACCGCGGCGAACTGATCGTTCTGGGAGGCAAGCGTGAGCGTGATGCCTTCGTATTTCTTGTCAGCGCCGATGGCGGAGCCCACAAATGCGACCGAGACGAAGCCCGCGATCGCCAATTTTCGTGTGAGACTTCTGAGCGATTTCATGTTTGCTCCCCTTTCTTAATTGACTTGGGCACTATACATCAAACAAAATCGCACTCAAGCGCACTTGACAAAAAATCGTAAACATTAAAAATCACAAATTAGAACATATTCGCGCATAAATGTCCATATTTTGTGCGCGTTGCTTAAAAAATGGCAGGGGATTGATCATTCCCTGCGCGTCTATACTGCCCAGTCCAACGCGCACGAGCTGCACATTCATGAAGACAACGCCGGACGAGCGCTTGAGGGCGCTGGAACTTCGCGCCCATGATGAGATGGCGCGCGTGGAAGCGCTTTGCGCCGACTGGCCGAAGCTAGTCGACGAAGACCGCCACGGCCTCCATTCGGTCGTCATCTGTGGCGCCGGCCTCTCCGGCCTGTCAATCGCCTTCGCCCTGAAGCGGCGCGGTATCAGGTCCGTTCATGTGATCGATCAGAGCGAAGAGGGCCGCGAAGGCCCCTGGATCACCTGCGCCCGCATGCAGACCCTGCGTTCGCCGAAGTATCTCTCAGGCCCGGACCTCGGCATCCCGAGCCTGACGCTGCGCTCCTGGTACGAGGCGCTGAATGGCGCCGACGCCTGGGACGCGCTCGACAAGGTCAGCCGCCAGGATTGGATGGCGTATCTTATGTGGTTTCGAGGGACTGTCGGCATCGACGTCGAAAACAGCACGATGCTTTCGTCGATAGATCCGACGGAGGGCGGACTTGCTCTCACGCTGACAAAGGGTGACGGCACAAGCCGTACGATGACCTGCCGCCACCTTGTGATGGCGACCGGCATCGACGGCTGCGGCGGCCCACGGATACCCGCGATGGTCAGGGCGCTGCCGAAATCGGCCTGGACGCATAGCAATGAGCCGATCTCTATCGATTTTCTCGGGGGCAGAGATGTCGCGATTCTTGGCGGCGGCACATCAAGCTTCGACTGGGCGGTGGCGGCCCTGGAGACCGGAGCCCGAGAGGTGACCATGTTTGCGCGTAGCGCCGATTTGCCGCGTACGGAGGTTCTCGCCTGGACCAATTTTCCCGGTTTCCTCGGCCATTTCGCCGACCTGCCGGATCTGGAGCGCTGGCGCTTCGCCCATCTCTACTTCAATTTCAAGGTGCCGCCGACACAGGAACAGTATGACCGGGCCTGCCGCCACCCTGGTTTTATCATGCAGCTCGGCTGCGGCGTCCGCGAACTCTCGATGGACGGCGGCAAGATCAGGCTGACGACTGCAAATGGCATCTTCCACGCAGATCACCTTCTGCTGGGCACCGGTTACGAGATCAATTTCGCGCTCAGACCCGAGCTTGTCGGCCTCATCGAGGCCACTGCAGTTTGGAAGGACCGGTTCCAGCCGCCGCAGGGAGAAGAGAATGCGATGCTTGCCGGCCATCCCTATCTCGGCCCTGGTTTCGAACTTATGCCAAGACATGCCGAAGCCGGCTGGGTCTCGCGCATCCATATGTTCAATG
The DNA here is from genome assembly GCF_003985135.1 of Rhizobium fabae. Taxonomy (NCBI): domain Bacteria; kingdom Pseudomonadati; phylum Pseudomonadota; class Alphaproteobacteria; order Hyphomicrobiales; family Rhizobiaceae; genus Rhizobium; species Rhizobium fabae. The sequence goes on from NZ_ML133654.1 coordinate 281,575, forward strand.
CCGGCGCGCTGGCGAGCCTCGGCCCGATCAGCAATGGCGTCACCGGTCTCAAATACGGCGTGCCGCGCATCGTCGGCGCTTTGGTGAAAGCGCTGTTCATCGAGGACTCCAACCGGTATCTTGAAGCATTGGCCGCCTATGACGAACCGCATTTCGATCCTGGCATAGACGAGGACGTCACGACATCAAGGGAGGTTTTGGCATGAGCAGGGCTGCCGCTTTTCAATTTTCGGGATTGGAGACCATCCTTTCGCGGGCACGCGAGGACAGCGTCGAATTTCCCTATCTGCTCGCCAACCACGTTCCGATGGTGCTGATCGCGCTTGATCGCCTCGGCGCCTCGCCGGAACGGCTGGAACAGTGGTACGAGCAGTATCGCGAGGGCAACAAGCTTCCGCCGATGCCGCCCCCGGTTGCTCCTGTTATCAGGACAGCTTGGGACGAGGCGCTTGGCGATCGCGCGCGCGAGGCGGATTACCGTGCCTTCTTCATCGGCGAAACCCGCCGCCTCGGTATCGGTGCCGTAATCCGCACCTATCTGCCTGCCATGGTGAACGGCCTTGCTGGCAGCGCCACACATCCGCTGATGCGTCTTGCCTATGGTGTCCTTAAGAAGGACAACGAGGAGGTCGGCACCGCGCTCGGCTATTGGGCGGCCTGCTACCTGCCCCTTCCTCCCGCGACCGGTACCGCTCCGGACACGGACGATCCGGCGAGGGTGCTTGTCGATGTCGGCCATATCGAAGGCATCCGCAGCTACGAGCCTGAAACCGATCTGCTTTGGCATAATATCCGCGCCGTCGCCGCACTTCCGGGCTTCCGCCATGTCGTCGACCGCCTGGCTTTCAGCGCCGATACACCACGCCGCATGGCCGCGACCTCGCTTGCTCTCTTCGCCGGAACCATGGATTTCTCCGCGCTCCATTCCGTCACCGGCATGCATTGGCTGCGCCTCGTGTCTCCGCACCTGGAAAATGCCGAGCCCTTCTATCGTGCCTTCTGGCAGGTGATCGCCTCGCTGGTGCCGAAGATCGGTTTTCCAGCACTCCCCACCGCCGAGGCACTAGAAGAAATGCGCAGCCGACAAGCGCCCGCCTGGGCAGAGATCAAACGCGCCGCGATTGCTTCGGACGACGAACACGACGTCAGCCTTGTCTTTTCCGCCCTGCAGGAGGAAGAGGTGTGGAAGGATCCGCTCTATCGCGTCGTCGCGGCACGCAGGGTCGGGCTGATTGCATAGCGGATGATGGAAGAATAGATGACGCCGAGCCTCGTAGTCGAAAACGCCAGGACCGAAGCCGGCGAGATCGTTTCGCTCATTCTTGAAAATGACCGGATCGCCGCGATCGGTCCGAATGTGGCGGCCGGCATCGGCTTTGCTGCAGTGCCACGTTTCGATGCTGCAGGCGGCCTGCTCAGCCTTCCCTTCGTCGACGGCCATATTCACCTCGACAAGACACTGATCGGCTTGCCTTTCATCCCACATATCCCGGGCGATACGGTCGCCATGCGCATCGAAACGGAGAAATCTCTGCGGCGCACGGTGGCTCTGCCTATCGAAGTCCGTGGTGGTGCCCTTTTGGAAAGGCTCGCCGCCTACGGCACGCTCTCCGTGCGTAGCCACGTCGACATCGATACCGAAGTTGGCCTGAAGGGCCTCGAGGCGGTGCTTTCATTGAAACAGAGCCATGGTCATCTCGTCGATATCCAGACCGTTGCCTTCCCGCAATCCGGCGTGTTGCGCGATCCCGGCACCGCGGGGCTGTTAGATGCGGCGATTGCCGCCGGTGCCGATCTCGTCGGCGGCCTCGATCCCGCCGGCATTGACAACGACGTAACCGGCCATCTCGATGCGATCTTCGCCATCGCCGGCAAATACGGGGTTGGGCTCGATATTCATCTGCATGACGGCGGCGCACTCGGCGCCTTCGAGCTTCGCCAGATCGCCGACCGCACGGTCGCACTCGGCCTCGAAGGCAAGGTGGTCGTCAGCCACGCCTTCTGCCTGGGCGAGTTGGAAGATGCCGATTTCGGCAGTACTGCCGCGGCACTCGCTAGGTCGGGCGTGGCGATCATGACCAGCGCCCCGGGGCCCGTGCCCATGCCCCCGGTCAAGCGGCTTGCCGCCGCCGGCGTCCGGCTCTTTTGCGCCAACGACAATATCCGCGACGCCTGGTCGCCTTTCGGCAATGGAGACATGCTCGAGCGCGTCGGCATTCTCTGCGATCGCCAGGATTTCCGTGCGGATGAGGATCTGGCTGCGGCCTTCCGCCTTGCGACGGAGGCGCCGGCCGAGATCCTCGGCCGCCCTGTCGGGCCGCTCCAGGCGGGCTCGCCTGCTAATTTTGTCATCTTGCCTGCCGCGTCTCTGGCAGAAGCCGTTGCCGCCCGTCCTCTTGATCGCACCGTTTTCCGCGGCGGCGCCATCATCGCCCGCAACGGCCGGCTGGTCGTCTGATTTTTCCGTCAATGTATGGCGCATGGGAGCATTGTCGATGAAGGGTCGTCTCTGGATTCAATCGCCGCTCGCCATCATGGCCGAGGGCGCGGAGGGCGGCATCGTCGTCGAGAATGGCCGTATCGTTGAGCTGATCACGGCCGGCCGGCAGCCTGCGGCCCCCGTCGATGCATGTTTCGACGCCGGCCGGCACGTCGTTATCCCCGGTCTCGTCAACACCCATCACCATATGTTCCAAACGCTGACGCGCGCCCATCCGGCCGCGATCAACAAGTCGCTCTGGCCATGGATCCGCGCGCTCTATCCGGTCTGGGCGACGCATATGACGCCCGAAGCCTTCCGCCTTGCAGTCCGTCTGGCGCTGACCGAGCTACTGATTTCCGGCTGCACCACCACCTCGGACCATCACTATCTCTACGCCGCTGGCCTCGAAGACGCGATGGATGTCGAAGCCGAGGAGGCAGCTCGCCTCGGCATGCGTATCACGCTGACGCGAGGCAGCCTCAACATCAAAGACCAGCAGGGCGTCATTTCGCCGGCCAATGTCGTGCAGGACGACGACGTGATCCTGGCCGACAGCGAGCGTGTGCTTTTGCACTATCACGACCGCTCCGAAGGGGCGATGACGCAGGTAGCGCTCGCGCCCTGCGCGCCGTTCGACGTCACGCTGGAGCTGATGCGCGAAACGGCGGCACTGGCGGAACGCTACGATTGCCGGCTCCACACCCATCTGGTCGAGACAAGAGCGGAGGCCGAATTCTGCCGCAGCAAATTCGCCTGCACACCCGTTGAATACCTAGATCGCTGCAACTGGCTGAACCCACGCACCTGGCTCGCCCACGGCATCCATTTCGACGATGCCGAGATCACCGAACTCGGCCGGCACGGCGTCGGCATCTGCCATTGCCCAACCTCCAACATGGTGCTTGCATCGGGCATGTGCCGCACGTGTGAGCTGGAAGCCGCAGGCGTGCCGGTCGGTCTCGGCGTTGACGGCTCCGCCTCCAACGACAATTCCAACCTGATGGAAAGCGTGCGCCATGCGCTGATGCTGAATCGGCTGACCTATGGCGCCGAAGCCGTCACTCATCTGGACGCGCTGCGCTGGGGAACCGCCGGCTCCGCGAGGCTGCTCGGCCGCGACGATATCGGTACGATCGCGCCAGGCCATCAGGCGGACCTTTCCTTCTACAAGCTTGATGAATTGCGTTTCTCCGGCGCCGGCGATCCGCTCGCCGCCCTGGTGCTCTGCGGCGCCACGACGGCCGATCGCGTCATGATCGCGGGCGAATGGCGCGTCACCGACGGCATGCCTGCGGCCGTCGATATCGAGGCGCTGATCGCCGATCACAACCGCGTCGCCCGCAATTTTCTTCTGTCGGTTTGAGGAGGCCCCATGGCGATCGATTTTGTCATCCGCAATGCCCGACTGCCGGGCATGATCGAACCGACGGACATCACCTTCGAGGCGGGCCGCATCGCGGCGATCGCGCCTCATTTCGTCTGCGACGCACCGCACTATGATGCGGGGGGGAAACTCGCCTGCGGCGGTCTTATCGAAACCCACATCCACCTCGATAAGGCTGGCATCATCAGCCGCTGCAATCTCTGCACCGGGACGCTCGCGGAGGCTGTCAGCGAAACCTCCCGGGCCAAGGCCGCCTTTAGCGAGGAAGACGTCTATGCCCGTGCTGCTGCAGTGGTCGAAAAGGCAGTCCTCAACGGCACGAACCGGCTGCGCACCTTTGTCGAAATCGACCCCCGCGCCGGCTTCCGTTCATTCGAGGCGATCAAGCATCTAAAGGCCGACTATACCAGCCTTATCGACATCGAAATCTGCGCCTTTGCCCAGGAGGGCCTAACAAACGATCCGGGAACGGAGGCGATGCTGGAACAGGCGCTGAGGACAGGTGCCGATCTGGTGGGGGGCTGCCCCTACACCGATCCGGAGCCCGCCGAACACATCCGCCGCATCTTCGACCTCGCCATGCGCCACGACGTCGCCGTCGATTTCCACCTCGATTTCGACCTCGACCCCTCAGGATCTAATCTTCCGACTGTCATCGCCGAGACTGTCGCGCGCCGCTACCAGGGACGCGTCTCGGTCGGCCATGTCACCAAGCTCTCGGCACTGCCACCGGAAGAGCTGGAGACGATCGGCCGCCGTCTTGCCGAGGCCGGTATCGCATTAACCGTCCTGCCGTCCACGGATCTCTTCCTGACCGGCCGTAATTCGACCCATCTCATCCCGCGCGGCGTGACGCCCGCCCACCGCCTGGCAGCGCTCGGCGTCGTTACAACCATCTCCACCAACAATGTCCTGAACCCATTCACGCCCTTCGGCGACGTCAGCTTGATGCGTATGGCCAATCTCTACGCTAACATCGCCCAGATCGGCACCGCCGATGGCCTCGACGGCGTCTTCGCTATGACCACGACGCAGGCTGCCACCCTCCTAGGAACCGAGGGCTACGGCGTTGCAATCGGCAACGCCGCAGATGTCGTCCTCTTCGACGCCTCGTCGGCTGCCGATGCCGTTGCGATCATAGCGCCCGCGGTCACGGGCTGGAAAAATGGCCGCCAGAGCTTCTTGCGGCCGCGCCCTCAGCTTTTCGTGCGCGAAGGTTAATTTGGTCAAGTCAACATCAACGCTGTGCCTGCCGCCCGCCAGCGGACGATCTCCAACTTTGCAGAAACAGGACACTTTATGCCAAGTGCAACATGGGCGTGTATAGGGGCAGGGAATATCCCTTCCACCGCACATCCAGGCGACTATCCGCATAAGCGTAGGTGTCGACATAGCGACCGGCCAAACCGCGCGTCACCTCGGTCTCCTCCAGCATGATCTCTTGCGTTCAAACGAAAACGTCAGGTGTTCGATAGCCGAGGCATTTGCGTGGCGTACGCGGCCGAGTTTGCCGAGAAGACGTTCAGCCAGCTTGAAGGATTCGGCAGCTATGGATTCCCGGAATCCCATGCGCGATCGCCGAGCAGCAGGAACCTGAGGTCGTCCTCCGTCAAATGACGGAAGGGCAACGTGTCCAGGACTACAGTCATGTCGGGTTGACGCTACGCGAACACCCCGTCGCCTTCCTTCGGAAGACCCTGACGGAGCGCCGGATCGTCACTTGCGCGCAAGCTATGAACGCACGGGATGGTCGCTGGTTGATGACCGCTGGCCTCGTCCTCGTCCGGCAGAGACCCGGCAGCGCCAACACCGAGGGACATTTTCGTTCCGGACCTTGATATTGATCAGCTCAAGGTGAAGAGCCGGATCTTCCATTAAAGGAATGTACCACTTGCGGCCTACCGCTCCACCGAGCACGGCTTTTAAATGGCAACTTTGCGCCCCCCCAATTCAGCCGTTCAGACACTATGTTCAGTGTCCCAAAAGCTGCCATCGAGCTGAGCGCCATAAAACTCAAAGACGGCAGCAACGCCAACCATGCTGGCATGTCGATGGCGACAGGTGTCACCCGGCACTGCCGGGTGACAGATCGTCCGGCCGACGTTGGGTGAAGGCCGCGGTCCGGTCGATGTCGTCAAGACCTGATGAACGAGAGCAGGTCGGGGTTGAGGACATCTGCATGTGTGGTCAGCATGCCATGGGGGTAGCCCGGATAGGTCTTCAGCGACCCGTTCTTGAGCAGGTCGACCGCACGCGGCACAGAACTTGCGAACGGGACGACTTGATCGGCCTCGCCATGCATCACCAGCACCGGCACGATGATCTTCTTGAGGTCTTCGGTGTAATCTTCCAGCCAAGAGTCGACAGTCGCGTAGTGAGCGAGGGCACCGCCGGCCATGCCTTGGCGCCACCAGTTCGCAATGATTGCCTCCGAAGGCTTGGCCCCATCGAGGTTGTAACCGTAGAACGGGTTCTCAGGGACGAAACGGTAGAACTCCGCCCGGTTGCCCAGCACGCCCGCGCGGATCGCTTCGAACCACTCCGGCGGCTGACCGGACGGGTTGTTCTCGCTCCGGTACATGTTCGGCGTCAGGGAAGCGACTAGTACCGCCTTCGCGACCCGCTCCGGGTGGCGGGCGACATAGCGAGCTACCTCACCGCCACCCGTGGAGTGCCCGATATGGATCGCGTCGCGCAGGTTGAGGTGTTCAGTCAGGGCCGCGAGGTCGGCAACCCAGTGGTCCATGTCGTTGCCGGTGCTGGGCTGGTCGGACCGGCCGTGGCCGCGCCGGTCGTGGGCGATCACCCGATACCCGTGCTGAAGGAAGAACGTCATCTGGGCATCCCAGTCGTCCGCTGTCAGCGGCCAACCGTGGCTGAAAACGATCGGCTGGCCTGAGCCCCAGTCCTTGTAGAAGATGTTTACGCCGTCCGTGGTAGTGATTGTAGGCATTGAGTCGCTCCATCTGCCTCGTTAAACATTCATTTGAAGATCATAATCAATCAATTAGAGCCATTCTTCCACGCGCTACTACAATAGGCTTTTAGACATTTAGCGTTTCCTCTCCGATTGGACAGAGCTGGTTGCGAAATACTCCGATGAAGCGCGTTCGATTAGATCTCGAAATCGCGACGTTAATTAAAACCCCCTTTTATCAAGGGCAAATACCTTGTACGTTCGAGCTATGCCTTAAAGGTATAGCGAGGGCCCGATGGAACTGAGGCATTTGCGCTATTTTGTTGCTGTTGCGGAGGAGGGAAGCTTACTGACCGCAGCAGAGCGGCGGCTTCACACTTCCCAGCCCTCACTCAGCAGGCAAATTCGCGATCTGGAAACCGAAGTCGGCGTAAAACTGTTGGAACGGCAGTCGCGCGGCGTGACGCTCACCGCCGCCGGTAAAGTGTTTCTTGATCACGCGCGGCTGGCGTTATTGCAAGTCGAGGCGGCTGCGGAAGGGGCCCGGCGGGCAGAACGGCCGGAAAAGCAGTCGTTCGTTATCGGTTTTCTCGCAGGGCAAGAGGTCGTGTGGCTACCCCATGCATTGCGCATCATTCGCGAGGAAGCGCCGGAGGTTGAAATCATATTGTCCAGTCAGTCTTCCCCGGACCTTGCTCTGGCACTGATGCGAGGCAAGCTGGACGTCGCTTTCCTTCGCCCCGAGACGCAGAGTGTTGGTGTGTCCTTCAAGTTTTTAGCCAAGGAGCCACTGATCGCCGTGCTGCCGGCGGACCATCGCTTGACGTCGCGCAAAAAGATCCGGCCGCAGGACCTTGCCCGCGAAACTTACGTCAGTTCGGCTAGAATTTCTCCCGTATTGCAATCCGTGATCCAAGATTACGCGTCGAACGTTGGGATCACACTCAAGGCAGAGTACGAAGGCGAAGGCCTACCATCAGCAATGTCGCTCGTCGTGTCTACGGGTGGAATAACGCTCATTCCGCTTTATGCGCAAAATATGCTGACGCCAAATGTCGTTGCTAGAGCACTTGAGGGTGTGCCTCCGACAATTGATCTCACCTTAGGATACAACGATTCAAATTCCTCACCTTTGCTCCGCCGATTTTTGTCTCGTTCTGATGAATTAGTCGCCAACGTACAAAATCAGAGCATCATCCGCTATGCCGAGGTTCCATAGTGGAGATCAAGCTCATGCGATTTCTGCTTGTTGGCGTGCTCCCGAATTTTGTTCAGCATTCTCGAATTTCGGGTATGGACCCACCACGAAGGTCGGGACGGCGCCGAGGATGCTCTGGCGAGGTTACGAGCGGTGTCGCCGTTGGTCTTCGTCGCGCGGGCTCTCAGAAATTTTTCGCAGAAAACTACGAAGCTTCGACAGAAACATCTCGGGCGGTTCAGCATAGTCGGCCTGGCGCGCAACCACGTCCCTGCGGTTCAGTTCCTGCCCTCTGCGAGCCAACACTTCTAGGCTCTTGACCAGATCCGGGCGCGCCGCAATAGCGTCCCCTACGCCCTTTCTGTCGAGGCGGTAAGCGGTCACGGGCGTCAATGCAGTAGCCGTTGCTGCGTAGGGTGTACCTGTGATCATGCCGATTGCCCCAAGGCTGCCACCAGGACCCAGTCGGAAGATTACTTCGGTCGAACCGGGCAGACCATCGGTGATCTCGACGGTGCCCGATGCCACGATGAAGAGCACTTTCGGATCGTCACCGCGCTTCATAAGCTGGTCCCCAGCGGCGAACCACACTTCGACCAGTTGGTCCGCTAAGAGACTTCGATCAGCATCGGCGAGGACTCCGAACCAGTCTGACTCCTCGAGGAGGGTTACTGCGGTTGGAACTTGCAAGCGCCCTTGGATCGGGACGCCCGGAACGGCGAGCGCAATGCCTGCGTGGCGAAGATGGGATTGGATGTGGCCTAGCAGTTCGGTGCGGGCCTCGACGAACACTTCGATGCTGGGAATGGTAAAGCTGATGTCGTAGGCAACGCCGTCGCCCTGAAGCTCGCTGCGGGCGACGCTTGGAGGCGGCGTCGCCGATAGCAACACGCAGGTTTTGACTGCCGCGTTCAGGACCGCCATGCAACGATCGGGCCGTTCGTTTGCTGCGACCTTCACTGTGATCGACACGCGGCGAACTTTCGTCGGCAAACTGTGGTTTACCAGACGGGCCTTCGCCATCACGCTATTAGGGACGATCGCTACGTCCCCGTTCAGCGTGGCAATATGTGTGGAACGCCAGTTTACCTGCACGACGCGGCCTTCGATCCCGCCTTCCACCCAGACCAGATCGCCTGGACTATACGGGCGCTCTGTCCCAACGGCGACCCCGGAGAATACGTCCGACAAGCTGCTCTGAAGTGCCAGGCCCAAGACGATCGCGATGACGCCGGAGGTGGCAAGAAGGCCACCTACCGGCACGGCAAAGACGAAATTGATAACGGCGAAGAGCGTCAGCAGATGGATGACACCAGCCATCAGATCGGAAACGATCCGAGTTTCTCGCGGCTTAGTCTCGAAGACCACCAACAACCGGACAATGCCGATCGCGCATTGGGCGGCAGCGAGCCACCATCCGATCTCAATGAGTTGCTGCCACACTCGGTCGCCAGGCTGGGCGGCATCAAATTGCGGCGCAAGCGGCGAGCCTGCCATTTGCAGCACCGTATATGTGAGAGCGATGAACACAGCCACCCGCCACGCGGCTCTCGCCCAGAGCGGCCATCTTCGCGTGATCCACGGCACGATCATGGCGGCAAACAACAGCAGGGTTGCACTAATCTGGGCGGCTTCTGTTGTCATATGAACCCCATCGATAAAAACCGCGGATACGGGCTTTCGTAGCCACGAGCCAGGGCTATGTTGACATCGCCCCCCCCGCCGGAACAAGCGCTGGCGGTTTGCGAAAAACTCAGGCTTGGCTGCCGCCCTGACCATGGTGGCCAGAGCTCTTTATGTCCGCTTCTTAGTGTTAGTGTGCCCCTGGCGGACGGTCGGCTGTCGTGAAGAGTTTCGGGCGCCGGCAGGCGTACGAATGTCCCCGAGGAAGGAACCCGCGGGCCACAGGGTTGGCATAGGCGCAAAAGCGGCCATCCTGATCCCGCAAATCCATATCCGTTCGTTCAGTAGGTGCCATCAGTATAGTATTGGGCGATCAAAGTCTCGGGGAGTGGAATTCTGATGGTTGGTGACAGTGATGCTGTTGTGGGTTGCCGGACCATTTTGATCAATTCCTTGTTGAAGCCGCTGCCGAGGGCTTCGACATCATGTCCGCGCTTCAAGACGAATGGCGCGACGGGGCCAATCGGTTCGAGCCTCCTGGCGAAATACTTGCGCTAGCCGCCATCCATGATGAAATTGCCGGCATCGGCGGCATCACGCAGGATTTCGTCGATAGCTTCGGAGGTCTACCACCACGACGTCGAAGAACCTGTTATACTAATTGCCTGCCCTGAAGGGGTTATTCGCAAACTTCTTTACGCCGCGCGTCCGGAACCGAAGGTGAGTCAATGAGTTTGCCCTCGGTAGGAGACCCACCCATGACCGAGGACAAGAAGATCGTCGAAGTGACCGCGACAAACGATGGCGGTAAACAGGTGCCCGTAGGCATTATGAACACAAAACAAGCGCTCTCGCTTCCGCAGGAGATGGACATTTCCGTATCACACCCGGATCGCGAGGCCAGCGCCGATGAATTCATCGGTCGGGACGAACTACGGCTTCTGACCGAGCCATGGACAGAACCGGTCGGCTTCCGCTTCCCGGCGCCGATCAGTGAAGACTCGGCGGATCGGTTGGTTGAAGCGAAGGCCGCGGCCCGAAACGTGTTGGAGGAAATTATCGCATCGGGGAACGAGGCTGGTTGGGCGACGCGGGAGATGGTTGTCGCGCTGATCGAAGCGGCAAATTCGCTGAACGATGCCGCCAGCGCCGATCCCGATCCCGCGGACGATCCCGATGTCAGCGACGCTGTGCAGGAGCAAATCGGCCACGAGGAGCAGTTCGATTGACGTATATCTCCATCCGAAAGCGTCGGATGGAGGTTGATCCGTCAGGCCCGGTCTTCCTGGAATTGCTCCGCTCTATCGGCTTTATCCAGCCTTCAAGGGGGCTTTCGGACTACGGTCGAATGGTTTTCCCGGAGCGTTCAACGCGGTAAGGCGTCTTCCGGCATCGCTGACTTCCATCGTCTTGTCGCTCGACGGCGGGTCATCGGGCATAGGGATACGGACACACCTTGAATCTACTCTGTCGAGATCTCATCTTCGGGAGAGCATTCCTAATCGCTTTCAAGCGAGGCACACTGCAATAGCCGGTACTGATTCCGTCCTGCGTGCGACCGATGCAAATCGCTTCTCGAACTCTACGAGGTAAGTGTTGACGCAGTTCTTCGAAACAACTCAGGGCATCATGCTAGTCGGAGCGATGATTGGGGCTGGCTGTTTCGCCGCCGGCACAATTATACCGAGCGCACTGCGGTGGACGAGTGCTGGACGCGCGCGGAACCCAAAAGCCAAAGCGCGCAGCGCGGCGATGCTGACAGCTCTGGCATTGGACGATTTTGTCGGCACGGCATACGCTGCCGTCCACGATACGCCTGAGTTCAACCCAGTCAACGAAGGCGAATTCGTCTTCCACACACCGGATCCGGTCCTTATCCTTCCACCGGCTGAAGATTTGAGCCTCCTCGGCGACGAGCTCTTCCACGAGGCTTTATGGTTATCGAACCGGGTGACGAATCTTGGAAACGCGTTGGATAACCTTGATCTCTCCGGTCCAGGCTTCGACAGCTTTTTCGAGCGACGCCAGGAGGGCTATGCGGTGGTCGCGGCGAAGGCGATGGACCTCATCGAGCGACTGCTTGCCGATTTTGATCTCAGTCTTCCGGAAAAACCCGACTACTACAGGCAGCGCGATGGATTTGCCTCGGTCGTACAAGCTGCTGGCGAACGCAGCACCGGCATTAAGAAGGTGGCAGCGAGGGTTCAGACCCCTGGTTCCAATGTCACTCATCTCTTTCCGAAGACGGGTGAAGAGGGTGAGTAACGTCCGGGCGCGCAAGGCGCCCAGCGGACGACTGGACCGTTGACCGTCACGAAGTCCTGTCTCGCATCTCTCCCGCATAAGGACAACGTCTTCGAGGTGTAAAGGAATAGACGTCTCGGCGTCGGGCCTGATCCTCGATGCTTTTTTCCATCGAGAGGCTGGCCGAGGGTTTCCGATTTCCGTCGAAGCGCTGAGCAATGGAAGCGAAACGTCATGCGAGTTTGCTCGACTGAGAAACCCAAGAAGGAGGCGCTAGAATGCGCGACCCTGCAGAAGGTCGTCTACGACAAAAGAACACCGAAATTACTCGCAAGGCGATTTCGGAGGATCCGATCTTCAAGTTCTGTAGGAACGCATTCGGCGACTACCGGGAAGGCGTTGAAGGTTGCGTAAAAAAGCAGAAGGCTGCGAAGCGTCGCTTGGGACAGTGAGTTCAGAGCCGGAAGTGCGCTCGACGTATTAGCGAAGCAGGCCTTCGCTCCCGAACTCGTCCCAACCGCTCAATCCGGTCGCAGCGTCTTCAACTTTCGGATCAGCTTGTTTGACTTTGTCTTGTTTCTTCAGCGAACGGGTCAGCTTCGCCTGGTACGCGGCGCGCCTCCGGTTTTCTGCTTTGGCCGCCGCGTCTTCCTCGCGCCATTCATCCACGGCCCCGCGATCGAGCAGATCCTCTACAACCCGCGGATCGAATACGTGGAAGGTGATCCGCCGCGCTCGACCCTGAAGCCTGACTGTTCGAGTTCCAGCGCTTGGAAGACGCCCGTCCTCCAACCAACGCTTCCTTTCAGAAGCCGTTATCCCCAGGATGTCCTCGATCTCGCGCGGGATGATCGGAAGGTCTGCGACGCCCCGCAGCGATTCCGAGATAATCGACGAGGTCGCGCGAAACGCAGTCTTGGAATTTTCCGGCATGACGAGTGTAAGCTCGCCTGACTGCATATCCAGCGACTTCCTGACCGCGGGAGGAAGTCGAGATCGGATTTCCTGGAGGATTCCCTTCACTCTGACAGCCGATCCGAGCGTCGCCTCCAGGGGAAGCGACCACTCTCTGATCAGTTCGAGATCATCGCTCTTCGTTTTCGTCTTCTTGGGCATACTGGAGCACATTGCATCGGATGGGGCGACCGTCAACGGGCTGCCAGTCCTTGCCGTGGTGGACTCAGTGCCGGGTATCGAGCACGGGCAGATCGTCGTCGAAATTCCCGTTGCTCGCGGCATCGTAGGTGTTCACGCTTCGACCACCGCCTCGGGTACCGAACGCCGTTAACTGCACCATCACGGCCTTCGCCTGTTCGAGGGCTTCATCAGCGCTGACTGCGTGCTCGTCGGCGACCCTCACAGAAACGGCGTCGCCGTCATCTCCGATGAAATCGATCTTCCAACCGCCAGCTTCGTGCTCGATCCTCGTATCCGCCAGATGCATGTCAACCCGCCTTCCTGTTCTTGAGGTCGGCCTCGAGGCTCTTGCGAAGCGCATCCATGATGTTGACCACGTTGGAAGCCGGAGCGGCCTGATCCTTCTTTCCCTTGGCCGCCTTCTTCGGCTTGAGAAGCTTCTTCTTCTCCTCGATGAGCTTCAGCAGGGCATCCTGTATCGGATCGCTGGCCATCTCCGGCGACCAGTGCGCCGACTTCTGCTTGATGAGCTTCTGGACGAGAGGAACGAGATCGGGGTCCGCCTCTTCGTTGATATCCTCGAAGTACGAATCCTCTGGCCGCACCTCGTCGCCAAACCGCAGGCTCCAAAGAATGATGCCTTCATCACGCGGTTCCAGGATGACGGCGCGTTCGCGGCGACCCATCACCAGCTTCGAGACGCCGAATACCTTATCCGCCTTCATGGCATCGCGGATGACGGCGAACGCCTCATTGCCAACCGGGTCGTCAGGCATGAGGTAATGCGGCTTCTCGAGATAGGTCCACTCGATTGAGTCGGCAGGCACAAACTTTTCGATGTCGATCGTCTTCACCGTGTCCAGTGCGACCCGGTCGAGATCGTCTTCCGTCAGGATAATATAGTCGCTCTCGCCGCGCGCGTAGCCCTTGGCCTCGTTCTCGTCCTTGACGGGCTTTCCGGTCACGGAGTCGACGTACTGCGAAACCACTCGGTTCCCAGTCGCCTTATTCAGCGTATGGAAGCGAACCTTCTCGGATTCCGAAGTCGCCGGGGTCATCGCCACGGGGCAGGTGACGAGTGACAGCTTAAGATAGCCCTTCCAGTAATAACTCGGAGCCATGACCGATCTCCCTAGCTGGCCTTGCGCCGCGGAGCAGCCCCGGAAGAGGCGGCTTTCGAGGCCACTCCGCGCGCGGCGCGCTCCCGACCGGCGCCCTTATTGGCGTTGGCGGCAGTGCGTTTCGGTTTGTTGTCGGAGACCGTGCCAGCCTTGAGAAGCCCGGCACTTTCGCGAAGGGCGGCCAGCAGATCGTTGGGCTTCGAAATCTCGACCTTCTTCGGCTTCGGAAGCGCCTTGCCTTCCAACTTCGCCTTCACGAGCTCAGCCAGCGCGGCTTCGTACCGGTCCTCAAACGTCGCCGGATCGAACTCGCCTCTCTTTGTTGAAATGATGTGCTTTGCGAGGTCGAGCATCTCGCCTTCGATCTTCAACTTCGGCATCTTTTCGAAAGCCTTTTTCGAGGAGCGAACTTCGTAGTCGTAGTTGAGCGTGGTGGCGATCAAGCCCCTGCCGTGCGGGCGAATGAGCACCGTCCGGACTCGCCGGAAGAGGACGGCACGCGCGATTGCCACGACATTCGAATTCTTCATGGCCTCGCGGAGGGCGACAAAGGCGTCGGCGTTCATCTTGTCAGGCGTGAGGTAATACGGCTTGTCGAAGAAAATGTCATCGATCTCCTTGCAGGGGATGAACGCCTGCACTTCGAGCGTCTTGTTGCTTTCCGGGATGGTTGCGGCCACTTCCTCGGGATCGATAATGATGTACTGCCCGTTGTCGATCTCGAAGCCCTTCGTCTGTGCCTCGCGCTCCACGCGCTCTTCGGTCTCGCTGTCGATGAACACGCGGTTGACCCGATTGCCTGTCTTCGCGTTGATCGTATTGAACGTGATTCGCTCGGATGTGCTGGCGGCTGTGTAGAGCGCCACGCCGCAGCTTACCTCGCCAAACCGTAAGAAGCCCTTCCACTGCGCGCGATGTCCCGATGCCATGGACGCATCCTCCGAATCACTAAGTCGCGACTCAAAGACGTGCGAAGGTGATTCGTTCCGACTCGAAACGAATCATTTTTCAATGATTTAGGAATTTTTCTTCCGAGTTCGATTCAATTTCATCTCGAGGTTGCGGCGGCAGGTTTCCGGTCCTGTTCTCCGGGAAATTTACGGTGTTATGTAGCAATTGCCACCAACTCCCGGTCCAACGAAACCACGGGCGTTCACGCAAACTATTGCTTCCCATGCACCATGAATTGAGCGCACAATCCAACTGGCTCACTAAGCCGAAGGACTACGCTGGGGGCGGTCCATGGTTTCCTCACCAGTAACAGCACTTATAGTGCCTTTTTCGGTTTTATTGATGGGACTGTTCGCATCGAGCGATGCCCACATGGCGGCTGGCGGTTGGACCTACCCACCCGCCTGTTGCAATGGCAACGATGTCGATGGTGACTGCCAATCGATTCCGAGTTCGGACATCACGAAAGGGCCGTTCGGATTCTCAATTCACCTTCACCCGGGAGACCATCATCTTGTGACCAGAAATCAGCTATTGGTAATCCCCTACGGAAAGGAGATTCCGTCTCACGACCGTAACTATCACATCTGCCTTCAGCCAACAGACGACCGTTCTGAAGCTGCGGGAATGGGGAAGGAAGGGAAATACCGCGTTAACTGCTTCTTTGTGCCTCCCGACGGTGTTTGATTGGTAATCCTCTCGTCTTTCCGCGATGGCAGCAGGCACGAAGTGCGCAGTTCAGTCGTGGTCACTCCTGCCAGAAAGCTGCCAACACGTAACCTCCACCGGCCGCTCGGGGCCAAGGGCGCCAGCCCTAGTCCGATCTCGAGCTAGAACTATCCGTCGGGCTTCAATCCCTGACGGGTTCGCCAAGAGTATGGGTAGTCCTCCCCGTTTTAGCGGGGTTCAGCGGTAGAATTCACGCGGCCATTTTCAGTTTCTGAGCGGGTGTGATGCCGCCAATGCCCATGTTGGGCCGTTCGTGGTTATACGTCCAAAGCCACTC
>NZ_ML133655.1:0-246324 GCF_003985135.1 Rhizobium fabae
TCCATGAGTTCGCGAAAACCCAAGTAAGGTAGGCCAAACAGCGCAAGGCGTGACTGTCCCAAGATCATCTGCATCTCAGAAATCCGTTCTCTCAATGCTGGGCGCGGCCTCTTTCATGCCACCTCCTCCTGAAAAAGAATGCCGTTATCGGCCGCCGCGATCGAGCACGACGCAATAGCGCGCCGGCGCGTTGCCTGGATTGTGGAAGACGTGGCCCTCGCCGACCGGCATGAAGAGGCAATCGCCCGGGCGCAGCCGGTAGACGGCCTCGCCCGCCGTCATCTCCAGCTCGCCGTCGAACAGCCAGACATGCTGCGTCATGCCGTGGGATGCGGCATGCGGGGGAAAACTGACGCGGGCGCCAGGGGGGAATTCGACCTCGACAATATCGACATCGGAGGCGGTGCCGGGAGCCGAAACCGAGCGCCTGAGATAACCGGTCTCCGGATCACGCCAGACCTGTTGCTCCTGTCGGCGGGCAAGTGGCGAGGCCTGATGCCCCTCCTCCGCGAAGAAGGCCGACAGCGACAGGCCAAGCGCGGCACAGATCCTTGCCAGCAGCGAGGCGGTCGGGCTCGCTTCCGCCCGCTCGATGCGCGAGATCATCGCGCGGCTGACGCCGGAGGCCTCGGCAAGCTCATCCAGCGTCAGGGTCTTTTCCAGCCGCAGCTTGCGGATGCGGATGCCGATCGCCTGTTCGAGTTCCTGTTCCATCTTCCGATCCATAATTCTACTATAAGAGAAATACATTGTCTGATGATGGAATCAAGCCTCGATACGACCGGTATCCTACCTTGCTTTCACCGCGATGCCGTCGCTATATGGCGGCGCACTTCTGGGAGAAGAGGATGGACGGCAAGATGCAGAATACGGACGTGACGGGAAGCTTCACAGCTGCCGCCTGGGACCGGATCGCGCCAATCATGGCCGAGATCGAGCGACTGCCGCTGCTGGAACGGCTTTCGGACGGCACGCTGCCGCCAGAGGTTTTCCGGCACTACATCCTGCAGGATGCGCTCTACCTGAAGCATTACGCCCGATGCCTCGCCATCGTTGCGGCCAAAGCGCCCGACAATGCGCAGGTTCTGCGCTTCCTCGGTTCGGCGCAGAAGGCCATCACCGTGGAGCAGGGCCTGCATGCCGGCTTCCTCACTCAGTTCGGCATCACGTCGGCGGATGTCACGGCTGCAGAGCCCTCGCCTGCCGGCTTCGCCTATACCAACTTCCTGCTGGCCACCGCCTATCACAGCTCCTACGCGGTGGCACTTTCCTCCATCCTCCCCTGCTTCTGGATCTACTGGCACGTCGGCGAAGCGATCAAGAACCGACCTGCTACCGAGGGCAACGCGTTCCAGGCCTGGATCAACACCTATGGCGATCCGCAGTTCGCAGCCGGAGCCCGCGAAGTGATCGCGCTGACCGACATCGCCGCCCGCGCCGCATCGCCGACGGAACGCGCTCAAATGACAGATGCCTTCGTGCGCGCCTCGCAGTATGAATGGATGTTCTGGGATTCGGCCTGGCGGCTGGAGACATGGCCGGTCTGACACGCGTCCGATAAGCTGCAAATAGCGTAAACGGCGGGATAATTACCGCTTTGCGGCAAGGGGCGGCGCTGCTATATGGCGCGCATGAGCACCAATTCGACCACTCCGCTTTCCCATATCCGCAACTTTTCGATCGTGGCCCACATCGACCACGGCAAATCGACGCTGGCCGACCGCCTGATCCAGACAACGGGCGGCCTTGCCGAGCGCGAAATGTCCGAGCAGGTGCTCGACAATATGGATATCGAGCGCGAGCGCGGCATCACCATCAAGGCGCAGACCGTGCGCCTGCATTACCAGGCGAACAATGGCGAGAAATACATTCTCAACCTGATCGACACGCCCGGTCACGTCGACTTCGCCTATGAAGTCTCGCGCTCGCTGTCGGCCTGCGAGGGCTCGCTGCTCGTCGTCGACGCCAGCCAGGGCGTGGAAGCGCAGACACTCGCCAACGTCTACCAGGCGATCGACAACAACCACGAGATCGTCACCGTCCTCAACAAGATCGACCTGCCAGCCGCAGAACCCGACCGCATCAAGGAACAGATCGAGGAAGTGATCGGCATCGACGCTTCGGAGTCCGTGCTGATTTCGGCCAAGACCGGCCTCGGCATTCCCGACGTGCTGGAGGCGATCGTCCACAAGCTGCCGGCGCCGAAGAGCCCGGGCGGCGAGAAAGCGCCGCTGAAGGCGCTGCTCGTCGACAGCTGGTACGACACCTATCTCGGCGTCATGGTTCTCGTGCGCATCATCGACGGCGTGCTGACCAAGGGCCAGACGATCCGGATGATGGGCACGGATGCCAAATACCAGGTCGAGCGCGTCGGCGTGCTGACGCCGAAGATGGTCACCGTCGACAGCCTCGGCCCCGGCGAGATCGGCTTCATCACCGCCTCGATCAAGGAAGTGGCCGATACACGCGTCGGCGACACGATCACCGAGGACAAGCGGCCGACGGCGCAAGCGCTGCCGGGCTTCAAGCCGGCGCAGCCCGTGGTATTCTGCGGTCTCTTCCCGGTCGATGCCGCCGATTTCGAGGATCTGCGCGCCGCCATGGGCAAGCTTCGCCTCAACGACGCCTCGTTCTCCTTCGAAATGGAATCATCGGCGGCACTCGGCTTCGGCTTCCGCTGCGGCTTCCTCGGCCTGCTGCATCTCGAAATCATCCAGGAACGTCTGGAGCGCGAGTTCGACCTCGACCTCATCGCCACCGCACCCTCCGTCGTCTACAAGATGTACATGACCGACGGCACGGAGCGCGAGCTGCACAACCCGGCCGACATGCCCGATGTCGTCAAGATCTCCGAAATCCACGAGCCGTGGATTCGCGCGACGATCCTGACGCCCGACGATTATCTCGGCGGCATCCTGAAGCTCTGCCAGGACCGCCGCGGCATCCAGATCGAGCTCACCTATGTCGGCACGCGCGCGATGCTGACTTACGACCTGCCGCTCAACGAAGTCGTGTTCGATTTCTACGACCGGCTGAAGTCGATCTCGAAGGGCTATGCCTCCTTCGACTACACGCTCACCGACCACCGCGAGGGCAACCTCGTGAAGATGTCGATCCTCGTCAACGGCGAGCCGGTTGACGCGTTGTCGATGATGGTTCACCGGACGGCCGCCGAAAAGCGCGGCCGCGACATGTGCGAAAAGCTCAAGGAGCTGATCCCGAAGCATATGTTCAAGATCCCGATCCAGGCAGCGATCGGCGGCAACGTCATCGCCCGCGAGACGATCTCGGCGCTGCGCAAGGACGTGACCGCGAAATGCTACGGCGGCGACGCCACCCGCAAGCGCAAGCTGCTCGACAAGCAGAAGGCCGGCAAGAAGCGCATGCGCCAGTTCGGCAAGGTGGAGATTCCGCAGGAAGCGTTTATTGCGGCATTGAAGATGGGCGACGAATAACGCTTCTCAATAGCATCTTATGCGCATACGATCTGCGCATAAGATTGCGGAGATCGTTATGGCTCAGCGGCCAAGAAAAGCAGCGAACCTGTCTCTGGATGAAGGTCTCGTGTCCCAGGCACGCGAGCTCCAGATCAATATATCCCGAGCGGCGGAAGATGGAATCGCAAAGGCCATAAAGGCGGAGCGCGAGCGGCTGTGGCGTATCGAGAACGCTGAGGCTATCCGGCTGGAAAACGAATATGTTGAAAAGCACGGCTTGCCGTTCGCCAAGTACCGTCAGTTTTGATGGCGCGCTTTCACGCCTATCGACTTAAGAGCGGAAATCTCCTGGCCATCGATCTTCAAGCCAATCTACTGGACGACCTGCCTTCGCGAATCATGGTTCCGCTGCATCCGGTGCAAGAACTGAGCTGGTCGATCTCACGGCTGAACCCACGCTTTCCCATAGAGGGGGAAACCTATGTCATGGCCACTCAGCGCATGGCGTCGGTCCCGGCCGCTGAAATCGGAGGCGTCGTCGCGGATCTTACCGCCGACAGTGACCGCATCGTCGCTGCCGTCGATTTTCTCTTCCAGGGCTTCTGAACGTTCACCCCCTGCCCATATATTCCTTCACCAGCCCCTCATACGCGTCCATCGCGGGCAGCGCCTCGTAGCTGTGCACCGCGCCGGTCTCGGCGAAGGACAGCTTCTCTCTCGTCCATGTTTCGATGAAGGGCGTGAACCAGCTGGGGTCGTCGAGCATGGTCGTGCGCAGATTGACGAACCAGTCCATGCCTTCCGGCCGGGTGAACATCCAGCTCATGCAATAGGGGCAGAAATAGTGCCTGGTCAGGCCGTGCAGGCCGCCGATCACCGGCTCGCCTTTCGTCACTTCGAAGCCTTCGCTGGGGATGGCGGCGCTCAGCGAATAGGCGCTCCCGGTCATTTTCTGGCACCCCGTGCAATGGCAGGCCATGGTCAGCAGCGGCGGGGCGCTGATCTTCAACCGCACCCGGCCGCAACGGCAACCGCCTTCCATCGGTAAATTCGGCTCGCTCATGATTTTCCTCCCGTTTCGCCTTCTCATCTAGCGGAGCTTTCGTCGCTGTCGAGATGGCAAGGCCACAAGTGAGGCCCTGCCAAGCGCCGTCAGGCGACGGCCTCGCGGCGGGAACCGTCACGGCCGTGCAAGCCCGTCGCCATCACGAGTGCGCCAAGCGCAGCGGCGAGAAGCGGTACCAGAAGTGCGACGCGCAGGGATTCCAGCCGGGCTTCGGGAGAGACTGCGTCACCCAGCATATAGGCGCCAATGGCGCTGACGCCGGAAAGGCCGAGCGCGGCTCCGAACTGGATCGCCGTATTGACCAGTCCGCTGGCAAGCCCGTGCTCGTCCTCGGCAATACCGTCGGTCGCGACGATGGTCAGCGGGCCGTAGCCGAGGGCAAAGGCCAGGCCGAGCAGCAGCATCGACGGGAACATGGCGGCATAAGTCCAGTCGAAGCCCATGCGCAAGAACAGGCCATAGCAGGCAAGCGCCAGCAGGAAGCCTGCGAGGATGACGCGGACATTGCCGAAGCGGTCGACGAGCCGCGGCGTCAGGATCGGCGCGACCACTGCATCAATGCCGATCGCCATCAGCGCCAGGCTCGTCTGCATCGGCGTCCAGCCGAGCAGTTCCTGCAGATAAAGCGAGGCGATGAACTGGAAGCCGAAAAACGAGCCGGCAAACAGCAGGGCGCCGAGATTGGCGCGAATCAAGGCGCCCGAGCGCAGGATGCCGAGCCGCACCAGCGGGGCGGACGAGGCGCGCTCGATCAGGATGAAGGCAAGCCAGAGCACGGCACTTGCCGCAAAGACGGCGATCGTCCATTCTGTGCCCTCGCCCGGATGCTCGAGACGGGTGACGCCAAAGGCGGCCAGCAGCATGGCGCCGGTCAGCGCGATTGCGCCTGATATATCGAACTTTCCGTGGACGGTTCCCGCATTCCTGTCTGTGATGAGCCGAGGGCCGACGGCAAGCAGGATTGCTGCCAGCACCACCGGCGCGAAGAACACCCAGCGCCAGTCGATGGCGGCAAGGAGGCCACCGGCGACGAGGCCGAGCGAGAAGCCGGCCGAGGCCATCGAGGCATAGATCATCACCGCCCGGTTGCGCTGCGGTCCTTCGGGGAAATTGGCGGTGATGAGTGCCAGGCCGGCCGGCGTCATGAAGGCGGAAGCGGCACCCGTGACGAAGCGGGCGAGAAGCAGCATCCAGCCCTCGCTCGCGAAACCGCCGAGGCCGGAGAAGGCGAGGAAGACGGCAAGCGCCGTCAGGAAGACCCGCTTCTTGCCGAAAATATCGGCGGCGCGGCCGCCAAGCAGCATGAAGCCGGCATAACCCAGCACATAGACGCTGACGACGGCGCTGAGCGTCGTTGTCGACAGGCCGAGATCGGCCCTGATCGCCGGCAGCGCGATGTTGAGCATGGCGACATCGATACCTTCGAGGAAGATTGCGCCGCAGAGCACGATCAGCGCCCCGGCTGCGCGGGCGCTCATGCGCCCTTCAACTGCTTTGGTTGGGGAAGATGATGTGGACATGGAATCCGTTCCTTCGGTTGACACGCTGAAACAACGGGCTGAGGCATGGAAGTTACTTTTCATGCCTCAGTTCCCTCTTGTAACCGAAGCCTAGTTAGGACATGATCCGGTGCCATGGAAGAAGGCACTTCAAACTCACCGAGTGACATTTGCAGCACCGGCAAGGACGATAGCGTCCTGCCAGGCAAGGACTATGACGTCCTGCAATGGGATGCGCGCGAGGAGTGCGAGGTCCGGCAGATCCTCGACCGGATTGCCGACAAGTGGTCGCTGCTCGTCATCGCGCTGCTCGAGAAACGCACACTTCGCTTCACGGAATTGAAGAGGAATATCGACGGCATCAGCCAGCGCATGCTGACGACGACGCTCAGACACCTGGAACGCGACGGCATCATCGAGCGTACCGTCTATCCCGTCGTGCCGCCGAAGGTCGACTATGCTCTGACACCGCTCGGCTGCACGCTGCACGAAACGATTCGTTCGCTGGTGCTGTGGACCGAACAGAACCAGGCGGACATCATCGCCGCGCGACAGCGCTACGACGCGCGAGGCGGCAGCAATAATCCGTAGCCGACGAACGAATGCCGCCGCTGACCGACCCAATCAGACAATTCCGGATGACGATTATCGGATGCGGGCCGGGTTGCCGACGACGGTTGCGCCGGCCGGCACATCCTTTGTCACTACGGCGCCGGCACCGACGATCGCGCCCTGCCCGACCGTGACGCCACCGAGGATGATCGCGCCGCCGCCGATCCAGACGTCGCTGCCGATGACAACAGGCCGAGCGATCTCGATGCCGGTACTACGAAGCGCCGGATCTTTGTGATGCTCGGCGCAATAGATCTGCACGCCGGGGCCGAACATGCTGCGATCGCCGATCGTTACCCGACCGGAATCGAGAATGGTGCAGCCGGCATTGAAATAGACGCGCTCGCCGAGAACGATGTTCATGCCATAGGAGCAGTGAAACGGCGCCTCAATGAAGATATCGGAGGCTGCCTGCGCAAAGAGCGCCCTCAGGGCGGGCGCTGCGGCGCCGCGCTCATCCGGCGGCAGCGTATTATGCGCGTGGACCGCCAGACGCGCTTGTTGACGCAGGCGATCGAGTTCGTTGTCGAGGCAGCAATACCATTCACCCGCCGCCATCTTCTCGCGTTCGCTTGCCGGCATCTGATCGCCTCTCACGCGGAAGCCTGAGACAGCAGCCGAACCTCTTCCGGTTCGATGAGGCTCACCCAGGCGCGGGCAATGGCAAGGCCCGCGGCATCGGCAGCACCCGCATATCTTGCCGCCAATTCGGCATGGTTCTCCAGCCAGCCGGGCGCAATGCGCGCGATCGTCTCAGGGAATTCGGCCTTCCATTTTTCGACGACCGCTGCATTAGCCTCGAAATGGAATTGGGTGGCGTAGACGGCGCGGCCGATGCGAAACGCCTGGTTTTCAGCGACGGGGCTGGTGGCGAGACGCACCGCGCCTTCGGGCAAGGAAAACGTGTCGGCATGCCATTCGAAGATAGTGAACTCGCCGCCAAGCGCCGACAGCAGCGGATCGGCCTTGCCCTCGGCGGTGACGCCGATCCCATGCCAGCCGAATTCGCGGGCAACGCCCAGCAGATTGTCGGCGCCATAGGCGCGGGCAAGGATCTGGCTGCCGAGGCAGATGCCGAGCACGGCCTTGCCGGCATCGCCGAAACCGCGCGCCAGCCGTGCGAGGTCCAGTAGATAGGGATGGGAGTCGTCATCCAGCGCACTCTGCTCACCGCCGAGAACGACGAGCGCATCATGGCCGGATATATCCTTCGGCAGGATGCCGTCCTGCCACACCCGGAACCACTCGATCTCCGCTCCTGCCTCGTCGAGTGCCGTGGCAAGCGCACCGAGGCCCGTATTCCTCATGTTTTCGATGACTGCGACGCGCATGAGCTTTCCCTGGTGTGGCCGACGAGGGGAAGAGACCATGCCGAAGGGCGGCGCGCAAGACGCCTGTGCGCGATTGCGTGAGCGCGCCACAGAGCTTAAATCAACGTGACGAAAGGAAATCGCCATGACAGAAAAAGCCCGCGTCTCGATCCTCTACTGCACCCAGTGCAACTGGCTTCTGCGCGCCGCCTGGATGGCGCAGGAGCTGCTGCACACCTTTTCCGACAGCCTCGGCGAAGTGGCGCTGATCCCCGGCACCGGCGGCAATTTCGAGATCCGCGTCAACGGCGATCTCATCTGGGAGCGCAAGCGCGACGGCGGCTTTCCCGGGCCGAAGGAGCTGAAGCAGCGGGTCCGCGACATCGTCGAACCTGGCCGCGATCTCGGCCACGTTGACCGCGCCTCGCTCGAAAGCTAACCGCGCCTCAGCGATAGGGCGAGCGGCAGACCCTGTAGACACCCTCATAGGTGAGGAAGTGATCCGTCCTCGGATTGTAAGAGCGGTATTCGTTGGTGCACCAGGCGATATGCTTGTTCGGATCCTTCGGCTGCACAGGGCGCACCGGCGGCGGATCATAGGTGAGCTGCGGCGGCCCGGCAGCCCCCGGCAGGTAATAGGTCGGCCCCGCACCCCTCGGCCGATAATTCGGCTGGACATAGGCGGGGCGATGCCATTGCTGCGGCCCGAAACCGAAGCAGCCGCGAAAATCGCAGAGCGTCGACCCGGTATTGACCGGCCCAAGCCCCGGTTTACCCAGCTTCAGCGAATCGGCTCCCGCCACGGCAGGCGCCAGAACAGCCAGAAGACCGGCGAGCAGAAGCGTGCGGGGAGCGAACATGATGCATTCCTTTCAGTATTTCCTTTATATAGGGCGTACTGAGCGAAGCGCTATGCCCGCCCTTCGGCCCTCCGCGCATGTGATCGGCTGCTTTTTCGCTAACTGTCAGGAAAACTTCAA
Organism: Rhizobium fabae; assembly: GCF_003985135.1. NCBI lineage: Bacteria > Pseudomonadati > Pseudomonadota > Alphaproteobacteria > Hyphomicrobiales > Rhizobiaceae > Rhizobium > Rhizobium fabae. Next base: position 8,905 of record NZ_ML133655.1, read on the forward strand.
AAACCCAGTTGACAGTCAGGGGCCGCCCCCTTACATCGCTCTCCGTCGCCCAGATGGCGGAATTGGTAGACGCGCCAGCTTCAGGTGCTGGTACCCGAAAGGGTGTGGAGGTTCGAGTCCTCTTCTGGGCACCATTCCATTCTTGATCGCTACCAAGATCAAGGAGTTAAGTCTTTTCAATCAGGTTGCGCGGTTGGCACTTTGTAAGAAGGCCTGACGACGCGCTTTGCCTAGATGCGTGGTCCCAGGCCGCCGATGGCGGAAGCCAAATCAGCGCAGGACACCCCGGACCATCGGCCGGCGCATGATGGTCTGGTTCAATGGCCTGTCACGCAGCCATGTGCGGTGTCGTCTTCCCGCTGTCGGAGATCACTGACAAAACCGCAATGCCGGCTTCTCTGGCAGCGCTGAGAAGCAATTCCCTGAGTTCGTCGATCCCGGCCTGCCCCATGATGGCATCGGCGCAAGCCTTGACGGCTGCGACGTACTCCTCTCCATCTTCAGACGGCCAGTCCGTCATCAGAACTTCGGCAGCGTCTCGGAGCGTCCTGACGATTCTATGCTTTCGCCGTTCGCCGAGAAAGAAAACGAGAGGCGCAAAATCCGCCGATGTGTTCCATTGCATGGCATTTTCTCCCCAAGGATTAGAATATTAGTAACAATGCAAGAAGAATGCCAGAGGGAGGCGGGAGGCGTTTTGTCGCCCGATAGAACCGCTCTTTATGAACGGCCTCGGCAACAGCTGCATGACTGATGCGGAAGCGGTTCCATTGTTTCGCGTGGCCCCGCGGAAACGCGGCTGCCGCTTCCGACCCGCCCGCAAGCCTCGCACAAGAACGAAATCGGATACCGGGACAAGGATGACCATACGGCCGTTTTGCCTGTGGAGAGCCCCGCATACCGGACGGCCTCGCCGGGCGCCGGCCGAAAGCCATAACTGTTCTAAACACTCTGGAGTGCGCTTGGGATGAAAGTCGTAATTCTCGCCGGTGGTCTGGGTTCGCGCCTTGCCGAGGAGACCACGGTGCGCCCCAAGCCGCTGGTCGAAATCGGTGAAAAGCCAATCCTCTGGCACATCATGAACATCTATGCCCATCATGGCCTCAGTGATTTCATCATCTGCGCCGGCTACAAGGGCTATATGCTGAAGGAATATTTCGTAAACCTCTTCCTTCATCACAGCGACATCACAGTCGATCTCGCCACCAACACGGTCGAATATCACAAAGGCTCGAAGCCCAGCTGGCGCGTGACCGTGGTCGATACCGGCATGAGCTCCATGACAGGCGGCCGTCTCCGACGCATCCGCGACCATCTGAACCCGGACGAACCCTTCTGCATGACTTACGGCGACGGCGTTGCCGATATCGACATCTCCGAAGAGATTGCATTCCATCGCAGCCACGGACTGAAGGCGACGATGTGTGCGGTGACGCCTCCGGGCCGATTCGGCGCGACGAACATCGAGAACGACGTCGTGACCGCCTTCATCGAAAAGCCGAAAGACAATGGCCAACGCATCAATGGCGGCTTCTTCGTGCTCCACCCTTCGGTGATCGACCTCATAGAAGGTGACGACACGATCTGGGAAGCCGGCCCGATGCAGTGGCTGACAGCCAATAAGCAGCTGGCAGCATTCCGTCATAACGGCTTCTGGCAGCCCATGGATACGCTCCGCGAGCGCCACCAGCTCGAAGAACTCTGGAGTTCAGGAAAGGCGCCGTGGAAGATATGGGCCTGACGGACTTCTGGAATGGCCGGCGCGTATTCCTGACGGGACACACGGGGTTCAAGGGATCCTGGCTTTCATTGTGGCTGGAAAAGCTCGGCGCTGAGGTGACTGCTGTCTCGCTCGAGCCCGAAACCAATCCCTCGCTCTATGCGCGGCTTGCGCCCTGGAACAGGCAGGGCCATCACATCGCCGACATCCGCGATGCGGTCGCATTCAGACAGCATTTCATCGATTTCAAGCCTGAAATCGTCATCCACATGGCAGCACAGGCGCTGGTTCGGCGCTCCTACGAAAACCCGACCGAAACCTTCGCGACCAATGTGATGGGAACGGCGAACGTGCTCGATGCGGTGCGGGAAACATCGTCGGTCAAGACGGTTCTCGTCGTCACCTCCGACAAGGTTTATGCCAATAACGGCAGCGGCGTTCCGTTCGTCGAAACGGATACACTGGGCGGCAAGGATCCCTACTCCAACTCCAAGGCGTGCACCGAACTCGTCGTCCAGAGCTATCGTGACAGCTTCTTCAAGGCGCGCGCTATCAGGCTTGCAACGGTACGTGCCGGCAATGTCATTGGCGGCGGCGACTGGTCGAAAGATCGGCTGATCCCAGACTTCATCCGCGCCTTCGAAAGCGGCCAGCCGATCCTGCTGCGCTATCCCGAAGCGATCCGCCCTTGGCAGCATGTGCTGGAGCCGCTCGGCGGCTATCTCGCCTTCGCCGAAGCGCTAACGCTTCCCGGTGACGAGGACCTGCCCGAGGCTCTCAATTTCGGCCCCGATCCGCAGAGCTTCGCGACGGTTTCCGAGCTTGCCGAAGCGCTCGGCCTTGCTCATGGTGTGAACAACGTCTGGAAGCGGGCGCCGGGAGAACATCTGCCTGAAGCGCCTGCCCTTACCTTGAGTTCCGCTCTGGCGCTCTCCGCCATCGGCTGGCGTCCGCGCCTCAGCCTGCAGCAGACAATCGACTGGACAGCCGCCTGGTACAAGGCCAACCGAGAAGGCGCCGACATGCGCGCCTTCTCGCTCGGCCAGATCGCGGCCTATGAGGAAACAGTATCATGACAGCGCATAATTGCCGGTTCTGCAACGCTCCGCTGAAGCATCGTTTTGTCGACCTGGGCTCGATGCCGCTCGCCAATGCCTATCTGACGGAGGAGCAGCTCAAGCAGCCCGAGCCATCTTATCCGCTGCGCGCCTTCGTCTGCTCGGAATGCTGGCTGGTGCAGGCCGATGCCTTTGTTCCGCCGGAGGATATCTTCAGTCACTATGCCTATTTCTCCTCCTACAGCGATGGCTGGGTGGAGCATGCCCGCCAGTTTACCCTCATGGCCCGGAAGCGCTTCGGCCTCGATGAGGCATCGCAGGTGATCGAGGTGGCAAGCAATGACGGTTACCTCCTTAAGCATTTCGTCGAGGCCGGCGTACCGGTGCTCGGCATAGAGCCGGCTGAGAACGTCGCAGAAGTCGCGCGGCAAATCGGCGTTCCCACGGAAGCGCGCTTCTTCGGCAGGGAAACGGCGGCCGATCTCGTCTCCCGCGGCCTTGCCGCCGACGTTGCCATCGGCAACAACGTGCTGGCACATGTTCCTACTATTAATGATTTCGTCGGCGGTCTTTCGGCCGTGCTGAAGCGCGACGGCGTGGTCAGCGTCGAATTTCCGCATCTGCTGCGGCTGATGGAAAACATCCAGTTCGACACCGTCTATCACGAGCATTTCTATTATTTATCGCTGCTGGCAGTCGAGAAGGTCTTTGCGGCACACGGCCTCAAAGTGTTCGACGTTGAAGAATTGCCAACACATGGCGGCAGCCTGCGTGTGCTCGCCTGCCGGACAACCTCTACCGCACATGCGACCTGCCCAGGCGTTGCCAAGGTGCGCGCCGACGAAGCGGCCGCCGACTTCGAAAAGGTCGAGACCTACGAGGCCTTCCAGAACCGTGTGGCGCCGATCAAGGATGGGCTGCTTGCCTTCCTCAATGAAGCCAAGCGCAACGGCAAGACGGTTGCAGCCTATGGGGCGGCCGCCAAGGGCAATACGCTCCTGAATTTCTGCGGCATAGGCACCGACCTCATCGACTATGTCGTCGACCGCAATCCGCACAAGCAGGGGCATTACCTGCCGGGCAGCAAGCTGCCGATCTATGCGCCGGAGAAGATGGACGAGACGCAGCCGGATTATGTGCTCATCCTGCCCTGGAACATCAAGAACGAGGTCGTTGCGGCCAACAGCAGGGTCGGCGCCTGGGGCGGACGCTTCGCCGTCGCCGTGCCGGAACTGACGGTGATCGGATGAAATTTATTCCGACCGCGGTTTCGGGCGCCTTTGTCGTGGAAATCGACGCGCGCTCCGACAACCGTGGAATGTTCGCCCGAACCTTCGACGCGCAGAGCTTCGCGGCGCAGGGTCTGATACCGGTCTACCCGCAGTGTAATATCTCGCAAAACCACAGGCGCGGGACGTTGCGCGGTATGCATTACCAGGCCGAGCCACGACCGGAGGTGAAGATCGTGCGTGCTACGCGCGGCAAGGTCTTCGACGTGGCGCTCGATCTGAGGCCGGATTCGCCGAGCTATCTCAAATGGGCATCAGTGGAACTCGATGCGGCCCGTCACAATGCCTTCTACATACCTGTCGGATGTGCCCACGGCTTCCTGACGCTCGAGGACGACTGCGAGCTCTTCTATCAGATGTCGCAAGCCTACGTACCGGAACTTGCCCGCGGTGTCCGCTGGGATGATCCCGCCTTTTCCATCGCCTGGCCGTTTACGCCGAGCGTCATCAGCGAGCGCGACGCCGCGCTTGAGAGCTACAGCCAGGAGACAAGTCTTTGAGCGGCATCAAACTCAGCATCTGCATCCCAACCTATAATCGCGAAGCCTACTTGCGAAACGCGCTCGAGCACTGCGAGAAATACAATTTCACCTTTCCCTACGAGATCGTCATTTCGGACAACGCTTCGACTGACAACACGACCCAGCTCGTTGAGGAATTCACCGCCAAAGGACTGCCGATCCACTATCATCGCCGCGCTGTCAACGGTGGCTCAGGGCCGAATCTCGCCTGCGCCTTCCATCATGCGGTCGGTGAATATTCGATCTACCTTGCCGACGACGATTTTCTGGTCCCGAGCGGCGTCGAGGCGGCGATGGCCTACCTGGACGCCAACCCCGAAGTCGCCGCTTGTCACGCGCCTTGGTATTTCTACGACGAGATCGAAGACCGCGACCTCTATCAGTTCTATAAGATCGATGAGAACGTCAAGTTCGAGCAGCGTAATTTCGCGGCGGTATTCCAGTTCATTTGCGAACGCCATATCTTCCCGGAGATCGGCATCTATCGCGCCTCGGCACTGCGGTCCTCCTGGGTCCCGCGCGATTTCTGCTTCTGGGCCTTCTCCTACCTCGCGCATTTCCTCGACCAGGGCGCCGTCGCCTTCCTGAAACAGCCGTTCTATCGCTCGGTCGCCGTCTCCAAGATTGCGCCGAACCGCCAGCAGGCCGGCAATGACGACGTCATGACCTCCTGGGACAAATATCGCGGCGGCCTCGAGTATTTCCTCTATATCGGCTCCAAGCGCGGCAATCTTGCCACGACCCGCGAAGCCCGCATCGTCTTCGAGGATCTCTGTAAGGTCTTCACGCTCAACCGCATGGCGGTCGCATTCCGTTTCTGGGCGCAAAGGAAGGATTTCATCAAGGCCTACGAGCTTTATACCCGCCTGGCGATCGGCGGCATGCCCGACCATCCCGAGGTCATCCATATCCGCAATTCGCTGCCGCTGATGGTGGCGATCCAGACTCTTGCCTATCAGGTCAGCGCAACCGAGGGCATCAGTCGCCTGATGCTCAGCGGCGTCGCTGACCGACGCTCAATCGAGGAAATGCTGCGCGATCTCGGCCTGCCGGCGGAGGTCGATGTAATCGAGGAAACGGCGGGCCACGATTTCGCCCTCACGAAGCACACGGCGGTTTTCATCGCCGACGCTACGCGCCACGACGAATTCGTCACACTCGGCTACAAGCCGAACCTGATCTTCAGCGAGCAGGACCTAATCCAGCACGTGATCATCTGAACGAATGCCGCGCGGAGCCTTGCGGCCAACGCTAAGCCTCGCGCCAGTTTCATGCGTTAGTCAGTTTTAATGTGCCCCCGGCTTTGCGAGTTCCAGGCCCTCATCCCGAGAGAATAAGGCATGACGAACAGAATATTCTACACCAAACCATCGATCACCGAGCTGGAAACCGGTTATGCCGCCGATGCTGCCGCAAACGGTTGGGGCGCGCGCTGCTACGATTACATCAATCGCTTCGAGCGCGAATTCGGCGCCTATCTCGGCAGCGGGTTTGCAATCGCGACATCGAGCTGCACCGGCGCGATGCATATGGGGCTCGCCGCACTTGGCATCGGCCCCGGCGATGAGGTAATCCTTGCCGACACGAACTGGGTGGCGACCGTAGCACCCATCACGCATCTCGGCGCGAGCCCCGTCTTCGTCGATGTTCTGCCCGATACATGGTGCATCGATCCCGCTGCCGTCGAGCGCAGCATCACGCCGCACACCAGGGCGATCATCGCCACGCACATCTACGGCAATCTCTGCGACATGGATGCACTGATCGAAATCGGCAAGCGCACCGGTGTCGCCGTGATTGAAGACGCGGCCGAGGCGGTCGGCTCGGTCTGGCACGGTCGCCGCGCCGGCTCGATCGGCACCTTCGGCACCTTCTCCTTCCATGGCACCAAGACACTGACAACAGGCGAAGGCGGCATGTTCGTCACCAGCGACGCCGATCTTTACGAAAAGGTGCTGACGCTCAGCAACCACGGCCGTGCCCGCAGCCAGAAGAAACAGTTCTGGCCGGACGTGATTGGTTTTAAATACAAGATGTCGAACGTCCAGGCGGCTATCGGCTGTGCCCAGTTGGAGCGCATCGACGAGCTCGTCTCCCGCAAACGGGAAATTCTTGCCGCCTATATGATGCGCCTCTCGACGCTCACCGGCATCAGCATGAACCCGGAATATACCGGCACGATCAACGGTGCGTGGATGCCTACGGCCGTCTTCCACTCTGCCACCGGTATCACTCGCGAAATGCTGCAACAGGCTTTCGAAGCGGCCAATATCGATGCGCGCGTCTTCTTCCACCCGCTTTCCAGCCTTTCGATGTTCGAGGGAAAGCCTGCCAACATCAACGCCTGGAGCATTCCGGAGCGAGCGATCAACCTGCCGAGCTACCATGACATGAGCGAGGCCGATATCAATCGTGTCGCCGAGACGCTGATCTCGGTCGTCCGCAGCCATCAGGACAGCAGCGCCGTTCACCTCCGCCAGTCGGCCTGAGCACAGACTATACAGAAGGTTTCAGAGACTTATGACCATCAAGGACGATCGCCTCGAATTCGAAGCCCGCAAGCGCGAAATGTCGCTTGCGCTCGGCAAGGACGAAGACGCCTTCCAGCAGGCACTGAACACGCTGGTGGCGCTCGACAAGTATGATTACGCCTATCTCTGGTCCTGGATGGGCGTGCCGATCATTCAAATGCCTGCCGACGTGATGGCCACCCAGGAGGTAATCTGGAACACCAAGCCCGACATCATCATAGAAACAGGTGTGGCTCGCGGCGGCTCGATGATCTTCATGGCTTCGCTGCTGAAGGTGATCGGCAAAGGCAAGGTGATCGGAGTCGACATCGACATCCGCGCCCACAACCGCGATTCCATCGAGAAGCATCCGCTCTCGCCGTTGATCACGCTGATCGAAGGACCGTCGACCACGGCCGAGACGCTTGCCAAGGTCAAAGCCGAAATCCCGGCCGGCGCTTCCGTCATGGTCGTTCTCGACAGCGACCACAGCCGCGATCACGTTCTCGATGAGCTGCGCTGTTACGGCCCGCTGGTCACCGAGGGCCAGTATATCGTCGTCGCCGATACCCTGCTCGGCAGGGGGGACATGTCTCAGACGCCGACCAAGCGCTCGAAAATCTGGTATCCCGGTGATGAGCCCTACGCGGCGCTCAACACCTATCTCAAGGAGACAGACCGTTTCGAGACCGACGAGGCGCTGAACGGCAAGCTGGTGCTTTCCAGTTCGCCGGGAGGATATCTTAAATGCATCCGCGGATGACGGAGAGCCATCGCCATGTTCCGCGCCAGGCGCTGGTCAGACTGCGCCCGGTGGCGGATGGCGACCGGCCGCTGCTCTTTTCCCTCCGCCGCGACAACGCGCTCCAGTCACTCCTGCTGACGGTGCCCGATGCAACCGATGATGCGGCGCTCGACGCCTGGATCGAACGGCGGCGTACTGAGACGGGTGGGGCATTTCTCGTCATCGAGGATCAGAACAGCGGTAAGGCTGAGGGCTATGTGCAGATCACCCAGGTCCATCGCCGGAACGCGACCGGCTACGGTGGCATCGTTCTGGCGGAGGGCGCGCGCGGCCTCGGGCTCGGACGCGCGGCCCTTGCCGAGCTTGCACTCCATGCTTCCCGCGTGCTCGGTCTTCGCAAGCTGATGGCTGAAATCGACATCGACAACGCTGCCTCCATAGGTCTGCATCTATCGCTCGGCTATCGCGAGGTGGGTCTTCTCGAAGCGCATTTCGCCGACGCCAATGGCATGACGCGCGACGTGATGCTGTTCGAGCGACGACTGGGGGACGAGTGACATGACTGCCGTCGTCATTACCCAACCGATGCTGTTTCCGTGGCCGGGCTTTTTCGAACAGCTGATGATCGCCGACGGCTATATTTATCTCGACGATACGCAGTTTTCAAAGGGTAGCTTCACCAACCGCATTCAGCTTTTACGCAGCAACGATCGTTGCTGGATGACGATCCCTCTTGCCGGCAAGGGCAGCTTTCAGAAGATTTCCGAACTCACCGCGGCGGGCGAGGACTGGAAAGCAAGCCATCGCGCGCTGCTGCGCCAATCATTGCTCGGCGCGCCCTTCATCGACGATGCGCTTTCGATCTTCGACAGCGTCTATCGCCATTCCTCACTGCTGGAGCTGCTGATCGCCAGCATTGAGGAACCCGCCCGCTATCTCGGCATCGGCAAGAACCGAAAGATCGAGAAGACCAGCGAGATGGGCGTCGAGGGCACTTCCTGGCAGCGCGTGCTGGATATCGTGCTGAAGGCGAGCGGCACTCGCTATCTCACGGGTCACGGTGCGGCGAATTATCTCGACCACACCGCCTTCGAACAAGCCGGCGTGCATGTCGAATACATGAACTACAGCCGCACCCCCTGGCCTCAGCCGGTGGGTACGTTCACCCCCTATGTTTCTGTGCTCGATCTCATCGCCCGAATGGGTCCGGAGGCGCGTAATTGTCTCATCCCGGCCACGGTAGCGTGGCAAGACTTCCTGAAGGAGGAAACGGTCACATCATGACAAACGCAAACGCAAAGATCACCGACAGCCTGCGCGCTGATTTCGGCACCAGGGGCTACCTCGTTATGCGGGGCTTCTACGATCCGGCTGCCGACATCGCGCCGATCCAGGAAGGCATCCGCCAGGTCCTTGAAGTGATCTGCAAGAAGTACGGCGTCGACGCTCCGACCGAAACCACGCATGACGCCATGACGATCGCTTATCCGAAGCTGATCGCCAAGAACCGCTCATGGGGTGGTGAGGTCTATGACGCGATAAAGCAGATCCCCGCCTTCATGCGTCTCGTCACCAATATCACCAACGACGAAGCCTTCAAGGCACTACGTCCAGATAGTGTTCCGGGCATTGCCGCCGGTGGCTACGGGATCCGCATCGACAACCCCGGGGAAGAAAAATTCCGCGCCCAGTGGCATCAGGAATTCCCCGGCCAGCTGCGCAGCGTCGACGGCGTTGTATTCTGGACGCCACTTCTGCCGGTCACCCAGGACATGGGGCCGGTACAGATCGCCGAAGGCTCGCATGCCGAAGGCTTGGTTCCCGTTTACGAGGACGATGCCGGCGCCGGCAAGACGGGCGCTTACGCTCTGCATCTCGACCGCGCCGAAGAGCGCCTCGCCCGCTACAAGCATGTCGCGCCGCTGACCAATCCGGGTGACCTCGTGCTGATGGACTTCCTGACGCTGCACCAGTCGGGTCACAATGTCTCGACCACGCCGCGCTGGAGCATCCAGTTCCGCTACTTCAACTACCTCGAGCCGGTTGGCATCCGCATCGGCTGGAAGGGCTCGTTTGCCGCCGGCGTGAAATTCGCCGATGTGCTTCCGGAGCTTTCCGTTCGGCGCGAGGCGGCGGAATGACGGCTTGCCGTGTCTGCGGTGGGAAGATTGCGGCGCCGGCCTATGAAACACCGGCGCCTGCCCTCACCTCCATCATGACCCTTCTCAACATTCCGACGCGCGTCTATGTCTGCGACGGATGCGGCCACGCGCAGTGCGACGAGATTCCCGATATCGAGACCTTCTACGATACCGGCTATCGCATTTCGCTGAGCAGCGAGGGTCATGACCAGATCTTTGCGGTCAAGCCCGACGGCACCGTCATTTTCCGGACCGACCATCAGGCGGAGATTGCACGCAATCTGCTTGATCTTCCGCAGGGAGCGAGGCTTCTGGACTACGGTGCGGCAAAAGCCGACACGCTGCGCAAGATCATCGCCGCGCGTCCCGATATCGAGCCTCATGTTTTCGATGTTTCCACCGACTACGCTTCAGCCTGGAATGGCTGGATCGCGCCAGACGCGCAGGCCGCCTATGAGGTACCAGAAACGTGGAACGGCCGCTTCGATGCGGCGATGAGCCATTTCGTGATCGAGCATGTGGCCGACCCGGTTGGTTTCATTCGCGGGATACACAAGCTCCTGAAGCCGCGCGGCACACTGCTGCTTTCGATGCCCGACGTTTCGGCCAACCCCGGCGACATGACGGTGGCGGACCATGTCAACCACTTCAGCGAGGCTTCACTTCGGCGGGCGCTTGCCGCCGGCGGCTTCGAAGTATCGATGATCGACGTGACATCGTTCCCAGGAGCCTTCTTTGCCGTTGCGGTACGCAGCGAGACGCCGGCCAGGCCGGAGCAGGATGCCATTCTCGTGCGGCAGGCTGTCGAGCGTGGGCTGGAGATCTGCGATTTCTGGCGGACCTCGGCTGCCAACCTCGAAAAGCGGGCTGCTACCTTCCGCGGGCGCAAAGTAGCGATTTACGGTGCTGGCTTTTATGGAAGCTGGATCTTCAGCCGTATCGGCAATGATGTCGAGCTGACCGCCTTCCTCGACCAGAATCCGGGGCTGCAGAATACGGAGCATTTCGGCTACCCTGTGAGCGCACCGACGGCAATTGCCGAAGATGCGGAGGCGCTGTTTATCGGCCTCAATCCGCTAAAGGCGCGTGCCGCGATCGCTAGCATGCCCTATCTGCATAGGCCGGGTTTGGAACTGCTCTGGCTGGAAGCCTGAAACCGAACAGGCCCGCGGCGGCTTCGCCTCCGGCCCTCACCGCACCGGCTGAAAGTGGCCGCGCAGCGGGACCTTGTCGTCCATTGAGATGAAACCGTCGCGGTCGCAGACATACATGAGCGTCGGCATGCCGCCCGAGCGGAAGATCTCGTCGTGGCGGCGGCGGATGTGGACGGTCTCCGTGTGGCAATTATAGGATTCCTCCTCTTTCTTGTCCGGTTGCGCCTTAACACCGGGAAGACCCTTGTAGGGGTAGAGGGGTTGAACGTCCGATTTGACGGATTTCGTCCAGTCGACGGCCGATGCGGACGCTGGGGCAAGGCCCGACACGGCGACGAGCGATATCAGAAGCATCATCAGAGGCCGCATGGGAACTCTCCTGCCGGCGACAGGCCGCCTTTTCCCGATGTAGGAAAACCGATGGCCGTCATCAAGCGGCCCGGGCGGGTGATCTCTTGAAATAACTTCTGATGACGGGATGGCCGAAGAGACCGGCGAGGATCGCAAAGGCCGCACCGAGGAAGAAACCGGCGAGGGCACCGCCGATGATGCCGGCGATCAGCAGGATCTTTTTTCCCGGGCCATCGGGCTTGACCGGCGGTTCGGCCGGCGAGATGACGCGGATATTGCTTTGGCTGAGGCTCTGCTCCTCGCTCGTCTGGCCGGAGCGCTTCAGCACCGCCTCGTAGATATCGCGCGCGGCGGTCGCCTTGCGCTGCAATTCGTTCAGTTCCACCTGCTTGTCCGAAATACCCGCCTGCAGCGCCTTCTGGACGGAAAGCTCCTTGGCGACGCTATCCTCCGCCGCCTTCGCCTGCTCGTATTCGCCCCTTGCAGAGGTGGCAAGGCGCTGCAATTCGCCCCTGATTTCGCCAGATATGCTCTGCAGCGAGGAGCGGGCCGCCTGCAGGCGCGGATGGCGTGTGCCCATCTGGCTTTCGAGGCTGCCGACCGCGGCCGCCTGGGTGGCATATTGCTGGCGCAGGCTGACGAGCGGCGAGGTGACGCCGCCCTCCGTCTGGTTGCCGGCAACGATGTCTTCGACGCGGAGATTGGCGACGGCATCAGCGCGTGCCTTGGCCTGAATGGTCTTTTCCTGCGCCGTCACCAGCAGCGTGTTCAGCGAGGCGAGCCTTTGATCAGAGATCAGGTTGCCTTCGGTCGCGGCCATATCGTTGTCGGCGCGGAAGGTTTCGACAGCCTGTTCGGCCTCCAGCACTTTCTGGCGCAGATCGTTGAGGCGTCCGTCGAGCGTCGAGGAGGTGTTTTCGTAGATGCCGTTCGAGGCGCTGTTTTCCTCCTCAGTGAAGGAGGTGACGACCTGGTTGGCAAGCCTTGCGGATTTCTCGGGGTCGTTCGTGGTGGCGGCAAGCGAAACGACATAGGTGCTGGCCTGGCGGGTGATAACAAGCGTCTTCTGCAGGGCGCCGATCACGGCGGCGCCATCCGTCCTGCCGCCGGTGAATTCGGGATCCTGGTCGAGCTTCATGGCTTCGACGACACGCCGCAACACATTGCCCGAGGTCAGGATCTGCACCTGGCTGTCGATCAGCGCCGAGATCATTTCCGGCGAGGGGCCGGAGGATTGCGTCCCGGCATCGGCAAGGCCGATCTGGCGCGGATCGAAATAAAGGCTGCTCACGGCGGTGAACTTCTGCGCGATGGTGGGCGCCACCACTCCGCCAGCGGCAGCCCCGAGCAGCGCCAGACCGAGCACGATCAGCCGGCGGCCCCAGATCGCGGCAATACTGGAGCGAAGATCGATCAGTGGCGCGGCCGGTGCGGGTGCAGCGTTCGACGGCGTATTTACGGCAGGCCGTTCGGCAGGCGCCGGCGCCGGGCGCTCGTATCGGCGGGCTTCTGTAACACTTGCGGGTGGTGCAAAGGGGGGCGGGGCAGGTTCGGGCGCCGGACGGGCGAACTCGTCCGGGCGGACGACTGGGCTGCGCATGCGCACGCCTTCCGGCGCAGTCTGAGAGGGCTCATAACTGCGCCAGCCGGGCAGCCGACTTACCCTGTTCCTGTCATACTGGTTCATACGCGCACTCGTATCCCGCCCAGCGTGAAATAGACTGAGGCCGAGGTGATGAGACTTTAGAAATTCTTAGCTAACGGACCGTTAAATTATCGACCGCGACGCTGATGTTGCGATTTGCCGCAATTACAGGGATGGCCATGAAGACGAAACGACAGCTGATCGCGGTGCTGCTTGCGGCCGCCCTCGCCCCGTCGGCGGCTCCTGCAGCCGACGCTCCCTGTTACCGCGGCGTCAATCTCTCCGGCGGTGAATATGGCGATCGCGACGGCACCTACGGTACGAACTACACCTATCCCAGCGAAGATACGATCCGCTATTTCGCCGAAAAGGGCATGACGATCATCCGGCTGCCCTTCCGCTGGGAGCGGCTGCAACCGGCACTCGGCGGTCGGCTCGACGATGACGAGATCAAGCGGCTCAAGGATACCGTCGGCCTGATCCGCAAGCATCACATGGCCGTTCTGCTCGACCCGCATAATTTCGGCTATTACGACAAGACGCAAGTCGGCACGGCGCCGGCGACGAATGCCGCATTCGCCGATTTCTGGGCCAGGCTCGCCGTCGAATTCGCCAATCGGGACGGCGTTCTCTTCGGCCTGATGAACGAGCCGCACGACATCAAGGCGACGGCCTGGCTCAATGCCGCCAATGCAGCGATCCGCAGCATTCGCGCCGTCGGCGCACGCAATCTCGTCCTCGTGCCTGGCACCGCCTGGAGCGGGGCCGCCAGCTGGGAAAAGGATGTGATCGGCGGCGCCAACGGCACTGTCATGCTCGGCGTGCGCGATCCGCTCGACTTCTACGCTTTCGAGGTCCACCAGTATCTCGACGCCGATTCCTCCGGAACCCATCCGACCTGCGAGGGTGCGGGCGCCGCAGTCGAGGCGATCGCCGGGGTTACAGCCTGGCTGAAGCGGAACCACAAACGCGGCTTCCTCGGTGAATTCGGCGCCTCCGCCGACAAGGACTGCCTGAGCGGGCTCGCCGAGATCTACACTACCATGTCAGGCAATAGCGACGCCTGGCTCGGCTGGTCCTATTGGGCCGCGGGTGAATGGTGGCCGGCGAACGAACCTTTCAACGTCCAGCCGCGTGAAGGCGCCGAACGGCCTCAGATGCGGCTTCTCGCCGGAGCGGCGAAAGCGAAAGCCGGCGCATGCACCGCCGTCAAGCCGGTGGAGAACTGAAGATGGCGGTCAGCGACCACAAGACTGCAGCCTTTGCCGTTGCCGGCAACCGGCTCGATGCGGCCGGCGAGGCATCGCGCACCGATTATCCGGTGCTGTGGCTCGGCCTGCTCTCTGTGCTCTATAACGGCATTCTCGCCTTCATCAATCACAATATCATGCCGCTCTCGATGACGCATGTCGCCGCCAGCGAGGGCCTGATCATGGCGAGCGCCATCATCTACATCCTGCACAAGGGGATTTACGAGACCGACCTTCCGGCCTTCCTATTCCTGCTGTTCACGCTCGTCGTGACCATCTATGTCAGCGTGCTCAACCGCATGCTGTTCATCGATCATTTCCGCAACGTGCTGATCATCTTCTGCTTCACCGGGCTCGGGGGCTGGAGCAATGAAAAAACGATGAAGCTCGCCTTTCGCTGGGCGAGTCTTGTCGTCATGATCTTCCTGATCTTCGAGATCGCCAGCGTGCCGTTTTATGTCAGCATCGTCCATCCGTCCGATTATTTCGCCAATACGCGCGGGCTGCTACCGCTGAGCTACAACACGACGGGCCTCTTCCAGAACGCCCTCGGCTTTCCCGAGCGCTTCTCCTTCGGCATCATCGACCACCGTTCCTCTTCGATCTTCCTCGAGCAGGTGTCGCTTGCCAATTTCTGCGGCGTGATCGCGGTCTACCTGATTTCGATGTGGGAAAAGCTTGGGCGCTGGGACAGGCTGCTGATGATCGGCACGGCCGTGTTGATCCTGGTGACCAACGATACACGCACCATGCTGATCTTCTGCTTTGCCTGCATCGTCGGCTATTTCGTCTTTCCGAAGATCCCGAAGAATTTCAACCTGCTGCTGATGCCGCTGATCGTCGCTGCGGGTTTTCTCGTCTACACCTTGAAACCCAATGCGACAGGTGACAATTTTACCGGCCGCATCAACCTGACGATGAAGAAGGTCATGGATCTCGATCCGCTCGCCATCCTTGGGCTTTCGGTCGACCGGGTCGCCGAATTCGCCGACAGCGGCTACGTCTACCTGATCTACGCAGCAACGATCTTCGGCGTCATCGCCTTGTGGCTGTTCGTCTGCCTCTTTCCCGCCGGGCGCACGGCGGCGCAGCGGCGCTGCGCCCATTCACTTTCTCTTTTCATTTTTCTGAATATGATGATCGGGGGAACCGCTGTTTTCTCGATGAAGATTGCCGGTCTCCTGTGGTTTGTCGTCGGGTATATGCGTTTCCACGACAATCCGCGCATCCGGCAGGGTCGTCCGGCAGATGTATTGAGTTGACCGCAGCGGCGCGGCTGAGACCGGCGCCCGCGTGAGCCCTAGAACAGGATGATTTTAGTCCAAATCGGCCTAAAATCTGAATCCTGTTCTAAATCAAAGAAATAGAGCATGATGTCGTCCGAAAACCGCCCACACTTTTCGGCATCATGCTCTAGGGAGCAAGACGCTCGATGCTTGTCCAGCTTCAATATCTGCGCGCCATCGCGGCGCTGATGGTGGTCTATTTCCATGCGATATTGCAGCTTGCCAAGGTCAATCCAGCGGTCGACGCCACGGCCTTCATCTATGGCGAAACCGGTGTCGACATCTTCTTCGTGTTGAGCGGCTTCGTGATGTGGCTGACGACGAGCGGACGATCGATGAGCCCGGTCGAATTCGCCCGCCGGCGCATCAGGAGGATCGTGCCGCTCTATTGGCTGGCGACGCTGTTTTCGGCTGTCGTAGCGATGGTGGCCCCGTCGTTGCTGAAATCGACGGTCTTCGACCTGCCGCACCTCATCGCCTCGCTCTTCTTCCTGCCGTGGAGCAATCCCGCCGATCCCAGCACGATCACTCCGGTCGTCGTTCCAGGCTGGACGCTGAATTACGAAATGTTCTTCTACTTCGTGTTCGCGCTGCTGCTGCCGCTTTCGGAAATCCGCCGCATCCCGGCAATGCTTGCCGTCTTTGCCGTCATCCTGATCGCCTGCCGGCTGTTGCCGGAAACGACGGCCACCCGCTTCTACGGCGAGCCGATCATATTGGAGTTCCTTGCCGGCGTCGTACTCGGCTGGCTCTACGGGCAAAAGGTTCTTCTGCCGAGCCGCTGGGCATGGGCGGCGCTTGCCATGGGCTTTGCATTTCTGTTCATCAACGAGGCGTTGATGCGGCCGGAAAGCCGGTTTTACGCCTGGGGCATACCGGCAATCTTCATTATCTACGGCGCCGTTTCCATCGACTTTTCCAGGCTACCCGTCATCGGCTGGCTGAACTATCTCGGCGACTGCTCATACAGCATCTACATCACGCACGCCTTCACTCTGGCCTTCCTCAGGATCGCCGCCGACCGCCTGCCAATCGGCATCCTGCAGCAACCGGTGCTCTTCGTGATCCTTTCGCTGGTGCTCTCGTCGATCGGCGGCGCCATCATCCATGAAATCACGACGCCCCGCCGGAAAGTCGCGGTGGCGAGCCATCCGCCGGCTTAAACCGCATCGAAGGCGAGAATACGCATCCAAGCGGCGCTGACGGCACAGTTTTTTGCGCAACTTCTCCTAAGCTTCAGACTTGGCAATGAGAGAACTTGCAGACGCGTGATGGTTTCTCTTGCAATTTGTCGCATGAATGAAAGCGCGCCGGCCTGTTCGCGGCCCGGGCTTTGATCTAAGCACGGCGGCGGCCTTGCAGAGGGAAGAGGGAAAGACATGAAAAGCTATGTATTGACGGTATCCTGCCAATCGACGCGCGGCATCGTGGCGGCGATTTCGAGCTATCTGGCCGAGAAGGGCTGCAACATCATCGACAGCTCGCAGTTCGACGATCTCGATACCGGCAAGTTCTTCATGCGTGTCAGCTTCATTTCGGAAGAGGGGCTTTCGGGCGCCGAGATCGGTGCCGATTTTGCCGCCGTCGCCGCGCCCTTCGCGATGGAGTACGAATTCCACGACAGCGAGAAGCGCATGAAGGTGCTGCTGATGGTGTCGCGCTTCGGCCATTGTCTCAACGACCTGCTCTACCGCTGGAAGATCGGCGCCCTGCCGATCGACATCGTCGGCGTCGTCTCCAACCATTTCGATTACCAGAAGGTTGTCGTCAACCACGACATCCCCTTCCACCATATTCCCGTCACTAAGGCCAACAAGGTGCAGGCCGAGGCCCGCATCATGGAAGTCGCCGAGCAGACCGGCACCGAGCTGATCGTGCTGGCCCGCTACATGCAGATCCTGTCGGACGAGATGTGCCAGAAGATGTCGGGCAAAATCATCAACATCCATCATTCCTTCCTGCCGAGCTTCAAGGGCGCCAATCCTTACAAGCAGGCCTACGGCCGCGGCGTGAAGCTGATCGGGGCGACGGCGCATTACGTCACCGCCGATCTCGACGAAGGCCCGATCATCGAGCAGGACACGGCGCGCATCACCCATGCGCAGTCGCCCGACGACTATGTCTCGATCGGCCGCGATGTCGAAAGCCAGGTGTTGGCGCGTGCCATCCACGCCCATATCCACCACCGCACCTTCATCAACGGCAATCGCACCGTGGTCTTCCCGGCAAGCCCGGGAAGCTACGCATCCGAACGCATGGGTTGAGAGCGGCCGAGGGTCTACATCTCTTTTGTTCGCGAGCGACAATCTCCCGTTGCCTGCCGGCGGCAAGTACTTGATTATCTCATTCAATAGGTAATCGAATCATGCTGCGGGGGGTGTCATGACCGACGAGGCGCTTGTTGATCGCATGACGCTGCCGCGTCCCGACGTCACCGTCGCGGACGCGGAAGAGATCCTTCTTGCCCACTACAGCCTGTCCGGCACGCTCACCGAACTCGGCAGCCAGCAGGATCGAAACTATCGCGTCGATACCGATCGCGGCTGCTACGTCCTGAAGATCTGCCACGCCGCTTACGAGACCCGGGAACTCGAAGCGCAGAATGCGGCGATTCATCACCTCAAAGGTAAGCAAGACGCGCCGCGCGTTCCAGATGTGATCGCCACCAATGACGGGCGGGAGATCGTCGTCTTTACAACGCGCGGGCAGGGCTACCAGGTCCGGCTGCTGCAATATCTGGAAGGCCAGGGGCTGACGGAACTGTCCTACGTGGCACCGGCCTCCGTCGCGGCGCTGGGCGCGCTCTGTGCGCGGCTGGCGCGGGCGCTTGCCGATTTCAGCCATCCCGGTCTCGACCGCAGCCTGCAATGGGATCTCCGGCGCGCAGGGCCGGTCGCTGTGCAGCTGCTTTCCGCCATCACCGACAGCGCCGCGCGCGACCGGATCGCCAAGACCATGGTGATGGCCGTTCGCCGCATCCAGCCCTTGGCGCCATCGCTTCGGCTGCAGGCCGTGCATCACGACGTCACCGGCGACAATGTCGTCGGCCATCGCGACGCCCGTGGCCACACAATTCCCGACGGGGTGATCGATTTCGGCGACATCATCCGCGGCTGGCTGGTCGGCGACCTCGCCGTCACTTGCGCATCGCTGCTGCATCAGGCCGACGGCGACCCTTTTCACATCCTGCCTGCCGTCACCGCCTATCAGGCTATCTATCCGCTGAGCGAGGACGAGTTGAAGGCGCTCTGGCCCTTGGTCGTCGCACGCGCGGTCATCCTCGTTGCAAGCAGCGAGCAGCAGATTTCGATCGATCCCGACAATGACTACGTTCGCGGCAATCTCGACGACGAGCGGGCGATCTTCGATACGGCGATGTCCGTTCCCTTCGAACTGATGGAAGCGGCGATCCTCAGGGCTGCCGGCGTCGATATCGCCGCCCCGGAAACGTCGGGATGGCTGCCATTACTGCCCGACATCGATCCCGCTGGGATCGCCTATGTCGATCTGGGGGTGCTGAGCCCGCATTTTTCCGCCGGCAACTGGCTGAACGCCGACATGGACTGGCGGCTGCTTGCCCGTGCCGCAACCGAAAACGGCGCGGCTGCGACGCGCTATGGCGAATATCGGCTTTCCCGCGCCGGCCTCGGAGCCGCGAAGACACAGGC
This sequence comes from Rhizobium fabae, assembly GCF_003985135.1. Lineage (NCBI taxonomy): Bacteria > Pseudomonadati > Pseudomonadota > Alphaproteobacteria > Hyphomicrobiales > Rhizobiaceae > Rhizobium > Rhizobium fabae. Next base: position 28,243 of record NZ_ML133655.1, read on the forward strand.
GACCTGCGCGCTGCATATCGACATATGCCTGGCCACAGGAAGCGCGATTGCGGCTCCCTTTGCCGGTCGAATCGGCTGGAAGGACCAGCATCTGACACTTGCCGGCGACAATATGACCCTGCATCTCGACGGGCTCGACGCCGCAGTCGAGGATGGAACCGAGGTTGCTGGCGGCGATCCGCTCGGCGCGGTTGTCGGAGAGGTTTCGTCGCTCGGCGGACTGCGCGTCCAGCTTTGCAGCGTCGCAGGCCTGGAACCGCCGCTGTTTGCCACGCCGCGCGAGGCGGCGGCCTGGTCGGTGCTCTGCCCCTCGCCTTCGCAACTTCTCGGCGGCGACGCGGATGCGACGCAGCCTGAAATTGCCGAGCTGCTCGCCAGGCGGCAGGCGCATCTCGCACGGCCGCAGAAGAACTATTACGCGGCGCCGCCTCAGATCGAGCGCGGCTGGAGGGAGCATTTGTTCGATGTCGAAGGTCGCGCCTATCTCGACATGGTCAACAACGTTACCATCCTCGGCCATGGCCATCCGAGACTCGCAGCGGCGATCAACGCGCAATGGCTGCGGCTCAACACCAATTCGCGTTTTCACTATGCCGCGATCACCGAATTTTCCGAACAGCTCGCAGCTCTTGCGCCGGACGGGCTCGACGCGGTCTTTCTTGTCAACAGCGGCTCGGAGGCGAACGACCTGGCGCTTCGGCTGGCGCAAGCACATAGCGGCGCGCGCAACATGCTCTGCCTGCTCGAAGCCTACCATGGCTGGTCTGTGGCAAGCGATGCCGTCTCCACCTCGATCGCCGACAATCCGCGGGCGCTCGGCACCCGGCCGGACTGGGTGCATGCCGTCCTGTCGCCGAATACCTATCGCGGCACGTTCCGCGGTCCTGATACCGCAGCGAATTATCTCGGCGCGGTAACACCGGTGCTGGAGGCGATCGACGCCGGCGGCGAAGGCCTTGCGGGGTTCATCTGCGAATCCGTCTACGGCAATGCCGGCGGCATTCCGTTGCCGGAGGGTTATCTCAGGGAAATCTACGCGCAGGTGCGCGCCCGCGGCGGCCTCTGCATCGCCGACGAAGTGCAGGTCGGCTATGGCAGGCTCGGGCATTATTTCTGGGGCTTCGAGCAGCAGGGAGTCGCGCCCGACATCATCACCATCGCCAAGAGCATGGGCAACGGACATCCGCTCGGCGCCGTCATTACCACGCGCGAGATCGCCGAATCGCTGGAGAAGGAGGGCGCCTTCTTTTCCTCCACCGGCGGCAGCCCGGTCAGCTGCGTGGCCGGCATGACGGTGCTCGAAATCATGGCCGAGGAGAGGTTGCAGGACAACGCCCGAACGGTCGGCGATCATCTGAAGGCGCGGCTTGCGGCGCTGATCGACCGCTATCCGATCGCCGGCGCCGTGCACGGGATGGGGCTCTATCTCGGCCTCGAATTCGTCCGCGACAGAACGACGCTCACGCCGGCGACGGAAGAGACGGCTGCGATCTGCGATCGGCTTCTCGAACTCGGCGTCATCATGCAGGCGACCGGCGATCACCAAAATGTGCTGAAGATCAAACCGCCGCTTTGCCTCAGCATCGAAAGTGCGGATTTCTTCGCCGACATGCTGGAAAAGGTGCTTGCCGAAGGCTGGTGAACCGGGGATTCCGGCGTTAACCAAATCGGTCATTTTGCGGCATTTCGACTTTTAATGATGAAGCCCATTGCCTGAATCAGGCTGGCTTCCTATCTCTGCTGCGACGATCGATCGATTGCGATTCTGTCATGCGAATTTTACGAAGAGCTGATATGTTTCTTTCTGTAAATTTCGAGTGAGACGGAATGAATTTTTTCGGATCGTCGATATTTTGACACGTTTCGGAATATGTTTCTGACAGGCTATCGGGTAATCTCTACTAAGTTAGTAGATATTGAAGACAGCCATCACCGGCCCCGGACTTCACGGGACCCCTCAAGCGCAACGCCAATGCAAGGAACGAGACATGATAGACATCGATATTCTCGCCACTCTCCTTGGGCGATCCGTGCTTGGCAATGACCGTCCGGGCGCCCTCTCCCGCCCGAACTGTCGAATGTGACGTTCGTCCTCCTTTCAACGGTACCAGACAAGTCAATTCGCCATGGCTGTGCATGTCGCGCGGCAGGAGTTCTATCTATGAAGAAGCAAGTTATCGAATATGCAGGCGTTCCCGTCGGGATCGTCATTCCCGATGAAGATCGGTTGAAATTCATCGCCGTGAAATTCCACGTCCACGACCTCGACGAGCAGCGTTTCCGCTCGCCCGATGAGGTGCGGCTGGCCATCCATGACCTGATGACCCGCCGTCATCCGAAGCCGCTTCATGCCTGACGGCATGAGGCCGGCCCCGACTTTCACGGCTTTTCCGATGTTCGACCGGTCCTGCCACAGGGCCGGTCTTGTTTTTTGAGGGCATTTGCAGTCCTATCGGCCGGCGTGCCGCCATCAGGATCAGCCCTTGCCCGATCTTCTCAATCTGCTCACCGACATCGAAGGCGTTTCCGTTGGCCATGCGACCGACCTCGTGCTCGGATCCGGTGTCACCGCAATCGTCTTCGACGAGCCGGCCGTCGCATCCGGCACGGTACTCGGGGGTGCGCCGGGCGGGCGCGACACGAGCCTGCTCGACCCGTCCATGACCGTCAGTGCCGTCGATGCCTTCGTGCTCTCGGGCGGCTCCGCCTTCGGGCTCGATGCCGCAGGCGGCGTGCAGGCGGGCCTGCGTGAACTCGGCCGCGGTTTTGCGGTCGGGCCGGTCAAGATCCCGATCGTGCCGCAGGCGATCCTGATGGACCTGCTGAACGGCGGCGACAAGGATTGGGGGCTTCACTCCCCCTATCGCGACATGGGCTATGCGGCATTGAAGGCCGCCGCCAAGGGCGCATTCGCGCTCGGCACAGTCGGCGCCGGCACCGGGGCGACAACCGCCACCTTCAAGGGCGGGCTTGGCTCGGCGAGCGCCGTCAGCAGCGCCGGGCATCGCGTCGCGGCTGTTGTCGCGGTCAATGCGCTCGGCTCGGCAACGATCGGGGCGGGACCGCATTTCTGGGCAGCCCCCTTCGAAAAAGATGACGAATTTGGCGGGCTCGGCATGCCTGATTCAACTGACCACAGGATGCGGCTGAAGGGGATGAGCGTTCCTGCGACGACGATCGGCGCTGTCGTGACCGACGCGCAGCTGACGAAGGCCGAAGCGCACCGGCTTTCGCTTGCCGGCCATGACGGCCTCGCCCGGGCGCTGCTGCCGGCGCATCTGCCGCTTGACGGCGACACGGTCTTTGCCGCGTCGACAGCCAAGCATCGAAGAGACGATATGGCGAGCCTGATGGAGCTTTGCCACCTCGCCACCATCGTCACGGCGCGGGCGATCGCCCGCGGGATCTACGAGGCAACCGCCCTGCCGGTCGAGGGCGCGCAAAAGGCTTGGCGCGACCGCTACCCGAACGGCGGCTGATTGAATAAGGTCGGAACCGAAAAGATCGACCATGCCAATGGCGGAGAGACGTGAATGCAGATCCGGGCGCTGATGTATTTCGACGAGCTGGTCAGGACCAACTCGATGCGCCAGGCTGCCGAGAACCTCAATGTCGCGCCGACGGCGATCAGCCGGCAGATCGAGAACCTCGAATATCATTTCGGCGCGCCGCTTGTCGAACGCAGCGCTCGCGGCGTCAAGCTGACGGCGGCAGGAGAGCTGCTCGCCGCCCGCGCCGGCCGGACGCTGCGCGAACTCGACCATGTGCAGCAGCTGATCGAAGACCTGAAGGGCCTGGAGCGCGGCCATGTCAGCATCTATGCCAATGGCGCCACGGTTACCAATCTGCTGGCTCCGGCGCTTGCCGAATTCAGCCTGAAATATCCAAAGCTGCGCTTTACCGTGACGATCGCCAGTGCGCGACAGGCGGTCGATGCCGTCAGCAGCGCCGAGGGGGATATTGCGGTGACGCTGTTTGCGCCTGCTATGTCAGGCACCAAGATAAGGCTGCGTTCCGAGATCGCCTATGATCTCATCGTCACGCCACAGCATCCGGCGGCAGCACTTGCCGAAATCCCACTGCGAAAGCTCGTCGACTATGCACTGGCGCTGCCGGAGCAATCCTTCGGCTTTCGCCAAGCCTTCGACGCACTGATTGCGAAGGAGGGGCTAAGCCTCGATCCCGTCTTCGTCACGAGCTCACTGGAAATGCTGAAGGAACTCGTGCTCAGCGGTGCTGCGGCGACCTTGCTGCCGGCGCTGACCGTCCGGCGCGAAATCGAAGCGGGGCAGCTTAGCGCCATTCCTCTTGCCGGCAAGAAAGGCATCCGCACCCATGTCGATCTCTGCGTCGCCCCGGATCGGCAGCTGTCCTTCGCGGCGACGAAGCTGATCGACTTCATCGAGACGTTCATGCGCGATCGCACGAACCTCCGGGCCGACACGAAAGACTGACACTTCCGGCTTGCATCGGCGACGGATTTGGTGTGTAGCTTTTTCGGCTACACTGCACACACGAAATCGACATTATGTGTGCACTGATGCCGCCGCTTTATCCGCAAAAGGCCTTCGTCATCGAGCGCGGCCGGGCAGAGGACATGATGATCAAGGTTTCACTTGTGCCTTCGGCGCGTTTCGTCCGGCAACTATCCCTTGGAGCAGCGGTTTCGGCCGGCCTCATGATGGCGGCGATGACGCCTGCGGAGGCGGCAAAAACCAACCTCAATCTCGGCATGAGCGTCGAGCCGACCGGCCTCGACCCGACGATCGCAGCGCCCGTCGCGATCGGCCAGGTCACCTGGCAGAACGTCTTCGAGGGACTGGTGACCATCGACCAGACCGGCAAGGTTCAGCCGCAGCTGGCGAAAAGCTGGGAGATTTCACCGGACGGCCTGACCTATACGTTCAAGCTGCGGACCAACGTCAAATTCCACGACGGCGAAGCCTTCGATGCCGCCAGCGCCAAGTTTTCGCTCGATCGCGCCCGCGGCGCGGATTCCATTAATCCGCAGAAGCGCTTCTTTGCCTCGATCGCCTCGATCGATACGCCCGATGCCGAAACGCTGGTGCTGCACCTTTCGGCGCCGACGGGCAGCCTGATCTACTGGCTCGGCTGGCCAGCTTCGGTGATGGTCGCGCCGAACACGGCCGCCAGCGACAAGACGGTGCCAGTCGGCACCGGTCCTTTCAAATTCGCCGGCTGGGCGAAGGGCGACAAGGTCGAACTCGAGAGGAATGCCGATTACTGGAACAAGGATGCAGCCGTCAAGCTCGACAAGGTGACCTTCCGCTTCATTGCCGATCCGCAGGCGCAGGCGGCAGCGCTGAAATCCGGTGATCTCGATGCCTTTCCCGAATTTGCCGCACCCGAGCTGATGAGCTCCTTCGACGACGACGCAAGGCTCGTCACCAGAATCGGCAATACCGAGCTCAAGGTCGTTGCCGGCATGAACAATGCCAAGAAGCCTTTCGACGATAAACGCGTCCGTCAGGCGCTGATGATGGCGATCGACCGCAAGACAGTGATCGACGGTGCATGGTCCGGCCTCGGCACGCCGATTGGCAGCCACTACACGCCGAACGATCCGGGCTACCAGGACATGACCGACGCGCTGCCCTACGACGTCGAAAAGGCGAAGGCGCTGCTTGCCGAAGCCGGCTACCCCAACGGCTTCACCTTCTCGATCAAATCGCCGCAGATGGCTTATGCGCCGCGCAGCGCTGAGGTGATGCAGGCGATGTTTGCCGAAATCGGCGTGACGATGAATATCGAGCCGACGGAATTTCCGGCGAAATGGGTCCAGGACATTATGAAGGACCGCAACTTCGACATGACGATCGTCGCCCACGCCGAACCGCTCGACATCGATATCTATGCGAGGGATCCCTATTATTTCAATTACAAGAATCCCGTTTTCGACGCGCTGATGAAGAAGGTCCAGGAGACGAGCGACCCCGCGCAGCAAAATGCGATCTACGGCGAAGCTCAGAAGATTCTCGCCGACGACGTGCCTGCGCTCTACCTCTTTGTCATGCCGAAGCTCGGCGTCTGGGACAAAAAGCTGAAAGGGCTGTGGGAGAACGAGCCGATCCCCTCGAATGTGCTTTCCGGCGTTTCCTGGGACGAGTGAGCGAACAGCTTCAGGCGAATTGAGAGGTACGGATGAGCGAGGGGAAGCCGCAGAGCAAACCGTTTGATGCCGGTCACAGCCCTCTCCATCCCTCATTCCTGTGCTTGTCACAGGAATCCAGTGCGCCCAAGTCCTTGGGCGCGGGAGACTTCCTTGCTTGGGTGAGAGTCATTCACGGCGCCGAGGCGCCGTGGCTGGATTCCTGTGACAAGCACAGGAATGAGGGCGTGTGGGGAAGCCACCGTACCACATCGAAAGCGTGGCATCCGTGATCACCCTCCTCGCTCGTCGCTTAGCCGGTCTCCTGGTCACACTCGGCATCGTCTCGCTGCTGATCTTCACCGTCATGGATCTTCTGCCCGGCGATCCCGCCTCGATCATGCTCGGGACCTCGGCGGCGCCGGAAACGCTTGAAGCGTTGCGCCATGATCTCGGCCTCGACCAGCCGCTCATCCTCCGTTACGGGCAGTGGCTGGCCGGCGTGTTCTCCGGCGATCTCGGGCAGTCCTATACATATGGCGTGCCGGTCGCGGGGCTGATCGTCGAGCGTCTGGCGGTGACGCTGCCGCTGGCGCTGATGGCGATCGTGCTCTCGGTTGCGATTGCCTTGCCGCTCGGCGTGCTGGCGGCCTCGCGCCGCGGCGGTCTCTTCGATATCATCGCAACGCTGTTTTCGCAGGTCAGCATCGCCGTGCCCGCCTTCTGGGTGGCGCTGCTCCTGATCATCCTGTTTTCGACGATGCTCGGGCTGATGCCGGCCGGCGGCTTTCCGGGCTGGAGCGCCGGCCCGATGCCGGCATTGCAAGCGCTTGTTTTGCCGGCCGTGGCGCTGGCGATGCCGCAGGCGGGCGTATTGACGCGTGTGGCGCGCTCGGCGGTGCTGGAGACAATGCACGAGGATTTTGCCCGCACCGCCGTGGCCAAGGGGCTTTCACGCAGTGCAGTGCTATGGCGGCATATCGTGCCGAATGCACTGATCCCGATCCTGACGATGATCGGGCTGCAATTCACCTTTCTCGTTGCCGGCGCGGTGCTGGTGGAAAATGTCTTCAACCTGCCCGGCCTCGGGCGGCTCGCCCTTCAGGCGCTCTCCCAGCGCGACATCATCGTCATGCAGGATGTCGTCCTGTTCTTCGCTGCCCTCGTCATCGTGATGAATTTCATCGTCGATCTCTCCTATCTCGCGATCGATCCCCGGATGAGAAAGGCGGCATGAAGCATGGCTCCCGTCGTTTCCGCAGCAATCGCCGGCCGACGCCGACGCTTTCAACTGAGCCGGCGAATAAATCTGATTTCGGGCGCAGTCATCATCGGCCTGCTGGTTGCCGTCGCGCTGCTGTCGCTCGTCTGGACGCCGTTGCCGCCGGCAAAAATGCAGATCATCCACAAATTACAGCCGCCCCTTGCCTTCGGCCTGCTCGGCACCGATCAGTTCGGCCGTGACGTGCTTTCAATGCTGATGGCGGGGTGTTGGAATTCGTTGTCGATCGCGATCACTGCGGTTGCGATCGGCGGGACGCTCGGTTCGATAGCCGGCATCTCCGCCGCGGCGATCCGCGGTCCTTTCGAGGCGCTGCTGATGCGCATCTGCGACGTCATCTTCGCCCTGCCGCCGATCCTCTCTGCCATGATGCTCGGCGCATTTCTCGGGCCGGGGCGGTTCACCGCGGTCACGGCGATCGCAGTCTTCATGATCCCGGTCTTCGCCCGTATGACGCTTGCGACCTCACTGCAGGCCTGGAGCCGCGACTATGTGACGGCGGCGCGTGCGATCGGCAATACGCGCCTGGCTATTTCGCTGCGCCATGTCCTGCCCAATATCCTGAGCCAGATCATCGTGCATGGCGCGATCCAGCTTGGGCTCGCGATCCTCACCGAAGCGGGTCTCAGCTTCCTCGGGCTCGGCGTGGCGCCACCCGCCCCGACTTGGGGCCGCATGCTTGCCGAGGCGCAAACCTATCTGGCAGCGGCGCCGTGGCTGGCGGTGCTCCCCGGCCTTGCCATCGCGCTTGCCGTTTTCGGTTTCAACATGCTCGGCGACGGACTGCGCGATCTTCTCGATCCGCGCGAGGCAAGCCGTTAATATTTTCCCGGCCGCCGATCAGATGACCGGTCGACGATAGCCGGTCGGCTGCTCATAGAGCGAGCCAATGCGCCTAACGGCGGCCTCGAAATTCTCGCGTGCTACCGTCATGCTATAGCCATTGGCGTGGAGGATCGTTTCCGGATCCTCGAAGACGGCGACATGCCCCTTCCAGAACACCAGATCGCCGCGGCGGATTTCTGACCGGTCAATCGGCTCGCCGAGACCTGCCGCCTGCATGTCGGTATCGCGCGGTGCCTTTCTGCCCGTCATCAGCATTGAAAGCTGGACGAGGCCGGAGCAATCGATGCCGAGTCCGGAACGCCCGCCCCAGAGATAGGGCGTCTCCAGGAACCGAGCGGCTATTTCGGCGTAATCGGCACCATCCAGCGCGCCGATCGGCTGGACGTGCCGGGAAAAGAGCGCCGTTCCGTCTTCCAGCACGACATAGTGATTGCCGCGCGCTTCCGCTTCGCCCGTGACATGAATACGGCTTCCCATCGACAGGATGGCCTGATGAGGCTTGCGCAGTTCTGGTTCGGGATAGACGAAGCTGCGCTGCACGGTGACGATATGGGTCGGCGCCGGCCGGCCTTCAAACAGTGTTTCCGCCGGGAGGTAGCCGACATAACCGTCGGAGGCGGCCTTCACCCAGCACCAGCCGTCGGCGCGATCGAAGACCGTCACATCCTCGCCGAGGAGCAGCTCCGTATCGATGCCGCGCGCCAGATCTGGTTCGGGGCGCAATCCCACGACCGGAACGGCGACGCGCGCCGAAACACCTTCGACAAAGCGCAAAGCGTCGACCCTGCCTTTGAGTTCCGCTTCCGCGAGATCGGGCCTATAGGCATGCAGGCGGCGGTCGAGCGTCGTCATTCGCATTCCTTTCAGAGCGGCAACCGGCGGCCCTGGTCCCGTACGAGATCGCCGAGCTTTTCCAGGTAAAGCGCGCCGGCGACGGTACGCTTGATGATCACACTGCGCCGGTCGGCATCGTCACGCACGCGATCAACCAGGCCCATCTCGCCCATCGTATCCAAGGCGCGCGTGATGACCGGTTTGGTGACGCCAAGCGTGGCGGCAAGCCCGCGCACCGTGTGTGGCGGCGGCACCAGGTAAATATGCAGCAGGATTGCCATCTGGCGCAACGTCAAATCGCGGTCATCATGGCGGACCTGATCGAGCGCCACGCCATGCCAGAGCCCCAGCGCCTGCGAGGCGGTCAAATCGATCGGCACGGCTCCTCCGGAGATCGTTACGCTAACGTTTCATTTTCCGGCAGTTGCCTTGGACATGCAAGGGCGGCGGGCAATTGCCGCCCGGCAGGGTGAATAAAATTTTAACGATCGCGCGAAACCACCCGCGGATTCAGGCGGCCAACCTGGAGCATGATGCCGACAAACGTGATTCTAGGCCGGCTCGGCCTAAAATCATCCCGTTCTAGCGGACGCTTTCGCGGATATGGTGGAAGAGCGCGCGAATTGCCTGCGCCTCGCCGCCGCCCGGCGAATGCGGCCGTTCGGACTGAGCCCAGCCGTAAATGTCGAAATGCGCCCAGCTCTTCGCCTTGCTGACGAAACGCTTGAGGAAGAGAGCCGCGGTGATCGCCCCCGCCATGCCGCCCGCCGGCGCATTGGTGATGTCGGCAAATTTGGTGCGGATGTCCTTTTCGTAGCCGGCATAGAGCGGCAGGCGCCAGAGCGGATCGTCCGTTTCCAGGCTCGCTTCGGTCAGGTCATGCGCCAGATCGGCGTCGTCGGTGAAGAAGGGCGGGAGATCCGGGCCAAGCGCAACGCGGGCAGCCCCCGTCAGCGTCGCCATGTCGATCAGCAGTTCCGGCTCCTCCTCATCGGCGTAGGCGAGCGCATCGGCAAGGATCAGACGGCCTTCGGCGTCGGTGTTGTCGATCTGGACGGTGAGGCCCTTGCGGCTGCGGTAGATGTCGCCGGGACGGAAGGCATTGGACGAGATCGCATTTTCGACGACGGGCACGACGACTCGCAGATCGACCTTCAGCTTGGCGTCCATGATCATCAGGGCAAGACCCATGACATTCGCCGCGCCGCCCATGTCCTTCTTCATCAGCAGCATGGAGGCGGCCGGCTTGATGTCGAGACCGCCGGTATCGAAGCAGACGCCCTTGCCGACAAGCGTCACCTTGCGATGGCCCTTCTTGCCCCAGCGCATCTCGAGAAGGCGTGGCGCATCGGCACTGGCGCGGCCGACCGTATGGACCAGCGGGAAGTTCTGCTTCAGCAGTTCGTCGCCCGTGATGACCGATACTTCCGCCTTGTAATGCTGGGCCAAGCCCCGGAAAGCCGCTTCGAGCTGTTCCGGTCCCATGTCGTTTGTCGGCGTGTTGATGAGGTCGCGGGCAAGAAAGACGCCGGCAAGCTGGCGCTTGATATCGGCGCCGTCGGCATCGCGGGGGATCATCAGCGTCGCCATTGGCGATTTTTCCGACTTGTAGCGGTCGAAACGATAGCTGCCGAGGCCGTAACCGAGAGCCAGGCGATTTGCCGTCAGCGGCGCGGTCTCGATGTGCCAATCGCCGGCCGGCAGCGTGCGGGCGAGCCTGCCGGTGATGAAAGGCTGCTCGGACGGATTGCTGCCGAGGCCGTAAAGCGCGCCGCCGAGATGACCTTCAGCGGTCGGGATCAGCAGCAACGATCCGCTTTCAGCCTTGTAGCCCGCCTTGCGCGCCCAATCGAGTGCGATCGGATCGATCGTGCCGGTCTCGATATGGGCGGGGGTGACGGCAAAGATCGGCAGCGTCGAGCCGCCCTTCGTGTTGAAGGGGGTCGGTCTCTCAATGAACTGATAGGGGGCCATGATTGTCCTTCGGCGCTCGTCAGGAATCGTTCCTTAACGGTCTGTTAGGGTTAACAGACTATTGCTGGAGCGAAGATTGCGTCAAACCTTTCCCTGTTCCGCGTTCGAGGTCAGGCGCCGATTTTGGAATCCAGGAACGCGTCATGCCGGCCTCGCTCATCACCACATTCACAAATCGTATCTTCCAGGCTGCTGCGGCATCGCTGATCGTGCTTGCACTTGCCGGCTGCTCGACGACAAAGGACCGGATGACGACGGGCTCGGTGCCGAAGATCACCAAGCCGGTCGAAGAGATGGACGCCAGCGAGTTGCGGGTGGCAACGGACCGGCTCGGCCAGGCCTATGAAAAGAACCCGCGCGATCCCGTCAACGGTGTCAATTATGCCAATCTGCTGCGCATGAACGGACGCGACGCGCAAGCGCTCGCCGTCATGCAGCAGGTGGCGATCTCCAATCCCAGCGACCGCAACGTGCTGGCCGCCTACGGTAAGGCCCAGGCAGCGGCCGGCCAGTTCCAGCAGGCGCTCGACACGATCGGCCGCGCCCAGACGCCGGACCGTCCGGACTGGAAGCTGATCTCGGCCGAAGGTGCGATCCTCGACCAGATGGGCAAGGCAAGCGATGCCAGGCAGCGCTATCGCGATGCACTCGACATCCAGCCGAACGAGCCCTCCATCCTTTCCAACCTCGGCATGTCCTACGTGCTGACCGGCGACCTGCGCACGGCCGAAACTTATCTGCGCTCCGCCGCCAGCCAGCCCACCGCCGACAGCCGCGTCAGGCAGAACCTTGCCCTCGTCGTCGGCCTGCAGGGACGCTTCCCGGAAGCCGAGCAGATCGCGCGGCGCGAGCTTTCGCCGCAACAGGCCGATGCCAATGTCGCCTATCTCAGAGGCATGCTCTCGCAGCAGAGTTCCTGGCAGAAACTCGCCGCCAAGGACAAGACGCCGGGAACGGCGGATGGCAGCAACACCAACTGACGGGACCATGCTGCCGAAAGGCTTACGCTTTCGAGCGAAATAGCCTTAGCGAACGCTCAGGCCCGAAAGAATGAGGCGGAGACCAAGGCCGCCCATGACGGCGCCCGCGGCCCGGTCGATCCAGCTCTTGGCATAGAGATAGAGCCGCCTGGGATGGCGCGCCGAAAAAGCCAATGCCACAATCGAATACCATCCTGCCTCGACCGCAAAGACGCCGAGCGGCAGCGCGACGATGAGATCAAGAGGCACGTTCCTCGGCAACAGCGCGGCAAAGAGGCTGGCATAGACGATGATGGTCTTCGGGTTGCTGAGCTGGGTCAGCAACGCCGTCATGAAGCTGCGCATGGGCGCCCGATGGCCGTTGACGGCTTCGGAGACTTCCAGCGGCTGTGCGGCGCCCTTCCAGATATTGACGGCGATATAGACGAGATAGGCGCCGCCTGCGACTTTGAGCAGGACATAGAGCCATTCGAACTCGGACAGCAGCGCCGTCAGCCCGGCAAGGGCCAGCCCGGCGAAAACGACGCCGCCGACGCCCATGCCAACTGCCGCCGCAAGACCATCCAGCCTCGAACGCGAGATGGCAATCCTGGAGACGACCACGAAGCTTGGGCCGGGGCTCATTGCGCCAACGACCAGAGCTGCCATGATGCTGATGAAAATGCCCGTTGAAGACATCCGGAAACCCTCGTTTGACATCGAAGGCTAGCCGTTTTCCAAAACGGCGACAACTGTTAGAACCTGTCTGCCACCTGGATGCCGGCCGGGCCGAGAATGACGGCGATCAGCACCGGGAGGAAGAAAAGGATCATCGGCACCGTCAGTTTCGGCGGCAGGGCGGCCGCCTTCTTTTCCGCTTCGTTCATGCGCTCGTCACGCCCTTCCTGGGCGAGAACGCGCAGCGCCTGCGCGACCGGCGTGCCGTAGCGATCGGCCTGGATCAGCGCCTGGGTTACCGAGCGTACCAGCTCGAGCTGGGTGCGCGTGGCAAGATTTTCGAGCGCCATGCGCCGATCCGGCAGGAAGGAGAGCTCAGCCGTTGTCAGCACCATCTCCTCGGCGAGCGCCGGCGACTGCTCGCCGAGTTCTTCCGACACACGACGCATCGCGGCCTCGATCGAGATGCCGGATTCGACGCAGATCAGCATCAGGTCCAGCGCATCCGGCCAGGCGCGCTTGATCGAGTGCTGGCGCTTGCCGATGCGGTTCGAGATATAGATGTTCGGCGCGTAGAAACCGAGATATCCGATACCGATAACCGCCAAGACGCGCATCGGCATACCCCGAGTGGCAAGCCCCCCGAGGCCGAAGACCCAGAAGGTGGCAAGCGCTAGGAAAAGAAATGGCAGCAGGAAACGCGCTGCAAGGAAGGTATTCAGCGCATTTTCCGAGCGGAAACCCGCAGCCCTAAGCTTGTTGACCGTATTCTCGTCGACGAGCGCCTTGCGCAGGTTGAAGCGCTCGACGATCTGGCGAACCGGACGGTTGTTCTGGGTCCTCAGCGAAGCCTTGCCGGGTTCGGCATTCATGCGGGCGCGCTCGCGGGCGCGGATCTGCTCGCGCTCGGTCGAAACGGCCTTCATGCGCTTGTTGAGATCGCCGCGCTCGAAGAAGGGGATGGCAATCGTATAAAACGTGGCGAAGACGGCGATCGCGACGAAGAGGGCGATCAGCATGCTCGGATTGGTCAGCGCTGCGGCAAGATCCTGCGACATGGTGCTTCCTTCCCGCTAAATGTCAAAATTGACCATATTGCGCATAACGAAGATGCCGATCGACATCCAGATCGCCGAGGCGCCCATGATGAAATGGCCGCGCGGATCGGTGAAAAGAATCATCATGTAACTCGGCGAGGTGAGGTAGACGAGGGTCGCGACAATGAAGGGCAGAGCGCCGATGATGACGGCCGACGCCTTGGCTTCCATCGACAGCGCCGAAACCTTGGCTTTCATCTTCCTGCGGTCGCGCAGGACCTTGGAGAGATTGCCGATCGCTTCCGAAAGATTGCCGCCGGCCTGCGACTGGATGGCGATGACGATGGCGAAGAAATTGACTTCCTGCAGTGGCATATTCAGCGTCATGCGGGCGCAGGCGTCGGGAATGCTGAGGCCCACCTGCTGCGCCTCGATCACGCGGCGGAACTCGCTCTTGACGGGCTCCGTGCCCTCAGTCGCGATGAGGCGGATCGCATCGTTGAGCGGCAGGCCCGATTTGATCGAGCGCGTGATGACGTCGAGCGCATTGGGGAGTTCGTTGAGGAACTTGTTCTGGCGCCGCTTGACCAGGAAGCCGACGACCCAGCGTGGCAGGCCGAGGCCGGCAACAACGGCGATGCCGATCATGACCATCAACGATGCCCCGACGATGAAGGCCATGACAAGCAGCACGCAGGCCAAGATGGCGCTGAAGAGGTAGAATTTCCCCACCGTGATCGACAGGCCGGCCTGCACCAGCTTGGATTTCATCGACAGGGTCTTCTTGGTCTTTTCGTGCTGGCGCTTTTCCAGATCCTTGAGGTTGTCCTGCACCGATTTACGGCGCTTCGACAACTCCTGTACCCGGTCGCGCGCGGCCTTGACCTTGACCCGGTCGCTTTCAGCCGATTTGACGCGGTTGATGCGGCTCGCCGATTTCTTGTCGGCCTCCATCCGGGAAAACATCAGGGCATAGGCGACCGCCGCCGCCGAGACGGCGGCGAGCACGACGATTGCCAGGACTACCGGATCGAACCCGAACATCACCTCTATTCCTTCGTTTTCGCTTCCATCGAGTCGAGGGCGGCGGCAAGGCGCTTTTCCTCGTTGAAGTAACGAGCCCGATCCCAGAAATGCGGCTTGCCGACACCGGTCGACATGTGCCGGCCAATCAGGCGGCCGCTTGCATCCTCGCCTTCGATCTCATAGCGCATCAGGTCCTGAGTGATGATGACGTCGCCTTCCATGCCGATCACCTCGGTGATCTGGGTGATGCGGCGCGAACCGTCGCGAAGGCGCGCTGCCTGGATGATGACGTCGACCGAGGTGGAAATGATCTCGCGCACCGTCTTGGCCGGCAGCGTGAAGCCGCCCATGGCGATCATGGATTCGATACGGCTCAGGCATTCTCGCGGCGTGTTGGCGTGGATCGTGCCCATCGAGCCGTCGTGACCGGTGTTCATCGCCTGCAGAAGGTCGAAAACTTCAGGTCCGCGCACTTCGCCGACGATGATGCGCTCGGGGCGCATACGCAGGCAGTTCTTGACGAGATCGCGCATGGTGATCTCGCCCTCGCCTTCGATATTCGGCGGACGCGTTTCCAAGCGCACGACATGCGGCTGCTGCAGCTGCAGTTCGGCCGTATCCTCGCAGGTGATGACGCGCTCATCCCTGTCGATATAGTTGGTGAGGCAGTTCAGAAGCGTCGTCTTACCGGAGCCCGTGCCGCCTGAAATGATGACATTGCAGCGCACGCGCCCGACGATCTGCAGAACGGTCGCGCCCTCGGGTGTGATCGCGCCGAAACGAACGAGCTGGTCGAGCGTCAGCTTGTCCTTCTTGAATTTTCGGATGGTGAGCGCCGGCCCGTCGATCGACAGCGGCGGCGCGATGACGTTGACGCGCGAACCGTCTGGCAGGCGGGCGTCGCAGATCGGGCTTGATTCGTCGACGCGGCGGCCGACCTGGCTGACGATGCGCTGGCAGATGGAAAGAAGCTGCGCATTGTCGCGGAAACGGATCTCGGATTCGATCGTCTTGCCGCCGACTTCGATGAAGGTCTGGCCGGCGCCGTTGACCATGATGTCGGCGATATCGTCGCGCGCCAGCAACGGCTCCAGCGGGCCGTAGCCGAGCACGTCGTTGCAGATATCCTCGAGCAGCTCTTCCTGCTCGGAGATCGACATCGCAAAATTCTTGATGGTGATGATGTCGTTGACGATGTCGCGGATTTCCTCGCGCGCGCTTTCGCCATCGAGCTTGGAAAGCTGTGAAAGATCGATCGTGTCGATCAGCGCGGAAAAGACCTGCGCCTTGGTATCGTAATATTCGTCGGTACGGACCGGGCGCTTGCGCTGCGGCGCGTGCATTGGCGGCGGCGTTACCTGTTGGCGCGCGGGCTCGCGCGAAGGTTCGACCAGAATGGAGGGGGAAGAGGCCGCGGGGGCGGCGGCCGGGGGCGGCGGCGGGGGAGCAATCGCGCCTCCGGCCTTTCCGAAACCTTCGTTTCCGCGTTTTCCAAACATGCCACTCGATCCAATCTGCTCTATCTTTTTGTTTTCACGCAATTCCGGACGCAAAACCGCTGCACACTTTTGCTGGAATTGCTCATCGTCTACTTACGCTTCAGGAGGCCCAGCAGGCCGCCCTTCTTCGCCTTCCTGATCGCGACACGGCCGGTGACAATGTGCGATATCTGCGAAAAGGTTTCCGCCGTCGGCGACTTCGGATCGACTTCGGAAATCATCCGGCCGCTGTTGGCGGCATTGCCGAAGAGATTGATGTCGAAGGGGATGATCGCGATCGGATCGATCTCCAGCGGTTCGCAGAAATCCGACGGCGAAATCTCTGGACGCTTCGGCATGCCGACCTGATTGAGTATGAGGTGCGGCGGCTTGTCGTTCGGCCGCATCTTGCGCACAGCGTCGAGCATGTTCTTGGCGTTGCGCAGGTTGGCGAGATCGGGAACCGCACACAGAACCACCTCGTCGACGCTCGACAGAACCGAGCGTGTCCATTCCGACCACGCATGCGGGACATCGAGCACAGTGACGGGCGCGCTGCGCTGCAGGACGTCGAGCACCGGCTGGAAGGCCTGGCCGTCGAAGTCATAGGCGCGATCGAGCAGCGAAGGCGCGGCGAGCAGGGAAAGATGCTCCGAGCATTTCGTCAGCAGGCGATCGAGGAAAACCTCATCGAGACGGTCGGGCGCGAAAACCGCCTCAGCGATACCCTGGGCCGGATCCTGGTCGAAATCAATGTTCGCCGTTCCATAAGGCAGATCGAGATCGGCCAGAATCGTCTCGGTGGAGAAGAGATTGGAAATGCCGAAGGCGCAATTGTGAGCGATGGTCGAAGCGCCGGTGCCGCCCTTCGAGCCGATGAAGGCGATGCTGCGGCCAAGCGGCTCGGCGTCCGGATCGACGAATATCGAGGCCATTGCCGTAAGGACATCGGGCATGGCGATGGGCTGAACCATATATTCGGAAATGCCGTTGCGGATGAGCTCGCGATAGAGGCCGATGTCGTTGTAATAACCGACGACGACGACCTTGGTCGTCGGATCGCAGACGGCGGCGAGCGGCGCGAGTTCATTCAGGAGGTTCGCTGCATTCGCCTTGGTCTCAAGGATGATGAGGTTCGGCGTCGGGGCGCTGGCAAACATATTGGCGGCAGCCGCTATGCCGCCGCTGGTAACGCGCATGCTGACCTTCGCCACGCGCCGATCATTGGCGCAGCGTTCCATGACACGCTGCAGAGACTCGCTCTCGCAGAAGGCATGGACGGAGATGCGCGGCAACGGCCGCATGTTTTCCAGATCCGCCATGCGCACCGCCTCCTCGGCGTGGCGAAGCTCGCTGGGATTGTTGATTTCGTATTCGACCGCGCTCATCGTCTCGTTCCGCCTCAGAATCCGCCGCTGCCACCACCGGAGACATCTTCGATATTCGATGTCGTCGTCCGGTATTCCTGGATCGCATTGTTGCGCCGCTGCGCATCGATCGGGGTCATGCCCCGCGGCGCTACCAGATCCTCCGGATTGGCGATCTGGGCGGCAAGGTTGTTTTGCGAGGCGCAGCCGAAATTATAATAGTTCTGGTTGGTCAAATCGTTGGAGATATCCTTCGGCCACTGACCGCATTGCGTGGTGATCGCGGTGGTGCCGGTAAAACTCAGCCGGATCGGCGCCGCATCGCCGGCGCCGGCTGCTGCATAGGACGTGTTGACGATCTTCGAGCTTGCGATGCCCCTCCCCGCCAGTTCGGCGCGAACCTGATTGCGCAACTGATAGGCGGCAGCCGAATTGGGCGATCCTTGCGGCGAAAGAACGTAAACAGGACCCGACGCGCGTGAGATGT
This sequence comes from Rhizobium fabae, assembly GCF_003985135.1. Lineage (NCBI taxonomy): Bacteria > Pseudomonadati > Pseudomonadota > Alphaproteobacteria > Hyphomicrobiales > Rhizobiaceae > Rhizobium > Rhizobium fabae. Next base: position 46,320 of record NZ_ML133655.1, read on the forward strand.
AGTTTGCGGCAAAGCCGCGGATGAGGTCGCGCTGGGCGATGGTCAGGCGACGATCGGTCGAGGCGACGGGTATATCCACCGTCTGCTCCGCCTCCGTCACGATGATCGGATGGCGGGCGCGATAGTCGTCCGGGATGCCGCCTGTTGTCAGCTGGTCGTGCGGGCCGGCGCATCCGGCAAGGGCGGCCACCGAAATGACGGCCGTGACAAAAAGCGCCCTGGAGATTCCGGGACGGAGTGTCGTCGCATTCATATGGGCCATCGCCTGATCTCTGTTTTGTGCCATTGCTGCCGATCGCGCCCCGCTCATTTGTAGATGAACCCGATCGAGCCGTGGAACTGCGCGTCGGCGACCGGCGCCTCGCGGCGGCCGTAGACCTTGTTGACACGGTTGAGAAAGAAGGTTGCGCCGTCGTTCTCGGGGCTGAAATTATCGTCCGGACGGTTGAGCTGGTTGCGCGCCACCGGCCGCACCAGATAGGGCGTCGCAATGATGACGAGCTCGGTTTCCTGACGCTCGAAACCCTTCTGGCGGAAGAGCGTACCGAGCAGCGGGATCTTCGAAACACCCGGCGTGCCGCCCATCGTCTGGGAAACGTTATCGCGAATGAGGCCCGCCAGCGCGATCGAACCGCCCGAGGGCAGCTCCACCGAGGTCTCCGCCGAACGGCGCTGATAGGTGGCGTTGCCGGCACCGGCCACCGGTTCGGAGACATTGGTCTTGATCTGCAGGCTGATGCGGCCCGATGACAATACGACCGGCTTGAAGGCGAGGTTGATACCGTAGTTGAACGGCACGACGGTGACGTTGCCGTTATTGTCGGTCGTCGAATAGAGTTGCTGACCGCCGGAATTGAAGGTCGCGGCCTGGCCCGATATCGCCGTCAGCGTCGGCTCGGCGAGCGTCTTGACGACCTTGGCCTGTTCCAGTGCGTTTAGATAGGTCGATATGTCGTATTTGCCGATCGAGCTCTTGAAGAGCGCCGCCAGCCCGCCTCCGACCGTCGATGTAGCGCTGTCGGCGCTCGGAGTGCCGAGCTGGGCGACCGTCATGCCGGAGGAATTGGAGATGAGATTGTCGAAGCCAAGCTGCTTCAGGACCTCGCGGCGGACTTCGGCGATCGTCACCTTGAGGGTGACCTGGTCCTCACCCTGGATCTGCAGGAGGTTGACAACCTGCGAGGTCTGACGGCCTTCGGCAAAGAGTGCCACTGCACTGTCGCCGCCGCTACCGGATGCCGTCTCGGTTCTCGTCGTCGCTTCGCCGCCCTTTAGGAAGACCTGCGCCAAATCGGCTGCCTGCGTGGCATCCTGCGGGGTGCGCACGGTGCCGGTCAGCACGATGTTGTCGGAGACGATTTCGACATTGATATTGGAGTCGGGGATGAAGCGGCGGAGATTGACCTCGAGGCCGGAGACGTCGCGTTCGATCTCGATGTCGAGATTGACGATCTCCTGCCCATCGCCGCCGAAGACGAAGATGTTGGTCTGGCCGACCTTCTTGCCGAACAGGTAGATGCGCCGCGAGGTGCGGGTGACGGCATCGGCCATGGTCGGATCGGATACGAGGATATCATGCGCATCCTCCGGCAGATCGACGACAACGGCCTTGTTGAGCCCGAGCTTCAGGCGGCGGTGGGCATTGGGACCGGTCTGCGAGATGCGGATCAGATTGTCGGAATCAGCACGCGCCTCGCGCGCACCGACGAGCGGCGCGAAAGAGGCCGGCGCAATGCCAGAGGCGCCGGCTGCCAGCGAAAGGCAGCCAGTCAGGAGAAGCCCGGCGCGCCGCGTTGAATTGCTCATTTGCACGTCCTTTTACTCCGCCTTCGGCGTTGCGCCGGCATCCGTGACGATAGCGCCTGACTTGATGACCTGGATGATCGCACTGCCGTTGTCGCCACTCAGAAGATAGTCCGCGGCGCTGGTATCCTGCTCCTGCGCATCGGCGACCGAGCGCAGCGCAAGCGACAACCGGTCGGCCATTTGCTGGGCGACGGCGAGAACCTTGGTTTGATCGGGAGTGAGCTCGAGCGTCGCCGTCGTGCCGACCACCGACTTCGAGCCGTCATCCTTCTCCTGGATCTGCTGGTCAATGGCGAGAACGCGGACATTGCTCAGCACGGTTTCGGTGATGAGTTTGTTGGCTTCGGTGCCCTTGCGGACCATGATGACGTCGACACGGTCGTTCGGCAGGATGAAGCCGCCAGCACCTGTCGCCACCGATATCTCGGTTGCGACGGCGCGCTTGCCGGCCGGCAGCAGCGAGGAGAGGATGCGGCTGTTGGAATCGGCCACCTTCTCCGGCCGGATCGGTTCGCCTTCGAAGATCGGAAGACGCACGACCGCGCCCTGCAGGTCCTTGATCGCATCCGGCTTGTCGGCTTCAGTGATGAAGCCCTGGACGACCCCGCCCTTCGGCCAGGGCATCCATTGCACCGACTTCTCCTCCAGCCTTGCGCCGACCGGCAGGTTGGCGCTCGAGACGAGAATATTGACGGTCGGCTCCTTCTCGATGACCGACTGGACCTGGGTGACGACACCGGGATTGCCCGCCATGCGCATCGCCAGGAGCCCGGCGAGGCCGGCCGCCACCACGGCGACACCTAGAATTATAACGCGGGCCGGTTTCATCGATCATTCCTCAGGGCACGATATGTTCGCCCTGCAGAATGCTCTGCAATTGGTATAATTATGGTTAATGGAACGCTTACATTTTAAGTTAACGGGCAATTAAAATGCCGTTATTTCAGGCCTTCCAGCGCTGCGAGGAAGAGCGGCGAGGACGGAAAGGCCATGAAGCCGCCGATCGCGATGGCGATGCCATAGGGGATCTTCTTGGCGAGCAGGACCGAGTTCGGCACCGGCAGGCCGATCGCGAGAATGGTATCCGACTGCGCTCTCACCAGCAGGATGAGGAGCGTGACGAGACCGCCGATCGCGGCGACATCGGTCATGAGGAAAAGCAGGGATTCGTTCAAACCGAACCAGAGGGCGGTGGCGCTCAACAGTTTGGCGTCTCCGCCGCCCATCACATTAAGGGCAAAGAGCGCGAAGCAGGCGGTAAAGACGATGGCGCCGGCGGCAAGATGCATGCCGACCATCTGCAGGTCAAAGCCTGAGAGCGGCGCGAGAACGAAGAAGGAGACGATGAGGATCAAGGAAATGCGGTTCGGGATCGTCATGGTAAACAGATCCGAGAAGGCCGCCATGGCAAGGCAGAGTGGCAGTATGACGAAGACTGCAGCTGCGATCATGCGTATACCCGATCGTAACGTGATGCGAAAAGGCTCACGGCCGTTCAGCCTGTGAGCCTGCTCGATAGTTCTGCCGAAGCAAATCCGGCCGGCATTATCCGGCCGACGCCTGACTTAGCCGCCACTGGCGGTAACGGCGGTGTTCATCTTGTTGCTCAGGCCGTTGAACGTGTCGCCGATCTTGCCGCCGAGGGTCGTTGCGCCAGCAATGAGCGCTACGGAAATGAGAGCTGCGATCAGGCCGTATTCGATTGCGGTCGCGCCGGATTCGTCCTTCAGAAAACGGCTAAAAAGCTTGGTCATGGTTACTCCTAACTCCAGTTGATGTTCAGCACGTCCGCCAACTGTTTGCCGTTGATCGGATGACTGCAACCTACCGAATGGGCGTTTCCATCGGCTTAAGGAAATGAGTTAACAAGGTGTGAATGGGACAACAGGCCCTTGTAAGGTAAGTATTTTCTTACCCGCTTCCCTCAATGTCGACCGATACTCCGAAGTGGAAGGCTCGGTGAGCGCGACAAGTATCCAGAAATGAAACGCACGCTGTTTCTTCTCATGTCAACTGCTGATTGCGATCGTCTCAAATCGGACCATCGCGGCCCATTGCGGAACATACAGCGGCGACCTTAAGGCTTCGTTCACCATTCTTTTCCATTCTATAGGCATATTGCGCTGTGATCGTGAAAGAGGACCAGATGTCATCGAGCGGCAAAACTATTTTCTTTGCCGGCATGATCGCCGTTTTCGGTGTTTCGGGAATTTCCGCGGCCGCAGACGATGACATGCTGCGCGTCTACATGGATCACGCGCGCGTATTGAAACTCGACCGCCCCGTCAGCAAGGTGATCGTCGGCAATGCCAAGGTCGCCGATGCGACGGTCGCCGACGCCAAGACCATCGTACTAACAGGACGCAGCTTCGGCACCACCAATCTGGTTCTTCTCGATGCCGACGGCAATGCGATTCTCGACGAGCGCATCCTGGTATCGATCGACGAGGGCAATACGGTGCGCGTCTACCGTCAGACCGAGCGCTCCGTGCTGTCCTGCACGCCAAACTGCGAGCAACATGCGCAGCAGGCGACAGCCACCACCTCGCCCTGATCGGCGCAGCGTCAGCTTCTTCGGCCATTCGTTAAAATCGTCGTATCAAGCTGAAACGGAAAATCAACGAACGGTCCCTAGTGTGGCGGCATGAAAATGTCGCTCGGGTCCAGGCAATGACGGTAATTGATCAGAAGACGGATAAGGCGCACTCCCTAGCGTCGTTCCGTTTCTCACGGTTTCGCGCGCTGGCCCGCTCGCGCGACGGTGCTGCCGCGATCGAATTCGCGATGCTCGCCATCCCCTATTTCATGGTGATCTTCGCAATCCTCGAAACCTTCGTCGCCTTCGCCGCCGAGGAACTCGTCTCCAACGCCGTCGATACGATAAGCCGCCGAATGCGAACCGGGCAGATCACCTACAATCTCGGCCGCACGACCGATATGAACCAGACCCAATTTCGCCAGGCCTTCTGCGACGAGATCTCGATCCTGATCAGTTGCTCGGCAACCGAAGTCACCACACCGAGCAAGCTCTACCTCGATGTGCAGACGTTCGCTACGTTCTCGGCGATTCCGACGACGATCCCCAAGGTTTCCACCGACCGATATGCTGATCTCAACACGGCGGCCTTCAAATATACGCCGGGCGGCGCCGGCACCATCAACATGCTGCGCGCCTACTACCGCTGGGAAATCATCACCGATCTGATCCGGCCTTACATCACGACGATACGGCCCTCCGGCAGCTCGATGCCGACGCAATATCTGATCGTCGCGACCACTGCCTTCCAGAACGAGCAGTATCCATAATGACGTTGCGCAACCCGTTCACAAGGCTGGCATTGACAGCACGGCGGCTGGCGCGAGAGCGCAAGGGTGCCGGAGCGATTGAATTCGCGATCCTCTTTCCCGTGCTCATCATGCTCTATATCGGCGCTTTCGAGATCACTATCGGCCTCAGCGTCAGCAAGCGCGTAACGCGCGCTGCAGGGTCAATTGCCGACATCGTCACCCAGCAGCAATCCGTCACCAAGACTGTGCTTGCACAGATGCCTTCGGTCGCAACCTCAATCTTCGTGCCCTACAACTCGACGTCGGTGACGCTGAAGATCACCGGGATCATCGTCGACGCCGGCGCCAATGCGAAAGTGCTCTGGTCATGGGCGCAGGACGGGACGGCGCCTTACGCCAAGAACACCGCCGTGAACAACGTGCCGGCTGATATGAAGACGGCAAACAGCTTCCTTGTGCGCACCGAACTCAGCATTCCCTATGCGATGTTCATGTTCGCGCCGAACTTCATGCCGGACGGCATGCGCACGATCACCATCAGCCGCAGTTATTTTTACCGCCAACGGCAAGGGGACTCGATCCCCTGCGGCGACTGCTGAGGCTCCTTCCACTTCTCCTCGAATTTGCCAAGCCGGCCGCAGCATTATATGCCTGAGGCCGTGCCGCCTTCGATGTTACCGGGGCCGGCGATCGACTGTTTCGGGTGTAAAATGGCACGTGCCTTTCTTTTCGTTCTGGATTCCTTCGGCGTTGGCGGCGCGCCGGATGCTGCCGCCTATGGAGACGAAGGCGCCGATACGCTCGGCCATATCGCCGAATTCTGCGCGGCCGGGGCCGGAGACCGCGCCGGATTGCGCAGTGGGCCGCTTTCCCTGCCGAACATGTCGGAACTCGGGCTGATGCAGATCGCGCGGTCCGCCTCCGGCCAGTTTCCGGCCGGCATGCCTGTCCCGGAAAAAATCTACGGCATTTATGGCGCCGCCACCGAAATCTCCCGCGGCAAGGATACGCCGTCGGGCCATTGGGAGATTGCGGGAACACCTGTCAGTTTCGATTGGGGTTATTTCCCGATAGAGGGCGACGCCTTTCCTGCGGAATTCATTGACGCATTGTGCAAGGAGGCCGGCGTACCCGGCATTCTCGGAAACTGCCATGCATCGGGAACGGAGATCATCGCCCGGCTCGGCGAGGAGCATATCCGCACCGGCATGCCGATCTGCTACACCTCTTCGGATTCGGTCTTCCAGGTCGCGGCGCATGAGCTGCATTTCGGCCTCGACCGTCTGCTCGCCTTCTGCCAGATCGCCCGGAGATTGCTCGATCGCTACAATATCGGCCGTGTCATCGCCCGGCCCTTCATCGGTCAGTCCGCCTCTACCTTCCAGCGCACCGGAAACCGCCGCGACTTCTCCGTGCTGCCGCCGGAGCCGACCCTGCTCGACCGGCTCGTCGAACATGGCCGGCGTGTGCATGCCGTGGGAAAGATCGGCGATATCTTCGCGCATCAGGGCATTTCCAGGGTCATCAAGGCGAACGGCAACGACGCACTGATGGATGCGTCGCTTTCAGCCATCGACGAGGCCGAGGACGGCGATCTCGTCTTCACCAATTTCGTCGACTTCGATATGTCTTTTGGCCATCGCCGAGACGTGCCGGGTTATGCCGCAGCACTCGAAGCCTTCGATGCACGCCTGCCCGAAGTCCACAAGAAGCTTAAGCCCGGCGACCTCGTCGTGCTCACCGCCGACCATGGCTGCGATCCGACCTGGCGCGGCACGGACCATACGCGCGAACGCGTTCCCGTCATCGCCTATGGCCCCGGCATCCGGTCGCGTTCGATCGGCGTACGCCGCAGCTATGCCGATATCGGCGAGAGCATTGCGCGGCATCTCGGCATTCCGGCCGGGCCGCACGGAAGGAGTTTTCTGTGACATCGCATCTGAAGAAGGTCGAACTGCATTGCCATCTGGAAGGTGCGGCGCCGCCTGCGCTGACCGAGGCGCAGGCGCGCAAATACGGCATCGACATCAGTGCTCAGCTTCGCGACGGCGCCTATGTCTGGCATGATTTCGCAAGCTTCCTCGAATGTTACGACAAGGTTTCCGAGGTCTACAAGACCGAGGAGGACTATGCGCTTCTGACCGAAACCTATCTCGATGAACTCGCCGGCATCAATACGATCTACAGCGAGCTCATCGTCTCACCCGATCACGGCAAGCGCATCGGTCTCGGCGCCGACGCCTATATATCAGGTGTCTGCGAAGGCATCCGGCGCGCTAAAGAAAAGAGCGGCATCGAGGCCCGGCTGATCGTCACCGGCGAACGGCATTTCGGCCCGGAAAGTGTGATTGGCGCTGCCGAATATGCAGCAAAGGCCGGCAATCCTCTAATCACCGGCTTCAACCTTGCCGGCGAGGAGCGCATGGGTCGCGTGGCCGATTACGCCCGCGCCTTCGATATCGCCCGCGATGCCGGCCTGGGGATCACCATCCATGCCGGCGAGGTCTGCGGCGCCTTCAGCGTCGCCGATGCACTTGATGCGGTGCGTCCTTCGCGCGTCGGTCATGGCGTGCGCGCCATCGAGGATCTCGATCTGGTAAGGCGGCTTGCCGATCTCGGCACCGTGCTCGAAGTCTGCCCGGGCTCCAATATCGCGCTTGGGGTCTTTCCCGATTTCGCTTCCCATCCGCTGCGCCGGCTGAAAGAGGCCGGCGTTCGCGTGACGATCAGCTCGGACGATCCGCCGTTCTTCCACACGTCGCTCAAGCGGGAATACGAACTTGCCGCCGGGACTTTCGGCTTCGGCGACGCGGAGATCGACGCCATGACGCGCACCGCTGTCGAGGCGGCCTTCGTCGATGATAAGACACGGAAGACCCTGCTCGCCTTGATTTAAAGGCGAGAGGCTGGGGATGATCGGCGCAAATTTGCCGTCACTCTTGCGGTCGGGCCGATTTCCGTGAAAGAAACATTCGATAGAAAGAATGAAAGGCTTCCCCATGGACGGCGTCACGGTCATCGATCATCCGCTTGTACAACACAAGCTCACCATCATGCGGCGCAAGGAGACATCGACGGGAAGTTTCCGGCGCCTGCTGCGCGAAATCTCCACGCTGCTCTGCTACGAGGTGACCCGCGATCTCGAGCTGACGATGTCAACGATCGAGACGCCGCTGCAGACCATGGAGTCGCCGATCCTGGAAGGCAAGAAGCTGGTCTTCGCTTCGATTCTGCGCGCCGGCAACGGGTTGCTCGAAGGCATGCTCGATCTCGTACCATCAGCCCGCGTTTCGCATATCGGCGTCTACCGCGACCACGAAACGTTGCAGCCGGTCGAATATTACTTCAAGGCGCCGGAGGATGTGGCCGAGCGCCTGATCATCGTCGTCGATCCGATGCTTGCAACCGGAAACTCCTCGATTGCGGCAATCGACAAGCTCAAGGAGCGAGGCGCCCACAATATCCGCTTCCTCTGCCTGCTTGCCGCTCCGGAAGGCATCCGCAATTTCCGTGCGGCGCATCCCGATGTCCCCGTCTTCACCGCGGCGATCGACAGCCATCTCAACGAGAAGGGCTACATCATGCCCGGCCTCGGCGATGCCGGCGACCGCATGTACGGCACCAAATAATTTCAGCTTTCTTTACCAAATCGAAAGACTTGAAGGCCCGGAAGTTCGATCCGGGCCCTTTCTCTGCCGCTATTAGCAACTTGTCAGCACTTGCGGCTTAGCAAGCTTGAGCATGAGGCCCTGCATGAAGCGGGGTTTATACAGGAAGGATTTCTGTTTCATGCTCGTGCGTACCGTCATATTCGCCAGCATCGCCGCGGTGCTGGCCACACAGGTGCCTTCATTCCTCGGAGGCGCCAGCCCGCAGCCTGCTGACGCTCTCTCCGCCAATTACGTCTCGACCGACAGCGACAAGCCCGCAGCGGCCGCACCCGTCTATGGCAGCAATACGATCCGCCTGCAGGCGGACGCCCAGGGCCACTACACCGGCAGCTTCAAGATCAACGGCAAGCCGGTGCAGGGCCTGATCGATACCGGCGCCACCTATGTCGCGCTCAACGAGACGCTCGCCCGCCGGCTCGGCTACACGGCCAACCAGCTCGATTTCCGCTACGGGGTGAATACCGCGAACGGTCAGACGAAGGCCGCGCATGTGATGCTCGACCGGGTGGAAATCGGCGGCATCCGCGTGCGGGATGTCGAAGCCTTCGTCCTCAAGGATGAAGCACTGACGACGACGCTTGTTGGTATGAGCTTCCTGCAGAAGCTCGCCTCCTATTCCGTCGCCGATGGCTCGCTCAGCCTCAAGCAGTAATCGGGCTCAGACAAGGCCGGCAATGACGGGTGCCAACTGCGGCTTCTCCTCAGCGATGCGATAATGCGCAGCAAGTGCGGCCGCCGCCCGCTCCGCCGCGGCCTCATCGGCGGCATGAACGAGGGCGATCGGATCGCCTGCATTGACGCGGGAGCCGAGCGGCAGGAGTTCCGAGAAGCCGACGCGGTGGTCGATGCGGTCGGCGGGATGGCGTCTTCCGCCGCCGAGATCGATGACGCCGACACCGATGCCGCGCGCATCGCAGGCGGCAAGCCAGCCGGACCGGGCGGCCGGGACCGGTTTTTCCACAGGCGCTTTGGCAAGATATCGATCGGGGTTTTCGATGAGGTCGGAAGGACCGCCGAGCATAGACACCATGCGTGCGAAGACTTCGGCCGCCTTTCCTGATGACAGGACTTGGCGCGCCATCCTCTCGCCTTCGTCAGACGAAGCGGCAACGCCCGATTTCACCAACATCTCGGCGGCGAAGGCAAGAACGACGGTATCGAGCCGCGTATCCTTTTTCCTGCCCGCCAGGAAATCCAGACAATTGCGCATCTCGACGGCATTGCCGGCGCTGTCGGCGAGTGGCTCGTTCATGTCGGTGATCAGCGCGGAAGTCTTCACGCCTGCGCCATTGGCTACCTCGACCAGCGAACGCGCCAGGATCTCTGCCTGGTCGCGATCAGGCATGAAGGCGCCATTGCCGACCTTGACGTCGAGCACCAGCGTCTGAAGCCCCGCCGCAAGTTTCTTCGAAAGGATGGAGGCAGTGATGAGAGGAATGGAATCGACGGTGGCGGTCACATCGCGCACGGCATAGAGCCTGCCGTCGGCTGGGGCCAGGGCTCCGGTCTGACCGATGATGGCGCATCCCGCCTCCTTCACCACCTTGCGGAAGAGGGCCGCATCCGGGGTGATCGTATAGCCTGGAATGGATTCGAGCTTATCCAGCGTGCCGCCGGTATGGCCGAGGCCGCGCCCCGATATCATCGGAACGGCGAGGCCGCAGGCGGCGACGATCGGCGCCAGCATCAGGGAGACATTGTCACCGACACCTCCGGTCGAATGTTTGTCGGCGATCGGGCGATCAATATCGGCCCATTCCAGCCTGTCGCCGGAGTCGGCCATCGCCAGCGTCAGGGCCACGGTTTCAGCCCGAGACATGCCCTTGAACCAGACGGCCATGGCGAATGCGCCGATCTGGCCTTCCGACAGTCGACCGGCAGCGAGCGCCTCGATGAAAGACACGATATCGGCGGCGGCGAGTTCTTCGCCGTCGCGTTTGCGCCGGATGATCTCCTGAGGGATCATTTCAATAGCTCGACGCCACAGCAGGTGCCGGCTGCGCTCCACTCAGAACCGCCAGGATATCGTCAAGCAAGCCGGAGGCGCCGAAGCGGAAGGTCGAGGGCATCGCCCAGTCCGGCGTCATGATGGTTTCGGCAAGACTCAGATAAAGCGCGGCATCGGCCACCGAGCCGATGCCGCCGGCTGGTTTGAAGCCGACCCTGCGGCCGCTCTCGCGGATCGCACGGATCATGATGTCGGCAGCTTCGAGCGTCGCGTTGACGGCAACCTTGCCGGTGGAGGTCTTGATGAAATCCGCGCCGGCTTCGATGGCAAGTTCGGAGGCACGGCGGATCACTGCAGCATCCTTCAGCTCACCGCTTTCGATGATAACCTTCAGAACGACGGGACCGGTGCATTCGGCGCGCACCGCCTTGACCATGTCGGTCACCGACTTCTCATCGCCGGCAAGCAGCTTGCGATAGGGGATGACCAGATCGATCTCGTCGGCGCCATCGGCGATCGCCTCGCGCGTTTCGGCGGCGACATCGGCCACCTCCATATCGCCGGAGGGGAAGTTGACGACGGTCGCGATGCGTACGGCATGGCCGGTGCCGAGGATATTGCGGGCATAGGCGACGAAGCGCGGCCAAATGCAGATCGCGGCACTGTTGCCGTAGGGCGTCTGCGCACGGGCGCAGAGCACATCGATCTGCGCCTCGGTGCAATCGTCCTTCAAATTGGTAAGATCGAGAAGGGAAAGGGCAACGGCCGCCGTTTCCCGGATGGAATGGCTATTCATCTTCATTTCCTCTAGAGCATGATGCCGAAAAGTGTGAGCGGTTTTCTCATGACATCATGCTCTAACTATATAATTGAGAACAGGATTCAGATTTTAGGCCGACCCGGCCTAAAATCATCCTGTTCTAGCCGCAATCATGTCTTTCAATATGGCGGCGAGACGGGCGCCGCCGATGGGCGCCATGTCCTTGGTTTCCTCATGGCTGAGCTCATTGCCGGTCATGCCTGCCCCATAGTTGGTGATAACGGAGGCGGCTGCAACCCTCAGGCCCAGCATTCTTGCAATGATGACCTCGGGCACCGTCGACATGCCGACGGCGTCGGCGCCAAGGAGGCGCGCCATGCGAATTTCGGCCGGCGTTTCGAAGCTCGGACCGGAGAACCACATGTAGACGCCTTGCGCCAGCTCGATCTTGAGCTTTGCCGCCGCCCTCTGCATCGCCGCGGCGAGGCCGACATCATAGGCATTGGTCATGCCGACGAAGCGATGATCGCTTTCCTCGCCGATCAGCGGGTTCATGCCGGAATAGTTGATATGATCGGTGACCTGCATCACCGAACCGGGCGGCATGTCATCGCGCAGCGATCCCGCGGAATTGGTCAGGATCAGCGCCTCGACGCCGAGCGCCTTCAAGACCTCAATCGGCAGGCGCATGGCGCTGGCATCGCCCTTCTCGTAATAATGCACCCGGCCGGAGAGCATCACCACAGGCACGCCGCCGAGACGGCCGGCGACCACCTCGCCGGCATGGCCGGAGACGGCGCTGACGGGAAAGCCCTGCAGATCCTTGTAAGGGACGCGGACGGCGCCCTCCAACTCTCCGACCAGCGAGCCGAGACCGGAGCCGAGGACGATGCCGTGGCGTGGCTTGATGCCGCCGAGCAATGCGGCGAGCAGGCTGACCGTCGCCTTCATCCGAGTTCCGTCTCGAAGCTGAAGGGAAGAAGCTCTTCCATCGTCATGGTCTTCTGCACGCCCGCCTCGTCGCAGAGGTAGATCTTCGTGTCCTTGGATGCGAATTCGGAGATCTTCTGGCGGCAGCCGCCGCAGGGCGGGCAGAGCGGCAGTTTCTCGGCGATGACAGCCATTTCAACGATCTTCTTGGCCCCGCCCATGATCATGGCGCTGATCGCCGTCGGCTCGGCGCACCACCCTTGCGGAAAGGAGAGGTTCTCGATGTTGGCGCCAGTATAGACCTTGCCGTCCTCGGCGCGGATTGCCGCGCCAACCGGGAATTTCGAATAGGGCGCATGGGCGAAGGCCATCGCGCCGCGGGCGGCTTCGAACAGATCATGGGACATGGTCAACGCTCCTTCGTATAGGGCACGCCGCCGGCCTTCGGCGGGATGGCGACGCCGATGAAGCCGGCAAGCAGGACACAGGTGAGGATATAGGGCAGCGCCTGGAAGACCTGCACCGGAACCTCGCCGATCAGCGGCACCGACTTGCCCTGCATGAAGTTCGCCAGCGCATCGAGGAAGCCGAAGAGCAGGCAGGCGAACATCACAGGCACCGGCTTCCACTTGGCAAAGACAAGAGCGGCGAGCGCGATATAGCCTTTGCCGGCAGACATGTCCTTGATGAAGGCGGCGGATTGGGCGATCGCGAGATAGGTGCCGGCAAAGCCGCAGAGGATGCCGGCGCACATGACGGCGCGATAGCGCAGCCAGGCGACCGAGATGCCTGCCGTATCGACCGCGCCTGGGTTTTCGCCGACGGCGCGAAGTCTGAGGCCGAAGCGGGTGCGGTAGAGCACCCACCAGGAGAAGGGCACGGCAAGGAAAGCGAGATAGGTGAGGATATTGTTGCCCGATATGACGCCGGCATAAAGCGGGCCGATGATCGGCACATCATGGATGGCATCGGCACCCGGCAGGATGATCGGCGCGAAACGCGCATCCGGCGGCAGCTGCGGCGTACGTCCGCCCTGGCCGAACCAGGCCTGGCCGAGCACGATGGTGATGCCGGCGATGAAGAAGTTGATCGCCACACCCGACACGATCTGATTGCCGCGGTTGGTGATCGAGGCAAAGCCGTGGACGAGGCTGAGCGCCACCGAGCAGGCGACGCCGGCGCAGAGCCCCAGCCAGGCCGAATCGGTGAGATAGGCGACACAGGCGGCGGCGAAAGCCGAGCCCAGCATCTTGCCCTCGAGACCGATATCGAAGATGCCGGCGCGTTCCGAAAACAGACCGGCAAGGGCGGTAAAGATCAGCGGGATCGACAGTCGGATGGTCGAGCTCAGGACGCTGATGAAGATTTCATAATAATCCATCGTCCGCTCCTCACGCTCGCACGAACTGTTGATAGAGGTGCACCATCGCCGGCCGGAACATATATTCCAGCGCACCGGCGAACAGGATCACCAAGCCCTGGATGACGAGGATCATTTCGCGGGTGATATTAGGCATCTCAAAGGAGATCCAGTCGCCGCCCTGATAGAGAATGCCGAAAAGGATTGCCGCGAAGATGATGCCGAGCGGATGATTGCGGCCCATCAGCGATACGGCGATACCGACGAAGCCGGCGCCACCGACGAACTCCACCTGAAGACGGGCGGACGAGCCCATGACGGGGTTCAGCGCCATCATGCCGGCCAGTGCGCCGGAAAGCAGCATGGCGATGATGACGATACGCGCATAGGGAATGCCGGCATAGGCCGCAGCCGTCGAGCTAACCCCCAGCGTGCGCATCTCGAAGCCGAGCTTGGTGCGCCAGATGAGGATCCAGACAAACCAGGCGGCAAAAAGGGCGATGATGAAGGAGACGTTGAAGGGTGCTGCACCCAGCTTGGCTCCGAAGATGCTCATGATCCAGCCAAGCTTCGGAAGCTGACCGCCCTCGAGGAAGGTGCGGGTTTCGGGCGCCATCTTGCCCGGCACGATCAGCACGTGCACCAGCAGATAGACCATGAGGGCAGCTGCAATGTAGTTGAACATGATCGTCGTGATGACGATGTGGCTGCCGCGCTTGGCCTGGAGGAAAGCCGGAATGAAGGCCCAAGCTGCGCCAAAGATACCAGCGCCTATGACGGCGATCGGCATCGTCACATACCAGGGCATGTAGTTGTCGAGCGCCAGCGCAACGAGCGCGCAGCCGAGGCCGCCAACATAGGCCTGGCCTTCCGAGCCGATGTTGAAGAGGCCGGCATGGATGGCAACGGCTACGGACAGACCGGTGAATATGAAACTCGTTGCATAGTAAAGTGTGAAGCCTAGGCCCTCGCCGCTGCCGAAGGCGCCCTCGATCAGCAGCGAGAGAGCGGCAAGCGGGCTTTCGCCGATCAGCCAGACGACGAAGCCTGATATCAGGAAGGCGACGATGAGGTTCAAAAGCGGGATCAGGCCGTAGTTGATCCAGTTTGGTAGCGGAACGGAAGCGGTGCTCATAAAGGCCTCACGCGGCAATGCCGGCCATCATCAGGCCGAGGGTCTGTTCACCGGCATCGGGCGTCTTCTCGCCGACGACATGGCCGGCGAACATGACAAGGATACGGTCTGAAAGGGCGCGGATCTCATCGAGTTCGACGGAGACGAGCAGGATAGCCTTGCCCGCATCGCGCATTTCGATGATCCGGCGGTGGATGAATTCGATGGCGCCGATATCGACGCCGCGTGTCGGCTGGCCGATGATCAGCATCTTCGGATCGCGTTCGATCTCGCGGGCGACGACGATTTTCTGCTGGTTGCCGCCGGAGAAATTCGCGGTCTTCAGCCGCGGGTTCGGCGGGCGGATGTCGTATTTTTCGATCTTCTCCATGGCATCCTTGCGGATCGCGTCGAGATCGAGCAGGGGGCCGCGGCTATAGCCTGGACGGCGATGGTAGCCGAGGACCGAATTTTCATATTCTTCGAACTTCAAGACCAGGCCCATGTGGTGGCGGTCTTCGGGAATATGGGCGAGGCCGAGATCGCGCAGGCGAGCGGGATCGGCCTTGTCGATCGTCTGACCGTCGAGAAGGATCTCGCCGGAGGTGGGCTTGCGAATGCCGGCGATTGCCTCCAGCAACTCGGACTGGCCGTTGCCGGCAACACCAGCGATGCCGACGATCTCGCCGGCGCGGACGTCGAAGGAGACGTTGTCGACCATGGTGACGCCGCGATTGTCCTTGACCGTGAGGTTGCGGACGGAGAGCACAGCGGCACCCGGCTTCGCCTCGCCCTTCTGCACACGCAGCAGAACGCGGCGGCCGACCATCAGCTCGGCGAGCTCCTCCACGGTCGTTTCCGCCGTCTTGCGGGTCGCGACCATTTCGCCGCGGCGCATGACGGAGACCGTATCGGTAATCGCCATGATCTCGCGCAGCTTATGGGTGATGAGGATGATCGTCTTGCCCTGGTCGCGCAGCACCTTGAGAATGCGAAAGAGGTGATCGGCCTCCGCCGGCGTCAGCACGCCTGTGGGCTCGTCGAGGATCAGGATCTCGGCGCCGCGATACATGGCCTTGAGGATTTCGACGCGTTGCTGCAGGCCGACCGGAAGCTCTTCGATGAGCGTATCGGGATCAACCTCGAGGCCATATTCCGTTTCCAGCCGTTTGAGTTCGGCGCGAGCCGATGCGACGCCCCTCGCCAGCAGCATGCCGCCTTCGGCGCCGAGCATGATGTTCTCGAGCACCGTGAAATTATCGACCAGCATGAAATGCTGGTGCACCATGCCGATGCCGACAGCGATCGCCGCCTGGCTGTCACGGATGGTAACAGGGCTGCCGTTAACGCGGATCTCGCCGCTATCGGCATGGTAAAAACCGTAGATGATCGACATCAGGGTCGATTTGCCGGCACCGTTTTCACCGATGATGCCGTGGATCGTCCCCTTGGCAACGGTGAGGTTGATGTCCTTGTTGGCATGGACGGCACCGAATTTCTTATCGATGCCGACAAGCTCGATAGCGGGCTTATCTGTCACTGCAGGCTCCAAATAAGAAAAGGGCGTATGGCGAAAATCCCCTCCGCCATACGCCCGATCTCAATCGTCGATCACTTTCGGGCGCGGATCACTTCGGGCAAGCGTTGTCCGAGGTGTAATCGTGAACCTTGATGGTTCCCGCGATGATGTCGGCCTTGGCCTTGTCGACGGCGGCCTGCATTTCGGGGGTGATCAGCGACTTGTTGTTGTCGTCCATCGCAGCGCCGACGCCGTCTTCCTTGACGCCGAGCGCCTGGACGCCGTCGGTGAACTTGTCGTTCTTGGTGTCGGTATAGGCGTTGTAGACGGCGAGATCGACGCGCTTGACCATGGAGGTCAGGACCGAGCCCGGGTGCAGATGGTTCTGGTTGGAGTCGACGCCGATCGAAAGCTTCTTGTTGTCGGCCGCAGTCTGGAGAACGCCGAGACCGGTCGCGCCGGCTGCCGCGTAAATGACGTCGGCGCCCTGGTCGATCTGGTTCTTGGTCAGCTCACCGCCGCGAACCGGGTCGTTCCAGGCCGCACCGGTGGTGCCGGTCATGTTCTGGAAGACTTCGATACTGGCCTTGGCAGCGCGCGCGCCCTGCTCGTAGCCGCACTCGAACTTGCGGATCAGCGGAATGTCCATGCCGCCGACGAAACCGACCTTGCCGGTCTTGGAGGCCATGCCGGCGAGAACGCCGACGAGGTAGGAGCCTTCTTCTTCCTTGTAGACGACGGAGCGGACGTTCGGCTTGTCGACGACGGAGTCAACGATGATGAATTTGGTATCGGGGAATTCGGCTGCGACCTTCTCGATGGCCGAGGTCCAGGCGAAGGAAACGGCAACCACGGGATTGAAACCGCGGCTTGCGAAGTTGCGGATGGCCTGTTCACCCTGGGTGTCGCCGGTCGGCTCGAAGTCGCGATAGGCGATGCCGGTCTCGGCCTTGAACTTTTCCGCGCCGTTGTAGGCCGCTTCGTTAAAGGACTTATCGAACTTCCCGCCAGTGCCGTAAACCAGCGCCGGCTTGACATCGGCGGCAAGCGCCGTCGTCGACATGGCAGCCATGGCAAGGAGGGTAAGAAGGGATTTTTTCATGAGTTGCAGCCCTGTTGTTGCTATTTGTTAGGGGTCCTCCCGCAAGCCCTTTTCGGACATGTCTGCGGAACCACCGACCTCCCCCCGGAGGCCTGGCTGCGCGCATCCTTGCATGGCTCACGGAAAAATTCACCAGAAATTTTTCGGTTGGTAAAGATTTGCAGAGATTGCCGAAAATCAACTCTTTCGGCCTGATCTTTGGACATTTCCTCCGCCTGGATGCGGATTTTCTAGCCAGTTTGGCGGAAAATGCAGAGCGCACGGAAGCGGCGGCAGCCACCCGGATCGCGCCGGCAAAACCGTCTTTCTATGCTGTGAAACGGCCGGCTACCGGCGGCTTCTTGTAGCCGATCATCCAGAGCAGCAGCGCGATCACCAGGAAAACGGCAAAGGCCGGCTGGAGCATCAGCCACTGGAAGATGAAGGTGTAGAAACGCGGATGGACATAGTAGGAAAGGGAGGATTGCAGCGAGGTCAGCGTCGCCGGGCTCACATCCTGCCAGGCATCGGAAATCGGCGTCATCACCACGGCGGAGGCCGCAACCGACTGTATCGAATCGATGGTCCCGGCAATAACGGCCGCCGCAAGCGCGACAAGACTCGCCAGACGCAACAGGAAACGCATCAATTCCTCCGACGCTCGATATGCCGGACAATTCCGGCCGGCCGCGCCATTCTCCACCTTGAGAATTACATAATCGTCGATGAGGTGAAGCACAATGGGATGGGCCGAGGGGAGTTTTATCGGAAGAAGTCAAAAAACTGTTAGATTTGGGTTGATCGGCGAAAATTCATCGGTATATATCGCGCCGTTCCGACGATTTGCTCCTATCCGGGCGCGAACGCCAAAAAAGGACAGGTGGCCGAGTGGTTTAAGGCGCACGCCTGGAACGCGTGTGTACGTGAAAGCGTACCGTGGGTTCGAATCCCACCCTGTCCGCCATTTCAGTTGATTCTCGCCAGAGCGAGATAACAACGCAAACCCCGCCGATTGCCGCACGGTTGCGGTCACACCAAATTCCGCGCTGCCACTATTTAGCAGTGGCAAGCAGATATAAGCTTGCCTGCATGTCCCGTTCCGAACGCCTCTTCGACCTTCTTCAGGCGCTGCGCCGCCACCGCCGGCCGGTGAGCGGCAAGTTGCTGGCCGACGAAATCAGCGTCAGCATTCGCACGCTCTATCGGGATATCGCCAGTCTTCAGGCGCAGGGCGCAACCATCGAGGGCGAACCGGGCGTCGGCTATATCTTGAAGCCGGGGTTCCTTCTGCCGCCGCTCATGTTTCCGCCGGAGGAGATCGAAGCGCTCGTGCTGGGTTCCCGATGGGTGGCGGACCGGGCGGACGGTCGCTTGAGCGATGCGGCGCGAAGCGCGCTGGCACGCATCGCTGCCGTGCTGCCATCTGATCTGCGCGACGAACTGGACGCTTCGGCCCTTTTGATCGGGCCGGGTGTCAAAATCCCCGCCGACGCGTTCGATCCGGCGCTTTTGCGCAAGGCGATCCGCACCGAACGAAAACTGTCCTTGTCCTATCGCGATGGAGCAGGCGCAGGGTCGGAGCGTGTGGTCTGGCCCTTCGCACTCGCCTTCTTCGATCAGGTACGCGTGCTGCTCGGCTGGTGCGAACTGCGCCAGGACTTTCGCTCTTTCCGCACGGACCGGATCGCCGACGTGCAGGTGCTCGACACGCGCTATCCCAAGCGTCGACAGGCATTGCTCAAACAGTGGCGGGACATGCAGGGAATTTCCGGTGGGAACGCATGATACTGCCAGAAACTGGCAGTGTCTCATCATAGGGTCATACCAGTCCAACAAACGACTGGAGCCTCTTGTGACCGATACCAACAACATTCTTCTCTATGTGACGAACCCCACCGCCAGCGCGCAATTTTATGCAGGGCTTTTCGGGAGCAAGCCGGTAGAGGTGAGCCCGACTTTCGTTCTGTTCGTTCTTCCATCCGGTCTCGCCTTGGGGCTGTGGGACAAGACGGGCGTGGAGCCTGCACCCACGACCTCCGGCGGCGGCTGCGAGATCGGCTTCAAGGTGAAGGGCCGCGATGCCGTCGATGCCACTCATGCGGAGTGGCGGGCGAAGGGGGCCACCATCGCCCTGCCGCCGACCGAACTTGATTTCGGCCGGAGCTTCGTCGCGGTCGATCCCGACGGACATCGTCTGCGTGTCTACGCCCTGACCGAGGAGATGTGAGCATGGCGCACGCCTGGATCGCCGTTGCCTCGGCGGAGCATGTCCGGATCGGTCGCCGCGCCGGCTTTATGCAGGTTTGTCACGGAAAGGCTGCACCGCTCAGGCGGATCAGGCCGGGCGACCGGGTGATTTATTATTCCCCGACTGTGACTTTTGGCGGCAAAGACCGTCTGCAGGCCTTTACCGCGATCGGCATGGCGCGCGATGTATCGCCCTATCAGGTGGAGATGGAAACCGGGTTCAGGCCCTGGCGGCGGGACGTCGATTGGCAGCCCGCCGAGGAAACCCCGATCCGACCTTTGCTGGGGCGGCTCTCCTTCACGCAGGCCGGCACCAATTGGGGCTATCAACTCCGCTTCGGCCTGTTCGGCATCGACGAAAGGGATGCCGACATGATTGCAGAGATGATGCAAACGCGCCGGGACAGCATCCCAAATATTGCCCCCTCGCAAAGGGCCACGGCCGAAATGAGCTTACATCAGACGATGTATTGAAATTACTCGAGCCAAGCGTTCGCCCATCGTCCTGAGCAGAGCGAAAGGGAATGGCGCCCCGCCGAAAGCGGAGGGCCCTTGGGGAAGATATCGCCATCGAAATATAAGGCTGTCAAATGCGGGGCGGGTTATCAATGTGCCGAGGAACCAAGAATATGTCGAAGGCTGACAGCGCATCGCAAGATTCCTGAATTTTTACCATGCGGCTTCACCGCGTCTTTGCACGTTTGGGTTTACCTTCTGCCAAATTCAAAAAAACAGAGGTAAAACAGGTGGAAGAACTTTCGGTAAAGTCGAAGATCATCAAATCCGTCTATTTCAGCCAGGAAGACGGGCGGCTCAGGATTTGTTTCAAGAACGGCGAGGAACGTCTGTTCGAAGGCGTTCCCTCCTCGGAAGCCCGTGCGATGACGGCAGCGCCGTCTCCCGGCCATTACTATCTCGACCGGATCAGAACGCGGTTTCGCAGACTGGCTGCCTAAATTCGAGAGGATGCCCGCCGGTCTGTGCTGAGGGGTTGAACTGGATTGAGACGAGGCCGGTGGATATTAACCTCCGGTTAACTCTCGCGTTCATAACAGTTGGATCGGCACGAGCGGAAAGCGGCAATTTGTCGGCGCTGCCGCCTTTCAAAAGATTCGGTCAGCCGGGAGGCTTGGCGGCGGACCCCAGCCAGGAAGCCAAGCCTCCCCGTCACGCCATTTCATTGATCGCGATCGAATGGCCCGAGCCGGTTCGGCTGAGCTCATCCCCGAAATAGCGAATTGGGGCTAATCCTGTGAAAAACCGGAACAGTCACATCCGGACTCGACAATGCTTCATTAGCATGATTGCATAAACCCCATGGAACGGGAGACCGGGGTGATGATGTTCGAGACTCTGCTTGAGATGCAGGAGCGCGGCGTGCGCGACCGTGCCCTTGGCCGCAGCCTGGCCGACAATCCGATGTCGAAGCCGGATGTTTTGCCGATCACCGATCTGCAGGAATGGTATTCGATGTTCGACGCCTGGCGCTTCGGCTGGTCCATCGAAGATGCGATGGCTGGTCATGCCGATGCACCGCGGGATGGCGCCGTGCCGTCCCGGACTTACACCAGGACGGTCTGATCGACCCTGTCCTCTGTGCCGAAGAATTTCAAGTAACGTTCGACCTCCGCCGGCTCTCCGGTTGCCTTCTGCGGGTTGTCGGAGAGTTTTACCGCCGGGCGGCCGTTGGCGTCGCTGACCTTGCAGACGACGGAGATCGGGTTGAGGCCTGATATTTCGGTGGGCGCGCAGCCGGCAAAATCATTGGTCAGGTTCGTGCCCCAGCCGAAGCTCATGCGCACGCGGCCTTCGAAATGTCGGTAGGTATCGATGATGGCATCGACATCGAGGCCATCGGAGAAGATCAAGAGCTTCTGGCGCGGATCGCGGCCCATCTTCTTCCACCAGTCGATGATCTTCTCGCCACCTTCGATCGGCGGGGCGCTGTCCGGGCGGAAGCCGGTCCAGTCGGCAACCCATTCCGGCGCGTCGCGCAGGAAGGCCGCGGTGCCGAAAGCATCCGGCAGGACGATCAGTAGATTGCCGCCATAGAGCTTGTTCCAATCGCGCAGGATCTTGTAGGGCGCGTTGCGCAGCTGCTCGTCGGTTTCCGCTAGGGCGGCGGCCACCATCGGCAACTCGTGGGCGTTGGTGCCTACGGCCTCGAGATCGGAATCCATCGCCAGCAATACATTGCTGGTGCCGGTAAAGGCCGGACCGATACCTTCCTTGAGCGCCTCGACGCACCAGCGCTGCCAGAGGAAGCTATGACGGCGGCGGGTGCCGAAATCCGAGATGCGCAGGCCCGGCAGCTCCTTCAACCGTTCGACCTTCGACCACATCCTCGCCTTGGCGCGGGCATAGAGGACATCGAGGGTGAAGGGGCCGAGAGCCCTCATCGCCGATCGCGAACGCAGCTCGTTGACGATGGCAAGTGCGGGGATCTCCCACATGGTGGTTTCTTTCCAGGATCCATGAAAATCCAGGACATATTGCCCGTCCTTCTTTGACAGCTCGTATTCGGGAAGCTGGAAGTTGGAAAGCCAGGCCAGGAATTCCGGCTCGAAGATCTGCGCGCGGCCGTAGAAACTGTTACCCGCAAGCCAGATCATCTCCTTCTTGGAGAGCCTCAGGGTACGGGCATGGTCTAGCTGTTCGCGCAATTCGCCTTCGTCGATCTCCTCGGCCAGGCGCACGCGCTTGGTCCGGTTGATGAGCGTGAAGGAAGCGTTCACGTCCGGATAGAGCTTCCAGATCATCTGAAGCATCAGGAGCTTATAGAAGTCGGTATCGATCAGACTGCGGACGATCGGGTCGAGTTTCCAAGCGTGATTGTAGACGCGTCTCGCGATATCAGTCTTGGCCATAATTCCTGCCCCCGTCCACTCCGGTCAGGCGCTGCCAAGTTCTCATGGGCTGCTAAGCTCCGGCCGGGCGCACGAAACCGGCTCGTGCGCCTTCTTATCGAAAAATC
Organism: Rhizobium fabae; assembly: GCF_003985135.1. Classification (NCBI taxonomy): domain Bacteria; kingdom Pseudomonadati; phylum Pseudomonadota; class Alphaproteobacteria; order Hyphomicrobiales; family Rhizobiaceae; genus Rhizobium; species Rhizobium fabae. The sequence continues at coordinate 69,018 of NZ_ML133655.1, forward strand.
GGCAGAGAAAGTCCAGACAAAACAATAAACATCCCGCCGCAGCACTGCGGCGGGATGCGAGAGCTCTCACTCGAACGCCTATTGGGCCGGTGCTGGCTGTTGGGCTGGTGTTGCGGGCGCGACACCAGAAGAGGGCGGTGTCGTGTTCTCAGTCTCGGTCGGAATTGTTTTGCCGTTCTGCAGCGTCGGCGCAGGCGCCGCGTCAGGCTGCTGCGACTGGAGTTGCTGCCCTGGCTGTTGCGGCGCCACCTGGTTCGCCTCACGCTTGCCCCAGATCTCGACCGGTATCCACACCAAGAAAGCAAGCACCAGAGCGGCGAGCAGCACTATCAGGATGCGATATCCCATCCGCCCCTGCCTTGCCTTCACCGGCGGGATCTGTTCTTCCCGGTGAAGCTTGCCATCGGACTTTTCCCAGCGTGTTTCCGTCTGATGCGCCATCATCGTCTCCTTCCGCTGTCCTGGCGGCCGATCCGGCCGCAAAAACTCCACAGAGGAAACGGGTGGTCGTCTGGAAGGTTCCTGGAAAGGGCCTAATAGCCGGCCGCGCGGTCGACCACGAATTGCAGCGGCTCGCCGCGCTCGAAGCGGGCAATCTGTGCCTCAACGTGACGGAACAACGCGTTTTCTTCGGAGACGGCCGCGTCGTGTGGCGTGATGAAGACGTTCTCCAAGCCCCATAACGGATTGTCGGCGGCAAGCGGCTCCGTTTCGAAGACATCGAGGGAAGCGCCGCCAAGGGTGCCCTCACGGATCGCGGAAACGATATCGGCCTCCACCTGGCTCTTACCACGGCCGGCATTGATGAAGACCGACCGCCCGAGCGCACCATCGCGGCGGAGCTTCTTGAAGAGCCCGCCATCATAGAAACCTGTCGTCTCCGCAGTCAGCGGCAGCAGGCCGACGAGGATATCGGTCCTTGCCAGGAAGCTGTCGAGTTCGCTTGCGTCGAAGGTTTCGACGCCGTCGATGTGCTTGCGGCTGCGTGACCAGCCGATGACGTCGAAACCCATCACTTTCAGCTTGGCGACCGCATCCTGACCGAGAATGCCGAGGCCCATGACGCCAACCGTGACCTCCGCTGCCTCCGGCGCGTCGAGCTTGGCCCATTGGCGCTGCCGCTGGCTGATGTCATGGGCGTATTGCGCGCGCAGATGCATCAGGCATTGCATGACGACCCATTCGCTCATGCGGGTCGTCAGACTGCGGTCGACGAAACGGACGATCGGGATCTCGGGCAGGCCGGCCATGCCGATGATATGATCGACGCCGGCGCCACCGGAAAAGATCGCCTTGAGGTTTGGCGCCCGCTGGAAGAGGTCGGCATCCGGCTTCCAGAGAAGCGCGTATTCGACATCACCGAGATCACGCGCCCGGTTGGCGGGATCGGCGAGATTGATGCTGCCGCGATCGGCAAAGGCCGTCTTCAGCACGCGGGCGACGCCTTCGGGATTGAACTTGATATCGACGAGAACGGGAGGGCGTGCGGACATGGTCTTCTTTACTGCTGCACGGCGGGCGTCGGCACCGCCTCGATGTTGAACGCGGCGGCCATCAGCGCCCTGGTGTAATCGTGCTTCGGCGCACGGAAGATTTCCGACGACGGGCCCTGCTCCACCACCTTGCCGAAACGCATGACGATGACGTCGTTGGCGAGCGCCTTCACCACCTTCAGGTCGTGGCTGATGAAGAGATAGGCGAGATCGTGCTTCTTCTGCAGATCGCGCAGAAGATCGACCACCTGCGCCTGCACGCTCATGTCGAGCGCGGAGGTCGGCTCGTCGAGCATGACGAAGCGCGGCTTCAGCACCATGGCGCGGGCAATGGCGATGCGCTGGCGCTGGCCGCCGGAGAACTCATGCGGATAACGCCAGCGGGTCAAAGGATCGAGACCCACCTCCTCCAGCGCCCAGCAGACGCGCTGGTCGCGCTCCTCGGCGCTCAGGGAACGCTCATGCACCTTCAGCCCTTCGGCGATGATATCGCCGACCGACATGCGAGGGCTTAGCGAGCCGTAGGGATCCTGGAAGACGATCTGCAGCTGGTTGCGTAAGGGCCGCATCTCGCTGAACGAATAGCCGGCGATATCCCTGCCGACAAAAGCGATCCGCCCTTGCGAGGAGATCAGCCGGGTAAGCGCCAGGCCGAGCGTGGTCTTGCCGGAACCGGATTCACCGACAACGCCGAGCGTCTGGCCGGCGCGCAAGGAAAGATCGATGCCGTCGACCGCCTTCACATGATCGACGACGCGGCGCATGAGCCCTGATTTGATCGGGAACCAGACGCGGATATCCGACCCCTCCATCACGATCGGCTTTGACGGATCGGCAAGCGGCGGCTCGCCGCGCGGCTCGGAGGCGAGGAGGTGACGGGTATATTCGTGCTTCGGGTTGGCGAAGACGTCCTCGACGGTTCCGGTTTCGACGATCCGGCCCTTGGTCATGACGCAGACGCGATCGGCGAATTTGCGCACGATGCCGAGATCATGGGTGATGAACAGCAGCGACATGCCGTGCGTGGCCTTCAATTGCCGGAGCAGTTCGAGGATCTGCGCCTGCACGGTGACGTCGAGTGCTGTCGTCGGCTCGTCGGCGATCAGCAGTTCCGGCCGATTGGCGAGCGCCATGGCGATCATGACGCGCTGGCGCTGGCCGCCTGAGAGCTCGTGCGGATAGGCCTTCAACCGTTTCTCCGGCTCGCGGATGCCGACCTGGTTCAACAATTCCAGCACGCGCTGCCGCGCCGGCTGGCCTGACATGCCCTGGTGCAGGGCCAGGATCTCGGCGATCTGCTTCTCGATATTGTGAAGCGGATTGAGCGAGGTCATCGGCTCCTGGAAAATCATGGTGATGTCGTTGCCGCGCACTTCCCGCAACGCCCGCTCCGAGGCTTTCAGGAGATCCTTGCCCTTGAACAGGATTTCACCGGAGGGATGGCTTGCGGAGGGATAAGGCAAAAGCCGCAGGATCGAATTGGCCGAAACCGACTTGCCGGAGCCGGATTCGCCGACGAGCGCCACGACCTCGCCCTTGGCGATATCGAAGGAGATGCGATCGACGGCGAGCGAGGCCTCGCCGCCCTGATGAAAGGCAACCGAGAGATCGCGGACGGAAAGAAGCGGTTCTGTCATATTACTCATTGAAACGTCTTCCTCGGATCGAAGGCGTCGCGCACGGCTTCGCCGATGAAGATCAGCAGGGAAAGCATGATCGACATGGCGAAAAAAGCCGTCAGCCCCAGCCAGGGCGCCTGCAGATTGGTCTTGCCCTGGGCGATCATCTCGCCGAGCGAGGGGGAACCCGGCGGCATGCCGAAGCCGAGAAAGTCAAGCGAGGTCAGCGTCGTGATCGAGCCGGAGAGGATGAAGGGCAGGAAGGTGAGCGTCGCGACCATGGCGTTCGGCAGCAGGTGGCGCCACATGATGGTGCGGTTGTTGACGCCGAGCGCGCGGGCGGCGCGGACGTATTCGAAATTGCGGGCGCGCAGGAACTCGGCGCGCACGACGCCGACGAAGCTGACCCAGGAGAAGAGCAGCATGATGCCGAGCAGCACGAAGAAGCCGGGCGGCAAAATGGCGGCAATGATGAGCAGGATGTAGAGCACCGGCATCGACGACCAGATTTCGATGAAACGCTGCAGCAGCAGGTCGGTCAGCCCGCCGAAATAGCCCTGCACCGCGCCCGCCGTCACGCCTATGACAGCCGAGCAGATGGTGAGCGCCAGGCCGAACAGCACCGATATGCGGAAACCGTAGATGACGCGGGCCAGCACGTCGCGCGCCTGGTCGTCGGTGCCGAGCCAGTTGAGATTGCCGAGGGTGCAGCCGGGATCGTTCACCCCTTGGGGATAACCGGAGCAGCGCTCCTCCTTGGTCATCAGCCAGAAGGGGGCGGTCGGCGCCGAATGCGGAATGTTTGAATTGACCGAGCGGTAGGAATAACGGATCGGCGGCCAGATCATCCAGCCATTGGCATTGATTTCATCCGCGATCACCGAGGAACGGTAGTCGGTTTCGGCGAGGAAGCCGCCGAACTTCTCCTCGGGATAATCGACCAGCACGGGAAACAGGATCTCGCCCTTGTAGGAGGCGACGATCGGCCGGTCGTTCGCGAGGAATTCGGCAAACAGGCTGAGCACGAACAACAGCAGGAACAGCCACAACGACCAGTAACCGCGGCCATTCGCCCGGAAATTCTTCCAGCGGCGGATATTGGTCGGCGAGAGCAGGCCCTTGCGCGGCGGCTTGACGGGAGTTGCAGTGGCGGGATTTGCGGCGGCGTCCATCAGACATCCCTCCGCTCGAAATCGATGCGCGGATCGATCCAGGTGTAGATCAGGTCGGAAATCAGGCTGACGAAGAGGCCGAGCAGCGAGAAGATGTAGAGTGTCGCGAAAACGATCGGGTAATCCCGATTGACGACCGAGAGATAGCCGAGGCGGCCGAGGCCATCCAGCGAGAAGATGTTCTCGATCAGCAGCGACCCGGTGAAGAAGGCGGAAATGAAGGCGCCGGGAAAACCGGCGATGATGATCAGCATGGCATTGCGGAAGACATGACCGTAGAGCACCTGCCGCTCATTCAGGCCCTTGGCCCGGGCTGTGACGACATATTGCTTCTTGATCTCCTCGATGAAGGAATTCTTGGTCAGCAGCGTCGTGGTGGCGAAGGCAGCAAGAGAAAGCGAAATCAGCGGCAGGGTGAGGTGCCAGAAATAGTCGAGCGGCTTCTGCCACCATGCGAGCTGGTCGAAATTGTCGGAAACGAGACCGCGCAACGGAAACCAGTCGTAGAAGGAGCCGCCGGCGAAAAGCACGATCAGCAGGATGCCGAAGAGAAAGCTCGGCACGGCGTAACCGACGACGATGACGCCCGACGTCCAGACGTCGAAGGTCGATCCGTCCTTGACCGCCTTGCGGATGCCGAGCGGAATAGAGATGGCGTAGGAGAAGATCAGGATCCAGATGCCGAGCGAGATCGACACCGGCAGCTTTTCCTTGATGAGTTCGAGCACGGAGGTGTTGCGGAAGAAACTTTCGCCGAAATCGAAGCGGATGTAATTCCACATCATCTCGCCGAAGCGCGTCAGCGGCGGCTTGTCGAAGCCAAACTGCTTTTCGAGCTTGGCGATCAGTTCCGGATCGAGCCCCTGGGCGCCGCGGTATTTGGAGCCTTCGTCACTGCCGCCGCCTCCCAGGAGGTCGCCGCCGCCGGACAGGCGCTGGTCGGCGCTATCGGCCTGGCCGGTCAATTGGGCGATCACCTGCTCGACCGGGCCACCCGGCGCGAACTGAATGACGATGAAGGAAATCGCCATGATGCCGACGATGGTCGGTATCATCAAAAGCAGGCGGCGAATGACATAGGCGCCCATCAGCCTTCAGCCTCCGGAAATGTTCTTCTTGTCTGCCTGCCGTTCAGTCCAATGCCGCTCAATCCGCCAGCCTTCCCTTGCCGGCCCTGCCGGCTTGTCGTGATTCGCTTGTGCCATTTGGAGCCGAGGGCCCCTGCATTGCAAGCCCGCTCATTTTGCCGAGGTGGACCACCAGGCTTCGGGGAAACCCAGGCCGTAAGCCGGGAATTCGGCTGGATGCGTGATCGTGTTCCAATAGGCGATGTTATAAGTATCGCGGTAGAACAGCGGAATGACGTAGTGGTTTGCGAGCAATACCCGATCCATCGCCTTGATCGCCGCAACCTGTTCATCGCGGTTCGGCGCGAAGATGATCATGCGGATGAGCTCATCCACCGCCGGATTGGCGATGCCCGCATAGTTGCGAGAGCCCTGCTGATCAACCGAGCCGGATCCCCAATAGTCGGCCTGCTCGTTGCCAGGGTTCATCGTCTCTGCCCAGACATTCCAGATCATGTCGTAATCGAAGCTGCGTTCGCGATTGACCGCTTGCGAGGCATCGACTGTCCGCACCCGCGCATCTATGCCGATTTTCTTCAGATTGTTGGCATAGGGCACCGCCCAGCGCTCTAGTATGGGGCTCGACAACAGGATCTCGAAACTCATCGGCTGGCCGGTCTTGGTATTGACCATGCGATTGCCCTTGAGGGCCCAGCCGGCTTCCTTCAGCAGGGCAATCGCCTTGCGGAGGTTGTCGCGGCTTTTCTGTGGGTCGCCGCCGACAGGATTGGTATAGGGCGTCGTGAAGACCTCGGGCGGAACCTTATCCTTCATGCCCTGCAGTATTTCAAGTTCACGCCCCTGCGGCAGGCCGGAAGAAGCGAGCTCGGTGTTCCAGAAGTAGCTGTCGATGCGCTTGTAGGTGTTGAAGGCAACCGTGCGATTCAATTCCTCGAAGTCCAAACCGTAGTTCAGTGCCTCGCGGACCCGCTCGTCCTTAAAGAGGTCGCGCCGCATATTGGGCACGAGAGCCTGCATGATACCGGTGGCGCGCAACGGATTTGCAACTTCTTCCTTCTTGATGCGTCCTTCCTTCACAGCAGGGAAATCATATCCCGTTGCCCAGCGGGCGGCCGTTGTCTCTTGCAAATAGTCGCTATTGCCGGCGCGAAACGCTTCGAATTCGACATCCCGATCGCCGAAATAGCTATAGATAACGTTACGGAAATTGTTCTGGCCGACATTCACATTGAGGTCTTTGCCCCAATAGTCATCGCGCAGTTCATAACGGATCGTCGCACCCGGCGCGAAGGCTGCAATCTTATAAGGTCCCGAACCCATCACGGGCTCGAGCGTCGTCTTCGAGATATCGCGCGGTTTGCCGTCCGGTCCCTGCCCCTCCCACCAGTGTTTCGGCACGACCACCAACTGACCGAGAATATTCGGGAGCTCGCGGTTGTTCTTTTCGTCGAAGGTGAAGGTGACGTCGCGATCGCCGGTCTTTTCGGCCTTCACGACGTGGCGATAATAGTTCCCAGTGAGGGGATTGAGTTCCTTTGTCTTATCAAGGCTGAAGATGACGTCCTCGGGCGTTACCGGCTGACCATCCGCCCATTTCGCTTCCTTGCGCAGGCGAAAGCTCGCGCTCGATACGTCAGCGGGAAAGGACAGCCCCTCGGCAAGCAGGCCGTAGGAGACGAGGAGCTCGTCATCGGCCGGTTTCATCAAGGTGTCGTATACGAGCGCGAGGCCGACCGCTATCTGGCCTTTGGCAAGCAGCAGATTGAAGGTGTCGAAGGCGCCGCTTGCGGAAAGGCGCAGATCTCCGCCTTTTGGGGCATCAGGATTGACATAGTCGAAATGAGCGAAACCCGGCTTGTATTTCATCTCGCTGATGACCGAGCTGCCGATCTGAAACGGCTGCTCCTCAGCGATTGCCGTCAATGGCGCCAAAGCACCCGCAAGTGACAGAAACAGGCCAATTTTCGACCACAGAGCCGGCATTCACACTTTCCCCTAGTTATTGATGGATTCGACAATACGAGAAATACCGGCGAAAAACAGGAGAGAGTAGGGTTTTTACCAGGCTCGCAAAGTTTTGACCCGTGGGATTGCTGCGGCGATCCGTCACCATCGCTTCCTGCGTCTGCCCGCCAAAACATCGATTCACCTAAATCGCTTTTCACGATAGGTTCGAACGCAAATCACTTCGGCAGCGATTCAAGGAAATGGCATGGCTTTCGGCTTCGCTCAGGCTTTCAGGACATTCGGCAAACTGGCGCTTGCCGGCGCAATCGGCGTGAGCCTTGCCGCCGGCGACGTCGGCGCGGAGCAGAAGACGCCGAGCCCGGGCAGCGCCAAGGGGCGGTTCGGCGCCGTCGGTCTGCCGACGCAGGGACCGGCGCAGCCGATCGGTTTTTACGCAAAGGGCTGCATGACGGGTGCGGTGGCGCTGCCGACCGACGGGCCGACCTGGCAGGCGATGCGGCTGTCGCGCAACCGCCGCTGGGGCAATCCGGCAATGATCTCACTGCTCGAACGCCTTTCGCAGGATGGGGCCAAATATGCCGGCTGGCCGGGCATTCTCGTCGGCGACATCGCCCAGCCGCGCGGCGGCCCGATGTTCAACGGCCATGCCTCGCACCAGATCGGCCTCGATGCCGACGTCTGGTTTACGCCGATGCCCGCGCGCCGCATGACGGCGGAGGAGCGCGAGGACATGCCCTTCACCACCATGCTGCAGAAGGATAAATTCCTGACCGTCGATCCCAGAGTCTGGACGCAGTCGCGGGCGCGGCTCCTGATGCTGGCGGCAAGCTATCCCGAGGTGGAGCGCATCTTCGTCAACCCCGCGATCAAGAAGAAGATGTGCGACACCTGGACAGGCGATCGCACCAATCTCGGCAAGCTCCGGCCGGAATACGGTCATGACTCGCATTTCCACATCCGTATCAAATGCCCGCCCGGCGCTTCGGGATGTACGCCGCAGGCCCCTGTTGCCGCAGGCGACGGATGCGACAAGTCGCTCGCCTGGTGGTTCACGCCGGCGCCCTGGGCGCCGCCGAAACCGCCCAAACCCGGCGCCAAGCCGCCGAAGCCGCCACGCGAGATGATGGTCTCCGACCTGCCGAAGGCCTGCGCCGCCGTGCTCGACGCCGCTCCCGTCACCTCGATGCAGGCCGCCACCTATGGCGGGGCTTCCGCCGCAAGCGCGCTCACTGCTGTTCCCGCTGCAGAACCGGCCGCCGAGACCGACGGGGCGCTGCCTGATCTCGGCCCGGTTCCGAACGACAAGCCGGCGATACAGTGACCGAGGCCCTGGATTGCACTGTCTTTCAAATCGCAAATTCTTGGTATAGAAGCGGTCAAATCGATTGAATTGTTGGGGTGGAGATTGGGTTCATGGCCGGCGGCAAATGCCTTGCTTTGATTGCGCATGACCAGAAAAAGGACGATATGGCGGAATTCGCCCGCGCCAACAGGGACATTCTCTCCCGCTGGAAGATCGTCGCCACCGGCACAACAGGCGGGCGCGTGCTCGACGCCGCCCCCGATCTCGATGTCACCAGGTTGAAAAGCGGGCCGCTCGGCGGCGACCAGCAGATCGGCGCGCTGATCTCGACCGGCGAGGTCGACGCCCTGATTTTCTTTGTCGACCCGCTGACGCCGATGCCGCATGATGTCGACGTGAAGGCGCTGATGCGGCTGGCGATCGTCTACGACATTCCGATGGCGCTCAACCACGCGACCGCTATAAAGCTCCTTCCCACACTCGAAGCCTGATCAGCACGGAACCGGCCATGCCAAAACCGAACCACAGCTCCGCTCCGCTGCCCTTCCCGATCCTGATCGGCGATATCGGCGGTACGAATGCCCGCTTTTCCATCCTTTCCGATGCCTATGCCGAGCCGAAGCAGTTTCCGAACGTGCGTACGGCGGATTTCGTCACCATCGACGAAGCGATCCAAAAGGGCGTGCTCGACAAGACCGCGGTGCAGCCGCGCTCGGCGATCCTCGCCGTCGCCGGCCCGATCAACGACGACGCGATCCCGCTGACCAATTGCGACTGGGTGGTGCGGCCGAAGACGATGATCGAAGGCCTCGGCATGGAGGACGTGCTCGTCGTCAATGATTTCGAGGCGCAAGCGCTGGCGATCGCCGCCCTTTCGGATGAAAATCGCGAACGCATCGGCAACGCCAGCGGCGACATGATCGCTTCCCGCGTGGTGCTCGGACCCGGCACCGGCCTCGGCGTCGGCGGGCTCGTGCATGCCCGGAACAGCTGGATCCCGGTTCCCGGCGAAGGCGGCCATATCGATCTCGGGCCGCGCAGCAAGCGCGACTATGAAATCTTCCCGCATATCGAGACGATCGAAGGCCGCGTGTCGGCCGAGCAGATCCTCTGCGGCCGCGGCCTCGTCAATCTCTATAACGCCATCTGCGTCGTCGACGGCATCCAGCCGACGATGAAGGACCCTGCCGACATCACCTCGCATGCGCTTGCCGGCAGCGACAAGGCGGCTGTCGAAACCGTCTCGCTGTTTGCCACCTATCTCGGCCGCGTGGCGGGCGACATGGCGATGGTCTTCATGGCGCGCGGCGGCGTCTATCTCTCCGGCGGCATCTCGCAGAAGATCATCCCGGCGCTGAAGAAGCCGGAGTTCCGTTTGGCCTTCGAGGACAAGGCGCCACACACCGCGCTGCTTCGCACCATCCCGACCTATGTGGTGACGCATCCGCTGGCAGCCCTTGCCGGGCTTTCCTCCTATGCACGCATGCCGGGGAATTTCGGCGTCTCGACGGAAGGCCGGCGCTGGCGGCGCTGAGGCTGTCCGACGCACGGAGCATTAGGAGCGTCCTTGCTGCGCCTTGCCGGCGGAGGCGGTGCTCTAGCCAAACCAGTCCCAACTCTTTATAGAGCCGGCGAAAGCACGCGTCGTCCTTGCGCCGCGTCTAGTCCAAGACAGGAAAGCTCATTTTTGGAAGCCGCGGAAAGCAAAAAGCAGAGCGTCAACAGCGATACCGTGACCGGCATCCTTAAGCGCATCATCGCTGAAAACGGCCGCGACCATCTCTGGGGCTACGTCTTCGCCATCGCCTGCCTCGTGATCGTGGCGCTTTCGACGGCGTTCACGGCCTGGATCATGCGGTCGATCATCGACGAGGCCTTTGCCAACCGGCGCGCCGATGTCGTCTGGATCATCTGTCTTTCGATCTTCGTCGCCTTCGTGCTGCGCGGTTTTGCCGGTTACGGCCAGGCTGTGGCACTTTCCAGGGTGGGCAACGATATCGTCGCCCGATATCAGCGCCGCCTCTATACGCATCTCATGACGCTTTCCGTCGGCTTCTTCAACGAGGCGCGCTCGGCCCATATCGCCGCGCAGGTGAGCCAGAACGTCAGCGGCATTCGCGACGTGCTCAACCTGACGATCACCTCGACGGTGCGCGATCTCCTGACCTTTGTTTCGCTGATCGGGGTGATGGTCCTTCAGGACCCGCTGCTCAGCCTTGCCGTATTCGTCATGGCGCCGCCGCTGCTCTATGCGCTGCGTTACGTTTCCAAGCGGCTGCGCTCTGCAACCCGCGAGGCCGTGCATCTGAACAGCCACGTTCTCGGCGCCATGCAGGAGACGATCCAGGGTATTGCCATCGTGAAGGCCTTCACGATGGAAGAAGAGCTGGAGCGCAAGGTCAACAAGCTCATCAAGGGCGCTGAAAGCCGGGCGAACCGGATTGCCCGGCTTTCCGAACGCACCTCTCCGCTGACGGAGAGCTTCGCGGGCTTTGCCGTCGCCAGCGTGCTTGCCTATGCCGCCTACCGCTCGATCTACTACAATGTGCCGCCGGGCGCCTTCTTCTCCTTCGTGACCGCGTTGCTGCTCGCCTATGATCCGGCCCGCAGGCTTGCTCGCCTGCAGGTGCAGATGGAGCGCGCCGTCGTCAATGCCCGGATGATCTACGAATTGCTCGACATGGAGCCGCGCCAGCGCGACCTGCCGGATGCCCGGCCGCTGACGGTGACGCAGGCGCGGATCGAATTCCGCAACGTTTCCTTCGGCTACGGCAACGAGAGCGTTCTGAACAGTGTCAGCTTCACCGCCGAGGGCGGCGCGACCACCGCGCTGGTCGGCCCCTCGGGCGCCGGCAAATCCACCGTCATCAGCCTCATTCCGCGCTTCTACGATCCGGGTGAAGGCGAAATCCTGATCGACGGACAGGATATCGCCCATATCACCAAGAAGTCGCTGCGCCAGCAGCTCGCCTATGTCTCCCAGCAGCCCTACCTGTTCGAAGGCACGATCCGCGACAATATCCGCTATGGCAGGCCAGAGGCGACCGATGCCGAGGTAGAAGAGGCGGCGCGGCTTGCCTATGCGCATGATTTCATCTGCGGGCAGCCACAGGGCTACGAGACGCCGGTCGGCGAAAACGGCGTGACGCTTTCGGGCGGACAGCGCCAGCGGCTATCGATCGCGCGCGCTTTGGTGCGCAATGCGCCGATCCTGCTTCTCGACGAGGCGACCTCCGCGCTGGACACCGAATCCGAGGCCGCCGTGCAGAAGGCATTGGACGAGGCAATGACCGGACGCACCGTCGTCGTCATCGCCCACCGGCTGTCAACCGTGGTGCGCGCCGACAAGATCGTCGTCATGCAGCAGGGCCGGGTCGTCGAGGAAGGCAATCACGAGACGCTTGCGAAGGTGAGCGACGGTCTTTACGCTCGCCTCAACAATCTGCAGAGGCCTTCGGCCTCCGATTCAAACTGACCGGATACAAGAGACGGACATGAGCGATGCTGCGATGAAACTGGTGGTGGTCGGCGCAGCAGGGCGCATGGGACAGACGCTGATCCGCCTTATCCATTCCATCGAGGGCGCAACGCTGCATGCCGCGGTCGAACGCGCCGGCTCGCCCTTCATCGGCAGGGATGCCGGCGAGATCGCAGGGCTTGGCCCGACCGGGATCATTATCGGCGACGATCCGCTCCAGGCCTTCCTGCATGCCGAAGGCGTGCTCGACTTCACCTCGCCTGCAGCAACGGCAGAATTCTCGGGCCTTGCCGCCCAGGCCCGCATCGTCCATGTCATCGGTACCACCGGCTGCTCGGCAGACGACGATGCCAGGATCGCCGCTGCGGCCCGCCATGCCCGCATCGTCAAGTCGGGCAATATGAGCCTCGGCGTCAATCTGCTCAGCGTGCTTGCGGGGCAGGCGGCGCGAGCGCTCGATCCTATTGACTGGGATATCGAGATCCTGGAAATGCACCACAAACACAAGGTGGATGCGCCTTCCGGCACCGCACTCCTCCTCGGCGAGGCGGCGGCCAAAGGGCGCGGCATCGATCTTGCCTCGAAATCGGTGCGGGTGCGCGACGGCCATACCGGCGCCCGCGAAGCCGGCACGATCGGCTTTGCGACGCTGCGCGGCGGCTCCGTCATCGGCGAACATTCCGTGCTTTTCGCCGGCGAAGGCGAAATCGTCACCCTGTCGCACAGCGCGGCCGACCGTTCGATCTTTGCGCGCGGCGCCATCAAGGCGGCCCTCTGGGCGCGCGACAAGAAGCCGGGTCTGTATTCCATGCTCGACGTGCTCGGGCTTTCTTCCCAATAAGGATATTACGGAGGCATATTCATGAGTGGTACCCTCGTCCTCGTTCGCCACGGCCAGAGCGACTGGAACCTGAAGAATCTCTTCACCGGCTGGAAGGATCCCGATCTGACGGAGCTCGGCATCCAGGAAGCCAATACCGGCGGCGAGGCGCTTGCCGCTTACGGGATCAAGTTCGACGTCGCCTATACTTCGGCGCTCGTGCGCGCGCAGCACACGCTGAAGCTCATCCTCGACAAGGTCGGCCAGCCGAACCTTGAAACGATCCGCGACCAGGCGCTGAACGAGCGCGATTACGGCGATCTCTCCGGCCTCAACAAGGACGATGCGCGCGCCAAATGGGGCGAGGAACAGGTGCATGTCTGGCGCCGTTCCTATGACGTGCCGCCTCCGGGTGGCGAAAGTCTGCGCGACACCGGCGCCCGCGTGTGGCCCTACTACCTCACCGAGATCCTGCCGCGCGTGCTGAGGGGCGAGAAGGTGTTGGTCGCCGCCCACGGAAATTCGCTGCGTTCGCTTGTCATGGTTCTCGACGGGCTGACCCGCGAAGGCGTGCTCGCCCTTAACCTCGCGACCGGCGTTCCCATGGTCTACAAGCTGAACGCGGATTCCACCGTGGCGTCCAAGGAAGTGCTCGGCGACATGTCCGGCGCACACTGAAATCGGTATGGCGTGCCGGCCGGAACTGTCCGGCGCGCCACCCGCTTCAATTCTCGATGGTGAACTGCACCCGGTCGGCCGCGAAGCGGCTGATCGAATATTGCACCGGCACGCCGTCGAGATCGGTATTCATCGCCTTGGCGATCAGCAGGATCGCGCCGGGGGTGAGTTCCAGATCGGTCAGGTCGGCCGTGTTTGCATGGGCGGCCGTCACCTCGGTCGTCGCTCTTATATAGTCCGACAGGCCGAGTTCAGCGAAAGCCTTGGTGATCGATTCGTGCTTGCGATAGGCCTCGCCAATCCCCGCGAAACGGCCGGCGGGAAACCAGCTCGTCGCCTTTGACACCGGCCGCTTGTCGGCATGGCGCAATGTTTCCAGGCGGATCACTTCCTCCCCCTGCCTCAGGCCCAGCCAGCGAGCGACCTCGGCGCTCGCCTCCTCGTTCGCCTCATCGAGCAGAAGGCTGCGCATCTCACGCGCCTGATCGCCGATGCCGGCGGTGAACCGTGTACGCCGGGTGATCGGGAAATTCAGCCGCTCCTTGCGCTCGATCAGCGTGCCGCGACCTTGTACCGCACGCACGATCCCCTCTTGCGCCAGTGCCGCCAAAGCGCTGCGCACCGTATGCCGGTTGACGCCGAATTGCAGCGCCAGGACCGTTTCCGGCGGCACCATTCCCGTTTCGTCATAGGCTCCGCTGCTGATCGCCTCGCGAATGCGATCGGCGATCTGGCGCCAGAGCGCCACGCCGGTCTGTCTTTGTACCTGCTTCAATCCCGCCATGCAGCCCTACCCTGCCATTTTACCCTCACGATGTCACACGCTTGTCACGACATCAATTTAAGGCTAGGTATAGCTTGTATGGTTGTCTATATCAATAGACATTTTAAGGAAAGCGGCGATGATATCAGCGGACAGGAAAGACGCTGCGTCACAGACGGCATCCGGGCGCAAACGCGCCGCCGATCTGCTGGCGCGGGCGGAACGGAGCGAACTCTCGGCGGTCTGGGATGCATTGCCGGAAAAGCCCACGGCACATCCGGTGCGCGGGCCGGAGACCGGGCTGGTAATGGTGCGCGGCCGCATCGGCGGCGGCGGAGCGCCCTTCAATCTCGGTGAAGTGACGGTGACGCGCGCCACGGTCCGGCTCGAGTCCGGCTCCATCGGCCATGCGCAGGCGCTTGGTACGGATCGTGAAAAGGCGCGGCTTGCGGCGATCTTCGACGCGCTCTGGCAGGAGGAAGCGACGAGGGATTTCGTCGAGCAGGCGCTGCTTTCGCCGATCGCCGAACGGATCGCCGCCGCCGATCGCCGCAAGGCGGACGAGACGGCAGCGACCCGGGTCGATTTCTTCACGATGGTGCGGGGAGACAACTGATGGCTCTCAAGACAGAAGCCCTGACCGGCGGCTTTGGCGAGCCGGTCTTCCATGCCCAGAGTGTCTTCAAGATGCTGATGGACGGCATGGCTCGCTCCGGTACGATCCAGACGGTCCAGCCCGATGTCACCCCGCCGGCGCCGCTCGGCATCGCCGCAGGCGCGATCGCACTGACGCTTTGCGACCACGACACACCGGTCTGGCTTGCCTCCGCGCTGGCGAAATCCGGCGTAGCGGAATGGCTCGGCTTCCATACCGGCGCGCCGTCGACGGCTGAAAAGGCCGAGGCCCGCTTTGCCTTCATCGAGGCCGGCACAGCGCTTTGCTCTTTCGGCCTGTTTGCGTCAGGCACGCAAGAATATCCCGACCGCTCGACGACCGTCGTCATGGAGCTCGCCGAACTCGAAGGCGGGCGCAGGCTGGCGCTGATGGGGCCTGGCATTCAGAGCGTGACGGAAATGGAGCCGATCGGCCTGCCGGACACTTTCCTCAGGCTCTGGACCGAGAACCGCGCGCTGTTTCCGCGCGGCGTCGACATCGTGCTGACATCGGGCAAACGTTTCCTCTGCCTGCCGCGCACCACCAAGATCACAGCAACGGAGATCTGAGCTCATGTATGTTGCCGTCAAGGGTGGCGAGGCCGCCATCGCCAATGCCCACCGCCTGCTTGCCGACCGCCGCCGCGGCGACCGTTCGCTGTCCGCGATCGGCATCGAACAGATCGTCGCGCAGCTGGCGCTCGCCGTCGACCGCGTCATGGCCGAGGCCTCGCTTTTCGACCGCACACTCGCAGCCCTCGCCGTGCGCCAATCGCGCGGCGATATGATCGAGGCGATCTTCCTCTTGCGCGCCTATCGCACGACGCTGCCGCGCTTCGGCTATTCGAAGCCGCTCGACACGGCTGCTATGACGATCGAACGCCGCATCTCGGCGACGTACAAGGATCTGCCGGGCGGCCAGCTTCTCGGGCCCACCTTCGACTATACGCACCGCTTGCTCGATCCCTCGCTGCTTTCGGACGAGGCCGTAGAGGAGCCGGCACAGCGTTCGGCCGAGACCGGCCGCGTCATGCGCGTCTCCGAAATCCTCGGCGAGGAAGGCCTTATCGAGGCTGACGGCGACATGCCCGAAGATCACGAGATCGGCGACCTGACCCGCGAGCCGATGGAATTCCCGATGACCCGGGATCTCCGCCTGCAGGCGCTTGCCCGCGGCGACGAGGGCTTCCTGCTGGCGCTCGGTTATTCCACCCAGCGCGGCTATGGCCGCAACCACCCTTTCACCGGCGAAATCCGCATCGGCGAAGTCGAGGTGGAATTCGATGTGCCGGAACTCGGTTTCGCCGTCTCGCTCGGCGTAATCCAGATCACCGAATGCCAGATGGTCAACCAGTTCAAGGGGTCCGCCAAGGCGCCGCCGCAATTCACCCGCGGCTACGGCCTGGTGTTCGGCCAGAGCGAACGCAAGGCGATGGCGATGTCGCTGGTTGATCGCGCGCTCCGCGCCGAGGAGCTCGGCGAGGATATCACCGCGCCGGCACAGGACGAGGAATTCGTCATTTCCCATTCCGACAACGTCCAGGCGACGGGCTTCGTCGAGCACCTGAAGCTTCCGCATTATGTGGACTTCCAGGCCGAACTCGATCTCGTCCGCCGCATGCGCCGCGAATTCGAAGCTGCCCGCAACGGCGGCGAAGACATGAAGGAAGCAGCCGAATGACCGATCTCGCCAGCTACAACTTCGCCTATCTCGACGAACAGACCAAGCGGATGATCCGCCGCGCCATCCTGAAAGCGATCGCCATTCCGGGCTACCAGGTGCCCTTCGCCTCGCGCGAAATGCCGATGCCCTACGGCTGGGGCACCGGCGGCGTGCAGGTGACCGCCTCGATCATCGGACCTGATGACGTGCTCAAGGTCATCGACCAAGGCGCCGACGACACGACCAACGCCGTTTCCATCCGCGCTTTCTTCCAGAAGGTCGCCAACGTCGCGGTGACGACCCACACCAGCGATGCAACGATCATCCAGACGCGCCACCGCATTCCGGAAGAAAAGCTCGGAGCCGGCCAGGTGCTGGTCTACCAGGTGCCCATCCCCGAGCCGCTGCGCTTCCTCGAGCCGCGCGAGACCGAGACGCGCAAGATGCATGCGCTGGAGGAATACGGCCTCATGCATGTGAAGCTCTATGAGGACATCGCCCATAACGGCCGCATCTCCAGGACCTACGCTTATCCGGTGAAAGTCCACGGCCGCTATGTCATGGATCCGTCGCCGACGCCGAAATTCGACAATCCGAAGATGCACATGTCGGACGCGCTGCAGCTCTTCGGCGCCGGCCGCGAGAAGCGCATCTATGCGGTTCCGCCCTATACCGACGTCGTCAGCCTGGATTTCGAGGACTACCCCTTCGACATCCAGCGCTTCGACAAGCCCTGCGCCCTTTGCGGTGCGGAGGATGTCTATCTCGACGAGGTGATCCTCGACGACAAGGGCGGGCGCATGTTCGTCTGCTCCGACACTGATCATTGCGAAGACCGCCGCGCGCACGGGCATGCCGGCGAAATGCTGGCCCGGGAGGCTGCAGAATGAGCGATATCCCACTTCTCAAAGTCCATGACGTTTCGAAATTCTACGGCAACCGCATCGGCTGCCGCGACGTCTCCTTCGAGCTCTGGCCCGGCGAAGTGCTGGCCATCGTCGGCGAATCCGGCTCCGGCAAGACGACGCTGCTCAACTGCCTCTCGACCCGGCTGCTGCCGAGCACCGGCAGCGTCGAATATCACATGCGCGATGGCAGCTACCGCGACCTCTACCGCATGAACGAGGCCGAGCGGCGCTTCCTGATGCGCACGGACTGGGGCTTCGTGCACCAGAACCCGGCCGACGGCCTGCGGATGGCTGTTTCGGCCGGCGCCAATGTCGGCGAAAGGCTGATGGCGATCGGCGACCGGCACTACGGCAAGATCCGCGCCTCGGCGATCGACTGGCTCGAACGCGTCGAGATCGACGCCGGCCGCATCGACGACCAGCCGCGCGCCTTTTCCGGCGGCATGCGCCAGCGCCTGCAGATCGCCCGCAACCTCGTCACCGGCCCTCGCCTCGTCTTCATGGATGAACCCACAGGCGGCCTCGACGTTTCGGTGCAGGCGCGCCTGCTCGATCTCGTGCGCGGCCTCGTCAACGATCTCGGTCTTTCGGCCATCATCGTCACCCACGATCTTGCCGTCGCCCGCCTGCTCTCGCACCGCATGATGGTGATGAAGGACGGCTACGTCATCGAACACGGGCTCACCGACCGCGTGCTCGACGATCCGCACGAACCCTACACGCAGCTGCTCGTCTCCTCGATCCTGCAGGTCTGAGCAATTCAAAGTGTTACAGCGTCCTTTGCGCGTCTTTTCAGACGCGCGGCGCTGTAGGTCCGAAACCTAGAAAGAAGAAATCATGGCAACGCCCCTCGTCGTTTCCGAAGTCTCGAAGAGCTTCACCATGCACCTGCGCGACGGCATCAAGCTGCCGGTCGTCTCCGATGTCGCCTTCTCGGTCGCATCGGCCGAATGCGTCGTGCTCGGCGGCCCCTCGGGCATCGGCAAGAGCTCACTGCTCAAGATGATCTACGGCAATTACGCCGTCGACACCGGCCAAATCCTCATCCGCCATGATGGGCGCATCGTCGATCTCGCCTCTGCCGATCCGCGCACCGTGCTCAACGTCCGTCGCGATACGCTCGGCTATGTCAGCCAGTTCCTGCGCACGGTGCCGCGCGTGGCGGCGATCGACGTGGTTGCCGAGCCGCTGGTCGCGCGCGGCGAGGAGACCGCCGTGGCACGAGAAAAGGCGGGCGCCCTGCTCGCCAAACTGAACCTGCCGGAGGCGCTCTGGCAGCTTCCGCCCGCCACCTTCTCAGGCGGCGAGCAACAGCGCGTCAACATCGCCCGCGGCTTCATCACCGATCACACGATCCTGCTGCTCGATGAACCCACTGCCTCGCTCGATGCGAGGAATCGTACCGTCGTCGTCGGCATGATCGCGGAAAAGAAGCAGGCGGGTGTCGCACTTCTCGGCATCTTCCACGATGAGGAGGTGCGTGAAGCCGTCGCCGACCGCATCCTCGACGTCCAGCAGTTCTCGCCGAGAAAGATCGCCGCATGAGCCGCAAGCTGGGCATTGAGCCCTATGTCCACGAGACGGCATCCGTCAGCGATTCCACCTTCGGACGCTATACGGAGGTCTCCGAACGCTGCCGCATCAGCGAGGCCACGTTCGGCGATTATTCCTACATCATGCAGGACGGCTCGGTCTGGTGCGCGACGATCGGCAAGTTCGTCAACATCGCCGCCGCGGTGCGCATCAACGCCACCAACCATCCGACCTGGCGCGCGACGCTGCATCATTTCACCTATCGCGCCGCCGATTACTGGCCGGACGGCGACATGGAGACCGAATTCTTCGAATGGCGGCGCTCCAACCGCGTGACGATCGGCAACGACGTCTGGATCGGCCATGGGGCGACCATCCTGCCCGGCGTCAGCGTCGGCAACGGCGCGGTGATCGGGGCCGGCGCCGTCGTGTCCAAGGACGTTGCGCCCTACACGATCGTCGGCGGCGTGCCGGCCAAACTCATCCGCGAGCGCTTTCCGAAAGAGATCGGCGAACGGATGGACAGGCTTGCCTGGTGGGACTGGGAGCACGAGCGGCTGCGCCTGGCGCTAGCCGATTTCCGCAACCTGAGCGCGGAAGATTTCCTGTCCCGCTACGGTGGCTAAACCCCCGATATAGGGGCGGAGAATTGTGACAAGACTTACACAAATATGACACGCGAGCTTCATCAAGCGGGACTAATGCGATGCTGATCAAGGCCTGGATCGCAAGGAAAAAGCATGATGTTCGAGCTGAAGAATGTCACCCGTCGTTTCGGAAAAAAGCTCGCCGTCGATTCCGTCACGCTCGACATTCCTCAGGGCCAGATGGTCGGCATCATCGGCCGCTCCGGCGCCGGCAAGTCGACGCTGCTGCGCATGATCAACCGCCTTCAGGAGCCGAGCTCCGGCTCCATTCATTTCGCCGGCGTCGAGGTCTCCGGGCTTCGCGGCCGGGCGCTGCGCAACTGGCAGCGCGATTGCGCGATGATCTTCCAGCAGTTCAACCTGGTACCGCGCCTCGACGTTCTCACCAATGTCATGCTCGGCCGCCTCAATCACCGCTCAACGCTCCTGAGCCTGCTTAACATCTTCACCCGCGAGGAGCGCGTGCATGCCATCGCGGCGCTCGAACGCCTCGGCATCGAGCAGACGGCGCTGCAGCCGGCCGGCACGCTGTCCGGCGGCCAGCAGCAGCGCGTAGCGATCGCCCGCGCGCTGATGCAGAACCCGAAAATGGTGCTCGCCGACGAACCGATCGCCTCGCTTGACCCGCTGAACGCGAAGATCGTCATGGATGCGCTGCGCGATATCAACGAGCGCGAGGGCATCACCGTCATCACCAACCTCCACACGCTCGATACCGCCCGCAATTATTGTGAGCGCATCGTCGGCATGGCCGGAGGCCGCGTCGTCTTCGACGGCAAGCCCTCGGAGCTGACGGCCGAAGCGGTGAAGGAAATCTACGGGACAGACAAGGACGGCGCCGGCATCGACGAAACGATGACCTCGACGTCAATCAATATCGCTCCCGAACGTGCAGACAATCAAACCGCCGGCGCCCAACCGCTGGCGCTAGCCGGTCTCTGAGCGAGGCGGCCGCGATCGAGCGCCCGCGTCAAGGGCACACTTCTTCGTAACGGAAGGCCGGGGATACCGGTCAATAGGAGAGAACTCATGTTGAAGAAAGCACTCTTTGCGGCAACGGCGCTCTTCGCGCTCGCCGGCGCCGCCAATGCTGCAGACCTCAAGGAATTCCGCATCGGCATCCTCGGCGGCGAAAACGAAACCGACCGCCTGCGCAACTATGCCTGCCTTGCCGACCACCTGAAGCAGGAATTTGGCTTCGAGAAGGTTTCGCTCTTCCCGGCCGCCGATTATGACGGCGTTATCCAGGGCCTGCTCGGCGGCACGCTCGACTTCGCCGAACTCGGCGCTTCCGGCTACGCAGCTGTCTACATCAAGGATCCGAAGGCTGTCACGCCGATCCTGACGACGCAGCAGAAGGACGGCTCGACGGGCTACCACTCGATCGGCCTCGCTCTGAAGTCCTCCGGCATCAAGACCATCCTGGACGCCAAGGGCAAGAAGCTCGGCTACGCCGATCCGGACTCGACCTCGGGCTACCTCGTTCCGCTGACGCAGATCCCGAAGGATACGGGCATGCCGAACGACAAGTTCTTCGCTTCGACGCAGTTCAACGGCGGCCACGAGAACAACCTTCTCGCCGCCTATGACGGCAAGGTCGACGTTGCCGTCGACGATAGCTCGGGCATCGGCAATTTCAAGGACGGCTATACCTCCGGTACCTTCCGCAAGGAAGTCGACAAGGGCGCCGTCGACCCGAACAAGCTGGTTGAAGTATGGCGTTCGCCGCTGATCCCGAACGGCCCGCTCGTCGTTCGCAACGCTCTCGGCGAAGAGTGGCAGACGAAGCTTGCAGCCTTCTTCACGGCTCTGCCGGAGAAGGATCACAAGTGCTTCGCAGCTATCGAAGGCGGCGATTTCAAGGGCTACTCGCCGGTCAAGCACGACTTCTACAACACTGTCGTTGAAGTCCGTAAAGCTGCCATCGGCGGCTGATCGGCCTTTTGAATGCGGGGCGGCCGGAAACGGCCGCCCTTTATCTTTGACCGGTCGGGGCGTCCATGACTATTGCCGATACACAGCCGCACATGCAGAGCACTGAGGAGATCGGCTCCGCCTGGGATCGGATGGTCGCCAAGCGCCGCTTCTACACCGTGCTTGGCCTGGTTATCCTCATTGCGGCTTTTGTGAGCTCCGTCCGCTTCGCCGACGAAAGCAATGCCGGCCATTTCTTCGACCGCCTGCCGCATCTCTTCGATTTCCTCAGCTGGCTCATCCCCAAGGATTGGAACGACGTCTGGCGCGCGCTGTTCGACATAGCGAGCGTGAACGACAAGGGCGGCGAGGAATTTAATTTCGACAAGGGCCGCGTCTATGTCTGGGGCGCCTTCTACATTCCCGAATATTTCGAGCTGATGATCGTGACGATCAACGTGGCGCTGATCTCGACGATCATCGCCTTCGTCTTTGCCCTTCCCTTGAGCTTCTTTGCCGCGCGCAACCTGACGAGTTCCTGGCCGCTGCGCGTCTTCACCAAGCGCCTGATGGAATTTTTGCGCGCCTTCCCCGAAATCGTCATCGCCGGACTGTTCTCGGCGATCCTGTCGATCGGACCGGTCGCCGCCATCATCGCTATTACCCTGCACACGATCGGCGCGCTCGGCAAACTCTTCTACGAGGTGGCCGAGAATATCGACATGAAGCCGCATGAAGGCATGAAGGCCGTCGGCGCCAACTGGTGGGAGCGCGTGCGCTTCGCCGCACTGCCGCAGGTGCTGCCGAATTTCACCTCCTATGCGCTGCTGCGCCTGGAGATCAACGTGCGCGCCTCAACCATCATCGGCGCCGTCGGCGGCGGCGGCATCGGCGAGGAACTGAAGCTTTCGATCTCGCGCGGTTTCGGCGCCAAGACGATGGCGCTCGTTCTCCTGCTCTTCGTGACGATCGTCGCCGTCGACCAGTTCTCCGCATGGCTGCGCCGCCGCCTGGTCGGCGAGCAGGCTTTCCTTCTGCAACATTGAGGCTGCCATGACGGTGATCGACGCAAACCGTATGAACGAGATCGAAGCGCGCTATCCGGAATATTTCCACCGGTCGTTCCGCCAGCGTTTCGGCGGGTTGATGATCGTGATCGCTACGCTCCTCTACGGCTTCTACGCCGTCTGGTTCTTCGACCTGCCCAAGCTCTTTGCCGAAGCCCATTGGGAGCGCGTCGGCATCTATCTCAGCCAATGGGTGAGCTACGACGTCCAACCGGAATTCCGCATCGAGGACGACGGCACGATACAGACCCGCTACCCCCGCTTCTCGCCGCTCGGCGACAATCCGCACCCGGATTGGCTGGTCAACAATCCCGACGGCAGCATCACCGTTTCCATCAGCGGGACCGGCCGTGCGGTTACCGTTTCGAAGAGTGAGACGATCGTGACCGCGCATGGCGTCAGCGTTCCCGTCGACGTTTCGAGCGGCGCGCCGAAAGTCGTCGGGCCGGTGCCCGGCTGGATGACGGTCTATGACGACAATGTGCTCGCGGATCTCGGCTTTGCCGGCGACGTCAGCATTTCCGTCGACCGCGTGAAGATCCGCAAGCGTTTCATCGGCTGGGCGAATTTCATCTTCGACACGCAATCGTCCTTTTTCGACAAGCCGGCCGGCGAGGTAATCAGCCTCATCGTTTCCGGCCCGCGCATCAAGCCCGACCAGTCCAACCTGTCGCTCGCCTTTGACGACATCTGGAACAACAGCGAATGGCAGCACGGCGACGTCTGGACCAAGCTTTTCCAGACGATCGTCATGGCGTTCCTGGGAACACTGCTCGGCACGATCGCCGCCTTCCCGCTCGCCTTCATGGCAGCGCGCAACATCACGCCGAACCGCTTCCTGAACCAGATCCTGAAGCGCTTCTTCGATTTCCTGCGCTCGGTCGACATGCTGATCTGGGCGCTGTTCCTGACGCGCGCCTTCGGTCCCGGCCCGCTTGCCGGCAGCGGCGCGATCTTCCTTACCGAGACAGGCACACTCGGCAAGCTCTATTCCGAAGGGCTCGAAAACATCGACAACAAGCCGCGCGAAGGCATCAAATCGACCGGCGCGCAGACCGTGCTCGTCCATCGTTACGGCATTATGCCGCAGATCGTTCCGGTCATCGTCAGCCAGACGCTCTATCAATGGGAATCCAACGTGCGCGGCGCGACCATCATCGGCGCCGTCGGTGCGGGCGGCATCGGCCTCAAGCTATGGGAGGCCATGCGCACCAACGCCAATTGGGAAAACGTCGCCTACATGGTCATTCTGATCCTGATCGTCGTCTTCCTTTTCGACGCCGCCTCGAATGCGCTGCGCCACCGGTTGATGGGCACGAAGGCACACTGATCCGCTGTCAAAAGGCGATGGTGGCGCTGGCGTCATCATCATTCTGTCACGGAAATCTTTTAGCCGGGAACCTGCTTGCGGTTCGCCGCCAAATCACTGCACATTGCGCTCCCCGTTTCGACGATCCCCAGGATAAAAGCCTTGCGCTACGCTCTCTATTTTTCGCCGCCGAAGGATGATCCCCTTGTCGGCGCGGCCTCGCTTTGGCTCGGCCGCGATGCCTTCACCGGCGAGACTTATCCTGCACCGGACCATGAGAGGCTCGGCGCGGTGGAGCAGTTCGATCTGACCGCCGACCCGCGCCGCTACGGTTTTCACGCCACGATCAAGGCGCCGTTTTCGCTTGCAACTTCTGTCACCGAGAAAGATCTCATGACAGTTGCCGAGGATTTTGCCGCCCGCACGCCGGCCTTCGAGATTCCCGAGCTTGTTCTCGGCCAGCTCGGCCGTTTTTTTGCCCTCGTTCCCGGTTCTCTTCATCAACCTCTTCAGGATTTCGCCGCGAAAGTGGTAAAGTCTTTCGAGCCGTTCCGTGCGGCGCTTTCCGAGGCCGATATCGTGCGGCGCAGCCCGGAGAAGCTCAGCGACAGCCAGCGCGCCAATCTGCAGCGCTGGGGTTATCCTTACGTCATGGAGGATTTCGGCTTTCACATGACGCTGAGCGGCCAGGTGCCCGCAGAGCGAGCCGACGTCATGAAGGCGGTCCTGACCGAGCGTTTTGCCGATTTCACCGGCCGGCCGCTTTTGATTTCCGGCCTTGCCGTCTTCACCGAGGAGGCGCGCGGCGCCCCGTTCAAAGTTCATTCCTGGCTGCCGCTTGCCGGCGCCAAAAGCTGAAAGATCTGACGACATGAGCAAAGAGACCGTGTTTTCCAACGCCCGCATCGTTCTCGAGGATGACATCCTCTCGGGGTCGATCCTTATTCGCGATGGCAAGATTGCAGACATCTCCGAAGGCAATTCGATAGCCGGCGAAGATTTCGAAGGCGATTATATCATTCCCGGTCTCGTGGAATTGCATACCGACCATCTCGAGGGCCACTATCAGCCACGTCCCGGCATTCGCTGGAACAAGACGGCGGCAGTCCAGGCGCACGACGCCCAGATCGTCACCTCAGGCATCACCACGGTCTTCGACTGCCTGCGCATGGGCGCGGATGAAGACGGCGGCTTCGAACATGGCGAGATGCGGGAGATGGCCGATGCCATCCAGGCGGCGGAGAAGGAGGGAAGGCTGCGCGCCGAGCACTTGCTCCACCTGCGCTGCGAAGTCTCGGCGGACAATGTTCTCGAACATTTTGCCGATTTCGAAAACGACCGGCATGTCCGGCTCGTCTCGCTGATGGATCATGCGCCGGGCCAGCGGCAATTCCAGACGATGGATCAATATATCTTCTACTACCAGAAGAAGCGGGGCTTGAGCGACGAGGTCTTCGCTCGTTTCGTCGCCAAGCGGCAGGCGGAATCGGCGCGCAATTCAACGCCGCATCGCAACGCCATTGCGAAGGTCTGCGCCGAGCGCGGCATCACGGTCGCAAGCCACGACGACGCGACGCTTTCCCATGTCGACGAGGCGATCGACAACGGCGTGCGCCTTGCCGAATTCCCGACCAGTTTCGACGCCGCCCGGGCATCGCACGAGCATGGTATGAGCGTGCTGATGGGCGCGCCGAACATCGTGCGCGGCAAATCCCATTCCGGCAATATCGCCGCGCGCGATCTCGCCGAGATGGGCGTGCTCGACGTGCTTTCCTCCGACTACGTGCCGCTCAGCCTGCTGCATGCGCCCTTCATTCTCGCCGACGAAGTCGAGAGCATCACGCTGCCGAAGGCGATCGCCATGGTGACGTCGACGCCCGCCCGCACCGTCAGCCTCGATGATCGCGGCAGGATCGCGACAGGGCTGCGCGCCGATCTCGTCCGCGTTCATCGTTCGCATGGCGTGCCGGTGACACGCTCCGTCTGGCGCCAAGGACGCCGTGTCGCATGACGCCGCACGAACCCCATGCCGCAGCCGGGGCCGAGCGCGGCATCATGGTCGTCGTTGTCGGGCCGAGCGGCGCCGGCAAGGACACGCTGATGAACCTCGCCGCCCGGCGCTTTGCCGGCCGTGAAAACGTTCATTTCACCCGCCGTGTAATTACCCGCCACCGTGACGCCGGCGGCGAAGACCATCTTTCCGTCTCCCTCCAAGGGTTTGCCGCCATGGAGCAGTCGGGCTCCTTCGCCGTCTGGTGGGAAGCACACGGCCTCAAATACGGCATTCCGGCCGAGGTCTCGGTGGCGCTGTCGAGAGGCCATATCGTCGTCGCCAACGGCTCGCGCTCGGCGCTCCACCGTTTCCAGGCGGCCTTCCCGCGCCTCAAGGTCATCAATGTCACCGCCAGCCCCGAAGTGCTCGCCGGCCGGCTGGAGGCGCGCGGGCGCGAGACGCATGAGGATATCATGGCCAGGCTCGCCCGCGGACCGCTGACGGTTCGCGGCGAATACGACGTGACGGATCTCGACAATAGCGGCTCGCTCGAAGAGGCCGAACAGAAGATGATCAAGATCTTGGACGGGCTGCTGGCCGAGGTGCGCTAGCCGGGATTGGGAGGAAGGGTATGCGCGCCATCCGGGTGGTCGACTACGATCCTTCCTGGCCGCAACGCTTTGCCGAAATCAGTGCTGAGGTTTCCGCGCTGCTCGGCGGCCTCCTGCTTTCCATCGATCATATCGGCAGTACATCGGTGCCCGGCCTGGCAGCCAAACGGAAGATTGACGTTGATGCCGTCATCTCCGAAGAAGCCCTGCCGGCGGCGATCGAAATCATGCGTGCTGCAGATTTCATCTTCCATGGCGACACGGGAGAAAATCGATGGGCCTTCACGCGCGCTCATCAAGATTACGGGTTCAGGCTCTATCTGTGCGGACCCGATAATAGCGCACATCGGGAGCGCATCCTTTTTCGCGACTATCTCCGGAAACACTCCGAGAGGGCCAAGGCCTATGCCGACCTGAAACGCCGGCTGGCGGCGGAGGCAAATGGCGACTGGGATTTCTACACCGGCGGAAAGACCGGATTTGTCGCCGAGACAATCCGGCTGGCCGTCCTGAAGACATGAATGGAGTACGGGCGCTCAGGCGCGCCCGCGATCAGTCGCCGTCGCCACGCCCCGATACGATCTCGCGCTTGCCGACGTGATTGGCCGGGCCGACGAGGCCTTCCTTTTCCATGCGTTCCACCAATGAGGCGGCTCTGTTGTAGCCGATGCCGAGGCGGCGTTGGATATAGGAAGTGGAGCATTTCTTGTCGCGCATGACGACCTTGACCGCCTGCTCGTAGAGTTCGTTTCCATCTTCGGAAGCCATGGCGCTCTTGTCGAAGACGGCGCCGGCTTCCTCCTCTTCCGTCTCTTCCTCCTCGTCGGCGGTGACGGTGTCGAGATATTCGGGGCGGCCCTGCGTCTTCAGATGGGCAACGACCTTTTCGACCTCGGTATCCGAGACGAAGGGGCCGTGGACGCGGGCAATGCGCCCGCCGCCCTGCATGTGCAGCATATCGCCCTGGCCGAGCAGCTGTTCTGCGCCTTGCTCGCCGAGGATCGTGCGGCTGTCGATCTTCGATGTCACCTGGAAGGAGATGCGGGTCGGGAAGTTCGCCTTGATCGTGCCGGTGATGACGTCGACCGACGGACGCTGTGTCGCCATGATCAAATGGATGCCGGCGGCGCGGGCCATCTGCGCAAGGCGCTGGATCGCGCCTTCAATTTCCTTGCCGGCCACCATCATCAGGTCGGCCATCTCGTCGACGATGACGACGATATAGGGCATCGGCGTCAGATCCAGCGGCTGGCTTTCCTCGATCGGAACGCCGGTGCCCTTGTCGAAACCGACCTGGACCATGACGTTGATGGTCTCGCCCTTTTCGCGGGCCTGCGCCACGCGGTCGTTGTAGCCGTCGATATTGCGCACGCCGAGGCGCGACATTTTGCGGTAGCGTTCCTCCATCTCGCGGACGGCCCATTTGAGCGCCATCACCGCCTTCTTCGGGTCTGTGACGACAGGGGTGAGGAGGTGCGGAATGCCGTCATAGACGGAGAGTTCGAGCATCTTCGGATCGACCATGATCAGGCGGCACTGTTCCGGCGTCATGCGGTAGAGCAGCGACAGGATCATCGTGTTGATGGCGACCGATTTGCCCGAGCCGGTGGTGCCGGCGACGAGCAGGTGCGGCATCTTGGCAAGCTCCGCAATGACAGGCTCGCCGCCGATGGTCTTGCCGAGGCCGAGCGCCAGCTTATAGCCGCTCTTTTCGAAATCCTGGCTCTCGATCATCTCGCGGAAATAGACGGTTTCACGCATGACGTTCGGCAATTCGATGCCGATGACATTGCGGCCTGGCACGACGGCGACGCGGGCCGAAAGCGCCGACATCGAGCGGGCGATGTCGTCGGCAAGACCGATGACGCGGGACGACTTCACGCCCGGTGCCGGCTCGAATTCATAGAGGGTGACGACCGGGCCTGGGCGGACATGGATGATCTCGCCCTTGATGCCGAAATCCTCGAGCACGCTTTCCAAAAGACCGGCATTCTGCTCCAGCGTCTCCTGCGACATGATCTCGCCGATACGTTCCGGCGGCTCCTGCAAAAGGGCGCGCGGCGGGAATTCGTAGCCTGACGGGCCGATCTTCTCAGGCCTTGCCGCACGGCGCGGCGAGGGCAGAACCGCGGCGACGGGAGGCGTCGGCCGGGGCGCAGGGGCTGCCTGAGGAACCGGCGCGATCGGCGCTTCGGCAACAGGCGCGGGCCTTTCCAGCGATATTGCGGCCGGCGGGCGCACGGCAGCCCGCACAGATGTTGAGGCAGGCGGCTGAACCGGGCGGGATGCGACGGGAGCGGATTTCGGCGCGCCCGGACGCCATTCCATGACGCGGAACAATGAGGTGATCGATTCGGGCGCCGTCTCGATCTTCGGCAGGACGATCGCGGGCACACGAACCGGCTCGGCTTCCTCGAAGGCCATGACTTCCCAGAAGGCGAAATCCGAAATCGCAGAAAGTTCGGAAGCGGCACGCAGGCTCGGCGCATCGGCCCGATCGGAGAGCGGCGGCTGCTGCGGCTCGATCGTATGGACAGGGGCTGCGGGAATCTCGTCCGGCTCGGGCAGGTAGATATCGAACGGCACGTCGACGGTGACCGGCTCGATTCGTATCGCCTGCTGTGCAATCTGCGAATCATCGCGACCCGGCTCGTTCGGCGCGCGGCGCTTGCTGATCAGCGTCTCCGGCGTGCGGGTGAAGCGAACGTTCGGCGCCAGGGAGAAATTGCTCTGCCAGACCGGCGCAGCCGGCTTTTCGCCTGCGATTTCCTCCGGAAGTTCCGTTTCAAGTCCGCCGGAAAAATCCGCGGCATCCGTCAAGTTGGTTCTGGGAAAACGCATGCGTCCGCTACTCACTCATGCTTGGCAAATTACGACCCTACCGGGATAGAAAAGGAAGGTTAATAAGTTCCTTCTTGCCGTATCGTTCCGATACGGGTCTCGGAGGTAATTTGCTGCCATTTCAATGATTTGCGTGAGGCAGAAAAATCTTTTCCGTTTTAAGGGACGGGGTTAATGCGCCTCGTCCCAATTGGTGGCGGCGCGCGCATCGACCCTCAGCGGCACGCGCATTTCGAGCGCCGGCATGGTGGCGTTTTCCATGACCGAGACGATGATCGGCATTGCCTTTTCGACATCCTCGTCCTCGACTTCGAAGATGAGTTCGTCATGCACCTGCAGCAGCATGCGGACGCGCTCTGCAAGGCCGGCTTCAACAAGCGCCGGCTCCATCTTGATCATCGCCCGGCGGATAACGTCGGCAGCCGAGCCCTGGATCGGCGCGTTGATCGCGGCGCGCTCGTTGAAGGCGCGCACTGATGGATTGGAAGAGCGGATTTCCGGATAGTTGATTCGCCGGCCGAAGATCGTCTCGACATAACCCTTGTCGCGCGCCATGGCCTTGCGGCTTTCCATATAGTCGCGAATGCCGGGGAATCGCTCGAAATACTTCTTGATGTAGTCGCCGGCTTCCGAACGCTCGATCGAGAGCTGGTTGGCGAGCCCGAAGGCCGAGATGCCGTAGATGATGCCGAAATTGATCGCCTTGGCGCGGCGGCGCACCTCGCCCGGCATGCCTTCGACAGGCACGCCGAACATTTCCGAAGCGGTCATGGCATGGATGTCGACGCCATCCTCGAAGGCCTTGGTCAGCTGCGGGATCTCGGCCACATGGGCAAGAACGCGCAGTTCGATCTGGCTGTAGTCGGCCGAGATCAACTTGTAGCCTGGTGTCGAGATGAAGGCCGTGCGGATCTTGCGGCCTTCCGATGTGCGCACCGGAATGTTCTGCAGGTTCGGCTCGGAGGAGGACAGGCGCCCCGTCGTCGTCGATGCCAGCGAGTAGGAGGTGTGGACCCGCTTGGTCTCCGGGTGGACGTAGCCGGGGAGTGCGTCGGTATAGGTGGATTTCAGTTTGGTGAGCTGGCGCCAGTCGACGATCTTGCGCGGCAGCTCGAAACCGGCGGCGGCGAGATCCTCGAGCACCTGCGCGGAGGTGGACCATTGCCCCGTTTTCGTCTTGCTGCCGCCGGCAAGGCCCATCTTGCCGAACAGGATGTCGCCCAGCTGTTTCGGCGAGCCGATGTTGAACCGTTCGCCGGCCAGCACGTAGATCTCGTCCTCCAGCCTCGCGGCACCCTGGGCCAGCTCGCCGGAGAGGCGCGACAGGATCTGCCGGTCGACGGTGATGCCGCGCGCTTCCATGCGTGCCAGCACCGGCAGCAGCGGCCGTTCCAGCCGTTCATAGACGCTGGTCAGCCCTGCCGCCGCCAGCCTCGGCTTCAGCACCAGCCAGAGGCGCAGCGTCACTTCGGCGTCTTCGGCGGCATAATGGGTGGCACGGTCGATATCGACCAGATCGAAGGTAACATTTGCCTTGCCGCTGCCGGCCACGTCCTTATAGGCGATCGGCGTATGGCCGAGGAATTTCTCCGAGAGCGGATCCATGCCGTGTGCGCCGGTGCCGGCGTCGAGCACATAGGAAATCAGCATCGTGTCGTCGAAACTCTTCGTCTCGATGCCGTAGCGCTTCATCAGCAGGTAATCGTATTTCAGGTTCTGGGCCACTTTCAGAACCGATTCGTCCTCCAGCAGCGCCTTCAGCCGCGGCAGAGCATCGCGCATCGGGATCTGGTTTTCGACAAGGCCGCCGCCGAGCAGATCGCCGACGCCGTTCTTATGGGTAAGCGGAATATAGGCGGCGCGGATCTTCGTGCCCGTGGGATCGGCCATATTGTCGGCGATCGCCATCGAGAAGCCGACAAGCTCGGCCTGCATCGCATCGAGCGACGTGGTCTCGGTATCGAAAGCGACGAGGCCGGTATCGCGCGCATCGGCAATCCAGCGGTCGAGCGTCGCCAGATCGCGGATCGCAACGTAGGCCGAATGATCGAAAGGCAGGCTCGCAAAGGCTTCGGCCCGCGCCTTGGCAAGATCGGCAGGTGCGAAGGCGCCTTCGACCGCAGCCTTCGCTTTTGCGCGCGGCGGCACGGGCACAGCGTCGCCAGAAACTTCGGGGATGCCGCCGGCAACCGGTTCCGGCTCCGCCACATCGAGATCGGGGCCGTGGGCCGCCTCACCCCATTCGATACGGACGACCGCCGGCTCGATGGCGCTTGCATCACAATCGCAGACTTCCGCGACGCGGCGCGTCAGCGTCGTGAATTCCATCGTCTTGAGGAAGCCGATCAGCTTCGGGCCATTCTGCGGTTCCAGCACCAGCGCGTCGAGGTCGAGATCCAGCGGCACATCGGTGCGCAGCCGCACAAGCTCACGCGAGAGCTTGGCCATGTCGATATTGGCGAGGATCGTCTCGCGGCGCTTGACCTGCTTGATCTCGGTAGCGCGTTCGAGCAGCGTATCGAGATCGCCGTACTCCTCGAGAAGCTGGGCAGCGGTTTTCGGGCCGATGCCGGGAATGCCGGGAACGTTGTCGACGGAATCGCCGGTCATCGCCTGCAGGTCGATCATCTTTTCCGGCGGCACGCCCCATTTCTCGATGACATCGGGAATGCCGATCTGCTTGTCCTTCATGCTGTCATACATGTGGACATTGGAGGTGACGAGCTGCATCAGATCCTTGTCGGACGAGACGATGGTGACATCGGCGCCGGTCGCTTCCGCCTGGCGGGCGTAGGTGGCGATGATATCGTCCGCTTCGAAGCCCTCGGTCTCGATGCAGGGCAGGTTGAAAGCGCGGGTCGCTTCTCGGATCAGGCCGAATTGCGGAATGAGTTCTTCCGGAGGCGCGGATCGGTTCGCCTTGTAGGCGTCGTAGAGATCCTTGCGAAACGTCTTCGAGGAATAATCGAAAATCACGGCGAGATGGGTTGGCGTCACGCCGACATCGGTATTGCGCGCATCCCTCAGAAGCTTCCACAGCATGTTGCAGAAACCGGAAACGGCGCCGACCGGCAGGCCGTCGGTCTTGCGCGTCAGCGGCGGCAATGCATGAAACGCCCGAAAAATGAATCCGGAACCATCGACTAGGAAGAGGTGATCGCCTTTTTTCATGCGTCCATGGATAGCGCGGGCACGGGACGAGGTCCATATAAAGTTCGGCGCGCGAAACGGATTATGGCGTTCGAACCGCGAGGACCCCGCTCACCAAACTGTTACCGATTTGTAACGCGCCTTCTCCCTTGAAAAACCACATTCGCAGCCACAAGTTCATGTCACCGGCGCTTGATCGCGCCGCGGGTCTGATTACCGGCTTGTCCCCCGCCGCATCAGGCTTGGACAAAGGCCTTATCCCCCTCTCCGGGCCTTTGTCCCCATTTTAAGGTCGCCATGGCCAACCTCCAGGCCATGGCGACTTTGTTTTCTCGCGATAGTCGAAATTCGATCGCAGCCTGCATGTTTTGGAGCGTTGTCTGCGATTTGCTGCATTGTCTCCGTCAAGCTTTTGAGCCAACTTGCAATCATGGGATTTAACCGCATGGATTCGGGAGCCTACCTTGCCAGCCAGTTGGCGAAGGGTTTTGCCCGCTCGCTGCACCAGCGCGCGGTCGGGCTCGGTTTTTCTCCGGGCCAGTTTCCCATTTTACTGGAGCTCTGGGCAGAGGACGGGCTGACCCAGAAACAGCTTCTCGAGCGGGTCGATATCGAGCAGGCGACCATGGCCAATACGCTTTCGCGCATGGTCCGCGACGGGCTGATCGAACGCCGGCCGCATCCATCCGACAAACGGGCGCAACTGATCTTCCTGACGCCGAGGGCCCGCGCCATGGAGGCCGAGGCGATCGAGACCGCGCGCGAGGCCGACCTTGCGCTGTTCAAGGGTTTTCGGGTTTTCGAACGCGAGCTGACGCTCGAATATATCCGCCGGCTCCTGGAAAACGCCAAGGCGCTCTGACTACTGTATAATTCAAAGTGTTACAGCGTCCTTTGCGCGTCTGAAAAGACGCGCGGCGCTGTAAGATCACTCGCGGACAAGGTGCGCGCGTCGCAACGGCAGCACGCCGGTTTCGAGTTGTTCGGACAGAAGGCTTTCGCAGGCGGCGAGCTTGACGCTCGGCTCGATATCCGGCTTGCCGAGCAGAAGCCCCTGCACTTGCGTGCAGCCCTCCTCGACGACGATCCGGCGCTGCATTTCGGTTTCCACACCCTCCGTCACAACAGGCATGCCGAGGCTATGACCAAGGCCGATGATGGCGCGCACGATCGAGCGCGCCGCCGCATCATGTTCCAGCACGCCGGTGAAACTGCGATCGACCTTGATCTTGTCAAAAGGGAATGAACGCAGGTTGGAAAGCGAGGAGAAACCGGTGCCGAAATCATCCATGACGATGTGCACGCCGAGCTTGTGCAGCCGCAGCAGCGTCGTCATCACCCGGTCGCGATCACGGATGAGCGCTGCCTCAGTGATCTCGATTTCCAGTCGGTCGGGCGCAAGTCCGGTTTCGGCAAGGATCGCCTCGATCCGCTCACAAAGGTTCGGCAGCATGAATTGCACGGGCGAAAGATTGACGGCAATCCGCAACGGCAACGGCCAGCGCACGGCCTCCCTGCAGGCCTGCTGCAAGACCCATTCGCCGAGTTGGACGATCGAGCCGCTTTCCTCGGCGATCGGGATGAAGATATCGGGCTCGGTCAAACCGTGGCCCGGCCGGTTCCAGCGCATCAAAGCCTCGTAGCCGCCGATCTCGCCGCTTTGCGCATCGAGGATCGGCTGATAGCTGACATAAATCTGGTTGCGGATGATGGCATGGCGCAGTTCGCTTTCGATCTGGCGACGGTTCCTTGCCGCCTTGTCCATTTCCGCATCGAAGAAACACACCTTGCCGCGACCGTCATGCTTGACGCGGTAGAGCGCAGTATCGGCATTGTTGCAGAGATCTTCGGCAGCAGTTCCATCCGCGGGATAGAGCGCAATGCCGACGCTGACGCCGACGGCTGTGGGATCACGCGCCGTGTCCATCTCGGCGGCGAACTCGTCGAGGATCGCCGTTGCAAGTTTTTGCGCCGCAGCCGGCTGCTGCCCGGCGGGCTGGATGATGGCGAATTCATCGCCGCCGAGGCGGGCGATCGTATCGCTTTCATCGGCCACGCGGCGCAGGATCGAGGCGACCTTGCCGAGAATGCGGTCGCCTTCGGCATGACCGAAGATATCGTTGACGGACTTGAAGCGATCGAGGTCGAGATAGAAGAGGGCAACCTGGCTATTCTTTCGTTCGGCCATCTGCAACGCTTGTCGGATGCGGGTATCGAACAGCGACCTGTTCGGCAGATCGGTGAGCACATCGTGGTGGGCGAGATGTTCGATCATCTCCTCGGCCTGCCTGCGCTCGGTGAGATCACGCACTGCAAGCACCTCGCAATTGTGCCCGCGATAGACGATCCTGCTTGAGGTCACTTCGACGGCGATCTCCCTGCCTTTCCTGGTGTTGAGCAGCGTCTCGCCGGGCCCGTTCTGTCCTGTCCCCTGGGTAGCGGTCAAAACGGCCGAGGGCGCCTTGCCGGCAAGGTCGGCAAGCTTCCAGCCGGAAAGCCCCTGGAAACGTTCATTGGCATCGATGATCCGGCCATCGCGCAGGATCAACAGCCCTTCCTGTGAGGCATTCGCGAGCCCCCTCAGATCCGTCAGATGGCTTTCGATAAAGACCACCGCGAGCGCAATCAGAATGAGCGTCATCGCTGCCACCACGACGATCGTGGCAAGCAGGCTGGCATCGAGCACCGTTGCAGGAACCTGATTGCCGGGATCCGGCACGAGCGTGATGCTGGCCATCGAGATGAAATGGAGAGCGCAGATCGCGAGGACGAAAGTGATTGACGAGGCGACGAGCCGCCTCGCTCCCCTCAATTGGAAAAAGGCATAGAAGGCGGCGCTCGACAGCAGCGCTCCCGCGAGAACCGCACTCAGCGTCATGACGGGATCGTAGAGGATTACCGCCTGCGTTTCGATCGCCTGCATGCCGGTCAGGTGCATGGAGGCGATGCCGAACGCCATCAGCACGCCGCCGAAGATGGGAGAAAACCTGCCGCGGCTTTCTGAAGCGACGAGGATCGCCACCCACGAACCGACAACCGACAGGAGGAAGGAAAGCGCCGTCAGACCCAGCTGGTAGCCGATCGGCACGCCGCCGTCATAGGCCAGCATCGCGATGAAGTGCGTTGCCCATACGCCGGTGCCGAAGGCGAAAGCCGAGGCGCCGATCCAGAGTTTGCGCCGCCCGGCATCGCATTCCTGGGCGCGGGAAAGCGGCAGCATCGCCGACATCGCGCCGACCAGGCAGACCGCAGCGGCCGCAAGCACCAGCCGCCAATCATGATTGTCCCGAATACATGTAATGACCGAAAACATCCGAACCTCGAACAGCTGAATTCGGTCAGGCTATTTAGGTTGTACTAAATAACTGTAAATTGAATTAGAATTCTCTTCTATATTATCCAGCAAATCTTCCTGCTATCGGTCTATGCTCCGCTGGCCTTTCGCGCCGCCGATTTTTTGTTTTTCCGCCTCGCCTGCCTTTCTGGTTTGGTCTATCGTCCGGCCGAATTTCAAAAAGGAGTCGAAAATGACCGATATCAATCAGGTGCTTGCGCGCGCGGACCAAAACCTTCCATCGAGCCTCGACAAGCTGTTCGAACTTCTGCGCATCCAGTCGATTTCCACCGATCCCGCCTACAAAGCCGAATGCCGCAAGGCTGCGGAATGGCTCGTCGCCTATCTTGAAGGGCTCGGATTTACAGCCTCGGTGCGCGACACGCCCGGCCATCCGATGGTGGTCGCCCACCATGCCGGTGCTTCGGCCGATGCGCCACACGTCCTCTTCTACGGCCATTACGACGTTCAGCCGGTCGATCCGGTCGAGCTCTGGGAAAACGATCCTTTTGAGCCGTCGATCAAGGATGTCGGCGAGGGCCGCAAGATCCTGACCGGCCGCGGCACGTCCGACGACAAGGGCCAGTTGATGACCTTCGTCGAAGCCTGCCGCGCCTACAAGGAGATCAACGGCGCGCTTCCCTGCCGCATCACCATCCTCTTCGAGGGCGAAGAGGAATCCGGTTCGCCGTCGCTCAAGCCCTTCCTCGAAGCCAATGCCGCCGAACTCAAAGCTGATTATGCGCTCGTCTGCGATACCGGCATGTGGGACCGCGACACGCCGGCGATCGCCGCAGCGCTGCGCGGCCTCGTCGGCGAGGAAGTCGTCGTGACGGCCGCCGACCGCGACCTGCATTCCGGTCTTTTCGGCGGCGCTGCTGCCAATCCGATTCATATTCTCGTCGAGGCTCTTGCCGGCCTGCACGACGAGACCGGCCGCATTACGCTCGACGGTTTCTACGACGGCGTCGAGGAAACGCCCGACAACATCAAGGCGTCATGGGAAACGCTCGGCAAGACCGCGGAAAGTTTCCTCGGCGAGGTCGGCCTTTCCATTCCATCCGGCGAAAAGGGCCGCTCGGTGCTCGAGCTCACCTGGGCGCGGCCGACCGCTGAAATCAACGGCATCTGGGGCGGATATACCGGTGAAGGCTTCAAGACGGTGATCGCTGCCAAGGCTTCGGCCAAGGTTTCGTTCCGCCTTGTCGGCACGCAGGACCCGGACGCCATCCGCCAGGCTTTCCGCAGCTATATCAGCTCGAAGATTCCGGCCGACTGCTCGGTCGAATTCCATCCGCATGGCGGCTCGCCGGCGATCCATCTCTCCTATGACTCACCTGTCCTGACCAAGGCGAAAACCGCGCTTTCCGACGAGTGGCCGAAACCCGCCATCGTCATCGGGATGGGCGGCTCGATCCCGATCGTCGGGGATTTCCAGAAAATGCTCGGTATGGAATCGCTGCTCGTCGGCTTCGGCCTCAGCGATGACCGCATCCATTCGCCGAACGAGAAATATGAACTCGTCTCCTACCACAAGGGCATCCGCTCCTGGGTGCGAATCCTTCAGGCGCTCGCTGCCTGAGAGGGAAAAGGGCGCGCCTTCAAACGGGATGCGCCCTTGCGAAAATCGCGACAACAAAAAGGCCGGTTCAAACCGGCCTTTCGTCGTCCGCTCGTCTCAGTGCCAGTTCATCCGTGGTCAAGGAGAAAGCGGTATTGCAATGAGACTGCCCCCGAAAGGTTAACGAGGCGTTAACGGCGCCAACTCTCTGCCGGAAACATTGCTTGGAGCTTCAAGGCGCTGACAGAAATTTCGCCGTTCAAGCTACATTCATCGAGTGCGGCATATAAGCCATTGAAAGATAAGATGAATGATAGCAGCAGCTACCGCTGCGGGCGAACGTTCTATCTTTTGTTTCAGGGGTATGCGGCCGAGGAAACGCGGCCAAGCGCTGCCTGAAAAACGTGCCAACAAGGACTGAGAAGCGTGAGAAACCTCTTTGTAAAAATTGCAGCAGCCGGCCTGTTCATGCTGGCGCCTGCCCTAGCGCAGGCTGCCGAGGGCTACTCGACGGCGAACGTCAACATGCGCGCGGGTCCGAGCACCCGATATCCTGCCGTCGCAATCATACCCGCAGGTTCTTCCGTCGAGATCCGCGGATGCCTTTCCGACCTCAACTGGTGCGACGTCGAATTCTACGGCGGCCGCGGCTGGGTTTCCGGCCAATATGTGCAGGCTCTCTACCAGCAGCGCCGCATCTATGTCGGTCCGCAATATTACCGTCCGCTCGGCATTCCGGTTATCCGCTTCAGCGTCGACAATTACTGGGACCGCTACTACCGCAACCGCGATTTCTATCGCGAGCGTGACCGCTGGAGCCGAGGCCCGGACTATTACTACCGCGACCGCGACAACCGGGATCGCGATCGAGACCGTGATCGGGACAACCGGGATCGCGACCGGAACTGGCGTGAGCGGGATCGCGACCGAGATTGGCGCGACCGCGATGGTGACCGGGACCGGCGCGGCGACAATCAAAGAGATGATCGGCAAAGGGACGATTGGCAAAGGTACGATCGGCAAGGGGATGACTGGAGAGGCGATGATCGCAGACCGGACCGCAGGGTTTTTGATTGCCGCCCCGGCGATCCCTCCTGCGACGAATGAAACAGAAGAGGACGGCCGGGCCGTCCTCTTTGGAGGTTTCCCAGCCACGACAACCGCCTAGAGCATTTCCGTTTTTCTCCGAATCACGGAAATGCTCTATCTCTTTGTTTTCACGCAATTCCGGACGCAAAACCGCTACGCACTTTTGCTGGAATTGCTCTAAGAAAAAACCCGGCGCTCCCACGTAGGGATGCACCGGGCCTGATGTCGATCGGCGCGTGTTGAGGGGAGACGGCCGATCATTCGCGGGACGTGAGGGGGTTGTCCCGCTTCTCCATAAACATTCACGAAGCCTATTGGTTCCACCGACCGGACAGAAGATCTGCGGCGCAGGATCCCGGAACTCTCGACGATTGCGAGGCCCGTTAGTATTGAAGCGCCTTTCCGGCCTTTAACACCCCGTTAAATCGCCGCAATTACAGTTCAAGCGGATGATCACGTCGCCGACTGCATAATTCCTGAGATCGGGATCGATTTATGGGCAAAATTATGCGGCACTCCAGAGTGCTACAGCGCCGTTGTGCGAAGTCGGGCTTCGCGATCGAACATGGGATGCGACCACTCCGCGATGGCAGGCAGAGGCAGATCAGGCGACAGAATCGAACCGTCTTTCAGCGGCCGCCCGGCACGCGACGATGACGAATTCTCGCTCGATGCGGACGATCGCGTCGTTGGAAGCAGATCGGCGCCGCGTGGCGGTTCCAAGCCCCCGCCGCAGCGGGCCGCCCCCCGGCGGCAGCGCGAGCCGCGGGAGCGCGAAGGCGGCGGCATTTTCGGCTTCCTTCGCCGCGTGATCTACTGGTGCCTCGTGCTTTTCATCTGGGCCGGCATCGGCGTTGCCGGGCTTGTGCTCTATTACGGCTCGCGCATGCCGAGCGCCAGCACGTGGGCGATCCCGGAACGGCCGCCCAACGTCAAGATCACTGCCGTCGACGGCAGCGTCATCGCCAACCGCGGCGCCACCGGCGGCGAGGCGTTGTCGCTCGAAAACATGTCACCCTATATTCCGGAAGCCGTCATTGCCATCGAAGACAGGCGCTTCTATTCGCATTTCGGCGTCGATCCGCTCGGCCTCGGCCGGGCGATCGTGACCAACTTCACGGCCGGCCATATGGTGCAGGGCGGCTCGACGCTGACGCAGCAGCTTGCCAAGAACCTCTTCCTCTCCCCCGAGAGAACGCTGGAACGTAAGGTGCAGGAGGTGCTGCTCGCGCTCTGGCTCGAGCAGAAATATACCAAGGACCAGATCCTTGCGATGTATCTCAACCGCGTGTTCTTCGGGTCGAACGCCTATGGCGTCGAGGCGGCGTCTCGCCGCTACTTCAATAAATCGGCACGCGACGTGAACCTTGGCGAGGCCGCGGTTCTGGCCGGCCTGCTGAAGGCGCCATCGCGGCTTTCGCCGGCCCGCGACGCAGACGCTGCGAATGCCCGCGCACAGCTCGTGCTCGCGGCAATGCGCGAGCAGGGTTTCATCACCGATTCCGAGGTGAAGACCGCGATGTCGCAGACCCCGGCTTCCGCCAAGAGCTATTGGTCGGGGGCCGGGCACTATGTCGCCGATATGGTGATGGACGAGTTGCCGGGCCTGATCGGCGACGTCAAGGAAGACGTCATCGTCGATACGACCATCGACAAGTCGCTGGAAAAGAAGGCCGAACAATCGCTGGTCGACGTGCTCGACAAGGAAGGCGGCAAGCTCGACGCCTCGCAGGCCGCCCTCGTCTCGATCGACGGCACCGGAGCGATCCGCGCACTCGTCGGCGGCAGGGATTACGCAGCGAGCCAGTTCAACCGCGCCGTCAAGGCAAAGCGCCAGCCGGGTTCCTCGTTCAAGCCCTTCGTTTATGCCGCAGCGCTGGAAAAGGGGCTGACGCCCTATTCGGTGTTCAACGACGCGCCGATCCGCATCGGCGGCTGGACTCCCGAGAATTACGAGAAGAAATACAATGGCGAAGTGACGCTTGCGACCGCACTTGCCAAATCGCTGAACACCGTCGCTGCGCAGCTGGTGATGTATGACGGGCCGGACCAGGTGATCAAACTCGCCCACCGGCTCGGCATCGAAAGCGAGCTGCAGCCGAACGCCTCGATCGCGCTCGGCACGTCCGAGGTCTCGCTGATGGAACTCACCGCCTCCTACGCCGCCTTCATGAACGGTGGCTACAAGGCGACCCCGCACGTCATCCGCAGGGTGACGACCGCCGAGGGCAAGGTTCTCTACGAAAACACCTATGACAGCCCGCCGCGCGTGCTCTCCGAGCAGATCGCCGCCGAGATGGATACGATGATGATGGGCGTCATAGAGAACGGCACCGGCAAGAGCGCCAAGATCCCGGGCTGGCAGGCGGCGGGAAAGACCGGCACGACGCAGAATTCACGCGACGCGCTCTTCGTCGGTTTCACCAGCAACCTCACCACCGGGGTCTGGTTCGGCAATGACGACGGCAAATCGATGAAGAAGGTGACCGGCGGCGGCTTGCCCGCAAAGGCCTGGAAGGAATTCATGGTCGCCGCCCATAAGGGCCTTTCGCCGGCGCCGCTCTTCGGCAACGGCCAGCTGATCGGCGATCCGAACAGCGGCCAGCCGATGGCGCAGGCGGCACCCGACGGCGGACAGCCGGTGACGGCCGAAGTGCCGCCGTCGACGACGATTGGCGGGATCATTTCCGGCGTCTTCGGCGGCGACGCCAATGCCAACCGCTATCCGCAGGCGCCTGTCCGGCAACAGGCGGCAACATCAGGAAACGGCCCGGTTCCTCCAGCCGACGTCGCCGAGGACGATGGTTCCGGTTATGGAAGCGTCGTGCCGCCCGGCGAAGTCGGGGCAGCGCAGACGACGTCTTCCGTCCGGCCGCGGCGCACGACCCTGCTCGATCTGATCATGGGCCAGTGAGATCCTTGCTGCACGCCCTGCGCAAGCCCGATCCTCTAA
Source organism: Rhizobium fabae (assembly GCF_003985135.1). Taxonomy (NCBI): domain Bacteria; kingdom Pseudomonadati; phylum Pseudomonadota; class Alphaproteobacteria; order Hyphomicrobiales; family Rhizobiaceae; genus Rhizobium; species Rhizobium fabae. Next base: position 110,627 of record NZ_ML133655.1, read on the forward strand.
AACATGTCGCGATTTTTCAGATTCGCCTGCCCGCTTTCGGCGTTGGTTTTGCGCGTGCCCCGATCGCAAAACCGCCGCATGGTTTTGCGCGACATGCTCTGGAAATCAGCCGCTTTCCTGATATGGGGAGACCTTGTTCCCGAGTACTGTCAAAATTGAAGGCAACACATTCGTTTTGCTGGATTCCGGGCCATTTCTCGCCTTGCAGTCCAGAAAACCGCTCCTTATATACGCCGCATCACCGCAATCACGATTGCGTAATCTTAAGTAGACCCATCCCGTAAGGGGCTGTCAGGGAAATGCCTTCTCGGGGTTCCGACAGCTTGCTTCAAGGAGAGAATGACATGGCAAAAGTAATTGGTATCGACCTTGGAACGACGAATTCCTGCGTCGCAGTCATGGACGGCAAGGACGCGAAGGTCATCGAGAATGCGGAAGGTGCGCGCACGACCCCTTCCATGGTGGCATTTTCCGATGATGGCGAACGCCTCGTCGGCCAGCCGGCCAAGCGCCAGGCAGTCACCAATCCGACGAACACGCTCTTTGCGGTCAAGCGCCTAATCGGCCGCCGCTACGAAGACCCGACCGTCGAGAAGGACAAGCACCTCGTTCCCTTCACCATCGTCAAGGGCGACAATGGCGACGCCTGGGTCGAAGCCAATGGCAAGGGCTACTCGCCCGCACAGATTTCCGCGATGATCCTTCAGAAGATGAAGGAAACCGCTGAATCCTATCTCGGCGAAAAGGTCGAGAAAGCCGTCATCACCGTTCCCGCATACTTCAACGACGCGCAGCGCCAGGCAACCAAGGATGCCGGCCGCATTGCAGGTCTTGAAGTGCTGCGCATCATCAACGAGCCGACTGCTGCTGCTCTCGCCTACGGCCTCGACAAGAAGGACGGCAAGACGATCGCCGTCTACGACCTTGGCGGCGGCACCTTCGATATTTCGATCCTCGAAATCGGCGACGGCGTCTTCGAAGTGAAGTCCACCAACGGCGATACCTTCCTCGGCGGTGAAGACTTCGACATGCGTCTCGTCGAATATCTCGTTGCCGAGTTCAAGAAGGACAACGGCATCGACCTGAAGAACGACAAGCTCGCCCTGCAGCGCCTCAAGGAAGCATCCGAAAAGGCAAAGATCGAGCTGTCCTCTTCGCAGCAGACGGAAATCAACCTGCCGTTCATCACGGCTGACGCCTCCGGCCCGAAGCACCTGACGCTGAAGCTGACCCGCGCCAAGCTCGAAAGCCTGGTCGACGATCTCGTCCAGCGCACGATCGCTCCGTGCAAGGCAGCTCTCAAGGATGCCGGCGTCACCGCTGCCGAAATCGACGAAGTCGTTCTCGTCGGCGGCATGAGCCGCATGCCGAAGGTGCAGGAAGTCGTCAAGCAGCTGTTCGGCAAGGAGCCGCACAAGGGCGTCAACCCGGATGAAGTCGTCGCTCTCGGCGCCGCCATCCAGGCCGGCGTTCTCCAGGGCGACGTCAAGGACGTTCTGCTTCTCGACGTCACTCCGCTGTCTCTCGGTATCGAAACGCTGGGCGGCGTCTTCACTCGTCTGATCGAACGCAACACGACGATCCCGACGAAGAAGAGCCAGACCTTCTCGACCGCAGACGACAACCAGCAGGCCGTCACCATCCGCGTCTCGCAGGGCGAGCGTGAAATGGCTGCCGACAACAAGCTGCTCGGCCAGTTCGACCTCGTCGGCCTGCCGCCGTCGCCGCGCGGCGTTCCGCAGATCGAAGTTACCTTCGACATCGACGCGAACGGCATCGTGCAGGTTTCGGCCAAGGACAAGGGTACCGGCAAGGAACAGCAGATCCGCATCCAGGCTTCCGGTGGTCTTTCGGACGCCGACATCGAGAAGATGGTCAAGGACGCTGAATCGCACGCTGCCGAAGACAAGAAGCGCCGCGAAGGTGTGGAAGCCAAGAACCAGGCCGAAAGCCTGATCCACTCCACGGAAAAGTCGCTGAAGGATTACGGTGACAAGGTTTCGGAAGCCGATCGTACCGCGATCTCGGATGCAATCGCTGCTCTGAAGTCCGCGACCGAAGCAACCGATGCCGACGCCGAAGACATCAAGGCCAAGACCCAGACCCTCATGGAAGTTTCCATGAAGCTCGGCCAGGCGATCTATGAAGCACAGCAGGCCGAAGGCGGCGCTGCTGCCGATGCCTCCGCGGAAGGCGGCGACAATGTCGTCGATGCCGACTACGAGGAAATCAAGGACGACGACCGCAAGAAGTCCGCGTAATCCGCGGCGGCGTGGTTATGCTTCAACACCTGATCCGGCTGCTCACCATGGCAGCCGGAAATCCATTTCCGGGGTTTAATCCTTAATGGCAAAAGCGGACTTTTACGAAACTCTGGGTGTAGCCAAGTCGGCGGACGAGAAAGAGCTGAAGAGCGCCTTCCGCAAACTGGCGATGAAATACCATCCGGACAAAAACCCGGATGACAAGGACGCGGAACGGAAGTTCAAGGAAATCAACGAAGCCTACGAGATGCTCAAGGACCCGCAGAAGCGGGCGGCCTATGATCGTTATGGTCATGCGGCCTTCGAGCAGGGCGGCATGGGCGGCGGTGGCGGCGGATTTGCCGGCGGCGGCTTCTCCGATATCTTCGAGGATATTTTCGGCGAGATGATGGGCGGCGGACGCGCCCGCCAGCGCTCGTCGGGCGGCCGCGAGCGCGGCGCCGATCTTCGCTACAACATGGAAATAACGCTGGAAGAAGCCTTCTCCGGCAAGACGGCACAGATCCGCGTTCCGACGTCGATCACCTGCGACGTCTGTTCGGGCTCGGGCGCCAAGCCCGGCACGCAGCCGAAGAACTGCGGAACCTGCCAGGGAACGGGGCGCGTGCGCGCCGCACAGGGCTTCTTCTCGATCGAGCGGACCTGCCCGACCTGCCACGGCCGCGGCCAGATCATTCCCGATCCTTGTCCGAAGTGTCACGGCCAGGGCCGGGTGACGGAAGAGCGTTCGCTCTCGGTCAATATTCCCTCGGGCATCGAAGACGGCACGCGCATCCGCCTGCAGGGCGAAGGTGAAGCCGGCACCCGCGGCGGGCCGGCCGGCGACCTCTATATCTTCCTGTCGGTGAAGCCGCACGAATTCTACCAGCGCGACGGAGCCGACCTCTATTGCGCCGTTCCGATCTCGATGACGACGGCCGCTCTCGGCGGGACCTTCGACGTGGCGACGCTCGACGGCACGAAGTCGCGCGTGAGCGTGCCTGAGGGCACGCAGGCGGGCAAACAGTTCCGCCTCAAGAGCAAGGGCATGCCAGTGCTGCGTTCGGCGCAGACGGGCGATCTCTACATCCAGATCCAGATCGAGACGCCGCAGAAACTCACCAAGCGCCAGCGCGAGCTGCTGCAGGAGTTCGAGCAGCTTTCCTCCAAGGAGAACAATCCGGAATCGACGGGCTTCTTTGCCCGGATGAAGGAATTCTTCGAAGGCTGAGCCGCCGGTCGACATATCAATCCGGAAAGCCGGGGACGGAAACGTCTCCGGTTTTTTTGTCCCACGAATCCTGATTTGGGACACTTGCCGCCCGCGCTGGGCGATCTGTCTCAGATCGATACGGCGAAGAGACGGAAGACGACTTGCGTTAACGCAGCCACATGATGCCGCTTGCAAGTTTTCCAAATGAATTCAGTCTCTGCCGTCAGCGCAGAACCCCTCGATAACAGGGGTTCTGCGCCAATTCAAAGTGATAGAGCGCCCTTGGCGCGTCCCATAGGACGCGCGGCGCTCCGGCAGGGACAACCAAAACAAGGGTATCTACAAATGGCGCCAGCTTTCTCCTCTCAGTCCGAAGACGTCGACGTTCTTGCCGGCGCCATCTACACATGGTGTGCCGAGCGCAACATCAAGCTTCGCAGCCAGCAGGGCCTTTCCATCGCCAGTATCGCGATCGACCTCTATCATGCCGGCCACCAGACGCAGGACGATTTGCTGACGGCGCTGCACGAGAGCGAGATTCACTAAAACGACGCATCGAACCTGACGCGACATGCGTCGGCAGCTCCCCCATCCTCGATTCCGAGAATGCTTCCACCTTTGCGGATATGCAGACCTTCACGGTCCGGACATCGTCCATCCCTTGAAGACGCTGAGCTTTTGCGGAAATAAGCTTGTTCGCTCCGGTGGATTCAGGCGGCGCTTTCGACCGCTTCGCCACTCATGAGAGTAAGAATGGTCTTGACCGCTTCCTTGCCCGCGGTCGAGTTCAGCTTGTCGTAGCTCAGCGCAAGCGCATAGGCGTCGGGGCTGAGTTCGATACGGCTGCCGAATTGCGATATGCCGGTGCCCTCGAAGAGAGCCGAAATCTCAACATCGAGAAAAACCGCGATCTGATGCAGCTTGCTGGCGGAAACGCGGTTCGTTCCCTTTTCGTATTTCTGGATCTGCTGGAAAGTCAGTCCGAGTGCTTCACCGAGCTCAAGTTGGGAAACACGACGAAGGGCGCGAAGATGTCTTACATTGCGACCAACGATAATATCAACCGGATCTGGCACTTCACTACTCTCTCATACATAAACACTTGGTTTACCATATCGTTTTCAGCGAATAACTCAACCCTGAAGTTGCAAAATTCAACCGACTTTTTTTGGACTTTACGTTACGTCAGCAATCTCAACCGAATGCGCCAAAGCCCATGAAATCAGGGCTCGCGGCCGGTGAGCCCTGATGTTGGCAATATCGGCTTGGCAACGTCGAGCAATTGCCTCTGAGGTTGTATTTTTTGCAGGGATTGGGACCGCGGCGGCATTGCCCCACGACCGATTTCCGGCATCACCGGCGGTAGGCGATCCACCACCGTGCTGCAGCGCGCTTGCCATCAAGACTGCTTCGGCTTAGCTGTCACGCTTCACGATTCCGGACATCCGATGCCGCACAAGGTTTCCCTTTCCCGCCTGAAGCTGACCGACTTCCGCAACTATGCGGCGGCGGCGCTTGCCCTTGACGGCCGGCACGTCGTGCTGACGGGAGATAACGGCGCCGGCAAGACCAATCTCATGGAGGCGGTCTCGCTGCTTTCGCCCGGCCGCGGCCTGCGCCGCGCAGCCTATGGCGATATTACCCGCGTCGGCGCGCCAGGCGGCTTTTCAATCTTCGCGGTGCTCGACGGCATGGAGGGTGAAGTCGAGATCGGCACCGGCATCGAAACGGGCGAAGAGACAACCACCCGCAGGCTGCGTATCAACGGCACGCCGGCCAAAACAGCCGACGAACTGACGGATCACCTGCGTCTTCTCTGGCTGACGCCGGCGATGGACGGTCTGTTTACCGGCGCCTCTTCCGACCGGCGCCGCTTTCTCGACCGGCTGGTGCTGTCGCTCGACCCCGCCCATGGCCGCCGTGCCAGTGATTTCGAGCGCGCCATGCGCAGCCGTAACAAGCTGCTCGACGAAGGCCGCTTCGACCCCTCCTGGCTTGCGGGCATCGAGGAGCAGATGGCAAGCCTCGGCATCGCCATGGCGCTCGCCCGCCAGGAGATGCTCGGGCTCTTGACCCGGCTGATCGAGGAAACACGGGAGAGTTCGCCCTTCCCCTCGGCATCGCTGCAGCTCTCGGGCTTCATGGACGGCCAGTTCTCGCGCCCCTCGGTCGATCTCGAGGACGAGTACGCAGCAATGCTGGCGGAAAGCCGTTACCGCGATGCCGGCGCGGGACGTACGCTCGAGGGGCCGCACCGAGCCGATCTCATCGTGCATCACCGCGAAAAGGCGATGGAGGCGGAGCGTTGTTCGACGGGCGAGCAGAAAGCGCTGCTCGTCGGCCTGGTGCTTGCGCATGCGCGGCTCGTCGGCAATCTCACCGGCCATGCGCCGATCCTGCTGCTCGACGAAATCGCGGCACATCTCGACGAGAACAGACGCGCGGCGCTGTTCGACCTTATCGACGGGCTCGGCGGCCAGGCCTTCATGACGGGAACGGACCGCGCCATGTTTTCAGCACTCGGCGACAGGGCACAGGTCTTCACGGTGACTGACGGAAAGGTGTTCGAATGACCGGAGCAGCTTTTCCCAGCGCCGGGCGCCATGATAAGGTCGCCGCCATGGAACCGCTCAGCCCTGATGAAATCGCGCGCTATCAGCGCCACATCCTGCTCCCTGAGATCGGCGGCGCAGGCCAGCAGAAGCTGAAGGCTGCCCGCGTGCTGGTGATCGGTGCCGGCGGCCTCGGTGCGCCGATCCTGCAGTATCTGGCCGCAGCCGGCGTCGGCACGCTTGGCATTGTCGATGATGACCGGGTATCGCTCTCGAACCTGCAGCGCCAGGTCATCCACGACTCCGGCACGATCGGGGAGTTGAAGACGGAGAGCGCCGCCATCGCCATCGCGAGACTCAACCCACATGTCCGGCTCATCCGTTTCGAGGAACGCTTTTCTCAGGAGACCGCGCGACGGCAATTGTCCGGCTTCGATCTTCTGATCGACGGCTCCGACAATTTCGACGCGCGTTATGCCGCCGCCGATGCGGCAGAAGAGGCGCGCATCCCGCTCGTCACCGGCGCCGTCGGACGTTTCGACGGTTCGCTGACAGTTCTGAAACCCTATGAGACGGCCGAGGACGGGACGCCCAACCCCAGATATCGCGACCTGTTTCCGGAAGCGCCACCGGCGGGGCTGATCCCCTCCTGCGCCGAGGCCGGCATCATCGGCGCGCTTACCGGCGTCATCGGCACGATGATGGCGATGGAGGCGATCAAGCTCGTCACCGGCAGCGGCGAGCCGCTGATCGGACGGCTGCTGCTTTACGATGCGCTGTCGGCCCGGTTCGAAACGATCCGCTACAAACGCCGCCGCGCAAGGCAGGCGGGATGACGATCATCCGCCTCGACCGAAGCTTCACGCGCTGGGACGAGCTGCTTGCCCTGATCCTTGCCGCCTTCGCCTCGATGAACGGCAGGATCGATCCACCATCTTCGGCGCTCCGCCTGACGGCGCAAGCGCTGGCTGAAAAGGCCGAAGCCGAGATCGGTCACGTTGCGATCGAGCAGGGAAAGCTGACCGGCTGCCTGTTCCTGCGGCCGGAGACCGATTGCCTCTATGTCGGCAAGCTCGCCGTTCTCCCGTCTGTGCAGGGCAAGGGCCTCGGCAGACGGCTGCTGGCAATTGCCGAGGAAACGTCCGCAGCGCTTGGCCTTCCCGCCCTGCGGTTGGAAACGCGCATCGAACTCACGGACAATCACGCTGTCTTCGCCGCCTGGGGATTTTCCAGAACCGCTGAGAAGGCGCATCCCGGTTTTGCCAGGACGACTTTCATCGAGATGCGCAAGGACCTCAAGCGCTGACGCGCAAAGTCGCTTAACGACCCGGCAGCACCCGGTTCGGCGGCCTGTGGCCGTCGATGAAGGTGCGGATATTGATGATGACCTTGTCGCCCATGTCGATCCGGCCCTCGATCGTCGCCGAACTCATGTGCGGCAGCAGCACGACCTTGCCCTCATTGGCGAGCTTGACGAGCCTCGGGTTGACGGCCGGCTCATTTTCGAAGACGTCGAGGCCGGCGCCGGCGATCTTGCCCTCCCTCAGGCATTTGATCAGCGCGGTTTCGTCGACCACGTCGCCGCGCGCAGTGTTGACGATGTAGGCCGTGGGCTGCAGCAACGCCAGGCGGCGCGCCGAAATCAGGTGGAAGGTCGCAGGCGTCGACGGGCAATTGATCGAGACGATGTCGACGCGGGCGAGCATCTGGTCGAGGCTTTCCCAATAGGTCGCCTCCAGCTCGTCCTCGACGGCCGGGTTGACGCGCTTGCGGTTGTGGTAGTGGATCGAGAGACCGAAAGCCTTGGCGCGGCGCGCCACCGCCGTGCCGATGCGGCCCATGCCAACGATGCCGATGCGCTTGCCGTGAATGCGCCGGCCAAGCATCCAGGTGGGAGACCAACCGGCCCATTCGCCCGGCTTGTCGGTCAGCACGCGCGCACCTTCGCCGAGCCTTCTCGGCACGGCGAGAATCAGCGCCATCGTCATGTCGGCGGTATCCTCGGTCAGGACATTCGGCGTGTTGGTGACGGTGATCCCCTTGCGCGCTGCCGCCTCGACGTCGATATGGTCGGTGCCGTTGGAGAAGCTCGCAATCAGCTTCATCTGCGGCCCTGCCTCTTCGATCAACGCCGCGTCAATGCGATCGGTGACGGTCGGCACCAGCACGTCGGCGGTCCTCACGGCGGCGATCAATTCAGGAACGGAGCGCGGCGTATCGTCGATGTTGAGCTCGGCGTCGAAGAGCTCGCGCATGCGGGTTTCGACGGCATCCGGCAGTTTCCGGGTGATGTAGACCTTCGGCTTTTTCTTCGCTGTCATGGCTGCCTGTGGTGCCTTGTTCAGAGGTCTTTAACCAAGAGGGGTGATAATTTTCCCATTCCGGGCATTTTCTACCAGACCCGCACGCGAAGACAAACAAAACTCGTGGTGCAGCGGAAGGATGTCAATGCCCGGACAGCGAGCAGGCCGGGCCTGCCCGCCGATTCGAGCAAACGGAAGCTTCCATGCGCAGCAAAGTCCTGAAGTCCTGCCTCGCCGTCGCGATCGCTCTGGCCGCATCGCTCGGAGCCGTCGAATTTGCCCACGCGCAGGCTGCCAAGGGGCCGAGCGGACTGCCGTTGCCGCGTTTTGTCACCCTGAAGTCCAAGCGCGTCAACCTGCGCATCGGTCCCGGGACGGATTACGCCGTCTCATGGATGTACCTGAAATCCGGTCTGCCGGTGGAGATCATCCAGGAATACGACAACTGGCGCCGCATCCGCGATGCCGACGGCACCGAGGGCTGGGTCAACCAGTCGCTGCTGTCAGGCCAGCGCGCGGCGATCGCCGCCCCATGGATGAAGACCAAGGGCAAGGGTATCTACGTCAATCTGCGCCGCGAGGCGCAGCCCTCCGCCTCAATCGTCGCCAAGCTGGAACCTGGCGTGATGCTGACGATCGGCGAATGCAACGGCGACTGGTGCCGCGCCGGAGCCGACGGCGCCTCGGGATGGGTGGCGCAGTCGGAGATTTGGGGAGCCTATCCCGGCGAAGCCTTCAAATAAGCCCTGCTTCTCTGGCCGCCTCGGAAAGCGAGGTCATCGGGCGCGGACCGATCTGCTGGATGACGATGCCGGCAGCGAGGCAACCGAGCTTGCCGCAATCTTCCAGCGACCGCCCCTGCGTGTAGCCATAAAGGAAGCCGGAGGCGAAGAGGTCGCCGGCACCCGTCGTGTCCACAACTTCCCTGATCTTGATCGCATCGACGTAGTAGCGCTCCCGCCCCTTCAGGATGACGGCGCCGTTTTCGCTCATCGTCACGGCGGCGATCTTGCAATCTGCGGCGATTTTGTTCAGCGCCTCTTCGAAATCGTCGGTTTCGTACAGCGACAGCGCTTCCTGGCGATTGGCGAAGACGATATCGACCTTGCCGGACCGCATCAGATCGAGGAATTCACCGCGGTAGCGACCGACGCAGAAGCTGTCGGACAGCGTCATCGACATTTCGCGGCCGTTTTCATGGGCAATGCGGGCGCAATCGAGAATCGCTTCCTTGGCGCGCGGCGGATCCCAGAGATAGCCTTCGAAATAGGTAATCTTGGCATCGGCCACGACATCGGCCTCGACATCCTCGGGGCCGAGCTCAACGCAGGCGCCGAGATAGGTGTTCATCGAGCGTTCGCCGTCCTCGGTCACGAAGATCATCGAACGCGCCGTCGGCGGGAAAGTGCCCTTGGGCCGCGTCTGGTAGTGAACACCCTGGGCGCGGATATCGTGCGTGAAGATATCGCCAAGCTGATCTGCGGCGACATTGCCGAAATAGGCCGCCTTGCCGCCGAGGTTGGCAACGCCCGCTGCCGTATTGCCGGCGCTGCCGCCGGAGGCTTCGAGCGCCGGTCCCATGCGCGAATACAGGAGTTCGGCGCGTTCGGCATCGATGAGGTTCATCGCCGCCTTGGTGATCTGGTTGTCAATGAGGAACTGGTCGTCGCAACGGGCAATGATATCCACGATTGCGTTGCCGACAGTCAGAACGTCGAATCTTGTCATGAAATGGGGGGTCCCGGATTTGTGATAGCCGGGGTTTGGTCTTAGCGAAATTTCCGCGGTTTGGAAGGTTAAATGGTGAATGGCGCAGCTATTTCTTCGCAAAAGTGCCGCTTATTCGTCATGCCTCTGTCATCTTCAAAATCTAGATATGCTCGCAACAAGGCCGGTATGAGCAGCTTTCAGTTGCAGCCGGGTGCGCGAGGGATGATCCCTTCGATCTTGCCGGCGCGATGCTGACCACGGATGAACTGGCAGCGTCGTGATCCGGATATCCGGCGGAGCCGGAGCGGAAAAGCGGGCCGTGCCCGCTTTTTTTTGCTTTGCGGTTGCCAGCGCTGCCGGATCGGGTGCCGTTTGCCTTTTCAATCCAGGCGGTTTGCTGCTAGAGATCGGACACTCCCCCGAGCAAAGCAGCCTCCCCCATGTCAGCCATCATTCTCGACGTCCTTCCCATCTTCATCCTGATTCTTATCGGTTGGGTGATCGTCCGCAGCGGCTTGATGACGTCGGATGTCGGCGACGGGCTCAGCGAATTCGTCTTCAAGATCGCCGTGCCGCTTCTGCTTTTCCGCACCATAGCCGAGGCGGATTTCCACGGCGCGTCGCCTTTCCGGCTCTGGATCGTCTATTTCTCCGGCGTCGCCATCACCTGGGCGGCCGGTCATCTCGCCGCCACACGCCTCTTCGGCCGCGACGAACGGATCGGAGTGCTGGCCGGCGTTTCCTCCGCCTTCGCCAACAATGTCTTCATCGGACTGCCGCTCGTCCAGCGCACCGTCGGCGAGGAGGGGCTGGTGGCCTTGTCGATCCTGCTCGCCGTGCATCTGCCCGTGATGATGGTCGCCGGCACGGTGCTGATGGAGCATGCGGAGCGGAAGATCGCCGGCAAAAGTGACCGCAGCATGGTGTTCGTGCTTCGCCAGATCGCCATCAATCTCATACGCAATCCGCTGGTGATCGGCCTTGCGGCCGGCATGGCCATGCATCTTTCCGGCCTCACTATGCCGACGGCACTGGCAACGGTCGTCGGGCAGATCGCCGGTATTGCCGGCCCGGCGGCGCTGATCTCGCTCGGCATGGCGCTGGAGAGATACGGCGTCTCCGGCAATCTTGGCATCGCCAGCGTTACCTCGAGCCTCAAGCTGCTGCTGCTGCCCGGCTGCGTCTGGACGGCGAGCCACCTCTTCGGCCTCAACAGCGAATGGACGGCGGCGATCGTGCTGACCTCCTCGGTGCCGACGGGCGTCAACGCCTGGCTGATCGCCAATCGCTTCGGCGTCGGCCACAGCCTTGCCGCGTCGACGATCTCGGTGACGACGGCGCTCGGCGCCATCACCGTCTCGCTCTGGGCCTATTTCCTCGGCGCGTGAACCTTCGCCATCAACAACGAAAGCCCGGCTTGCGGCCGGGCTTCCATGTCATGCAGACTGAGTGGCGCTTTTACTGCGTCGCCGTCTTCGGATCCGGCAGCGGCACCGGCGAATCGGAGAGCGTGTGCAGGTAGAGGATGACGTTGGCGCGATCCTGATCCTTCGGCAGGCCTGCAAAGCCCATCGCCGTGCCGGGAACATCCTTCTTCGGCGCAGTCAGGAACTTGTTGAGGTTCTCGAAGGTCCACTTTTCAGAGCTGCCCTTGGAGAAATCCTTTATGGCAGCGGAATAGGCGAAGCCTTCATGCGAGGCGATCGGACGATCTACGACACCAAAGAGGTTGGGACCGACCTTGTTCGGTCCCCCTTTGGTGCCGTCATGACAGGCCTGACACTTCTTGAAAACCGTTTCACCGGCCTTGGCATCTGCAGAAGCGAGCAATTGCGCGATCGGAACGGCAGCAGCGGCAGGCGCAGCTTCACCGCCAGTGGCGGGCGCCTCTTCGGCAACGATCGCGAAACCTTCCTTCTCCGGCGCTTCGGAATGGAAGATCCCCTCGGACGCGATAGAGACCGACATCAGAACGAAAACCGTTCCGAGCAGTGCCCCCACGGCCGTATTGACGTATGAATTCATCTGCAATGCTCCCCTTGCAGCCGGCAGACCATAAACCGGACCATCTTGAAATCGCGCGGAACCTATGTCTTTTGGCTGATCGTTGCAACTGTCTAAATGGTCTTGTGCGTGAGACTTTTTGACACTTTTCAGCCCGGAATAGAAGGCCCGAACAATGAGTGATTCAAATTTAGATGGCGTGCTCGTATTGATCCCGGCGCGGATGGCCTCTACCCGGCTTCCGGGCAAGCCGCTCGCCGATATATGCGGTCTGCCGATGATCGTGCAGGTGGCGATGCGCGCCAGGGAGGCGGCCATCGGCCGCGTGGTCGTCGCCGTCGACGACGCCCGTGTGTTTGACACCGTCGCAGCCGCCGGCTTCGAAGTCGTCATGACCAGCAAGGATCACCAATCGGGATCCGACCGGATTTTCGAAGCCTTGACGAAGGTCGACCCCGATGGAAAGGCGAAGTTCATCGTCAACGTCCAGGGCGATCTGCCGACAATCGATCCGGAGACCGTGCGGGCAGCCCTGCGCCCCCTTGAAAACGAGGCCGTCGATATCGGCACGCTGACGACCGAGATCGACAATGACGAAGACAAGACCGCGCCGCACATCGTCAAGATTGTCGGCTCGCCCGTCTCCGACACCCGCCTGCACGCACTCTACTTCACGCGCGCGACAGCACCCTACGGCCAGGGGCCGCTCTATCATCATATCGGCCTTTATGCCTATCGGCGCGCAGCGCTGGAACGGTTCGTCTCGCTCGGCCCTTCGACGCTCGAACGGCGCGAATCGCTGGAGCAGCTGCGGGCGCTGGAAGCCGGCATGCGCATCGATGCCGAGATCGTTGACACGGTTCCGCTCGGTGTCGATACTCCCGCCGACCTCGAAAAGGCGCGGCGCATCCTCTCCGCAAAGTCGAACTGACGGAATCATTATGAACATCAAGACCAACAGGATCGCCTTCCAGGGCGAATTCGGCGCCAATTCCGACATGGCCTGCCGCGACATGTTCCCGACCATGGAGCCGCTGCCCTGCCAGACCTTCGAGGATGCATTCACGGCGGTCGACAATGGCGACGCCGACATCGGCATGATCCCCATCGAGAACACGATTGCCGGGCGCGTCGCCGATATCCACCATCTGCTGCCGGAATCACGGCTGCATATCATCGGCGAATATTTCATGCCGATCCGCTTCCAGCTGATGGTGCTGCCGGGTGTCACCAAGGACGAGATCCGCACGGTGCACAGCCATATCCACGCGCTCGGCCAATGCCGTAAGATCGTGCGCGCCAATGGCTGGAAGCCGGTGATCGCCGGTGATACGGCGGGAGCGGCAAAGCTCGTGAAGGAAACCGGCGACCGCTCGATGGCCGCCCTCGCCCCGCGCCTTGCCGCCGATCTCTACGGGCTTGAGATCGTTGCCGAAAATGTCGAGGATACGGAAAACAACGTCACCCGTTTCGTCATCCTGTCCCGCGACGAGGAATGGGCGCAACGGACTTCGGCGGAAGAAAAGGTCGTCACCACCTTCGTCTTCAACGTCCGCAACATTCCGGCCGCGCTCTACAAGGCGCTCGGCGGGTTCGCCACCAACAATATCAACATGACGAAGCTCGAAAGCTACCAGCTCGGCGGAAAATTCGTGGCGACGCAATTCTACGCCGATATCGAAGGCCATCCGAACGATCCGAACGTTCGCCGGGCCTTGGAGGAATTGCGATTCTTCTCCGAGAAAGTCCGCATCCTCGGCGTCTACAAGGGACATGCGATGCGAGGCCTGCTTTAAGCAGGCTTCGTCATTCAGCTATTATTTATCCGGCTCACAGACGCGCAGTCGATGCCCATCCGGGTCGAGCACGACGAAGGTCGGGCCGAAATCGAGCTCGGTCAGTTCCTGCGCGATCGGCAGGCCGCGCCGGCGCCAATCCTCGTAATGGTTGGCGACGGCATTTTCCCCCGCGACCATGAAGGCCACCTCGCCTCGATTGCCGATGGCGGAGGGCTGCGGCTCGACCTTGCTGCGCCGCCAGAGGCCGAGCGTGAAGCCGCCATCGAGCGGGAAGGCGACGAAATTCGGCGCCTCCACGACCGGTTCGCGATTCAGCAGGTTCCGGTAGAAGCCGGTGCTTTCGGCCGGATCCTTGACGTAGAGAATTATCATATTGGGGCTGGTCATTTCGGTTTTCCCGTTGGCTGGTGAATAAGCCACGACGAGGAATGGTCTGCTGCCAAGTTATGGCAGCAGACAGCAGGGGGACGCTGCCAAAGCAACGCCCTGTTCTCGCCGGGCAGAATACTGATGATGAGTTGCGGCTAAAGCGGGAGCCGATCCTCGTGATGAGGGTTGCGTCCATCCATGAAGCCGAGATCTCGCTTCAGGTAATCGGGTGTCGCTTCAACATCGAGTTTCGAGCGGCTTTCGCCGGAGATCCGGAAAAAGCTGATGGCCAGGCGCAGCAGGCCGGAGCGTGCCGACTGCCGGACGTCGGCGAAAGTTTCGGCCGAAATGATGTCGGCAAAGCTATCGGTGACAAAACGATCGCCGGCCTGCTGAATGACGGGGGGCGTTACCATGATCAGTACTCCTTCCCTAGCGCATCAGCACGATGCGCGGAACCTGGATGCTACAGCGTCCTTTGCGCGTCCGAAGACGCGCGGCGCTGTAGTGGATTGAGATTGATAATAACCCCGGCTGCTGACAGTTTATGGCAGCAGCATTCAGTTCTCGACCGGTACGTCCTGTGTCTTTCTCCACTCCTCTAGGAGCACCGCGCGGCGGCGCGGATAACGCACGTCATGCAGCGCCATGTCGATGATGCGGTCGGTGCGGAAATGGCGGAAATCCTGGCGCAGCTCGCACCAGGCCATGATGATGCGCACATGCTCGAAATAGCCGAGCGCGAAGGGCCAGACGCGGCGGCGGGAGATGCGGCCCTGCTCGTCGCCGTAATGCAGCTCGAGGATACGCTCCAAGCGGATCGCCTTGCGGATGGCCGAGACATCGGCCTTGTCCTCGTCCCTGCGTTTGGGGCCAACGAAGAGGGCTGCCGAATCGATCATTTCGCGCATGTCGGACGGCAGCACGGCGGCAATCTTGGCGAGCGCATCGGCGCCGGCGCCGGCAAGGCGCGGCTCGGCGGCGCGGGCCACCCAGCGGGAGCCCAGCACCAATGCCTCCAGCTCTTCTTCGGAAAACATCATCGGCGGCAGCATGAAACCCGGCTTCAGCACATAACCGATGCCCGCTTCGCCTTCGATCATCGCGCCCTGGGCCTGAAGGCTCGCAATATCGCGATAGAGCGTGCGCAGGCTGACGCCGGTCTCCTCAGCCAGCACCGTGCCGGTCACCGGCCGCCGATAACGCCGAAGCGTCTGGAGCAGCGTCAGCAGCCGTTCGGAGCGTGCGACGGGCATGGCACTAGCGCTTCCACTCCACCCAGTCGCGCATCAGGCGATGGGCGATCGCCCCTTTCGGCGGCGGGGCCTTGCCGGTCGCGCCGGGGCGCTCCAGCATCTCGAGCGTCTCCTCTCGGGTGAACCAGCGGCAATCTTCAAGCTCGGTTTCGTCGCGGCTGATTTCGGTGGATTTCGCCTCGGCATAACAGCCGATCATCAGCGAGTGCGGCATCGGCCAGGGCTGCGAGGCGTGATAGCGGATGCGACCGGTGCGGATGCCCGATTCCTCGAGCGTTTCGCGGCGCACGGCATTCTCGATGGTCTCGCCGGGTTCGAGGAAGCCGGCAAGACAGGAATACATGCCGGGCGCGAAATGCGGACTGCGGCCAAGCAGGCACAGGTCGCGCTCCTCATCGATCGTCAGCATGATGACGACGGGGTCGGTGCGGGGAAAGATCATATGTTCGCAGGCAGTGCAGACGCGCTTGTAGCCGCCGATATGGATCTCCATCGCCGAGCCGCAGCGGCCGCAGAAGCGGTTGTCGCCATTCCAGCGGATGAGGCTCGCGGCCTGGGCGAACTCGCCGAGCAACACCTCGTCGATCAGCATCTCGCGAAACAGGGTGCGGCCGTCGGCGGGCTTATATTGGCTGGCGAGGTCGTCGACATCGATGCCGACAGGAACGGCAAGGCGCGGCTCGCCTGATTTGCGGTAGCCGAGAAGCACCGTCTCGTCCCAGTCCGGCTGCAATTCCTTGAGCTCGTAGCGGGCAAAGAGCGGATCGAGCACCTGGCCGTCATGCTTCAGCACCAGCTTATCCCTGGCGAAGGCAAAAATATGCGTGCCTTCCTTGGCCAGCGCCTTTTCGACGGATTGCTCGTCGCGATGCTCGGAATCGCGATTGAGATCATTTGCTGCAAAGGCAGTGAGATTGCTGGGTTCCGGATGCGGCACATCCGAATCGAAAAGCGAATGACTCATGATGAAAGGGCTTCCCGCAGCTTCGCTATGAATTCGTCTCTCTTTCCGTCTTCGTAGGGTTCCGCGCGGCCGAAGCCCCAGACAGGACCCGGCCAGTTGGCGTCGCCTTCGAAGCGGGCAATGACATGAACATGAAGCTGGCGGACGATATTGCCAAGAGCTCCGATATTGATTTTTGTCGCGCCGGTGATCTTCTTGAGCGCGCTGGCGACTACCTCCGTCTCGAAGGCGAGCAGCACCTGGTCGAGCGGCGTCAGCTCGAAGATTTCGGTAATTCCTGCCCTGCGCGGCACGAGAATGAGCCAGGGCCAGCGGGCATCCTGCGACAATCTCAGATCACAGAGGCCTGTGACCATGATGCTGATGCTGTCATTTTCCAGCCTGGGGTCGAGCGCAAAGCCGTTCAAAGGGCAATCTCCTCATGTTTTCCAACGACTAGCAGTTTTTTGTCATGTTGGCTTGCTTTTGATGACGATATTGCCGATATGTGCATCCGGGAGGTTGGTGGTGGACGAGCCACTCGCCAACCGGGTCAGGTCCGGAAGGAAGCAGCCCTAACGAGCCCGGCACGGGTCATCGTGCCAGCCTCCCACCTTCTCTCCACGAAGTGCCCGACAGTCCGGGCGACAAGCAGGGCGATGAGCGACACCGAGCGACAATCAAAAGATGCCGCCTCGACAGGCACCGGATACCGGGTGCTGGCCCGCAAATACCGCCCCAAGGATTTCACGGACCTGATGGTCGGCCAGGAGCCGATGGTCCGCACGCTCACCAACGCCTTCGAGACCGGCCGTATCGCACAGGCCTATATGCTGACCGGCGTGCGCGGCGTCGGCAAGACGACGACGGCACGCATCCTGGCGCGGGCGCTGAACTACAAGACCGCAGAGATCGACAAGCCGACGATCGACCTCCGTGTGCCAGGCGAGCACTGCCAGGCGATCATGGAAGGCCGCCACGTCGACGTGATCGAGATGGATGCCGCCTCCCATACCGGCATCGACGATATTCGCGAGATCATCGAGCAGGTGCGCTACCGCCCGGTTTCGGCGCGCTACAAAGTCTACATTATCGACGAAGTGCACATGCTGTCGACGCAGGCCTTCAACGGCCTGTTGAAGACGCTCGAAGAGCCGCCGGAACATGTGAAATTCATCTTCGCCACCACCGAAATCCGCAAGGTGCCGATCACGGTTCTCTCGCGCTGCCAGCGCTTCGACCTGCGCCGCATCAGCGCCTCCGATCTCGTCGGGCTGTTTTCGACCATCGCAGCCAAGGAAGGCATCGAGGCGGAACCGGACGCGCTGGCGATGATCGCGCGTGCGGCCGAAGGCTCTGCCCGCGACGGCCTGTCGCTGCTCGACCAGGCGATCGCCCATGGCGCAGGCGCCGTACAGGCCGAGGCCGTGCGCGGCATGCTCGGCCTTGCCGATCGCGCCCGGATCGTCGATCTCTTCCAGCATATCGTCAAAGGCGATGTGGCCGCAGCACTCGGCGAATTCCAGAGCCAATACGAGGCCGGCGCCAATCCGGTGGTCGTGCTCACCGATCTTGCCGATTTCACCCATCTGGTGACGCGGCTGAAATATGTGCCGGACGCGGCAAACGATCCTTCGCTCAGCGAGGTCGAACGCACCAAGGCGGCGGAATTTGCTAAGGGTGTCGCGGTGACGACGCTGTCGCGCATCTGGCAGATGCTGCTGAAGGGCATTCCGGAAACGGAAGGCTCGTCAAGGACGGCGGGTGCTGCCGAGATGGTATTGATCCGGCTGGCGCATGCCGCGCATCTGCCGGCGCCCGAGGACGCGGCGCGGCGGCTTGCCGAATTTTCCGGCGACAATGCCGGCCAGCGGCCCTCCCCTTCGCCTTCCGGCAGCAGCAACGGCACGCGGGTTCCCTATCAGAGCAGTGTCGCCGCTCGCGCGCCCGAGCCGACACCACGACCGCTACCCTCAGGGCCGACTGCGATGCTGCGCGCCGTGCCCAATCCCGAGCCGCAGAATGTCGGCCGTATCGAGGCAAAGCCTGCAGAGGCTCCGAAGCCGCTCGTGCGCATCAACTCCATCGGCGATATCGTCGACCTCGCGGGCGAGAAGCGCGATGTCAAATTGAAGGCACTGGTGCGCAACTTCGTGCGTCCGGTCCGTCTTGAGCCCGGCCGGCTGGACGTGAACCTCACCGAAGGTGCGCCGAACACGCTGCTTAACGAACTCGCCGTCAAGCTCAAGGAATGGACTGGAATCCACTGGATCGTCAGCACCAGCCGCGAAGAGGGCGGGCCGACGCTTGTCGAGGCAGAGGCCAGAACCCGGGAACAGCAGGTCATCGATGCGCGGCAGGACCCTGACGTCGCGGCGATCCTGGCGCATTTCCCGGGCGCGAAAATCATCGATGTGCGCGTGCGGGCGCCCGAACCGGACGAGGAAGGCACAGTGACGCCGCCGGCCGCAGCCGAATCCGAGGAAGGCGACATCCTGCCGGGCGACGACATAGAATTCTAAGGTTTCAAGAAGGAGCAAGACGATGCGCGACATCATGGGCATGATGGGCAAAGTCAAGGAAATGCAGGCCAAGATGGAGCAGATGCAGGCGGAGATCGCCGAGCTCACGGCCGAAGGCAAGGCGGGCGGCGGCCTCGTCACCGTCGTCATCTCGGGCAAGGGCGAACTGAAGAGCCTGAAGATCGACCCGTCGCTGTTCAAGGAAGACGATGTCGAGATCCTCGAGGACCTGATCGTCGCCGCCCACAAGGACGCCAAGGACAAGGCCGAGGCGCTCGCCGCCGAAAAGACCAAGGCGCTGACCGCAGGCCTGCCGATCCCGCCCGGCTTCAAGCTGCCGTTCTGATAGCAGGCAATTCGGTCTCAAAGGCATTTCCGCTTTCTTCGAATTGCGGAGATATTCCAAAGCGTGTCGCATCAAATTTGATTCATGCGATGCGCTTTTTTTGTTTTGACCAGGTCGTTGTCGCGAAGCCTCTGCAAACTTCCAGGCGACATGCATTATCTCTTTGTTTTTAAGAAATTCCTGACGCAAAGCCCCGCCATAGTTTTGCTGGAATTGCTCTCATATTTTCAGCAAGTAATTTCATATATCTCATAAGGTTTTTCATGAAGATCTCTAGCGTTTTTCGCCTTTTCCTTGCAGCCGCCCTAGCCATGCCGACGGTTGTCAATGCGGGTCAGTGTGATCGCAACAAGCGCGTTTATGTCTTTGATCAGTCTAAGCCGGGAGACGACACTAAAATATTCTACAAGGTGCGCGCTGGAGAACATCCATTCTATGCGGAACCAGTAAGATTTGAAACTTGGCGAAAATCCAAACTGGTTTGGTCTGTCGATGGCGTTGTAATATGCAGCGATGTTATACCGCTGTGCAGCTTAGACTTGGATTCTGCCAAGGAAAATAGTGATAAATCCGTGGCTTACGAATGCTTTAAGGAAATAAACGATCCGGCGACACCCAATGAACCAGTAGTACCGTTCCCGATCCCCGTCACTGAAATTTTCGCTGGCGATCAAAAGCCGTACATCGCCTTCGGCAATTTGACCGCTTTGTCTATTGTCTGCAGCAAGCATATGGCCGTCCACATTAAACGGAAGGAATTGCTAACCGAGGACGAACAGAAAAATGGATTCATGTTGCCTCCTTTTGTTCGGCTAGATTCATGCCAGAAGTAAATCGCCGTCCGCCAGTGCCGATGCGGTCGTCATTGTCGCTGCCACCGCCCTTATATTTCGGCTTCCAGCATCGCCCGTAGCTTGTAGTGAATTGGAGCAGCGAGATATCGCGCCCGGTCCGTCTCCGAAAGCCGCCGGCCGAAAGTTGCCATCAGCTCCGGCATCATGACCTTCTCTCCGGAAAAGAGTTGATGCTCCACCGGCATTCCGGCCTTGACTACGCCGCCGTGGATAACGCGGCAATAGATGCCAGGGCGGGCGGCATTGGTGTAGCGCTTAACGAATTTCGGATCGGCCATTCTGGCGGCGAAGGTGGCGCAGGGAATGCGGCACGCGGTGACTTCGAGGACGAGGTTATCTGTGACGAAGCGGTCGCCGACGGCGACGTCGCGATTGTCGAGATCTGAGATCACCATGTTTTCGCCGAAGGTGCCGGGTTCGTATGGCCTGCCGAGTTCCCCGCTCCACCAGTCGAGCGCCAGCGATCCCTCGATATAGACCGCCTGATCGATACCGCCATGGTGTTTTCGGTTGCAGATCGCATCGCCGACCAGACCTTCGGCATCGATCATCACGGCGCCGTTGACGGGGTGCTTGAAGATGCCGGTCTTGTAGCTTTTGCCGGGCAGCCTTTCCGGATTTCCGGTGCAGAGGGCAAGGATTTTCATGGGATGGCCAATCCTTCCGCGATTCCGTTTTCGTTCCATATCAGCTAAGAACGGCGCATGGCAAAACGAGTCACCGGCCCCGAAATCGAAAAACTCATCCAGCTTCTGGCGAAGGTGCCGGGCCTCGGGCCGCGCTCGGCGCGCCGGGCGGCACTGCATCTGATCAAGAAGAAGGACCAACTGCTCGGCCCACTGTCGAATGCGATGGGCGAAGCCTATGACAAGGTGAAGATCTGCTCGCGTTGCGGCAATGTCGATACGGTCGATCCCTGCACCGTTTGCACTGATACGCAGCGCGATCAATCCGTCATCATCGTCGTCGAGGACGTTTCCGACCTCTGGGCGCTGGAGCGGGCCGGCGCGCTGAACGCCGCCTATCACGTGCTCGGCGGCACGCTGTCGCCGCTCGACGGGATCGGGCCGGACGATCTCAACATTCGCGGGTTGATCGACCGGATCGGCGAAGGCGGCATCCGGGAATTGATCATCGCGGTCAATGCGACGGTCGAGGGACAGACGACGGCGCATTACATCACCGACCAATTGCAGGGGCTCGAGGTGAAGATCACGCGGCTGGCGCATGGCGTGCCCGTCGGCGGTGAGCTCGACTATCTCGACGAGGGCACGCTTGCCGCGGCCCTTCGGGCGCGGACGGTTATATGAAAGGCTTGCGTATGCTGCAGCATACCCCCCTCTGCCCTGCCGGGCATCTCCCCCCCAGGGGGGGAGATCGGCTGGGAGCGCCTCCTTGCCCTATTCAAAGATTGCAACTGGCCGAAACCGCTTCGCTCACGACCAAGATTTTGGGAGACGGGCGCCTCTTGCTGATCTCCCCCCTTGTGGGGGAGACGTCCGGCAGGGCAGAGGGGGGTCTTCCACGGTGGCTGCGGATACTCGCATTCGCTGCAATGACTGCCCTATTCCCTCTCCCTTCCTACGCAGTCCCTTCCAAGGCCGATGTCGAGGCGCAGTTCGAAAAATGGGTGCAGAGCGACCTCTGGCCAGAGGCGAAGGCGGGCGGTATTTCGGAGAAGACCTTTCAGGCCGCTTTCTCAGGCGTCACGCTGAACTGGAACCTGCCGGATCTCGCGCCGCCCGGCTTCCCGCTGCCTAAGGAGCAAAAACAGACGCAGGCCGAATTTTCCTCGCCTGGTCCCTACTTCAACGAAGACCGGCTGAAGAAGCTTGCCGCGACCGGGCGTGGCTTTGCCGCGCAATACGCCTCTACGCTGAAGCGGATCGAGAAGACTTATGGCGTGCCGGGCTCGATCGTGCTTGCCATCTGGGGCCGGGAGACGGGCTTCGGCGTGGCGAAGATCCCGAATTCGGCGATCGAGGTGCTGGCGACGAAGGCCTTCATGTCGACGCGCAAGGACATGTTCCGTACCGAGCTGGTGGCGGCACTCCATATTCTCGACGGCGGCGACGTCACACCTGCCGATTTCAAGGGTTCGTGGGCGGGCGCGCTCGGCCAGCCGCAGTTCATGCCGACGAGCTACCTGAAATATGCCGTCGATTTCGACGGCGACGGACATCGCAACATCTGGACCTCAGTGCCGGATACGCTCGCCTCGATCGCCAATTTCCTGGTCAAGAAGGGCTGGCAGCGCGATCGCGACTGGGGTTTCGAGGTATCGATACCGGAGGCTGTCTCCTGCGCGCAGGAGGGGCCTGACCTGGCGAAGCCGCTTTCGCACTGGGCCTCACTCGGCATCGAGCGCATATCAGGCAAAGGTTTCCCTTCAGGCGAGATGAAGGCTGACGGGATGATGCTGGTGCCGGCCGGCCGCGACGGGCCGGAATTCATCGTCACGCCGAATTTCTACATCATCAAGGAATACAACAACTCCGATCTCTACGCCCTCTATATCGGCAACCTTGCCGACCGGATCGCCTCCAATGGCGGCGCCTTCGAGGGGCGATGGGGCGATGTCGGCAAGATGCTGCGCTCGGATGTCGCCGCCATGCAGAAGGCGCTGGAACGGCAGGGCTATGACGTCGGCGGCTCCGACGGTCTGCCGGGCTACAAGACGCGGCGTTCGATCGGCCAGTGGCAGGCGAAGAACGGCATGAAACCGACCTGTTTTCCCGAGGCCACGATGAAGGGCAAGCTAAAGTAACGGCTTCAGAGAGTGCGCTTCAGCCCTTCGTGGCTCGCGACGAAGCCGAGCTTTTCGTAGAAGCGGATCGAATCCGCCCGCGTCTTGTCTGACGTCAGCTGCACGAGGCCGCAGCCGCGCTCGACGCACCGGGCGATCGCCCATTCGATGAATTGCCCGCCGAGGCCCGAACCGCGAAGATCGCGGGCGATACGCACGCTTTCGATCTGACCGCGCCACATGCCGGTCCGGGAAAGACCGGGAAGAAAGCTCAGCTGCAGGCAGCCAGCGACCTCGTCGGCCGCATCGACGGCGACAGCCAGCAACTGATTGGCATCCGCCTCGATCGCGGCGAAGGCCGAGATATAACGCGGATCGACGGGATCGGAAACGATCTCCCTGGCAGCTCCGAGATCGTCGTCGGAGAGAAGCCGGACGATTGCGGCAAGGTCGGATTGGCGGGCGAGCCTGAAACTGTGCATGCCTATCCTCAATGATGGAGATCAATCGGCGCCTTATGGAAGACGTCATTATCCGGCGGAATGGCCTGGCGCTCGATCATGCGGTGAACATGGGGCAGACCTTCGCCGCGGTGGAGCGCGCGAAGCCTGTCGATGTTTTCGGCATCGGCCTGCGTGCGCCGCTGGTTATGTCTGATATATTCGACCCAGGTCGGCGTATGGTAGGTTTCCGTCCAGAGCCCGGGATTTTCAAGATCGCGCATCAGCGCCCAATGCCGGGCACCATCGCGGATGCGGATGCGGCGGCGCTCGCTCATGAGTTCCATGAATTCGGCAAGGTCGGCATCGGCAATCTCGTAGTCGACCTGAATGACGATCGGGCCGCTGCGCGGCGTGATGTCGAGGCTCAGAGCCGGCGCGGTGAAGCGGTTCAGCGGATCGAGATTGAGCGAGGCGAAAGCCGGCATGGAAAAACGCAGGCCGATCGCAATGCCAAGCAGCATCACGACAACAGACATCAGCAGCGCGTCGGAGACGCCATAACGGTCGGCGGCAACACCCCAGAGCCAGCTGCCACCGGCGATGCCGCCGAAAGTGACGGTCTGGTAGAGCGACAGGGCCCGACCCACCACCCAGCGCGGCGTCGAAAGCTGGACGATCGTATTGAAGAGCGAGAGCGCCGAGACCCAACAGGCGCCGGAGATGAGCAACCCAGCAGAGGTGAGGAGCGCGCTCGGGCTGAAGGCGGCGATGACGGCGCTCAGCGCGAAACCGGCAAAGGCCAGGCGAATGATCGTCTCGCTGGACAGCATCTGGCGAAGCCTTGCATTCAGCACCGCGCCACCGATCGCGCCGATGCCGAAGGCGCCGAGCATGAAGCCGTAGGTCAGCGGACCGCCCGCAACCAGATCGAGGGCGACGATCGGCAGCAGGGCCAGGATTGAGCTGGCGCCGATGCCGAAGATGAGGCCCCTGACGAGAACCTTCTCCAGATTGGGCGACATCGAGATATAGCGCAGGCCGGCGAAGATGGCGCTGCCGAGCGCCTCCCGCGGCAGGGTCGAGGCGGGCAGGCTCGGCCGCCAGCGCAGCAGGGCATAGATGAGGGCGAGATAACTCAGCGTGTTCACCGCAAAGGCAGCAGCCGCGCCGGCGGCGGCCACGATGACGCCGCCGATCGCCGGACCGACGCTGCGGGTGATGTTGAAGCCCATGCTGTTCAGCGTGACGGCGCCCGGCAGATCGGCGCGGGGCACCATATCGCCGACCGAGGCCTGCCAGGAGGGATTGTTGAGCGCGGTGCCGCAGCCGATCAGGAAGGTGAAGAAAAGCAGCAGCCAGGGCGTGATCCAGCCGAGAAAGGCGCAAGCCGTCAGCAGTGCTGACACCGTCAGCATCAGACACTGCGCCGTCAGCATGACGCGGCGGCGATCATAATTATCGGCAAGCGCGCCGGATATCAGGGAAAACAGCATGATCGGCAGCGCCGTCGAGGTCTGCACCAGCGCCACCATGTCCTCGGAGGCGGTGATCGTCGTCATCATCCAGGCAGCGCCGACCGCCTGGATCAAGCCGCCGAAGTTCGAGGAGAGGCTCGCAAACCAGATGGCACGATAGGTATCGTGCCGCAAAGGCGCCAATGTCGACGAAGTATACGCCACGATCCCTCCCGCTTTTGTTCTTGTGTCCTCGGCAATATATGCGCAAGACCCGCACAGGCCATAGGCACGTTCATCCCACAGGAAGCGAAATGGCGGAATCGGTCTCAGACCTTGCAATTTGGGAAAAAGCCGACTATATCGCACTCAAATTCTTGATCGCTTGATGAAGAGTGGGCCGCAAGGACCCGCTCTTTTTTATTAGCGCGATCGCCCGAACAGCATGAAATTGCGAGGAGCGCACCGCTTGTCGGACCTGACAAACGCAGACAATGAACATGAGCCGCGGCTGATTACGGAGACCGGCGTCGACCAGCGTCTTGCCGATATCATCGAACCCGTTCTCATCGGCTTGGGCTTCAAGCTTATCCGTGTCCGCATGCTGAACCAGAACGGCGCAACGATGCAGGTCATGGCCGAACGCAATGACGGCACGATGACGGTTCAGGACTGCGAAGAGGTCTCGATGGCGATTTCTCCGGTCCTCGATGTGGAAGATCCCATCGATAAAGAGTATCATCTCGAGGTGTCTTCGCCCGGCATCGACCGTCCGATGGTGCGGAAATCCGATTTCGTCCGCTGGCAGGGCCACCTTGTGAAATGCGAGACGTCGATCATGGTCGGCAATCGCAAGCGCTTCCGTGGCAAGATCCTCGAAGCAGACGCAGATGGTTTCACGCTTGAGCGCGACCAGGTTGCCTATGGGGAAGAACTGAAGGTCATCATTCCCTTCACGGCGCTCAGCGAGGCGAAGCTCATTCTGACCGACGACCTGATCCGCGACGCGTTGCGCGCCGACAAGCTGGCGAAAGCGCAGGCCGCCAACCAGAACGAAGCGGACGACCAGGAATAACCGATCAACAGACCGCTCCAGGGACGGGAACCCCGGAGTAAAGACGGAGAAACAAGACAATGGCAGTCAGTGCGAACCGGCTCGAACTTCTGCAGATCGCAGATGCAGTGGCGCGCGAAAAGGTCATCGACCGTGAGATCGTGCTTGCCGCAATGGCCGATGCCATCCAGAAGGCGGCACGCTCGCGTTACGGCACCGAGTCCAACATCCGCGCCGACATCAATCCGAAGACCGGCGAAATCCGGCTGCAGCGCCTGCTCGAAGTCGTCGACAAGGCCGAGGATTATTCGACGCAGATCCCGCTGGAGCTTGCTCGCGATCGCAACCCGGACGCCGCACTCGGCGACTTCATCGCCGATCCGCTGCCGCCGATGGATTTCGGCCGCATCGCCGCACAGTCCGCCAAGCAGGTGATCGTGCAGAAGGTGCGTGAGGCCGAGCGTGACCGCCAGTTCGACGAATTCAAGGATCGCACCGGCGAAATCGTCAACGGCACGGTCAAGCGTGTCGAATACGGCAACGTCATCGTCGACCTCGGCCGTGGCGAAGGCATCATCCGCCGCGACGAAATGATCCCGCGCGAAAACGTCCGCTATGGCGATCGCGTCCGTGCCTATGTCTATGATGTCCGTCGCGAGCAGCGCGGCCCGCAGATCTTCCTGTCGCGCACGCACCCGCAGTTCATGGTGAAGCTCTTCACCATGGAAGTGCCTGAAATCTACGACGGCATCATCCAGGTGAAGTCGGTCGCCCGCGATCCGGGTTCGCGCGCCAAGATCGCCGTGATCTCGAACGATAGCTCGATCGATCCCGTCGGCGCCTGCGTCGGTATGCGCGGTTCGCGCGTTCAGGCCGTCGTCGGCGAACTTCAGGGCGAGAAGATCGACATCATTCCCTGGTCGCAGGACCCGGCGACCTTCGTCGTCAACGCCCTGCAGCCGGCCGAAGTCGCCAAGGTCGTTCTCGACGAGGATGCCGAGCGTATCGAAGTCGTCGTTCCCGACGAGCAGCTGTCGCTTGCGATCGGCCGCCGCGGCCAGAACGTCCGCCTCGCCTCGCAGCTGACCGGCTGGGATATCGACATCATGACGGAGGCCGAGGAATCGGAACGCCGTCAGAAGGAATTCAACGAGCGCACCAACCTCTTCATGGATTCGCTTGACGTCGACGAGATGGTCGGCCAGGTGCTCGCCTCGGAAGGCTTTGCCGCCGTCGAGGAACTGGCCTATGTCGATCTCGACGAAATCTCCTCGATTGACGGCTTCGACGAAGATACGGCACAGGAAATCCAGACCCGCGCCCGCGAATTCCTCGAGCGTCTCGAAGCCGAGATGGACGAGAAGCGCAAGGCGCTCGGCGTCCAGGACGAGCTGCGCGAGATCGACGGCATGACCGCCCAGATGATGGTCGCGCTCGGCGAAGACGGCATCAAGACGATCGAGGACTTCGCCGGCTGCGCCGCTGACGACCTCGTCGGCTGGACGGAGCGCAAGAACGGCGAAACCAAGAAGTTCGAAGGCCTGTTCTCGAAATTCGACGTTTCGCGCGTCGAGGCTGAACAGATGATCGTCCAGGCCCGCCTCTCGGCTGGCTGGATCACGCAAGAGGACCTGGCGAAGGGGACCGAGGAAGAGGTCACCGAAGCCGAACAGGAAGCATGATGACCGCGCATGAGCCGGACGCTCTCCCTGATGAGGACGACGATCTTGCAGGTTATGACGTGAACGGACGCATGTGCATCGTGACGCGCGAAAGCGGATCGCCGGAAGAGCTGATCCGCTTCGTTGCCGCTCCCGATGGAACAGTTGTCGCCGACTTGAAGCGCGAGCTTCCGGGACGCGGATGCTGGGTGAAGATCGACCGGTCGCTGGTCGACAGGGCGGTGGCGAAGAAGCTCTTCGCCCGAGCGCTGAAAATGGATGTGAAGGCGGCGGACGATCTCGGCGCGAGCGTCGATCGGCTGCTCGTGGCGCAATTGATGCAGATGATGAACATGGCTCGGAAAGCCGGCCAGTTCGTCAGCGGGTCCGCGAAAGTGGATGCTGCGGTGAGAAGCGGAGCAGCCCTTGCGGTGTTCCATTCGACTGGTGCAGCGGACGATGGTGTCCGGAAAATCGACCAGGCCCGCAAGGCCTGGCACCTCGGAATGGAGACCGAGGAGGAGATACCTTCCTTCCGTCTCTTCTCGGAGAGCGAAATGGAAGGCCTGATGGGCCAGAATGCTTTTATCCATGCCGCAGTGCTTGCAGGGCAGGCGGGTGAGGGTGTAGTGAAGCGCGCAAAGATGCTCGAACAGTACCGTATTGGCGGTCAGTCCCGGGCAGCGGGCGGCGCTGGCCGGCAAAAACAATGAGGCGGTCACCGGCATCGGCCGGTCCCATACTCATTGATCGACAGTATTGAACGACAGGGTCTGATCTAGTCATCGCTCCCTGTCCGAAGGAACGGGAACGAATGACCGATAGTAACGACGACAAGACAATCAGCGTAGCGGGCAAAAAGACACTCACCCTGAAACCATCGGGGATGAGCCAGGGCACCGTTCGCCAGGATATGGGTCGAGGTCGCACCAAGGCGGTCGTCGTCGAGACCCGTAAGCGGCGCCCGATGCGCCCGGAAGACGAAAAGCCGATCACACCCGTCGCTCCGGCGGCCCCCGTCCGCGCAGCCGAACCGGCGCCCGCACCGGTGCAGGCGCGTCCGCAGCAGCCGACGCCGGCTCCGCGGGTTCAGCAGGGCAACAACAATACCAACCAGCGTCCGCAGCAGCCCTATCAGCCGCCGCGCCAGAACGATCGTCCGCGCCCTGTGGTGCTGAACCATCTGTCGCCGGAAGAGATGGATGCCCGCCGCCGCGCGTTGGCCGAATCCCAGGCGCGTGACGCCCAGGATGCGATCCGCCGTGCCGAGGAAGAAAAGCGCCGTGCCGCCGAAGAGGCTGTCCGCAAGGCAGCCGAGGCGGAAGAAGCCGCTCGCAGGGCCGCCGAAGAGGCTGCCAGGCAGGCTGAGGCACCCGCTGTCGCTGAACCGGCAGCCGCCGAGGCAGCACCGGCTCCCGTCGTAGCTGAAGCTCGTTCGGAGGCTCCGCGGCCTGCGGCTGCGCGCCGGCCCGATGCAGCAGCACCCGCTGCCGCCCGCCCGGCGCCCGGCGCCACCGCGCCGGCCGGTGCCCGTGGTCGTCGCCCTGAAACGGAAGACGAAGATCGCGGCCCAGCACGCGGCGCTCCGGCCCGTGGCCGCGTCGTTCGCCCGGAACCCGCAAAGCCGGTGACGACGCGTCCGAAAACGGAAGAAGAGCGTCGTCGCGGCAAGCTGACGATCTCCACTGCCAACGTAGACGGCGACGACAATGCCCGCGGGCGTTCGCTCTCGGCGATGCGCCGCCGGCAGGAGAAGTTCCGCCGCGGCCAGATGCAGGAAACCCGCGAGAAGATCTCCCGCGAGGTCGTTCTGCCTGAGACCATCACCATTCAGGAACTGTCGCAGCGCATGTCCGAACGCGCCGTCGACGTCATCAAGTATCTGATGAAGGAAGGCCAGATGATGAAGCCGGGCGACGTCATCGACGCCGACCTTGCCGAACTCATCGCCGGCGAATTCGGCCATACGGTCAGGCGCGTGTCTGAATCCGACGTCGAACTCGGCATCTTCAACGTGTCCGACGAGGATGGCGAACTGGTTTCGCGCCCGCCCGTCGTCACCATCATGGGCCATGTCGACCACGGCAAGACCTCGCTGCTCGACGCCATCCGGCATGCCAACGTGGTTTCCGGCGAAGCCGGTGGCATCACGCAGCATATCGGCGCCTATCAGGTGGAGCAGAACGGCCAGAAGATCACCTTCATCGACACCCCCGGCCACGCCGCCTTTACAGCGATGCGTGCCCGCGGCGCTCAAGCGACGGATATTGCGATCCTCGTGGTCGCCGCCGACGACAGCGTGATGCCGCAGACGATCGAATCGATCAACCATGCCAAGGCGGCCGGTGTTCCGATCATCGTTGCGATCAACAAGATCGACAAGCACGAGGCCGACCCGCAGAAGGTTCGCAACCAGCTGCTCCAGCACGAAGTCTTCGTGGAAACCATGGGCGGCGAAGTGCTCGACGTCGAGGTTTCGGCCAAAACAGGCAAGAACCTCGACAAACTGCTCGAGGCGATCCTGCTGCAGTCGGAAATTCTCGACCTCAAGGCCAATCCGAGCCGGACTGCGGAAGGTACAGTTATCGAAGCCCAGCTCGACCGCGGTCGCGGTTCGGTCGCGACCGTGCTTGTCCAGAAGGGTACGCTGCGTCCGGGCCAGATCATCGTCGCCGGCGACGTCTGGGGCCGCGTGCGCGCCCTCGTCACCGACAAGGGCGACCATGTGAAGGAAGCAGGTCCCGCGACCCCGGTCGAGGTTCTCGGCCTTTCCGGCACGCCGCAGGCGGGCGACAAGTTCGCCGTCGTCGAAAACGAAAGCCGCGCCCGCGAAATCTCGGAATACCGTCAGCGTCTTGCCCGCGACAAGGCGGCTGCCCGCCAGTCCAGTCAGCGTGGTTCGCTGGAACAGATGATGATCCAGCACAAGAGCGCCGGCATCAAGGAGTTTCCGCTTGTTATCAAGGGCGACGTGCAGGGCTCGATCGAGGCGATTGCCGGCGCACTGGAAAAGCTCGGCACCGACGAGGTCCGCGCTCGCATCGTCCATTCGGGCGCCGGCGGCATCACCGAGTCGGATATCTCGCTCGCCGAAGCCTCGAACGCGGCCATCATCGGCTTCAACGTTCGCGCGAATACGCAGGCACGCCAGTTCGCAGAGCGTGAAGGCATCGAAATCCGCTACTACAACATCATCTACGACCTCGTGGATGACGTGAAGGCGGCAATGTCGGGCCTCCTGTCTCCGGAACGGCGCGAGACCTTCATCGGCAATGCCGAGATCCTCGAGGTGTTCAACATCACCAAGGTCGGCAAGGTCGCAGGCTGCCGCGTCGTCGAAGGCAAGGTCGAACGCGGTGCGGGCGTCCGCCTCATCCGCAACGACGTCGTCGTTCACGAAGGCAAGCTCAAGACGCTCAAGCGCTTCAAGGACGAAGTGTCCGAAGTGCCGATGGGTCAGGAATGCGGCATGGCCTTCGAAAACTACGAAGACATGCGCGTCGGCGACGTCATCGAATGCTTCCGCGTCGAACATATCACGCGCACGCTCTAAACTGCTGCGCCTGAGCACGACATTTCCGAAAGCCATCCACCAGCCGGTGGGTGGCTTTTGGTACCTGCCGACTTGACCTTTTTGACCAAAAGAGTCATGGACGCTCTCCTTTGACGGGTTCGATTCCCAGCCGCATCGGCAAATAGAGATAACAATGACCAGAGCAACTTCTTCCGCGCCTTCGCAGCGCATGCTGCGCGTTGGCGAACAGGTTCGCGCCGCTCTCACCCAAGTGCTGCAGCGCGGCGAAGTGCGCGACGACATCATCGAAGCGACCGTGATCTCGATCTCGGAAGTGCGCATGTCGCCGGACCTCAAGATCGCCACCGCCTATGTAACGCCGCTCGGCGTTTCCGACCACAGCCTCGTCATCGAGGCGCTGAACCGTCATGCGCGGTTTATCCGCGGCCGGCTCGGGCAGCAGCTTCGGCAGATGAAATACATGCCGGAGGTGCGCTTCCGCGACGATACCAGCTTCGACAACTACAAGAAGATCGACGAGCTGCTGCGTTCGCCCGAAGTGAGCCGCGACCTCGACGGCGATAATGACGAACAATAAACAGAAGAGACTGATGTCCAAACCACGCAAACCCAAGGGCCGGCCGATTTCCGGCTGGCTGATCCTCGACAAGCCGGTGGATTTCGGCTCAACGGAAGCCGTTTCCAAGATCAAGTGGCTCTACAAGGCGCAGAAGGCCGGTCACGCGGGCACGCTCGATCCGCTCGCCTCCGGCATGCTGCCGATCGCACTCGGCGATGCAACGAAGACCGTTCCCTATGTGATGGATGGCCGCAAGATCTATGAGTTCACGGTGAGCTGGGGCGAGGAGCGCGCAACGGACGACCTCGAAGGCGAGGTCACGCAAAGCTCGGACAAGCGTCCAAGCGAACAGCAAATCCGCGATATCCTGCCCCGGTACATCGGCACCATCAATCAGGTGCCGCCGCAGTTTTCCGCGATCAAGATATCGGGCGAACGCGCCTATGATCTGGCGCGCGAAGGCGAAGCCGTCGAAATCCCCTCGCGCGAAGTCGAGATCTTCCGGCTGACGCTGCTCGCCTGCCCGGATGCCGATACCGCGCATTTCGAAGTGGAATGCGGCAAGGGCACCTATGTCAGGGCGCTCGCCCGCGATTTCGGCCGCGAGCTCGGCTGCTATGGCCATGTTTCCGGGTTGCGGCGCACATTCGTCGCCCCCTTCGCGGAAGAGGCCATGGTGCCGCTTGCAGACCTCGTGGCACTCGAAGCGATCGAGGACATGGACGAGCGGCTTGCCGCCCTCGACGCGCTCCTGATCGACACCTGCGAAGCGCTTTCCACCCTGCCCCACCTCGTCATCAATGACGACCAGGCGCACCGTCTGAAGATGGGCAATCCGATCCTCGTGCGCGGCCGCGATGCGCCGATCGCCGAAAGCGAAGCCTATGCGACGGCCCGCGGCAAACTGATTGCGATCGGGGAAATCGGCCAGGGCGAATTTCGCCCGAAACGGGTTTTTGCCTGAACCTGCCCGTTTTATGACGGCAAGGGCGATTGCCAGCCGGTAGCGATGCAATATCTTTCCCCTTGGGCCATGGCGGCCCGAGGGGAAAACCATGCGCAGAATTGCGGAAATACTGACGTTCTTTTCGTTGTTCCTGATCGTTGCCGGCGCCCAAGCCACCGAACGTTGGGCCGAGCTTCCCGCCTTTCCTTCAATGCCCGCGCCGAAGACGAGCGGCATGGCCGATGTGAACGACATCAAGATGTACTACGCCGAATATGGTGAAGGCGATCCGATCCTCTTCATCCATGGCGGTCTTGGAAATGCCGACGTCTGGGGCCATCAGGTGGCGGAGTTTGCCAGGGATCACCTGGTGATCGTCGCCGACAGCCGCGGCCACGGCCGGTCGACACGCAGCGGGCAGCCTTTCGGCTACGATCTGATGACTTCGGACTACGTTGCCCTTCTCGACTATCTGAAGATCGATAAGGTGACGCTGGTGGGATGGTCGGACGGCGGCATCATCGGCATCGACATGGCGATGAATCATCCGGAAAAGCTGACCCGCGTCATTGCCCAGGCGGCCAACGTCACGACGGAGGGCGTCAAGGAAGACGCCCTGAGCAACAAGACCTTCAAGCATTACATCAAGGTCGCCGGCGACCAGTACAGGAAGCTTTCGCCGACGCCGACCGAATACAAAGCCTTCTTCAGGCAGATCTCTAAGATGTGGGCGACCCAGCCGGCCTGGACAGCCGCCGATCTTGCGAAGATCTCGGTTCCGGTCACGCTTGCGATCGGCGATCACGATGAAGCCGTCAAGCTCGACCATACGGAAATGATGGCAAAGGAGATTCCGGGCTCTAAACTCGTGATCCTGAAGAATGCGAGCCATTTCGCCATGCTGCAGGATCCCGAAGGTTATGACGGGATGATCCGGGATGCCATGGCGGGCCGTTGAAAGCCGCCGGGAACACTCCCTCTTTCCATCGGTGCTTATTTGGTTTATAGGCAGCGCCAGCGTCAGGTCCGCCTGCTCGCATTCGCGGCCAAAGCTGGACGGCATCCCGGCTTTTGGCGACTTCAATCTCCTCTCATAGAAAGGATCATCCGATGTCGATCACTGCTGAGCGCAAGGCTGCGCTGATCAAGGAATACGCAACCGCCGAAGGTGACACCGGTTCTCCTGAGGTTCAGGTCGCGATCCTGACCGAACGCATCAACAACCTGACCGACCACTTCAAGGACCACAAGAAGGATAACCATTCCCGCCGTGGCCTGCTTACGATGGTTTCGAGCCGCCGCTCGCTTCTTGACTATCTCAAGAAGAAGGATGAAGGCCGCTATTCCAAGCTGATCACCAGCCTGGGTATCCGCCGCTAAGATTGTCCGGCGGGCGCTTTCGAGCGTCCGCCGGATCTTGTTTCGGGACGACGTTCCCGATGAAATGTTCCAGCCGCGCTCTATCTCATGCGGTGGAACGACCGGCGGACCCGGATGGGCCGGTTCTGCCAAACCAACCGCTGACCTGTCATGGGGCAGGATTGCCGGATGCTTTCGGCCAGGGCCTTTCGAGGTTTTGGCCTGGTTTTCAAGGGAACTTCAGTTTTCCGAGAAAGCCGAGGATGAAAAGCCTCCCGTTGTCTTGCCCGTGATGCGTCACATTGATTGCGGTCGACTGTGCGCTGCGCCTTGATATCGGCGACGGCGCGTGCTCCCGCATTGAAGGACAAGACATGTTTGATACACACACCGTGGAAATCGAGTGGGCCGGCCGCCCGCTGAAGCTCGAAACCGGCAAGATCGCCCGTCAGGCTGACGGCGCCGTTCTCGCCACCTACGGCGAGACCGTCGTTCTCGCCACCGTCGTCTCGGCCAAGGCGCCGAAGCCCGGCCAGGACTTCTTTCCGCTCACCGTCAACTACCAGGAAAAGACCTACGCAGCCGGCAAGATCCCCGGCGGCTATTTCAAGCGCGAGGGACGTCCGAGCGAGAACGAGACCCTCGTTTCCCGCCTGATCGACCGCCCGATCCGCCCGCTCTTCCCGGAAGGCTACAAGAACGACACCCAGGTCGTCGTCACCGTCATCCAGCACGATCTTGAAAACAACCCCGATGTCCTGTCGATGGTTGCGACCTCGGCTGCGCTGACGCTGTCAGGCGTTCCCTTCATGGGCCCGGTCGGCGGCGCACGTGTCGGCTACATCAACGGCGAATACGTTCTCAACCCGCATCTCGACGAGATGGACGAGTCGAGCCTCGACCTCGTCGTCGCCGGCACCTACGACGCCGTGCTGATGGTTGAATCCGAAGCCAAGGAACTCAACGAAGACGTCATGCTCGGCGCCGTCATGTTCGGCCACAAGGGCTTCCAACCGGTTCTCGACGCGATCATCAAGCTCGCCGAAGTGGCCGCCAAGGAGCCACGTGACTTCCAGCCGGAAGACTACTCCGCTCTCGAATCCGAAATGCTCGGCCTTGCCGAAGGTGAACTTCGCGAAGCCTACAAGATCACCCAGAAGGCCGATCGCTACGCCGCCGTCGATGCCGTCAAGGCGAAGGTGAAGGCACACTTCCTCCCCGAAGAAGGCGAAGCCAAGTACACGGCCGAAGAAGTCGGCGCGATCTTCAAGCACCTGCAGGCCAAGATCGTCCGCTGGAACATTCTCGACACCAAGAGCCGCATCGATGGCCGCGACCTCGAAACCGTTCGTCCGATCGTTTCGGAAGTCGGTCTCCTGCCACGCACGCATGGTTCGGCGCTCTTCACCCGCGGTGAAACGCAGGCGATCGTGGTTGCCACCCTCGGCACCGGCGAAGACGAGCAGTATGTCGACAGCCTGACGGGCATGTACAAGGAGCGCTTCCTGCTCCATTACAACTTCCCTCCCTACTCGGTTGGCGAAACCGGCCGTATGGGCTCCCCGGGCCGTCGTGAAATCGGCCATGGCAAGCTCGCTTGGCGCGCGATCCGTCCGATGCTGCCGTCCGCTGAGCAGTTCCCCTACACGCTGCGCGTCGTTTCCGAGATCACCGAGTCGAATGGCTCGTCCTCGATGGCGACCGTCTGCGGCACTTCGCTCGCTCTGATGGACGCAGGCGTTCCGCTTGCCAAGCCGGTTGCCGGTATCGCCATGGGCCTGATCCTGGAAGGCGAGCGCTTCGCCGTCCTCTCCGACATTCTCGGTGACGAAGATCACCTCGGCGACATGGACTTCAAGGTCGCAGGTACCGCCGACGGCATCACCTCGCTGCAGATGGACATCAAGATCGCCGGTATCACCGAAGAGATCATGAAGGTCGCTCTTGGCCAGGCCCAGGGCGGTCGCGCCCACATTCTCGGCGAAATGGCCAAGGCCATCACCGAAAGCCGTGGCCAGCTCGGCGAATTCGCTCCGCGCATCGAAGTCATGAACATTCCGGTCGACAAGATCCGCGAAGTCATCGGCTCCGGCGGCAAGGTCATCCGCGAAATCGTCGAAAAGACCGGCGCGAAGATCAACATCGAGGATGACGGCACCGTCAAGATCGCCTCCTCCTCGGGCAAGGAGATCGAAGCGGCCCGCAAGTGGATCCACTCGATCGTTGCCGAGCCTGAGATCGGCCAGATCTACGAAGGCACTGTTGTCAAGACCGCCGACTTCGGCGCCTTCGTCAACTTCTTCGGCGCCCGTGACGGCCTCGTTCACATCTCGCAGCTCGCTTCCGAGCGCGTCGCGAAGACCCAGGACGTCGTCAAGGAAGGCGACAAGGTCTGGGTCAAGCTGCTCGGCTTCGACGAGCGCGGCAAGGTTCGCCTGTCGATGAAGGTTG
The DNA here is from genome assembly GCF_003985135.1 of Rhizobium fabae. Classification (NCBI taxonomy): domain Bacteria; kingdom Pseudomonadati; phylum Pseudomonadota; class Alphaproteobacteria; order Hyphomicrobiales; family Rhizobiaceae; genus Rhizobium; species Rhizobium fabae. The sequence goes on from NZ_ML133655.1 coordinate 146,949, forward strand.
TCGACCAGGCCACCGGCCAGGAGATCCCGAACGAGAAGAAGAAGGAAGAAGCGGCCGAATAAGCCGCCCTTCCAGATTTAAGTCGGGGCGCGGGAATGCTTCCGCGCCCTTTTTGTATCCCAAGCGTGGCGTGATCTTTCAGATTCGCTCGCCACACTTGAGTCTTTGGTTTTGCGCATGTCGTGGCCGCAAAACCGCTGAATATTTTTGCGCGACATGTTTTAAGACGAGACGAGATCATGAGCCGCGAGACGCTGAAGACCCTCTTCCATCCCTTTGCCAGCGGCACAGTCCAGGCGCCCGGCGAGGGCGAGCGCGTGCTCTTCCTCGGCGCCGAGGCGGGCTTTGCGCTGCCGGAAGGCTTTGCCGCCTCGCTCAGCGCCGTCCAGGGCTTCCGTCCGCTCTATCGGCAGCTGCTGGCCCAGCGGATCGAGGCGACGCCTGAGATCGACGGTGAGGACTATGACGCGGCGCTGGTGCTCTGCACCAAGCACAAGGGCGAGAACGAGGCCAATCTCGCCGCCGCGATCACCCGCACGCGGGCCGGTGGCCTGATCGTCGTTGCCGGCGCCAAGGAAGACGGTATCCAGCCGCTACGCAAGCGCCTGGAAGGTTTCGGCCTCGCCATCGACCATATGCCGAAATATCACGGCGTCGCCTTCTGGTTCGGCCGGCCGGCAGAGGCCGGCGATATCGTCTCCAAGCTGGCGAAGGCGCCGGTGCGCGTCGACGACCGCTTCCATGCGAGCGCCGGCATGTTCTCGCACGACCGGATCGATGCCGGATCGGAACTGCTCGCCTCGCGCCTGCCGCAGGATTTCACCGGCGACGTTGCGGACTTCGGCGCGGGGTGGGGCTATCTCTCCGTCGAGATGGCACAGAGATCGCGGGGACTTCAACGCCTCGACCTCTACGAGGCCAACCACGCGGCCCTGGAGGCCGCCCGCGATAATCTGGCGGAGAACTGCCCGAACGCGCCTGTGCGCTTCTTCTGGCACGATCTGGCGGGCGAGCCGATCAAGGACAAATACGACCTCGTCATCATGAACCCGCCCTTCCACGAGGGCCATGCGGCCGAGCCGTCGCTCGGCCAGGCGATGATCAAGACCGCCGCATCCGCCCTTCGCGGCGGCGGCCGCCTGATGCTCGTCGCCAATCGCGGCCTGCCTTACGAGCCGGTTCTGGCAGCAAATTTCAAGGAAAGCGGCGAAACCTGCCGCAATGCCCGCTTCAAGGTGCTGTGGGCGAAGAAATAAGGCCCAGGCGGCCTCGAACCGATTTTCATCGATGGAAACAAAAAGGCCGTGCGCATCAGCTGCGCACGGCCTTTGAGTCTCAAGCAGGCGGCGTTTATTCCACGTCTGCTTTGCGCAGCGTTTCCAACGTCGGCATTGATGTGACGTTATAGCCAGCATCGACGAAGTGGATCTCGCCTGTCACACCGGCGGAAAGGTCTGAGAGCAGGTAGAGCGCCGAGCTGCCGACCTGGTCGATGGTGACGGTTTTGCGCAGCGGCGCATTTCGCTGGTTCCAGGAGAGGATCGCGCGGGCATCGGAGATGCCGGCGCCGGCAAGCGTGCGGATCGGGCCTGCGGAAATGGCGTTGACGCGAATGCCGCGCGGGCCGTAGTCGGCGGCGAGATAGCGCACCGAAGCCTCGAGCGCCGCCTTGGCGACGCCCATGACGTTGTAATTCGGGATGACGCGCGTCGAACCATTATAGGTCAGCGTCAGCATGGCGCCGCCGTCTGCCATCAACGGAGCACAGCGCTTGGCGATCTCCGTGAAAGAGAAACAGGAAATGACCATGGTGCGGCTGAAATTTTCGCGCGTCGTATCGGCGTAGAGGCCCTTCAACTCGTTCTTGTCGGAAAAGCCGATGGCATGGACGATAAAGTCGAGCTTGCCCCAGCGCTCACCGATCGCGTCGACCACGGTATCGACCGAGGCGACATCCTCGACATCGCAGGGCAGGACGAAATCGGAACTGACCTCGGCAGCGAGCGGCTTGACGCGCTTGCCGAGCGCATCGCCCTGATAGGTGAAGGCGAGTTCGGCGCCCTGTGCGGCGAGAGCTTTTGAAATTCCCCAGGCGATCGAGTGGTTGTTTGCGACGCCCATGATGAGCCCGCGCTTACCCTGCATGATTCCCGTCATGTTATTATCCGTTATGGCGCTGGAAGACGAGCGTAGCGTTCGTCCCGCCGAAGCCGAAGGAGTTGGAGAGGGCGATATCGATCTTCGCATTGTCGATACGCTTGCGCACGATCGGTACGCCTTCGAATTCGGGATCGAGTTCGGTGATATGGGCGCTTTCGCCGATGAAGCCTTGCTGCATCATCAGCAGGGAATAAATCGATTCCTGGACGCCTGCGGCACCCAGCGAATGGCCGGTGAGCGACTTGGTCGACTGGATATGCGGGATCTTCGATCCGAATACTTCCCGGATGGCGCCGATTTCCTTGCTGTCGCCGACCGGCGTCGAGGTGCCGTGGGTATTGACGTAGTCGACGTCGCCTTTGACCGTGGCAAGCGCCTGGCGCATGCAGCGGATGGCGCCCTCGCCCGAGGGAGCGACCATGTCGTAACCGTCGGAAGTTGCGCCATAGCCGACGATTTCGGCATAGATCTTGGCGCCCCGCGCCTTGGCGCGCTCCAGTTCCTCGAGCACCAGCACGCCGGCGCCGCCGGCGATGACGAAACCGTCGCGGTTGACATCATAGGCGCGCGAGGCGCTGTCGGGCGAGTCGTTGTATTTGGAGGACATGGCGCCCATGGCGTCAAAGAGGTTGGACATCGTCCAGTCGAGATCCTCGTGGCCGCCTGCGAACATCACGTCCTGCTTGCCCCACTGGATCATCTCGGCGGCGTTGCCGATACAATGCGCCGATGTCGAGCAGGCAGACGAGATCGAGTAATTGACGCCGTGGATCTTGAACCAGGTGGCGAGCGTGGCGGATGCGGTCGAGGACATCGCCTTCGGCACGGCGAAGGGGCCGATACGCTTCGGGCTGTTGTTCTTCAGGGTGATTTCGGCGGCCTCGATGAGGGTACGGGTGGATGGGCCGCCGGAGCCCATGATGATGCCGACGCGTTCGTTCTGACCGTAGTCCTTCTCTTCCAGGCCGGAATCGGCGAGCGCCTGCTTCATGGCCACATGGTTCCAGGCCCCGCCCTGCGACAGGAAGCGCATGGCGCGGCGATCGACCAGCTCGGCCAGTTCTGCGGCGCCGAGCTTGGGGCTGCCCCAAACCTGGCACTTGAAGCCGTGTTCAGCGAAATCGCTGGAGAAGGAAATACCCGACTTTGCCTGCCGCAAGGATTCGGTGACTTCGGCCGCGTCGTTTCCGATCGAGGACACGATACCCAGACCCGTTACAACTACCCGTCTCATCTGATCAAACCTTTGTTGTTTTCGTCAGCCGCTTAAAATGCGGTTCAGGCCGTCTTGTCTTTCGATAGACCGACGCGAAGGTCGGCCGCCTGATAAATTGTTTCACCATCCGCCTTCAGCCAGCCGTCGGCGGTGCCAAGCACCAGGCGGCCGCGCATGACACGCTTGAAGTCGATGCCGTATTCGATCAACTTCGTGTGCGGGCGCACCATGCCCTTGAACTTCACTTCGCCCGTTGAAAGCGCCATGCCGCGGCCTTCCTCGCCGAGCCAGCCGAGGAAGAAGCCGGTCAGCTGCCACATGCCGTCAAGGCCGAGGCAACCCGGCATGATCGGGTTGCCTTCGAAATGGCAGGGAAAATACCAGTCGTCGGGACGTACGTCGTATGCGGCGCGCAGATAACCCTTGTCGAAGGCTCCGCCCGTTTCGGAAATCTCCGTGATGCGGTGAACCATTAGCATGGGCGGCAGGGGCAGCTGCGCATTGCCGGGTCCGAACAGCTCGCCATGCGCGCAGGCGATGAGTTCTTCGTACGAGAAGCTGGACTGTCTGGTGGTCATAAAGTTTCTTTTTCCCCCCGCGTGAAGCCGATGGATGTGAACGTGTAGTCCAAGTTCTCCAGAAAATGAAGCATGAGCAAGGCAGCTTCATTCATGGCTCCGGACCAGGCTTTCGCCTATATTTGGTGGTCGCATACAGGAAGGCTAGGGCCGCGACCAGAGCTATTTGCGTCAGAAGCCCGTTTTTGCCGCGTTTATCAGGCTCTTGTCCCCATTGAACTATTGAAAGGCTCCGGTGCAAAAGTTATACCGCTTGAAGAAACATGATTGCTTTATGCAGGAATAATCGGAGTTGGTCTTGATGACGGGTGCATCCCCGATCGCAATAGAGGTAAGGCTGCGCGGCGCGGGCCTGCGCCCCACCCGCCAGCGCGTCGCGCTCGGCGACCTCCTGTTTGCCAAGGGCGACCGGCATTTGACCGTCGAGGAACTGCACGAGGAGGCGGTTGCCGCCGGCGTGCCGGTTTCGCTGGCGACCGTCTACAATACGCTGCACCAGTTCACGGAAGCCGGCCTGATCCGCGTTCTCGCCGTTGAGAGCGCCAAGACCTATTTCGACACCAATGTTTCTGACCACCACCATTTCTTCGTCGAAGGTGAAAACGAGGTGCTCGACATTCCCGTCAGCAACCTGACGATCGGCAATCTGCCGGAACCGCCCGAGGGCATGGAGATCGCCCATGTCGACGTGGTGATCCGCCTGCGCGCGAAGCAGAGCTGACGTTAAAGCCGCCTTACATGACATCGTCGGGATGCCGGCCGGGCTTATGCTTATAGGTCGGGAAGGTCCAGCCGAACCAGAGGGCTCCACCGCGCACGGCAAAGGCCGCCGCGACGCCGCAGGCGGAAGCCAGATAGAGCTGCATTCCCAACCCATTGGCAGCCGTGAAGACGCCGGCGCCGACGAGGGCCGCGGTCACGTAGATTTCCGGCCGCAACAGCACAGAGGGCTCGTTTGCCATCAGATCGCGCAGGATGCCGCCGAAGGTCGCCGTCAGCGTGCCGGTGACGATCGCGATGGTCGGAGAGCCGGTGGCGGCAAGCCCCTTGGCCGCGCCAAGCACGCAATAGGCGGCAAGACCGATCGCATCCAGCCAGATCAGCAGGCGATAGCGCGATTCCAGGAGATGGGCGGTGAAAAAAACGATGACGCCCATGATGCAGCAGATGAGGATATAGGCAGGGTTCAGCACCCAGAAGACCGGCACGCGACCGAGCACGATATCGCGCACGGTGCCACCGCCCGTTCCCGTCACCATGGCGAAAAACAGAAAACCGATCAGGTCCAGCTGCTTGCGCGAAGCGGCGAGCGCTCCAGTTGCGGCAAACAGCGCAATGCCGGCATAATCGAGATAGACGAGCAGAGACATGCGAGCCCCGGAACCGGCAGAAGGTCAGAGCATGATGCCGAAAAGTGTGAGCGGTTTTCTCATGACATCATGCTCTAACTATTGAATTGAGAACAGGATTCAGATTTTAGGCCAATTAGGCCTAAAATCATCCTGTTCTCGAGAAAGAACCACGGCGGCAAGGGCGGCGCAAGGCGGCGCGGCCATAAAGCCAAAGTCTTTATTTGACGCATGTCGCCCAAAACCGCTGCACATTTTGGGGCGACGTGCCTAGGAGCCTTTATCCAAAAGAGGAAAGCCGTGAAAACGCTGCTGCTCGCCGTTCTGAACATCGTCCTGCTGCTTGTCATGCCGGCTGTCGCCTTCGGCCAGCAATCGCTGATCTCCGATCCCGAGATCTACGAGAAGAAGCATTTCCAGGCACAGTGCAAGGTTGCCGAATTCGCCGACGGCTTCATCATCCGGCAGGACATCAACAATGACGGGCTGATCGACGCCGTGGTCAATGAGGGCCAGCTGACCTGCGACGGGCAGAAGGGGCCGCAATGCAACGATGACGGCTGCACCTATAATTTCTATCTGCAGGTTGCCGAAGGCGGTTATTTTATGATCGCGACAGCGCAGATCTACGGCTACGACTTCGTCCAGCGCTTCGGCAACATGGTGCTGGCGATGAAGATGCATCCGCGCTTCTGCGACCGTACCGAGGGCGACCCCTGCATCGTGACGGCCCGCGTCCGCGGCACGAAATTCGTCACCATCTCGAAGAAGTAAGCACCTAACCCCGAAAGATTTTCGGGGTTAGGTGCAAATTCATGTGATAGGCGTCTTTGGCGCATCCCATCGGACGCCCAGGCGCTCTATCGCGGATAGAGTTCCGACGTCCGGCCGGCGAGATAGTAGCCGACCAGGCCGTACCATTCGCGGATCGCCGTCGCCATGTTCTGCGCATTCAGGTTCGGTTGAGTGAAATCCAGTCCGGGCTTCACCTTGCCGTCGGTGCGATAATCGGTCGGCCAAGGCACGATGCCGATGCCGAGCTTGCGGAAGATGCCGACGGAGCGCGGCATGTGAAAGCCCGAAGTGATCAGCAGGCAATTGGAAAGACCCTGGCTCGCCAGGAATTCCTTGGTGTTGACGGCATTTTCGAAGGTCGTGCGCGACGACTTCTCCTCGATCAGGCGATCCCTGCCGACACCGAAGAGCGGGAAGAATCGCGCGGATGCCGCCGCATCGCCTTCATAGATGCCCGAGATGGAGCCGTCGCCGCCCGACACAAGAATACGCGACTGCGGAAATTTCTGCGCAAGCCGCAGTGCCTCGATGAAGCGGTCGGCGGCGCTGCTGAATTCTATGCCGTGACGCGCCGTATTCACTTCGCTTTCGAAGGCGCCGCCGAGGACGATCATGCATTGCAGATTGTCGGGATCGGCTGAGGGCTTTGCGAACCGCTCCTCCAGATCCTGCATGAGGAGGTTGCCGGCCGTGGTGTAGAGCGTGACGAAGAGGATGATGACCGAGCCCATCGCGCCAAGGATGCTGAGCGTACGCCAGCGCAAAAGGCCGGCGACGAGGGCGAAGAAGACAAGAAAGAATGCCAGCGACAGCGGCTGGCCAAAAATCCAGACGAGCTTCGAAATGAAGAACAAGACCTACTCCTTGAAGATGGGCGGCGGTCCTTCCTATCCGATTCGACGGTGACAGGAATGCGACGGTTCTACTTCGCGCGGACAATGGCCGATTGGTTCGATGCGACCTTCTGATTGAAGCGCCGCTGGAGCGGCCGCGGGATCAGCATGGCGGCAAGCGCAAGCACCATGGCGAAGAGGGAGACCAGCCACAGCGCATGCGCGCCCGCCAGCCGCGTCAGGACGGCGCCGGCGATCGCGCCGAGCACCATGCCGCCCCAGGGCACGATCTGGATCGTCCATTCGACACGGCGGTCACCGATGATCCAGCGGCCGATGCCGCGGCCGAACCGCGACAGGGCGCCGGTCACATAAGTCAGGCCGATCGGCAGGCCTTCGATGTGCTCGACGGCGGCATTCACCATGCCCATGGCGAAAACGATCAAGTAAAACCGCGCCAGCAGCAGGTTCTGCATGGTCAACATCGAGGCAAGCGCCAGAACCAGGCCGACGCAGCCGAGCACCACGAAGATACGACGCTGCGAGACATGGGCAATGACGATGCCCGCCGCATTGCCGAGCACGAAAACGAGGATGGCCGAGATCAGGACCGCCGCGTGATCGAGATTGCCCTCGCTCAGGGCCAAGGCGGCCCGCGTCGTGTTGCCGGTCATGAAGGACACGAAATCGCCGGTCAGCAGAAGACCGGTCGCATCCGTCATGCCGGCAAGAAACGAGATCGCGCCGACAAGGGCGACGCCGATCACGGTTCGTCGGGTACGGATGATGCGGCGGCGTCTTGCTCTGGTCATTGGCTAAGGGTCCTGAAGCCGAATCGCTGGGATTCCGGCAACAAGGATAAATCTTCTCATTGAGGAATTGGCAAAGGCAATGGAATGGGCAGGAAAGATTCTAAAGCTTGTCGCGATCTTTCACATTCGCTCGCCGTGCGTTAGATCTTGGCTTTCCGAATGCCGTGATCGCAACCGCTGCACGCTTTTGCATGACAAGCTCCAGCGAACCGCTGGAATGACCCTTCCGACGTTCGCCATCTTGGCTTCGGTCCCGCGATCTGGCAGACGGAGCTTGTGAGCCGCCATCGCCGTATCGCTGGGGAACGTATGGAAGATCAGAATTTTCCCATTCCAACCGGAGCCTTGATCCGACAGGGCGGGCGGGCCTGTTTCCGTCATCTCGTCAATACAAGCCCCTTGTTGATACGGGTGCAATCGGGAACGAAGATCGTCACGGCAATTGATAAGCCTTTACGGTTTGATGCCGGCGCATATGGTCTGCTGCCCGATTATCAACCGCTGACGATGGAAAACATTCCAAAGGCTCCGCAGCAGTATCAAACCGTTGCGCTCCCCGTTCCCAGACAATTGTTCGAGGACGCCTATGCCCGCATGGGCTCGATCGCCATCCCATCGACGCCCCTTCCCGCGCGGTCTTCCAACATGCCTGATGAAGCGGCTGTATTGTTCGAATATTGCTGCCAGCCCGGCAATCTCGCCAGGCTTCCCGTTGCCATCGCCAGGGCTCGCCTGATGGAACTCATCACCTGGTTTGCGCTGTGCGGGGCGGTGTTGGGTCAAAGCCGGAGCCCCCGGCTCGAAGACCGGCTGAGGCAAATGGTTGAAATCGATCCGGCCTTCGGCTGGACGCTGCGGCACGCGGCGCGCTCGTTCAACATGAGCGAGGCGACGCTCAGGCGCAGGCTCGCAGCCGAGAATACCGGCTTCAGCGAGATCCTGAGCGATACCCGGATGAACCGGGCCTTGGGCCTCGTTCAGACGACGACCCTTTCCATGGCGCAGATTGCACTCGAAGTCGGCTACGACTCGCCTTCTCAATTCGCGGCGCGCTTCAAGGAGCGATTCGGCACCAGTCCCCGCCATGTGCGCAACGGATCCGAGCCGGTTGAGCGGATCGGGACAGAAGTTGAGCGTAGCGGGGCAGACGTGCTTTCCGGCTGACGATAGCTCTGCGGCATCATCAACCGCAGGAAAGCAACATGCGTTTCACAACAGCACTTCTCGCAACGTCCCTTATCGGCGCCACGGCCGCACATGCGGAAATGAAGCTCACCTCGACGGATCTGACCGCGGGCAAGCCCATGGCCGACGAGCAGGTCTTCAACGGCTTCGGCTGCTCGGGCAAGAACATCTCGCCCGAACTGGCGTGGTCCGGTGCTCCCGAGGGCACCAAGAGCTTCGCCGTCATGGCCTACGATCCGGATGCTCCAACCGGCTCGGGCTGGTGGCACTGGTCCGTGTTCAACATTCCGGCGAATGTCTCGAAGATTGCCACCGGCGCAAGCGGCGACAAAAAGCTTCCCGACGGCGTCGTGGAAGGCCGCACCGACTTCGGCGTATCAGGATATGGCGGCGCATGCCCGCCGGCCGGCGATAGGCCGCACCATTACCAATTCACCGTCTACGCCCTGTCGGTCGACAAGCTTCCCCTACTGGATACGGCGCCTGCGGCCATGGTCGGCTTCTATGTCAGGGCCAATACGCTCGGCAAAGCTTCCGTCGAGGTCACCTACGGCCGCTGAGGCCTATTTTGGATCGTGGTTACGATCCACTTGAATGTCGTTAAGACCTGAAATCGCCGGTGAGCAGAAGACCGATCGCATCCGCCATGCGCTAAAAACGAGATCGAGCCCCATCACGGTTCGCCCGGTGCGGATGATACGGCGGCGTCCTGCTCTGCTCATCGGTAAGTTCCTGAGGCCGAATTGCCGAGATTCCGACAACAAGCTCGTTGTGGCTGGAGCATGCGGACTTGAACGGCAACATATTTTCGGCCATAAAACGGCGTCGCTTCAGATCGAAGCTCCGTAAGCGTTTACGTCAATCAACGCGCAACCGCCGGTCGGCGCTGCGCAATTGTTCTGATCGGCATCTTACGGAGATCAAAATGCCCAAAGGCAAACTCCCCAAGCGCTATAATACAATCATCATGCCGCTCATCCTCTCGCTGCTGATGACATGCGTCGTCTCGGCGATCAACATCCTGAGAGCACAAGGCCTGACCGCGCCTGCCCTTGCCATGTGGCCCTCCGCATGGGCGCTATCTTGGGCTATCGCCTTTCCCGTTCTGCTCTTGGTGCTGCCGGTGGTAAAGCGGCTGACGGCTATTATCGTCGAGATGTGAGGCGTAAGGCGCCGGCGGGCTGCGGGAGCGGCCTGCCGGGCATGATCCGGGCGGCTACAATCTTTTCTTTGCGAATGCCCTGCCTGAAGCCGACTTCAGATATTTTTCGAAAGCAAAGGCCTGGGCTTCATCGGAGAAAGCGAGGTAGGTCTTGAGAGACCAAGGAACATATTTCGAGGTATGTGAGACTTCCCCGGCATTGTGTTTTGCCAGGCGCGACTTCAGGTCACCCGTCACGCCGACGTAATAGCGGTCCGGAAATTCGACGCTGCAGAGAATGTACACGTCTTTCATGGAAAGATCATAGCCCGCCTACGTTGCTTCGCAACTTCAGCGCGGCAGCCTTCGCTTTCCTTCTCGCCCTCGTCACGTCAAGCCTTCCGGCTTGCCGAGCCGAAGCTCGAAGAGCGTAGGCTGGTGGAGCTAAGCGGGAGACAACCTTGTCCGAATAATTTCTCTTCCGTGTCAAATCCTTATTGAAATTCAGCCACCTGCGGGACTAGATATGGGTACTTTCTTGGGTACTTGGAGGCTTTAGTGGCCCTCTCTTCTGATCGCATGTTTTTAGAACGCCACGGCAATCAGTATCGCGTTGTCGTCAACGTGCCGAAAGAGCTTCATGGCAAACTTGGGACGAAGCTTAAAAGATCGTTGGGGACTGACAGCCTTAAGGAGGCAAACCGCCTCAAATGGGATGTCATAGCGGACCTCAAAGCGACCATTGCTCACGCGGAAAATCCATCTCTATCGTTGGAGACCGCCCGATATATAAGCCTAGAGCAGGCAATGCAGCAGGCCGTTCGATTTGCTGAGCAGCGCAAGGGTGCGTTCGATCCGGAGCGGCGAGACGAGATTGATGAGGAGATCGACTGGCAGGCGGAATCCCTCGCAGGCCAGCCCATTGCCACCGACGAGGAGGGCCATGAAGTTTTCGACCCCGAGCGCTTACGCCTTGCTAAGGATTTCTCCCAGTTAGCGCGCGGAGACAGAACGCCGATCGACCTTCACCATGAAAAGTTTCTAGCGGCTTCGCACGTTAAGGCCCGCACATTGGCGGACGATAAGCGAGCAATAAAACTCTTGAAGGATTGGTGCAGCAAAGCAGGTGTGCCGCCCTATCTTCAGGCGATGACCAAGAAGGAGGCCGTTCGGTTCTGTGATGAGCTTCCAAGCCTCACCGCCAATCTTACTCCTGTCACCCTCAACAAATACGTTAGCCGCCTCTCGGTCTACTGGACTTGGCTGGAGAACCGACACGAGGTCGAGTCTAACATCTGGCAAGGACGGCGCTTGCGTGAGCCCCAGCAGACCACAGACCAGAAGGAACGCCCCTTTACCGACGATGAAGTGAAGACACTGCTCACAGGCCCCGCGGAGCCCCAGATGCACGACCTAATGAGGATAGCCGCCCTTTCCGGAGCCCGCCTGGACGCCATTGTGTGCCTCAAGGTGAAGGACTGCCGAAATGATGGGGTGTTCGTGTTCAAGCCCCAAAAGAAAGAGCCGGGGCCACGTCTCTGCCCAATCCACCCTAACCTAATCGAGATCGTTGAGCGCAGGAAAAAGGGCAAGGAACCCGAAGATGATATCTTCCCCGAATGGCCTGGGGTGAAGAAATCCACGTCACTGCGCGAGCGCTCCTTCAAAACCTCCAATGAATTTACTGCGTATCGTCGCAGTGTTGGCGTAGAGGATAGGCGCGAGGGCAAGCGCAGAGGTCTCGTAAACTTTCACAGCTTCCGCCGCTGGTTCATCACCAAAGCTGAGCAGGCGGGACAGCTGGAAAGTACCATCGCCGTTGTGGTCGGCCACAAGCGGCAAGGGATGACCTTTGGGGTCTACTCAGGGGGACCGCTGCTTGAGCAAGCGCGCCAGTGCGTTGAAGCGGTGGAGTTACCGAAACTGGCATAGAGGACATTGGGCGAAGTTGCGTAGGCGATGAGCATCAAAGACCGCTCAACTACTTCCCATTTATCGACGGTCATACTCCGGGAGCCACCCACGTGTCATGCCCTTGCTCAGCTCCGGGGCCCATGGGGGCAGAGGTGTTTCGCTCCTTCTGTCATACCTTCAAGCGCATGGCGAGATGCTGGTGTATCTGAAGAGCTTCATGATGCTCTGACGGGCCATGCGGGAGGCGGCGGGGTCGGGAGTGAGGCTATGGCTAAGATCGGCGTGCCAGGTCCGATCAGAGAGTTGGCTCCGTGGCAAACCGATCATCGTGCCGCCCAACACTAAGTCAGTCAGGTTGGAGTCGAAGAGCGAGGGATGGGCATATGGCAGTTGCCTGCTTGCCTCGCGCTTAACGATCATTCCAATTGGCTAGTACACCCACCTTGTGAAATGCGTGCCAATGTCCCACTATAACTGCGGGCAGTTGGGGTCTTGCGTGCTATGCCGAGTTTGTGTTGGGTGAAATACAAAGGCGCCGCGTGGGTCGCAGTGCTTGGCTTGTTGACGCTAAGCGCTAATACCGCGTTGGCGGCACTATCTTACACGGCCCAGGTGACCGACAACGGCCTCCGCTACCTCGTTGTGAACGGTGAATTTGAGACCACGGATGACCTTTCCAAGTTCGTCGCCTCGATCCAAATCAGCAACACGCAGGCCGTAACGTTCAACTCTCCCGGCGGAAGCGTGGTGAAAGCGATGGAGCTTGGCCGGCTCATTCGATCTTTGCGCCTCGACACCATACAGATACGCAACATGGAATGCGCGTCAGCCTGTTCGCTTGCCTTTATGGGGGGCATATTGCGTTTGGCTCAGCCGGGTTCCATCGGCGTGCATAAATCCTCGTTTTCTGAGGACCCCACACTTAATGTTGCCGATGCGGTTTCGGCCATCCAACAAATGACAGCTAATGTGATAGCCTACATGACGGAGATGGGCGTCGATCCAGCTCTACTTCAGCTTGCTCTTACGTATAACAGCGATGACATTCGATACCTTTCCGGTAGCGAGATGGAGAAATACCATCTGACTATGACGGGTACGCAGCCTAGTGCAGACCAAGACCCCCAAAGGGCTTCCATGCCCCCTCCGAACATATCACCACCAGTTCTGCCCCCAACCGCGCCTCAGTATCCAGGTGCGCAAGCAAACTTGCCGCCACCCACTGTAGAGCCGCCGTCGTTCGCTATCCCCACCGCCAAGAGCGGTCGCGTCCAGAATTACAACGGACAGGCTCCCCTCAAGGCCGCCCCCTCCTCGGCGTCGCGAACCGTTGTGACTTTTATGAACGGCAGCGCACTGACCATTCTTGACGACACTGGTAAATGGTTCCACGTCAAGGTCGGCAATAGGGTCGGCTACATGTTCCACTCTTGGGTTTGGGTCGCGGAATACGGCGCTGGCCCGTACGGCACGCAGTTCGTACAGGTGAAGAGCTTCGACAACTACGCGCAAACCGAGCAATATGTTCGCGGCTCGCCGTTACCGCTCACGGCCTTCCTTGCAAGCAACGGCTGGTTTGCTATCACGTTAGACCGAACGCTCGATCCCGATGGAGCAGAAGCGCTGTTGACCAAACTAAAGGCCAGCGGATCAATTCCAGATGATGCCATTGCTACCTGGGGCAACGCTTTCGTTCGGAAGGTGTGTTGCACGGGACGATGACGAGTTAGCGCTGAGGGGCCGGGCCGCTGTTGCTGTGCAAAATACAGACCGCGCGCATGCATATTATCGAGCTGCGTGCCCTCATCAGTCAATCATGTCTGGACGCCTGATAGCCGCTGCAAATCGCGTACCAGCAAGCTTCCTTGTCGTCGCTCTCCTGCTATCCCGGTGCGCAAAGGACCGCGCGACGGAACTTGGCGTTACACAGGCCGTGATTGGCGAGTAGGCGGGGATCGTCCATGAACCATGGCCTGAGGTCTTTGCTTCGGGTCCACTTAGGGACGGCCTTCCAGTCGGCATTGCCCCCGGTTTCGCTCAAAGGCCCCACCGCGCATGACTTCCAGTTGGAAAAGACGATGTGTTGATCGCAGGCGTACAGTACGGGCAATCTTCGGCGGTCGCGAATGGGAATGAATGACGGCTCAGTTTGCGAGCTGGTGGTCCTTCAGCTCACGCAATCAACAGTGTGAGACTCGTCGCAGAGGGTGAAACCAAAAGCACAATCCCAACCGGCTTCCGGCTGTGATCGGTGAGTGACCAAGTTACGGTTCTTAATCTTTATAAAGTTTAAGATATGTATAAGGATTGACATTCGTATCTGGCTGAGGCATCTTCCTTGCATTGAAACAAAGGAGGATTGCCAATGTCGCACAATATTATCATCTCCGACGAACTGTTTAGCCGCCTTCAAGCCCGCGCGGTGCCGCTCGTGGATACCATCGAGAGTGTCATCGCACGGATCTTAGACGGCGATATAGGCCATAAGATCGATAGCACGCCTGAGGGCTATCGGCTGTTTGATGCGGCTTCCCCGCCCAATCTCGGCCATACGTCGGTCTTGTCAGCAACCGTCGATGGTCAGCTGCTCAAGTCTGCCGATACGTTCTGGAACAACATCATTGTCGCCATGATCAAGGTGTTGGCAGCAAGGGGAATGTCAGCGAAGGATATTGACGCGACACTGCCCAGCAACAGCGTAGTGGGCCAGAAGTCAGGCAACGGCTACAAGTTCATTAAGGAGGCCGGGATTTCGATTCAGGGCCTCGATGCGAACAATGCTTGGCGAACCATCTTTCTGCTCTCCACGGTGGCCAATATTTCGGTCGACGTGAAGTTTAAATGGCAGAACAAAGAGGGGGTCGAAATGCCTGGGGTAATTGGCGCATTCATCGTACCGCCAGAGCAACGCAAAGCCGCTTGAAACCAGCGTACGGGCTCTTTTTACATGCCCGCTGCCGTTCCAATCCGTACGCCATCACCCGGCACATGAATCGATGAAGCCAAAGCTAATAGCAGTTTCTTGCGAACCATAGACCCCATCACTCCCTCTCTGGCAGCCGCTTACTTAACTTTAGGCCTCCTACTGACCGACACAAGGGGCCTCTGGGGACGCTGCATTGGAAGTGTACTAGCCATCGATCATCTTACCCTCCAAGGCAGTCCCACCAGGCGCATAAGGCTGCTGCAAGTCGGTCGCTTTGAGATACGCCCGCTAGGTTGCTCTGAGCAGGCTTCCAGCCTTCCTTTAGGCAAGGGTGATGATGGGGTCTAATTATAAGGTCTATCCCTCTGAGCCAGCCCCCCAGAGCTCCATAGGGGGGAGTTATTTGGCGGTGGCCTATGGATCGGCTTTTCGACCACCGGCAGCGACCGGCCCACCTTGGCGGCGCTGACATTCAGCATTGTCGCGATGGCCAATTCTTTCTGGCTGGCCGCCACCATGGATACCATCGTGTATTGGCAAGGCGGCGATGCCCTTTGAGCCAAGGTCAAGAACTATGCCGATGAGGATCTCACTTTCCAGCGCCATCAACTCAAAGCCAACGTTGGTATCGAAGAGGTGAGCGATGGCGGGATGAAGAGCCACCGCAGCCGCCTTGAACCGCTCCATGCTCCAGCCTGAAGGGAGCGCCTCCTTGCTGCCGGCGGGCAACCGCCGTGCTTCGGCGTTTCGGAAGAACAAAGAGACCATCAGCGATTTGACAGCCTTGCGGTGCTCCTCCAGCCCAGGAATTGCATAAAGATCACCGCTGGGTGGCTGAAGGCCTCGGCGGCAATATGCGAGCTGGATGAACATGGAGGCGAAATCGAGGTCTACCACCGGCTCACCATCAATCGTCAGCAAATGGCGTTGTTCCTTCGGCAGATCTTCCCAAAAGCCACCGTAGAGTCTTCCATGGCGATCGAACCTAGCTTCGTCTCCATGCTGGTCTACACGGAACTTTCGCACGAGGTGGACGGGGCCTGTTTGCTGACCATCGAGGAGGATATCGGCATTGTTGAGGACCCCGTTGATCTCCGCCATCTGGGCTCGCATGGTGTCTGCCTCCCGGCAGTCCACATAGTCAACGGGTGTCTTGTGTCCGCTCCTTCTGCTGCCTGCCCACAGCTCGATTGTCTCACGGCCTTCCAGGTGATGAATATCGGCAAGGGTTACCCCATGGGCGGCGACAAGCTGCCGGAACCGCGACGTTGGGGCGACGACTGTCCGACGCTCCTTGAAGACAGCCTCTTCGACTGAAACCAGACCTGCTTTCTCGACCTCCTCAATCACCAGCCTCAGGGCATCGGCGTTGAAATCTTTCCGGTCATAGCGGGTGAGCTTTCCGTTCCTCAATGGCACGGCCAAGCCGGCATATTGAACGGGGCTCAAAGTTGTCACTATGAGGTTGGCCACAAGCGTCGCAGAGCAAAGCTTCCTGCGCTTTTCGGCGTCGGCTCTGTGCTTCCTTCCGGGCGTGATGGTCGGAGGCGCGAGCATTTTGAAGACGCATTCGGCTAATGCGAGGAGCGGTCCGCCACCAGCGGCCAACCATGCGTCATAGTGCAGGACATACGGCAACGCCTTCTCGGCTGCCAATTTCTGGGGAAGCAAGATAAGCTCCAACATGTGCGTCCCCACCCCCGCCAGTAGATCAGACGAAGGTGAGGACTTATTTTATTGATTAGGACGCTTTCGCCACTTGTGGATGAGACGGATGGAGTCCGTAGCGCTTTGTCCGCAGAGCAATGACTTCGGGCACGACCTCACGAGCTAGTTCCGCGCAGGCCTTTTCCAATGCTTCCCCAATCTCCCTGAGGACGAGCCCGGAAGAGCGGGGATAGGCGTGGATCTGGTAGAGCCGCGTGCCGCCTGTGAGGGGGTCCCAGAATTCCCACTTGCCGTGGGTGCCGCTGGCGAGCCGATGGACAGCCTTGGCGGCCTGCACGATGCGGAACTCTCGGACGTTGTGACTTTTCCAATCATCCTCGATGAGAGCCGAGACCGCTAGATAGATCGCGATGAGCCTTCTTGCGGAGATTTCCGCTGCCCGGAGGCGTGCGAAGGCGACCCGAGCGCGATACTTGGCCGATTGCCCCCGCAAGTTCATTGCCTTCTCAACGTGCCCAGAGCCTGCAAGCAGATACTCTAGCTCCCAATAGGCTCCTCGATAGGTTGGGTCCTGCCTGTGCTCCTTTATCCAGTGCTCAGCGCTTCTAACGTAGGGAAGCAGTTCAGACGCTTTGTATGTTGCGTGCCAATGGGAGCCGTGGCGAGCTTTGTGCTGGACGTGGTAGCGGCAATGAAACTGAGAGAGACCCGTGCCTGCTGACAGCTCGGCTTGTCGGGTGCACCCTGGAATCTTGCAGCGCTGGCTGTTGACTTCGCAGGTGTAACCGCCAGGAACTTTCTTGGGCAGCTGTCTCACCCGATCAGCTCCACGTCTTTTCGCCAAGAATTTGTGATTCCCGCAGCATCACGCGGCACTCTGCCAATCGCCTCTTTTGCGACTGCCTTCCGTTCCTCAGTCACCCGGTTGAGCGTTTCCCTTTCCAAAGGAGATACGGGTTTCCGAGGTGCTGGTAGTCCGAAGATTGCGGCTAAGGTTGCCAGCGCCTTCCAACAGTCGTGTTGATCAAGTGCCTTAGCGCGGTTGGGATTTGACGTTTCAGCTTGGCAAGTTTGTACAACACGCTTCCAGAATCCTGGCCCCGAGCAAATTATCTCAATATCTGGCAGCTCGACGCTTTCTAGGTTGATAGGAAAGATGTCTGCCAGCGCCGCCACAATGCCTTCAGCGAGCGCCGCGTTCATGTCTAAGAGATGCCCTTCCCCGTAGAAGCGCGCCTCGGTTTTGCCGTCCGTTCTAACGGCCACGTATGCGCATGGACGATGGTCGCCCGTCAGCTTAGCAGACTCATCTGCACCAGCGCTTATGAAGATTTTCAGTTCACTCATTTCACTCTCGTTGCGTTGTCGAAGTGGCCTACGCCACAACCCCGACTTGGGATGAAAATAAAGCAAAATCAAGATCAGTTATGTATTTCTTCGTTTTTGTTGAATAAATTTTTACTATCAATTTGCCATCCGTGATCCTACCTTAGGGAGAATGGGGTGGGATGCCCTGTATATATGTGGGGTCATAGTGCTGGTACTATCTGTAGTACCTCTCCTATTGACCTGTGTGGCATCCAGGTGACCCTTGCGGTGCGCCCAATACCTGATTGGTATGAGTATATCCCCTTATGGGTTCCTTGTCCTGGAGTGCGTTGTCCTGGGGTGCCTACCCTTGGGGCTATCTGCCATGGGATGCGTTGTCCGGGGTTCCTTGTCCTGGGGTTCCTTGTCCTGGGGTGCCTTGTCCTGAGGTGCCCACCCTTGGGGCTATCTGCCCTTGGGGGCCTTACCCTGGGGTGTCTTGCCCTGGGGTGCTCGCCCTTGGGGCTATCTGCCCTGGGGTGCTCGCCCTTGGGGCTATCTGCCCTGAGGTCCAGCGACGTGCTTCCCTTGGAGCCAAACCCGCAGAGACTTTACGCTTCCCAAAACTCCCGCTGGGCAATGAGCTTCGTAATATCCGTAGCAGCGCGCAATGGGGCGAGTTGCCGTGGGACAACTGGAACGTTTTCTCAAGATTTTTCAACTAGTGATCGCGATGAAGGCTTGGAGATATGAATGTTTGCCATCGCGAACACAGACTTAGAATGGTTCGACCGCCTGAGGGCGCATCCTGTTCCGCAGGTTATCAATTTCTGGACCCCAACCCCTTGGGGGCTTCAAGGACTAAGCCCGGACGACCGGTTCTATTTTATGCTGAAGGCCCCGGTTCGAAAGATCGGAGGGTATGGGCTGTTTGTAAGTTATACTGAAAGCACCGCATCCGCCGCATGGGACCTCTATGGAACTGCCAACGGTGTAGACAGCAGAGAACGGCTAATTGCCAGGATCAAGAACTTCGCTTCTAAGCGCTCTACGGCGGCCATTGCCTCTGATCCGGTAATTGGCTGCATATCGCTTCGGGCGGCGGTATTCTTACAAGAAAACGAGTTCGTAAGCCCGTATTCTGTTGGGCACTCCTTTCCTAAGGAGGTTGTAAAATATAAGTACTTCAGTGCCCCCGATATGTTGGCTCCAGCGCTTGGAGTGTCCCCAGCATCCACTTCACCTTTCGCGCTTGTCACGGGGGTCGGAAAGCGACAAATCGTTTCACGAAAGGAGCGAAAAGGGCAATCGCAATTCAGGCAAATGGTTCTGGCGAATTATGGCTATCGCTGCTCCATTACCTCCGAGGCAATTCCTGAAGTGCTCGAAGCATCACACATCCAGCCGTACATTGATGCGCGCAGCGATCATCCTCAAAACGGCCTCTGCTTACGCGCAGACCTCCATCACCTATTTGACGGTGGAATGATTACGATTGGCGCGGATATGAGGCTGCAGGTCAGCTCCCGGCTGGTTGGGAGTTCCTACGAGGGCTTAGGCGGCCAGCGTGTCCGTTTGCCGAGTGCCCCAGCCGATCACCCTTCACCAACTGCGCTCCATTTTCACCGCACCGACGTATATCGGTAAGGTCGGCTGTGATGGCTAATTGGATGACGACCGCAGAGACGAGCGTCAGGCCAAATCTTTCACTATCCGGAAGTAACTTGCTCGGCTGATGCCCAATGTGGCCTGTATCTCTGCGGGTGTCTTTCCTTCTGTCTTCAGGGCCAGCACCTTGTCTGCCTTGCTGCGGGCCGTAGGTGCCCTGCCTTTGTATTTGCCATCTGCCTTCGCCTTGGCGATGCCTTCGCGCTGTCTCTCCAACATCAGCTCCCGCTCAAACTCCGCAATAGACCCCAAGAGATTGAGCATGAGCTTTCCGGTAGGCGTGGCCGTATCAAGGTTCATTGTGATGATGCGAAGCTCTACGCCCTTCTCCTTCAGAGCCGCCGTGATGGCCACGAGGTCCGCCACTGAGCGGGCTAGGCGGTCCAACTTGGTGACCACCAGCACGTCGCCCTCCCGCACGAACTCAAGCGCACGCTCAAGCTCAGGCCGGTTGCTGGCCACCGAAGAAAGCTGCTCTTTGAAAATCTTTGTGCAGCCCGCTGCCTGGAGGTCTCGGAGCTGGGCGTCTAGTCCTGCCTTCTGGTCGGTGGTGGATGTGCGGGCATAGCCTATCATCACTTTGGTCATGGTGGTGTCCCTTATAGTCTCACAACAGTCTATGACTAAGAGATACCACGAGTCTCAAAATGTCAATGTAATTTGTGTGAGACTCAAAGGTAGGCACTTGGAGAGACTCACAAGGGCTTGGCCTATTGAGACAGTCGAGGAGGTGGACTAGCTGCCTATCTTGCTTGCAAGGACTCAGATATCGATCGCCTAACTAAGGGTGGATTTCGATGATCTTAGGTTTTGAAGAGTTAGCGCTACGTTGCTCGGGTAGCTCCGCGAAGCAGTACGTGTTAGAGGCGATGAAATCTTATGAGGCGAGCGCATACAGAGCGGCGATTGTGTCAGCTTACGTCGCCATATGTTTCGACCTTATCGAGAAACTTCGGCTCTTGTCGGCAGCAGGAGATGCCGCCGCTACGAAAGAAGTTGAGCATCTTACAAATCTCCAACGCCAGCACGAAGGAAATGATCCTCAAGCAATTCCAGGCCTTTTGGCTTTCGAACGCAATCTCTTAGAGTTGTTCAGAGACAAGTTTGAGTTCTTCGGCGTCGACGAATTTGAGCAACTTTCGAGGCTGAGATTCGACCGCAACCGTTGCGCTCACCCCAGTTTTACCAGATCTGAAGAGCCATTCTCGCCATCTGCGGAACTGGCCCGGATGCACATTCGCAATTCGGTAGAGTACGTCCTCTCACAGCCGCCTCGGCAGGGCAAAGCTGCTCTTGCGGGATTGGAAGCAACTGTCCTTAGTCAGTATTTCCCTACCGAGCCATCCGAAATTGCAATTCGAATGAAAGCTTCAGGTCTAGACAACTCCCGCCCATCGTTGATGCGGGCCTTCATTGACGAGCTGACATTTGGATACGCAAAACCCGGCCATGGTTACCACAAAAAGAGCTTCATTCCATTTGTCGTGAAAGCCGCTATTGAAATTGATAGACCGATTGCTCTCCCCCGCGCGGTTAAGAACGCCCAAAAACTTCTAGCTAGCACTGACGCCGATGCTATTCGAATTGGCGCTGGCCTCATATTGACGTTGGCAGAAGTTGCTGATGGTGTGGACCAAGCCACACGCGTCACAATGACTAGATGGCTGGGCACTAATCAGGAATCTACTATCGTTACCATTGTTCGAAGGGCTCTCCGCATCGCCTGGCTACGGCCCGAAGCTGAAAAGGTAATCCAAAACCTCACGCGCGAACAAATCGGCAGAGCTTCAGGCAAGATACCCGCTGAAGTGCTGAGTCGGGCCGCACTGCTTTACGCAAAGTCTTCCAATTGGGATACAGCAAACAGTTTCGCCACGAAAGTTGCAGTCCCGCAGGCAGCAAAGTTTTCTGAAGCTGATTTGGACTTGATTTTCGACCATGTTAACAAAGGTCTGGGCGATCTTCGCAGCAGTCATGGCTTTCACGACTTCGTTGAGGCGCTCTACGACAACCACCCGCTGGGAGAGGTAGGCGTGTCCGCCTTGCTGGATAAGCATGAGCTTCAAGACTTCAAGCGTTAGCGCTATGCCGGGCGGAAGAAGCCTCGGGCATGGGTCCCATCAGGGGGTACCCGGGGGGAAACCGCGCGGCAACTGGCACGTAGATGGCCTCTGAGATGCGCGACCCCTAGTTTTATAGGGTTCCGTCCTGCTGGCCACGACATAGCCCGAAATTGCGGAAGCAGTGTATGGACGCTAATCAACCCTTGCTTGTGCGCCGACTAGCTAATAAGCTCTGGTTACGAAGATTAATGGGCTGATGATGCGCGGAGAGCCGATGCGAAACAATCTCATTTTGGTGCCGATCGCCTTATTGATCGTTGCGATATTGCCCTTGCCATACGGCTACTATTCCTTCTTGCGGTTAGCCATCACTTTGAGCGCTGCATATCTGGCATGGGAGGCCTACAGGGAGAAGTATGCATTCAATGGCTGGGCGCTTATTCTCTCGATGGTGGCGTTACTGTTTAATCCCCTAATCCCGGTGTACTTGGATCGCGGAAGTTGGTTCGTCATCGACCTTGCAGTAGCGGGCATCTTCGCGATGCGCTGGTATGTTAGTGCTGAGGGTGACAGCGAGGAGAATTCACGGGGTTAAGTATTCGCTTCGGATTAATATGGGCGCGTGATGGATTTCTGTGTGTCGCGAGTTCCCGCCGCCCGTCGTCCCCCTCAGGTCCTCTTCGGGACCGAGATATTAGAGCCGGTTAATGAGCGACTTTATCCAACTCATGCTTACTTCTATAGCCCAGCTTGCCTGCTGCGGGGTCATCGAGGGCATCGGGGCTGTCCCCGGGCCGTGACCGAAGGGGCTGCGGGCATCGCTGAAGAGCTTATGGAGGCTTTCTTGCTCCCATACCTCAATGAACCTGCCGTTGTTCTTGCTAACAAGATTATTGACGTAGTTCACCGGTCCTACCTCGTGCCCTGTCGTCCAGCCCTTCTTGTCGGAAATAATTTTGAGGGTGCTCTCCAGTGCCTTCGATGCATACAGGCTGGCGTCCCTTTTGTTGTTGTCTCGCAGGTCAACCGCCCTAGCCATGTCGATTGCAACATTCTCCCATAGAGGGGCCGAAACCAGAGCCCAGAATGGTTTCTCAACAATCGCCGCAACTGTTGCGTCGTTTGAGATCTGGATGAAGCCTCGATGGTAGGAAAGTGGGAAATGGGCCCGGAGCATTCGCTCGTTTAACTCGATCACCGCCTCCTCAAACATTTTGTTCAGTGATTGGGTTTGAGCTTCGAGCTTATTTAGTTGTGCTACGGTAGTTGCGATTCCGCCAGACGTTTTTGCAAAGCGCGCTTTAAGGTCCGCTTTGCGGGCCGGCAACGATTCCTTGAGGGCTGCGACTTGTTCTTCCCTTATCCGAAAAGCAAGCTCCACAACACTGATGCGGATTTTCATGAACAGGTCAGGCGAGAAGGCATCTTGAAAAGTATCCATCATGAAGCCAGAAAGCTGATCGGCGATAGTTCTCTTGTGCCATTGGTTGGAGAGTTGAATCCACGGTTGGCCAAGGTGCAGTAGACCGATTTCCGTCGCTACCCTGTCGTTCACAGTTTTGAGGGAGGCGTCTGCGTTTTCCGAATCTCCCGAATAAGTCCTCGGGAATAACTGCTCCGTGACAAGTTTGGCCGCCTGGACCAAAAATCTCCGGTCTCGCTCCGTGAACGCCGACCAAATTGGAGTATCTTCATAGCGAATCGAAAAAACGTCAGTGATCATGGCTTAGCTTAGGCAAAACGCGTAGATTTGACAGCAAGTTGCAGCTACCACTCCCCCGCCAGGATTTGCTTTTCCACTGGATTAGACTGCTTATAATGTCTCCCCTCAATGCTGGCGGTGTGACGCTGTGTATTCGGCCACTTCGAAGGTAGCCGTGCATCCCCCTCAAGTCCTATCTCTGGGCGCCTCTGTAAGCACCGGGCTAGTCGGAAGCGGTTGGGTCAGCGTTGAGGGTATTCTAAAGGTCCTGTGTCGCTTCCCACCCCGCATGATGGTAATCTGCCCGCGCTCATTGTGGACCGACACGCAGCCTTGCCAGCCGTGGGCCCTAAGGGACCAAGCGTTGATAAGTTTAAGGTTGTCGGCCTCCAGAAACGCGAGAAGCGCGGCAATATCGTCCAGAGCGGTGGTGACATTGACAACTGCATCTCGGATGAACATTTCCAGGCGGATAAGGTCCTCGTCCACCTGCTCACATAGCCAAAGGACTGCATCGTTTTCAGTCTGCCAGCTTACGTGCGTTAAGGCTGCCACGACGTTCGACACGTTAGCCTCTATAGAAATGCCTCTACTGCTGCCCCGAAGGATTGAGGCCCCACGAACCGGCTGATCACCATAGACTTGTTCAACGGTGGTTAGGCCCTTTGGTGTTTCTGCGTCGTCGGTCCCGGCTCGTAGCTGGACTTTGAGGAAGCCGCCGTCACGGATGGTTCGATGGATGTCTTTGCAGACTGCATGTCGAAGACCCACCCGAAGTGCCTTAAGTACCCGGTCAAGATCGCGAACAGCCGGCTTTAGCACCGCCCAATATGCAACCAGTTCACGGGGAAGGGTCCAGTTCGCTTCGACAAGTGTTTCGGCACGGCGTCGCCGTTCGGCTCTTGCATTTCGCGTGAGTGCCCTCGCGAGACTGCCAGAAGTAAAGAACCCGTGGCCGCAACAATGCCCTACAGCATAAAGCGACTTCGACTCACTGGACCACAGCAGGTGCCCCTTGACGTACTTCGGCTTGACCGGACTACAAATGGGACAAGGGGCAAGTCCGTCCCTCGCCAATACGTGTTTTGGTATCACGAAGTCCTGGAGGATGACCTCGATGCCATCCTTGGGAGGCGTCTCATGGGTGATAAACGAACAGGTATGCGGCAGGCCGCTTCGAATGTGGTCAAGGAAACTAGCCTTGAGGTATTCTGGCTTTGCATCAAAAACACGCCTGACATTCTGGACCATGCCGCCGCCCTTCGCCGTGAACAACCAGACTCGCGCCGGTTGAATGGAATCATTCCACACACGCAGCATAACAAGAGTCGATGGAGGCGGGAAGTGCAGACAAATACATAGAGAGAACAGAGGTGAACACTCGGCCAACCCAGTGAAACAAACAAGGACATCCACCGGGAGCCCCGCCTGTGGCTCCGTCTCAAAGGTCTCGACGTACTTCTGTTCGCGACTCGGCACACGTATTGTGATGGCGATTGTAGATTAGCGCTCGGGGATAAGGCGAGTGATTTTGGAAATGCACTGGGTACTTCCCGTGGGTACTTTCTTGGGTACCTCGGGAGAGGGCATCTCGCCTTATCGGTTTGTTTTCATTGCAAAAAAACAAATGAGGAGAAATTTGGTGGAGCTAAGCGGGATCGAACCGCTGACCTCTTGCATGCCATGCAAGCGCTCTCCCAGCTGAGCTATAGCCCCATCAAGGTGGTCCGGCTCAGGGCCGGTCCTGGGATGCTCCTCAAGGCGCGTGCCCTGCGGAGTGGCGGCTTATTACTTCCGGTTTTCGGAGATAGCAAGCCAAAAAAATCCGGCCCGAAGAATTTTTTCCTCACCGGGCCGAAATGCAGTCGTCAGACTTCGTCTTCGTCGCCGGTCACGCCGATGATGTCGCTCATATCATCGTCGTCATCGTCTTCGTCGGGTGTAAGGAAGGTATCGTCGTCGTCGTCGCCTTCGATTTCGACATCGTCGTCGCCGATATCGGGGATGTCGTCGCCGGCGGCGGCGTCATCCGCATCTTCCAGCGACACCAGTTCGACTTCGGTGTTTTCGGTATCGACTTCCGCGACCTCGTCTTCCTCGGCAACGTCGGCAATCGCCGAGGTTTCTTCGAAGAAGGACAGAGGGTAGGACTTGCCGGTATAAGGAGAGACGATCGGATCCCGGTTCAGGTCATAAAACTTCTTGCCGGTTTCCGGATCGGTACGCTTGGTTCCAAGTTCCGCTTTCGCCACTATAAGCCTCGTGAGAATGGCCGAATTCAAAATTCGGCAAATGCCGTTCAAGCCGGCGTTCCATCGGAATTTATAAGCCGGTCCCCTTAATCGCTGCTGCTTCCCATGTCAAAGCCAAACTTTATGATCGCCGCGCGGGGTTTTTCGCATGCCGGCGGATGACCGCCCGGCGCGTTTATGTTAACGAGCCGCGGCAGCCGCAAAACGGCAAGAAAATTGCCACTGCCCGGATCGGAACGGCGGAGGAAATACGCCGCATTTGCAAAGGATTACGCCATGTCGCACGGCTCTCGGCCAAGGCCCGTCACCGCCCGTAAATCCGCAAATCTTGCCGGCGTCGTCCGCATTCCCGGTGATAAATCGATCTCGCACCGCTGCTTCATGTTCGGTGGGCTCGCTTCCGGGCAAACGCGGATCACCGGCTTGCTTGAAGGCGAGGACGTGATCAATACCGGCCGGGCGATGCAGGCGATGGGCGCCAGGATCCGCAGGCAAGGCGCGGAATGGGTGATCGACGGCACGGGCAACGGTGCTTTGCTTGCACCCGAGGCGCCGCTCGATTTCGGCAATGCCGGTACCGGCGTGCGGCTGACCATGGGACTCGTGGGCGCTTACGATTTTTCCTCCACCTTCACCGGCGACGCATCGCTTTCGAAAAGGCCGATGGGTCGCGTGCTCGATCCGCTGCGTGAAATGGGCGTGCAGGTCAGCGCATCGGCGGGCGACCAGCTGCCGGTGACGCTGCGCGGCCCGAAAACACCGAGCGCGATCCGCTACCGCGTGCCGATGGCCTCCGCCCAGGTGAAATCTGCCGTCCTGCTTGCCGGGCTCAATACGCCCGGTATCACAACCGTTATCGAGCCGGTGATGACGCGTGACCATACCGAAAAGATGCTGCAGGGTTTTGGCGCCGCGCTTTCCGTCGAGACTGATAAGGGTGGCGTCCGCACGATCCGGCTTGAAGGGCGGGGCAGGCTCACCGGCCAGGTCATCGACGTGCCCGGCGATCCCTCCTCCACCGCCTTCCCGCTGGTCGCAGCACTGATCGTCCCCGGTTCGGACATTACCATCCACAACGTGCTGATGAACCCGACGCGCACGGGGCTGATCCTGACGCTGCAGGAAATGGGCGCCGATATCGAGGTGCTGAACGCGCACCTTGCCGGCGGCGAAGACGTGGCGGATCTGCGCGTGCGACATTCCGAACTCAAGGGCGTGACCGTGCCTGAAGAACGGGCGCCGTCGATGATCGACGAATATCCCATCCTCGCCGTCGCCGCCTGCTTCGCCGAAGGCACGACGGCCATGAAGGGGCTGGAGGAACTTCGCGTCAAGGAATCCGATCGTCTTTCCGCCGTCGCCGACGGGCTGAAGCTCAATGGCGCGGACTGCGAGGAGGGCAAGGATTTTCTCATCGTGCGCGGCCGGCCTGATGGCAAGGGGCTTGGCAGCGCTGCCGGCGGTGAAGTCAGGACGCATCTCGATCATCGCATCGCCATGAGCTTCCTTGTCATGGGGCTTGCCGCGGAGCATGCTGTGACGATCGACGACGCGGCAATGATCGCGACTAGCTTCCCTGAATTCATGACGCTGATGACCGGTCTCGGAGCAAGGATCGAAGAGGTTCTGGAATGAATAGTGGACCAGCCGCCGCAGGATTGATCGCATGACAACCAAGACTTTCATCATCGCCATCGACGGCCCGGCGGCAGCCGGCAAGGGCACTCTTTCGCGCCGCATCGCCGAGCAATACGGCTTTCATCATCTGGATACCGGCCTGACCTATCGCGCCACGGCCAAGGCGCTGCTCGATGCCGGCCTGTCGCTCGACGACGAGGCGGTAGCCGAAAAGATCGCGCGGGAGGTTGAACTTGCCGGATTGGATCGTGATATACTTTCCAGGCACGAGATCGGCGAAGCCGCGTCGAAGATAGCGGTCATGCCGGCGGTACGTCGCGCGCTTGTCGAGGCGCAGCGGCGGTTTGCGGCAAAGGCGCCGGGAACGGTCCTCGACGGACGTGATATCGGCACCGTCGTCTGCCCGGATGCGCCGGTGAAGCTCTATGTGACGGCGTCGCCGGAGGTGCGCGCAAGACGCCGTTACGACGAGATTCTCGGCAAGGGTACAACGGCGGATTTCGATGCGATCTTCGAAGACGTCAAGCGGCGCGACGATCGCGATATGAACCGGGCGGATAGTCCGATGAAACCGGCGGTCGATGCACACTTGCTTGACACGTCGGAAATGAGTATAGAGGCCGCGTTTCAAGCTGCTAAATCGTTTATCGATGCCGCCTTGAGCCGAAATGCCTCAAAATAAGCGGTTTTCCGTGCTTCGTGCGCGGGACGCTCATGCAAAGCAAGCCTGAAATTCCGTCCAAGCGCCGGATTGCCTTCTTGAAAGAGGGCGGACTGGGTTCAGGCCCATTCAACTCGAACCAACCGGCGCATACGTGAGCCTTGAAACTATCGAAGGCCACGCAGGAGATTTTATGTCAGTAGCAACTCCCTCTCGCGAGGATTTCGCGGCCCTTCTCGAAGAGTCCTTTGCCAAGAACGATCTGGCTGAAGGCTATGTTACCAAGGGTATCGTCACGGGCATCGAAAAGGATGTCGCCGTTGTTGACGTCGGCCTGAAGGTCGAAGGCCGCATCGCGCTCAAGGAATTCGGCGCACGCGCCAAGGATGGCCAGCTCAAGGTTGGCGACGAAGTCGAAGTTTACGTTGAGCGTATCGAAAACGCGCTCGGCGAAGCCGTTCTGTCGCGCGAGAAGGCTCGCCGCGAAGAAAGCTGGGTCAAGCTCGAAGCCAAGTTCGAAGCCGGCGAGCGCGTCGAAGGCGTTATCTTCAACCAGGTCAAGGGCGGCTTCACGGTCGACCTCGACGGTGCGATCGCCTTCCTGCCGCGTTCCCAGGTCGATATCCGTCCGATCCGCGACGTTACCCCGCTGATGCACAACCCGCAGCCCTTCGAAATCCTCAAGATGGACAAGCGCCGCGGCAACATCGTGGTTTCGCGCCGTACGGTTCTGGAAGAATCCCGTGCCGAACAGCGTTCTGAAATCGTTCAGAACCTCGAAGAAGGCCAGGTTGTTGACGGCGTCGTCAAGAACATCACCGATTACGGTGCGTTCGTTGACCTCGGCGGCATCGACGGCCTGCTGCATGTCACCGACATGGCATGGCGCCGTGTGAACCATCCGTCGGAAATCCTGAACATCGGCCAGCAGGTCAAGGTTCAGATCATCCGCATCAACCAGGAAACCCACCGCATCTCGCTCGGCATGAAGCAGCTCGAGTCCGATCCGTGGGATGGCATCCAGGCCAAGTATCCGGAAGGCAAGAAGATCTCCGGTACCGTCACGAACATCACCGACTACGGTGCGTTCGTCGAGCTGGAGCCGGGCATCGAAGGCCTGATCCACATCTCGGAAATGTCCTGGACCAAGAAGAACGTTCACCCCGGCAAGATCCTGTCCACGAGCCAGGAAGTCGAAGTCGTCGTTCTCGAAGTCGATCCGTCCAAGCGCCGTATTTCGCTCGGCCTCAAGCAGACGCTGGAAAATCCGTGGGCAGCATTCGCCCGCAGCCATCCGGCCGGCACTGAAGTCGAAGGCGAAGTCAAGAACAAGACCGAATTCGGCCTGTTCATCGGCCTCGACGGCGACGTCGATGGCATGGTTCACCTCTCTGACCTCGACTGGAACCGTCCGGGCGAACAGGTCATCGAGGAGTTCAACAAGGGTGACGTCGTCAAGGCTGTCGTTCTCGACGTCGATGTCGAGAAGGAACGCATCTCGCTCGGCATCAAGCAGCTCGGCAAGGATGCAGTCGGCGAAGCAGCAGCTTCCGGCGACCTGCGCAAGAACGCAGTCGTTTCCTGCGAAGTCATCGCGATCAACGACGGCGGCATCGAAGTGAAGCTCGTCAACCACGAAGACATCACTTCCTTCATCCGTCGCGCCGACCTCGCCCGCGACCGCGACGAGCAGCGTCCTGAGCGCTTCTCGGTCGGCCAGGTCGTCGATGCCCGCGTCACCAACTTCTCCAAGAAGGACCGCAAGATCATGCTGTCCATCAAGGCTCTGGAGATTGCGGAAGAGAAGGAAGCCGTCGCTCAGTTCGGTTCGTCCGACTCCGGCGCTTCGCTCGGCGACATCCTGGGCGCAGCCCTGAAGAACCGCGGCGGCGAATAAGCCTCGCAACGGTCTCTGAATTGAAGAACCCGCCGGAGCGATCCGGCGGGTTCTTCATTTTCAGGCTGTAAAAAATTTATTCCCAGCCGACCATGCGCTGATAGAGGGCATAGACCGGGTCGGCGGCCGCGCCTGCCGGCTGATGAGCCACCGGTTCGGCATCGATCATCCTCGGGGTCCTTCGCGCAGGTGCTGCGTCGGTTTCTTCGCCGTCTGGTTCGGCATCCTCGCCGCCGGACTGCGCCTGCTGCTGATCCTCAGAGGCGTCGTCGCGGTGGTGCTGGTGCTGGTGCTGGTGATGCGTTTCGCCTGCCTTTTCGTTCGGCAGCATATCCTTGGCGAACTGGTAAGGCACCTGGGTATAGGCAAGGCCCTCCGGCATCCTTGCCGCCAGCGGTACGTAGGAAGCTTCGGCCGTCTGGGGAACCGGCGTCATTTCGGGCTGCGCGGAGATCTCTTTCGGCTGACGGGCAGCCGCAGCCGCGATCTCTATATCCATCTGTGATGGGCGAGGCGCGGTGGACGGGCCTGCATCGGGCGCGGTGAACTCCGCCGGCTGACGGGTCAAGGTCTCGGTCGCGTCGCTGATGACGGCTTCATCGAGGATCGCATCGATCTCCACCGCCGCGTCGACGGGACCATCCTCCAGCACGGCCTCGATCTCCTGCTCGCGGATGATGGTGGCGATCATCTCCGAAGCCTCTTCGGTCATGGAGGCGACGATACCCGTCCAGTTCCTGGGGATGACCGGGTCGGCCTTTTCCGACGTCGCGCGCGGCTGGATGGCGGGCGGCTCCGCCATTTCTCCGATATCGTCTGCTTCTGCCGGCTCCGCCGACAGCACTTGCCGGGGTTCGATCTCCTGGGAGACGGATTTTTCCGGTGCAACATCCTTGGCCGTCACCGGAGCGGGTTCGGTGCGGTTTTCAGACTGCGGCCCTTCCGGATCGATAGCCTGCATGGTGTCGGCGATGATTGCTTCTTCGGCCGTGCCCAGCGTCGCGGTCTCGATCGGCGGCTCGCCCGGCGAGGGCATCTTTTCCGTCGACTGGCGCGCGGTGGCGGGGAGGCTGTCCTCGTGCAGCTGGATCTCAGGGCGGGCCTCAGTGCGCACCGGCGAAGCATCGTTCTGGCCGTAGGAGCGCACGACGGCGCGGGCGGCGAGATCGCGGTCCTTGTAGCGGACGATTTCCAGATAGGCGATGATACGGGCTGCCTGCGGCCCCGTCGGGTTCTTCAGGGCTTCGGCGATCGTCCGGAGCGGCAGGCTATGGCCCTCACCGGTCAACTGGCGCTCGACCTCGTCGATCCTGGCGGCCGGCAACCGCCGGATGGCATCGGCAAGCCGGGAGGCGAAGGCAAGATTGGTCTCGTCCTCGCCACGATCCAGCGAGATCGACCGGCCGGCCGCATCGATGACATCGAACAAAGCTTCGACCATGCGTTCGCGCGCGGCAAGGAGGAGAATATTGAGCTTGCCGGCAATGGCGGAATTCAGGTCAGTGGCTTCGACAGCGTTGACAGGGGTAGGCGCGACCACCGAACGTCCGAGACCTTCGGCGACGATCGCCGCAGCCTGACCTTGGGACGAAAAGCTTGCATTGGACGCTGCACGAACGGGAGACAACATGGCATGCCCTTTCGTAAAGTGACGATGAAAGCAGGCTCCATAAAAGGACCGCGCTCATCCGGCCCCTTGCATCCCAGCAGATCCTCCTGTCCGCATGACGCAATTCTGGCGTCATCGAATGCATAAAAATTGAATCAATTATTAAAAAAGAGACATTAATGAATCGCTAACGGCCGCAGACGAAGCTCGCCTACGGCCGTGAAAAACATCGAATGAAGGCAATTCGCTCAGCTGTGGGCGAAGATATCGGCCTCTTCCCAGCCGAGCAGGTCGAGCTTGGCGCGGGTCGGCAGGAATTCGAAGCAGGCCGTGGCGTGGTCGAAACGGCCGTCGCGGATCAAGCGCTCGGTCAGCTTGTTGCGCAGGGCGTGCAGATAAAGCACATCGGACGCGGCATATTCGAGCTGGGCAGGCGACAGCGTCTCGGCCGCCCAATCGGAAGATTGCTGCGCCTTGGAGACATCGACGTCGAGCATCTCCTTGAGATTGTCCTTGAGGCCATGGCGATCCGTGTAGGTCCGGCAGAGCCGCGAGGCGATCTTGGTGCAGAAGACCGGTGTTGTCGTGACGCCGAACGTATGGAAGAGCACGGCAATATCGAAGCGCCCGTAATGGAAGATCTTCTGATGGGTCGGATCTTCGAGCAAAGCGACGAGATTGGGCGCCTCTTTCTGGCCGGCGGCGATGCGGATGATGTCGGCAGTGCCGTCACCCGGCGACAGCTGGACGACGCAGAGCCGATCCCGCCGCGGCACCAGGCCGAGCGTTTCGGTGTCGATCGCGATCGCGCCGGTATAGCGGGCCGCATCGGCCGCTGATATATCGCCTTCGTGATAACGGATGGTCGCCGCCATGAGACTGTCTTTCGTTCGAATGCTTCCCATGGCGCTATAGCGCAAAGGCGCCGGGCGCGAAACCGCTTTCCCGGCCTGAAGCTGCAAGCGACCCCTAAGATCGCGCCCGCGCTTTGACGGTTCAGAATGTCGGCGGCGTGTTGATCCAGAGCAGCACGGTTTCACCGTCGTGGCGGTTTCGCCAGGAATGGTAGCGGCGGCTTTCGAAATACAGCGAATCGCCCGGGCCGAGGTCGAAGAACTGGTCGCTGTCGAGCACCAATTCGAGGCGGCCGGACAGGACATGCATGAATTCCTCGCCCTCGTGGCGATAGGCGCCCTCGCTTGTCGCGCCCGGCGCCAGCACGAAACGGTGGCAATCCATCATCCTGCGGCCGTCGGCGAGAATCTGCACCGTGACTCCAGGCGTCGTTTCCGGCCAGTTGCGCCATTCCCCGGCACGTACCAGCGCCAGCTCGTCCTCGTTTTCCTCGCCGGAAAGGCGGGAGACGGTGGTGCCGTAATAGTCGGCGAGATCGTGCAGCGTCTTGAACCCGACGCCCTGCGACGTGCGCTCCAGCGTCGAGAGCGTCGAAGAGGTGATGCCGATGTCGCCGGCCACCTGATCCAGCGTCTTGCCGCTCGCATGGCGCAGGCTGCGCAGCTTGCGGCCGAGACCGGAATCCTGGCTCGTTTCCGCGCCATCGGCGGAAGGCTCGCCCTCCAGCGCCTCGCGGATTGCCGCCGGATTGAGGCCGCGCTCGACACGATACCAGGAGATGCGCTTCAGGCGCGCCACATCATCGCCGCTATATTGCCGATGGCCGGTTTCGGAGCGCCCCGGAACCACGAGGCCCTGGCTTTCCCAGAGGCGCAAGGTCGAGGCCGAAACGCCTGCCAGCCGCGCGGCCTCCGCCACCTTGTAGCGTACAGGCCCGTTTTCATTCATCCGCCGATATCCCCGATTCACATCGCCCGAAGCATTCATCAAAAGGCGTGATGTTTGAAGCAAAAAATCCCACTTGTTTTCTTGCAGGAAAAATGTAGGAATTTTCTACACGTCTTGCAGAACTTATGCAAGATAGTTCTCAAGCCCTTTCAGCGCAGGAGCGTATCGATGAACGGAACAAGCCTTACCGACCGGAAAAATGCCGCGATTTCCCGCGGCGTCGGCGTGACGACCCAGATCTATGCAGATCGCGCAGAGAATGCCGAAATCTGGGACAAGGAGGGCCGCCGCTATATCGATTTCGCCGCCGGCATCGCCGTTCTCAACACCGGCCACCGCCATCCCCGGATCATCGCCGCGGTCAAGGAACAGCTCGATCGTTTCACCCATACCTGCCATCAGGTCGTGCCCTACGAAAGCTACGTGCATCTCGCCGAACGGCTGAACGTGCTCGTGCCAGGTGATTTCGAGAAAAAGACGATCTTCGTCACCACGGGTGCCGAAGCGGTCGAGAACGCCGTCAAGATCGCCCGCGCCGCAACCGGCCGCTCGGCCGTCATCGCCTTCGGCGGCGGCTTCCACGGCCGGACCTTCATGGGCATGGCGCTGACCGGCAAGGTCGTACCCTACAAGGTCGGCTTCGGCGCGATGCCTGGCGATGTCTTCCATGTTCCCTTCCCGGTCGAGCTGCACGGTGTCACCGCCGATCAGTCGCTTGCCGCGCTGAAGAAGCTTTTCGCCGCCGATGTCGATCCGCAGCGCGTCGCGGCCATCATCATCGAGCCGGTGCAGGGCGAAGGCGGCTTCTATCCAGCGCCGGCCGCCTTCATGAAGGCGCTGCGCGAAATCTGCGACCAGCACGGCATCCTGCTGATCGCCGACGAGGTGCAGACTGGTTTTGCCCGCACCGGCAAACTGTTCGCGATGAACCATCACGAGGTAGCGCCTGACCTGACCACGATGGCAAAGAGCCTTGCCGGCGGCTTTCCCCTTGCCGCCGTCACCGGCCGCGCCGCGATCATGGACGCGCCGGGACCGGGCGGGCTCGGCGGCACCTATGGCGGCAATCCGCTTGGTATCGCAGCCGCCCATGCCGTCCTCGACGTCATCGCGGACGAGGATCTCTGCAACCGCGCCAACCAGCTCGGCGGGCGGCTGAAGCAGCGGCTGGAATCGCTGCGCGAGAAGGTGCCGGAGATCGTCGATATTCGCGGACCAGGCTTCATGAACGCCGTCGAGTTCAACGACAAGGCGACGGGGTTGCCGACTGCCGAATTCGCTAACCGGGTGCGGCTGATCGCGCTCGACAAGGGACTGATCCTGCTCACCTGCGGGGTCCACGGAAACGTCATCCGCTTCCTCGCGCCGATCACCATCCAGGACGAGGTGTTCGGCGAGGCGCTCGATATTCTCGAAGCCTCGATGCTGGAGGCGAGCGCGGGCAAGTGACCGCGCCCTAGAGCGGTTCAGCTTTTCACGGAAGCGCAGAACCGCTCTAGCTTTTCGTTTTTACGCAATTCCGGACGGAAAACCGCTACGCACTTTTCCTGGAATTGCGCTAGCCGGATTTCAATGGCTGCCGGTAAACGGCAGCCGCACTCCCAAGGAGTATGACATGGCTTTCACCACCGCACTGACCAAGCACGTTCCCTTCTCCTCGCCTTTCCTGCGCGACGCCGGCTATATCAACGGCGCCTGGACATCAGGCGATGCCACGAAGACCTTCGACGTGCTGAACCCGGCAACCGGCGAACTGCTCGCCTCGCTGCCCGACATGGGCGCCACTGACACGCGGACGGCGATCGATGCGGCCCATGCCGCGCAGCCGGCCTGGGCCGCCCGCCCGGCCAAGGAGCGGAGCGCCATCCTGCGCAAATGGTTCGACCTGATGGTCGCCAATGCCGACGAGCTCGCGGCGATCCTGACCGCCGAAATGGGCAAGCCCTTCGCGGAAGCGCGCGGCGAGATCCTGTATGCCGCCGCCTATATCGAATGGTATGCGGAAGAGGCCAAGCGCATCTATGGCGAGACGATCCCCGCACCTTCGGACGATAAACGCATGATCGTCATCAAGCAGCCGGTCGGCGTCGTCGGGACGATCACGCCGTGGAATTTCCCGGCGGCGATGATGACCCGCAAGATCGCGCCTGCACTTGCCGTCGGCTGCACCGTTGTGTCGAAGCCTGCCGAACAGACGCCGCTGACAGCGATCGCGCTTGCGGTGCTCGCCGAGCAGGCCGGTATTCCCGCCGGCGTCTTCAACGTCGTCGTCGGTACCGACGGTCCGGCGATCGGCCGCGAGCTCTGCGGCAACGAAAAGGTGCGCAAGATCAGTTTCACCGGCTCGACCGAGGTCGGCCGTATCCTGATGCGGCAGTGCGCCGACCAGATCAAGAAGGTGAGCCTGGAGCTCGGTGGCAACGCGCCCTTCATCGTCTTCGACGATGCCGATCTCGACGCTGCCGTCGAGGGCGCGATCGCCTCCAAGTATCGCAATGCCGGCCAGACCTGCGTCTGCGCCAACCGTCTCTATGTCCAGTCGAAGGTCTATGACGCTTTTGCCGCAAAGCTTGCCGCGAAGGTCGCCGAGATGTCGGTCGGCGACGGCTTCAAGGCAGGCGTGGTGATCGGGCCGCTGATCGACGAGCAGGGCCTTGCCAAGGTGGAGGACCATGTCAGCGATGCGCTTGCCAAAGGCGCCAGAGTGCTGACCGGCGGCAAGCGCATCGAAGGCGCCGGCACGTTCTTCGCGCCGACGGTACTGACCGGCGTTGCCCGCGGCATGAAGGTGGCGCGCGAGGAAACCTTCGGGCCGGTGGCGCCGCTCTTCCGCTTCGAAACGATCGAGGACGTCATCGCCCAGGCCAATGATACGGAGTTCGGTCTTGCCGCCTATTTCTATGCCGGCGACCTGAAGAAGGTCTGGCGGGTGGCGGAAGCGCTGGAATACGGCATGATCGGCATCAATACCGGCCTGATGTCGTCCGAGACGGCGCCTTTCGGCGGCATCAAGCAATCCGGCCTCGGCCGCGAGGGCTCGCGCCATGGCGCCGACGACTATCTGGAAATGAAATATCTCTGCATCGGCGGCGTCTGACGCGCCCCCTTATGAACAGGAAAGCACGCGGCATTCCGCCGCGTGCTTTCAATAATGCGGCGGGCGGGTGATACCCGGCGCTTCCAGAGACTGCTCCTCGAGCGACAGGAAACGTTCCGTCAGCCGATCGAGCTTGGTGCGCATCTGCTCGACTGTCTTCCATTGTTCGGCGAGCTGTTCGGAAAGCTCCTCGATCGTCTTTGCCTGGTAGGCCAGCATCTCCTCCAGCCGGGTGATTCGGTTCGTCTCGTCGGACATCGATCCTCCTTTGCCGGAAGCGGCGGAACAGATGGTTCTGCAAAGCGGAAATAGGGCGTCTCGTCAATGATTTCGATGGTGGGAGAGCCATCGCAAAACTGTACCGTTTAGTTACTGAAAGACCTTGCCGTGCCTGATGTTGTGGGGTAGGCCCTTATCGATCAGGGAGGAATACTGATGGATGTTGGGAACGGCTTTCTTCATCCGGACCGGCTCTTTCCGGCCGATCCGGCGACCCGGAGCGTCGCGCGGGATCTCTACGAGACGGTGCGCAATCTTCCGATCGTCAGCCCGCACGGGCATACCGAACCGTCCTGGTTCGCCGACGACAAGCCTTTCGAAGACGCGGCCTCGCTGCTGGTCATTCCCGATCACTATCTCTTCCGCATGCTGCACAGCGTCGGCGTCGCATTGGACGATCTCGGCGTGCCCAGGCTCGACGGCAAGCCTGTTGCAACGGGGCGGGCGATCTGGCGGACCTTTGCCGCGCATTACCATCTTTTCCGCGGGACACCTTCGAGCCTCTGGGTCGACCACGCGATGTCGGCCGTGCTCGGCTGCACCGAGCCGCTGACGGCTGCGAATGCCGATGCGCTCTACGACCACATCAATGCCCAGCTCGCCCTTCCCGAATTCCGCCCGCGGGCACTGCATCAGCGATTCGGCATCGAAACGATCGCAACGACCGAAGGCGCGCTCGACCCGCTTGTGCACCACCAGAAGATGGCGGCGGACGGCTGGATCGGCAAAGTGCGTACCACTTACCGGCCGGACAGCGTCACCGATCCCGACGCGGTCGGCTTCCGCGACAATCTCCTCAAGTTCGGAGAGATTACCGGCACTGATGTGACGCGCTGGGACGGCCTGATCGAGGCGCATCGGCGCCGGCGCGCCTATTTCCGCCAGTTCGGCGCGACTGCGACCGATCACGGCGTGCCGACCGCCTTCACCGCCGATCTGCCCTCCATCGAAAAGCAGGCGCTCCTCGACAAGGCGCTGAAGGGTCCGCTTTCCCTTGGCGAGACCGAACTCTTCCGCGGCCAGATGATGACCGAAATGGCCGGGCTTTCGGCTGAAGACGGCATGGTGATGCAGATCCATGCCGGCTCGAGACGCAACACCGACCGCGCACTCTTTGCGACCCGCGGCGCCAATATGGGCGCCGATATCCCGACATCGACGGATTGGGTCGGCGGCCTGAATGCGCTGCTTTCCAAATACGGTCATGCGCCGGGCCTGCGCGTGCTGCTCTTCACTCTCGACGAGACGACCTATGCGCGCGAGATGGCGCCGATGGTCGGTCACTGGCCCTGCCTGATGATAGGCCCGCCCTGGTGGTTCCACGACAGCCCGCTCGGTATCCGCCGCTATCTCGACCAGGTGGTGGAGACGGCAGGTTTCGCCAATATGGCTGGTTTCAACGACGATACGCGCGCGCTGCTCTCGATCCCGGCGCGGCATGACGTCTGGCGGCGCGAAATCTGCCGTTTCCTCGCTCAGCTCGCCACCGAGCACCGGATTTCCAAGCGGGAAGCCGAGATCGTGGCGGGCGAGCTCTCCT
Source organism: Rhizobium fabae (assembly GCF_003985135.1). Lineage (NCBI taxonomy): Bacteria > Pseudomonadati > Pseudomonadota > Alphaproteobacteria > Hyphomicrobiales > Rhizobiaceae > Rhizobium > Rhizobium fabae. The sequence continues at coordinate 185,043 of NZ_ML133655.1, forward strand.
ATGGCAATGCGAAGAAGGCCTACAAGCTGTGACGGAACGACTGCAAACCCTTACCGGCCTCGCCCCGACGGCGAAGCTTCCCGCCTATGACCGCAGCCGGCTGAAAAGCGGCATCCTGCATCTCGGGCCGGGCGCATTTTTCCGCGCCCACTTTGCGCCCTTCACCGATGCAGCGCTTGCCGTTGGCGGTGGAGACTGGGGCATCGAGGTGGCAAGCCTGCGCACCGCCGATGTCGCCGATCACCTCAACGAGCAGAACGGCCTCTACACGATGCTGATCCGCGATACCTCAGGCACGACGGCGCAGGTGATCGGCCCCGTTCTGCGGGCGCATGTGGCGACGCGCGATCCGGCCGGCCTGCTGGCGCGGCTCGAAGACCCCGATATCCGCATCGTCAGCATGACGGTGACCGAAAAGGCCTATGGTTTCGATCCCGCAACAGGCGGCCTCGACCTGAAGCACCCCGATATTGTCGCCGACCTTGCCAACCGGCACGCGCCGCGCGGCGTCATCGGCTATCTCGTCGAAGGCCTTGCGCGCCGCCGGCAGAAGGGCATCCTGCCCTTCACGCCGCTGAGCTGCGACAACCTGCCGAGCAACGGCGCGGTGCTGAAGCGCCTCGTGCTGGAATTCACCTCCCGTATCGATCCCGAGCTGCATCGCTGGATCGAAACGAACGTGCCCTTCCCGTCCACGATGGTCGACCGCATCACGCCCGCCAGCACCGATGCAACCTATGCCGATGCCGAGCGGCTGACGGGCCGCACGGATATGGCGGCGATCGAGACGGAACCCTTTACGCAATGGGTCATCGAAGACCATTTCGTCAATGGCCGGCCGGCTTGGGAAAAGATACACGGCGCGCTGATGGTCGAGGAAGTCTCGGCCTACGAGAAGATGAAGCTGCGGATGCTGAATGGCGCCCATTCGCTGCTTGCCTATCTCGGTTATATCGGCGGCTATGAATTTATCCGCGACGTGATGGACGATGCCGGCTTGGCAGCCCTTGCCTATCGCCATATGCATGCGGCGGCGCGAACGCTGGACGCCGTGCCCGGCATTAATCTCGACGACTATGCCAGTGAATTGATAGCACGCTTTGCAAACAAGGCGATCGCGCACCGCACCTATCAGATCGCCATGGACGGCACGCAGAAGCTGCCTCAGCGGCTGCTGGAGCCGGCATGCGAGGCTCTGGCGCATGGCGACAGGGCGGAGACCTATGCAATCGCCGTCGCGGCTTGGATGCGATATGCGATCGGCGAGCGCGGCAATGGCGAGCACTACGAGCTGCGCGATCCCCGCGCCGCCGAAATCGCCGCCCTTATCGCCGATGTTCCCCGTACCGGTCCGGCGATCTCAGCGGCCCTTTTCACTCTTCCCGGCCTTTTCCCGACGGCCTTGACCGGACATCGGGCCTGGACGCAGGATGTCTCGGACAAGCTGGAGATCTTGATTCAGGACGACCGGCTGCCGCTGTTCTAGACGGCAGCCACTACGCCTTCACCCGCGCCATGTCGGGATCGTAAAGCGGCGCCAGCGACACCTTGCAGGGAATGCGTTCCCGCGCGACATCGAGCTCATACGTGCCGGAGAGAACGAAGTCCTCCGTCACGCCATCGGAATTGCGGACGTAGCCGTAACCGATCGGCTTGCCCAGCGTGTAGCCGAAGCCGCCGCTCGAAAGCCAGCCGACGCGCTTGCCGTTGCGATAGATCGTTTCGCGGCCGAGCAGTACGGTGTCGGCGTCCTCGGGGACAAAGCAGGCAAGGCGTTTCTTCACGCCGCCCGAAAGCTGCCCCTCGATCGCCTCACGGCCGCGGAAGGGAATATTTTTTCGCATCTTCACCGCCCAGCCGAGACCGGCCTCGATTGGCGTATGATCCGGGCCGATATCGGAGCCCCAGGCGCGATAGCCCTTTTCCAGGCGGCAACTCTCGATGGCGCGGTAGCCGGCATTGACGAGGCCGAGTTCGCCGCCAGCCGCCATCAGCACATCATAGACGGTCGTTGCATATTCAATGGGAATATGGAGTTCGTAGCCGAGTTCGCCGACATAGGTGATGCGCAGCGCCCGCACCGGGCAACCTGAAATGCCGATGGTTCTGGCCTGGCCGAAGGGGAAGGCTGCATTCGAGACATCGCTGCCGGTCACCTTTTCCAGCACGGCGCGGGAATTCGGCCCCATCAGCGACAGCACGGAATAAGCTGACGTGACGTCGACCAGTTCGGCATGCATCGCCGCCGGTATATTGCGTGCGATCCAGTTGAAATCATGGGTGGCAAAACCGGTGCCGGTGACGATGTAATATTCGTCCTCGGCGACGCGGGCGACGGTCACATCGCATTCGATACCGCCCTTGTCGTTCAGCATCTGGGTATAGACGAGCGATCCCACAAGCCTTGCGACATCGTTGGAAGCAATCCAGGAAAGAGTCGCCTCGGCGTCCCTGCCCTTCAACACGAATTTGGCAAAGGAGGTCTGGTCGAAGATGACGGCCGCCTCGCGCACCGCTTTGTGTTCTCGGCCGACGGCGTCGAACCAATTCTGACGGCCATAACTGTAAATATCCTTCGGCTCCTCATTGGCGAAGAGATCGGCAAACCAGTTCGGCCGTTCCCAGCCGAGCTTTTCGCCGAAGCAGGCCCCCTGCGCCTTCAGCCTGTCATAGAGCGGCGACTTGCGGCAAGGACGGCCGCTCGAATGCTCCTCGAAAGGCCAGGCCATGGTGTAATGCTTGCCATAAGCTTCGAGCGTGCGTGTGCGCACCCAGTCGGTATCGAAATGCGGACGGCCGAAACGGCGAATATCGACCGGCCAGAGGTCATATGGCGGTTCGCCCTTCGCCACCCATTCGGCAAGCGCCATGCCGGCGCCGCCGGCCGAGGCAATGCCGAAGGCGTTGAAACCGGCGCCGACGAAGAAATTCCTCAGCTCCGGCGCCTCGCCGAGAATGAAATTGCCGTCGGGCGTGAAGCTTTCCGGACCGTTCAACAGCTGCTTGACGCCGACATTTTCCAACGCCGGAACGCGGCCAAGCGCCTGCTCCATGATCTGTTCGAAATGGTCGAAATTGCTGTCCAGCAGCGTGTAGTGGAAACCGTCGGGGATTCCTTTTTCCGCCCAGGGAATGGGGTTCGGCTCGTAGCCGCCCATGACAATGCCGCCGACCTCTTCCTTGTAATAGGTCAGGCGGTCGGGATCGCGCAGCGTCGGCAGGTTGGAGGGCACGCCGAAGGATTCGGTGATGATATATTGGTGCTCGACCGAGACCAGCGGTACGTTGACGCCGAAGCGGGCGGCGAAGGCGCGCGTCCATTGGCCGGCGCAGACGACGACGCGCTCGCATTCGATACGACCTTGCGCCGTGACGACGGCGCGAATCCTTCCCTTGTCGATTTCGAGGTCGAGAACTTCGGTATCCTCGAAGATCGAAACTCCGGACATGCGGGCGCCTTTCGCCAGCGCCTGGGTGATATCGGAAGGATTGGCCTGGCCGTCTGTGGGAAGGAAGGCGGCGCCGACGAGATCGTCGATCGTCATCAGCGGCCAGAGATCGAAGGCTTCCTGCGGCGTCAGCAACTGCATTTCGAGGCCGAAGGACTGGGCCGTGGTCGCCTGACGCCTGACCTCCGTCCAGCGCTCCTCGTTGCAGGCAAGGCGCAGGCCGCCATTCATCTTCCAGCCGGTGCCGAGGCCCGTCTCCTCTTCCAGCCGCTTGTAGAGATCGACGGAATAGCCGAGCAGCTGGGTGATGTTGGCGCTGGTGCGCAGCTGGCCGACGAGGCCTGCGGCATGGAAGGTGGTGCCCGATGTCAGCTTCTTGCGTTCGAGCAGGACGGTGTCGGTCCAGCCGAGCTTGCCGAGATGATAGGCTGTCGAGCAGCCGATGATGCCGCCGCCGATGACCACGGCTTTTGCCGTCTTCGGTAATTCCTTCGTCATTTATTGGTCCTGCTCAAAGGCTTGATAGGCGCGTTCGAAGCGCGCGAGATTTTCGGCTGTATAGGCGGCGTAATCGAAATCGATGGTGGAATGGATTTCCGAAATCATGCTCCAGAGCGTCTCACGCAGCAGCGAGGCGCATTTCATCGCGCCGTAGCGCCTGCGGAGATCTGATGTCAGCGGCCGGTCGAAATAGATCTCCAGCATGGTGCGCTCTGCCGCTTCTGGAAGTTCGTTGTTGGAAGCCAATCCGCCGAGATCGAAAAGCGGCGTGTTGAAGCCGGCGTAGTCCCAGTCGATCAACCAGAGCCGGTTGCCGTCATCGAGAAAGTTGGCGGCCAGCAGATCATTGTGGCCAAAGGCGATCTCGAAAGGCCCTGCGGCTTCCTCCAGCGTCTCGCCCCTGCCGATCAGACCCGGCAACAAGGGAAGGTAGGGACTGCCTGACGCCCCCAGGCTGGCGGCGTAATCGCGGATGACGTGGAAGACCCAGAAGATCATCGCCTGACCGCGGAAATGCCGGGCGATGTCATGATGGCAGGCGCGGACGAGCGGAACGACTCGGGCCAGCATCTCAGGTGCCCTGATATCTTCCGGCGACAGTGCCCTCGCCTCGACATATTCGAGCACCAGCACACCAGGCGAATGATGGATGACGGCAGGCGATATGCCGGCGGCATGCGCCGCAAGGCTGGCGGCAAGCTCGTTCTGCCGGTTGATGTGATGAATGGGAATATCGGTGCCGAGCCTGACCACGCAGCGCGCGACGGCATCGCTGACCAGATAGTTCCTGTTGGTGATGCCGCCTGCTATCGGCGTAATTTCGATCGGGCCCTGCCAGATGCCAAGCGCATGAATCCTATCTTCAGGCGTCATGCTTGTTCCCCTTCAGCCCCTTGCGAAAGGATGGGGCAGAGGAGGATCTGATGTCAAGCAGCGCTTAGATCGTCTTGCCGGCGGCATCGAAGACGTGGCAGCGAGCCGGATCGAAGAAGGTCTTCACATTGGTGCCGCGCTCCACCTTCTGCTGGCCGTCGAGCGCAACGGTCAGAAGCTGGCTGTCCGGCGTCGTGGTGTAGAGCATGGTGGCGCCGCCGAGATTTTCGACGAGATCGACGTTGACGGTCGAGAGCGCGATGGCGCCCCCGGCAAGCGAAAGATGCTCGGGGCGGATGCCGAAAGTGACCTCCTGGCCGGCCTCGCCGTTCAGCCGGCGCGGCAGGCGGACGGAATTGCCGCAGACATGGATGCTGGTTTCCGCCTCGCCGACCTGCTCGATGCGCGCCTTCAGGAAATTCATCTTCGGGCTGCCGATGAAGCCGGCGACGAAGCGGTTGGCCGGGTTGTTGTAGAGATCAAGCGGGGCGCCGACCTGCTCGATGCGGCCGGAATTCAGCACCACGATCTTGTCGGCCATCGTCATGGCTTCGACCTGGTCGTGGGTGACATAGATCATGGTGTTGCCGAGCTGCCGGTGCAGGCGGGAGATCTCGACGCGCATCTGCACACGCAGTTCGGCATCGAGGTTGGACAGCGGTTCGTCGAACAGGAAGATGCGCGGCTCGCGTACGATGGCCCGACCGATCGCGACGCGCTGGCGCTGGCCGCCGGAGAGCGCCTTCGGCTTGCGCTCCAGCAGCTTTTCGATCTGCAGGATCTCGGCGGCGCGCTTCACCTTCGGCTGGATGTCGGCCTTCTTGTAACCCGCCGTCTCCAGGCCGAAGGCGAGGTTCTTGTAAACGGACATGTGGGGATAGAGCGCATAGGACTGGAAGACCATGGCGATGCCGCGCTTGGCGGGCGCCACCTCGTTCATGCGCTCGCTGTCGAGCAGCAGCGCGCCGCCGGAGATTTCCTCGAGGCCGGCGATCATCCGCAGAAGCGTCGATTTTCCGCAGCCCGAGGGGCCAACGAAAACGACGAATTCGCCGGGATCGATCGTCAGGTCGATGCCATGGATCACATCCATCGCGCCGTAGCGCTTCTCGACCTTCTGAAGAACGACACTGGTTGCCATCTTCTCAAAACCCTCTCTTTTGCCGGTTACTTCGTTCTTGCACGCCAATCGGCGTATTTCGGACTGTCGGGACCGACCGGCAGCGGCACTTCGGCGCCGCTGTCGGAAGACTGGTAAATGGCGGTGACGAGTTCCAGCGCGCGACGCGCATCCGTTGATGTCACCGGCAGCGGCCCGTGACCACTGAGGAAGGCGTGGAACTGGCCCATCTGGGTGGTGAAACGCGGCGCAACCGGCTGCCAGTCGCCGACCACCCGGTCGATCTTTTCCTGCACATCGTCATTGGCCGCGATGATCTTCCAGGGATCCTTGCCGGGCGTATAGGGCTCGTGCGTGCTTTCGAAGGTCACGTTCTCGAAGTGCAGCCTCAGCCGGCTGATCTGCTCTTGCGAACCCAGCGTGCAGGAGAGCGAGACGAAGGCCCCGCTTTCCATCAGCAGGCTGGCGGAGGCGCAATCCTCGACCTCGATATCGTTGACGCGGGTTGCGACGCGGCCGAAGACCCTCGTGGCCGGGCCCATCAGATGCATCAGCATGTCGTGCAGATGCAGTGCATGCGTGACGAGCACGCCGCCGAGCTCCGTCGCCCATTTGCCGCGCCAGGGCACGGCGTAATATTCGGGTTTGCGCAGCCAGAAGGTTTCGACCGAGGCCGTATAAGCTTTGCCGGCAATGCCGGCATCGATGATCCGCTTGGCCTTCTGAATGCCGTCGCCGTAGCGGTACTGGAAGATCGGCATCAGCACGCCTTTGGCGGTCTTTTCCGCTTCCATGATCGTATCGACCCCGGCCAGCGAGCCCGTCAGCGGCTTTTCGCAGACGACATGCTTGCCGGCGGCCAGCGCCGCGACCACCTGCTCCAGATGAATGCTGGGCGGGGTACAGATATCGATGATGTCGATCGTATCGTCGGCAAGCAGCTCCGCGAAGGAGGTGGTGCGGCGCTCGATGCCGAACTCGTCTCCGACCTCCGCCAGGCGTTGTTCGTCGAGGTCGCAGATCGCCACGACCTTGAACTTGTCGGAATGCGGCAGGTAGCCCTCGACGATGTGGGAGCGGCCGATGCCGCAGCCGACGATCGCGACCGTCTTGATGCTCATGTCACTCTTTCCCGTTGCCGCCATCAACGTTTCATACCCGTCGTGGCGATGCCCTCGATCAGCAGGCGCTGGAAGAACAGGAAGAAGAAGAACACCGGCACCAGCGTGAGGGTCGACATGGCGAAGAGGCCGCTCCAGTCCGAGGCGCTCGTCGAGTCGACGAAGGTGCGCAGGCCTAGCTGGATCGTGTAGGTGTTCATGTCGTTGAGGTAGATCAGCGGCCCGAAGAAATCGTCCCAGGTCCAGATGAAGGAGAAGATCGCAGCCGTCGCCAGCACCGGCAACGACAGCGGCAGCATGATCTTCCAGTAGATGCGGAAGGCGCTGCAGCCATCCATCATCGCCGCCTCGTCCAGCTCACGCGGGATGCCGCGGAAGAACTGCACCATCAGGAAGATGAAGAAGGCATCGCTTGCCAGGAACTTCGGTACGACGAGCGGCAGGATGGTATTCACCCAGCCGAGGTTGAGGAAGAGTACATATTGCGGGATCAGCGTCACGTGATAGGGGATCATCAGCGTGCCGAGCATGATCGCGAACCAGAAATTGCGGCCGGCAAAACGCAGCCGCGCGAAAGCGTAGGCGGCAAGCGAACAGGCGACGACGTTGCCGGTCACGGTCAGTACCGAGATAACAAGCGAATTCCAGAAGAAGCGGCCGAAGCTGATATCGAGGCCGAACCAGCCACGCACATAGGAGGAGAAATCCACCGATGACGGGATGAGCGAGGTGGAAGAGAAGATTTCGTCTTGCGGTCGGACGGAGGCCGAGACCATCCACAGCAGCGGATAGACCATGGCGATCGATGCGATGATCAGCATGGCATGCAGGATGATCGAGCCGGGAAGGCTGCGTTTGTTGATGTCGCTCGGCGGCTTCGGGGCGGTGACGGTCATCATCTCAGTCATCGTAGTGCACCCAGTAACGCGAGGTCAGGAAGGAGAAGGCGGTGAAGACGGCGATGATCAGCACCAGGATCCAGGCGAGCGCCGAGGCATAGCCCATGCGGAAATTGCCGAAGGCCTCCTGGTAGAGATAGAGGGTGTAGAACAGCGTCGAATTGATCGGCCCGCCGGTGCCGCCTGATATGATGAAGGCCGGCGTGAAGGCCTTGAAGGCATCGATCGTCTGGACCACGGCATTGAAGAAGATGACGGGCGTCAGCAGCGGCAGCGTGATCTTGTAGAACTGGCGGAATTTCGATGCACCGTCGAGGCTTGCCGCTTCATACATGTCTTGCGGAATCTGGCGCAGGCCGGCGAGGAAGATGATCATCGGCGAACCGAATTGCCAGACGGACAGCGCCACCAGCGTATAGATCGAATAGCTCGGATGCGAGATCCAGCTCGGCCCCTCGATGCCGACCGTTGCGAGGGCCGCATTGATAAGGCCGTCGCTGGCAAAAAGCTGGCGCCATAGTACGGCGATCGCCACGCTGCCGCCGAGCAGCGATGGCAGATAGAAGATCGCCCGGTAGATCGGCAGGCCCCGCACGCCACGGTTCAGCGCCATGGCAACCAGCAAGGCGAAGGTCAATTTGAACGGCACCGACAAGACGACATAGGTAAGCGTGACGCGCATGGCGGCCGAGAATTTCGGATCCGCAGTGGCGATGCGCACGTAGTTCGCAGCTCCCACCCATCCCGGCGACCGTAGCATGTCGAAGTCGGTGAAGGATAGGTAGAGCGAAATCAGGGCCGGCCCGAGGGTCAACCCGAAAAAGCCGATGAGCCATGGCAGAAGGAAGAGATAGCCGGGAGCATTGGCGTTCCAGAGGCGCCGGAAGCGTCCTTCGGCCACGGCCCCCTGATATCTTTCCACTGATATGGCCCCTGCGGGCGTGCGCATCGCATTGCTCATTGATCAGCCCCGCGCGAGGAGTCGCGTGATTTCATCGACAAGCTGCTTGCCGGCATCGGCCGGAGTCAGCTGACCGAAGGCCACCTGCTCGGAGATCGTACGGAGAACCACCTGGCCTTCGCCGGCACCCGTCGGCGGCGGGGGCGGCAGCGGGCCGGCGAGATCGCCGAGACCGCTGACATAATCGAGCGGAACCTTGCCGGTTTCGTCGAGCTTGGTGGCGACGACATCGCGCATCGCCTTCGATTCCGGAATGCCGCGCTCGACATCGAGCGCCAATGCGGCATCAGGATTCTTGACGAAGAAGTTGATGTAGTCGACCGCCTGATCCATCACCTTCGACTGCGCGGAGACGGAGAAGAACATCGACGGCTTGCGGTAATGGCCGCCCTTCGAGTCCGGCTTGATGCGCATGTAGTTGGTCAACGCCAGCTTGTCCTTGACCATAGCCTGAAAGCCAACGAACTGGTTGCTGTGCGCATAGTCGCAGGCAGCCTTGCCGACGGTAAGCGGGCTGGTATCGATCGAATCCTTGTAAAGCGCCTGGATATCAGGGGTGACGCAAGCTCCGGCTTCGCGGAACTTCGCCCACATATCGAACCATTCGGCAGCTTCCTCGGGACCGAAGGCGATCTTCGAATCCGCCGTGTAGAGCGCCTTGCCACGCTGGCGGAGGTAGTTCTCAAAGAGCGGTTCGGCACCGCTGCCATCGGCAAAGCCGAAATAACCCTTGCGCTTGCCGGCCTTGGTCATCTCGGCACCGATCTTGCCGAACTCCTCCCAGGTCGTCTTCTGCGTCGGCATGTCGATGCCGGCTTCCTTGAAGGCGACAGTGTTCAACACGGTGGTGGCTGAATTGGCACCGAGGCTGACGCCGTAGAAATGGCCATCGACCTTGCCGCCTTCGATCTGCGCCGGATCGAAATCATCGAGCTGCAGCTTCGACGGCATGTAGGATTCGAGCGGCGCAAGCGCGCCACGCCGGGCATATTCGACGATATAGCGGTAGTCCATCTGGATAATGTCGGGGGCATTGCGGCCGGCGACCTGGGTCGCCAGTCGCGGCCAGTAATCGGCCCATCCGAGAAACTCACCGGTGATGGTGGTGCCGGCGTTCTTCGCCTTGTAAAGCTCCGACACCTTGTTGGTGCGATCGGCGCGCGGCTGAGAGCCCCACCACAGGAGACGCAGGCGCGTTTCCTCTGCCAGCGCGCTGCTTCCCAGCGCGGAGAGCGACAGAAGTGCTGCCCCTCCCGCAACGAAATTACGTCTATTTACACGTAGATCCATTTTTTCCTCCTCCAAAGGGAAGCGCCTCCACACGCTTCCGTATCAGTTACGCTTGCGCAAATAACCAATTAGTTACAAGCTACGAGCAAAGCGGCAAGCGTGTCAAGCGGTCGGCTCGCGGGCCGCCTTTCAAATTCGGTTTTTACAATTTCGCACCGAAGGCTTATGAGCGCAACATTTGAGAGGGAGGTGGAGCGATGAACGACGGCGGGGATAATGCGGGGAAGAAGAGGTCTCGACGTCCATCTGCAGAGCGGACGAGCCAACGCGATCCGGAGCGGACACGCGCCGCGATCCTGGAAGCGGCCACCCGGGAATTTGCCGAAAACGGCATGGGCGGCGCCCGCGTCGATGCCATCGCCGAGCGGGCCGGCACCAACAAGCGCATGCTCTACCATTATTTCGGCGACAAGGAGCAGCTTTACCTCAGGGTGCTCGAAGAAGCCTATGTCGGCATTCGCACCGCCGAGCGCGCGCTGCATATCGGCGATCGCAGCCCCGAGGAAGGCATCGGCGAACTCGCGCTCTTCACCTGGCGTTACTTCCTCCAGCACCCTGAATTCCTGAGCCTGCTTGGTACGGAAAACCTGCACCGCGCCCGGTGGCTTCGCCAGTCCGTCCGGCTCAAGGAGCTGCATTCGCATCTGATCGGCGAGCTTTCCCAAGTGCTAGAGCAGGGAAAGAAGCAGGGCGTCTTCATCGAGACCGCCGATCCGCTCCATGTCTACCTGACGATCGCCTCGCTTGGGTATTTCTACCTCTCCAACCAGTACACGCTCTCGACGATCTTCGGCCGCGACCTCATCGAGCCGATCCATCTCAATGCCTGGGAACGGCATATCGTCCATGTCACGCTCGCCTCGATCAAGCGTTAGAGCCTTTCCGGGTTAGATTACAGCATTCTGCCGGAGCAGGTTTTCGTCAGGGCAAAGGCGATCGGCGATGGGCATACCCCAAGGTACGTCCGAGCCGATCGCCTTTGATCCTGGCGGAAATATGCCCGGCCCTTCGGGTTGGCTGAAACGGGCCGCCTGATCGACCGGCCGGCTTGGCCGTAGAGCTGGGCTACGATGCGCGCCGGCCGGTCGACCATTCGACTCCGTTTGAGCCAACAGAATGCTGCAATCTAACCCGAAAAGGCTCTGATCCCGAAAGCAGGATTTGACTCTTGACAGGCTCGCTGCTCTTCTGTCATCAAGTAACTGTTTAGTTACCGGCTTGGGAGGGCCGGGCCACGACGCCCGCTCCCGCCGCAAAGGATCGCAGGGAGGAAAAAATGGCACGCTTGGGGATCATCTTGCACGGCGTCACCGGCCGCATGGGTTACAACCAGCACTTGGTGCGCTCGATTCTGGCCTTCCGCGACCAGGGCGGCATCACGCTGAAATCCGGCGAGAAACTGGAGATCGACCCGATCATTGTCGGCCGCAACGGCGCCAAGATGGAAGAGCTGGCGAAGAAGCACAACATAAAGCGCTGGTCTACCGATCTCGATGCCGCTCTCGCCAATCCCGACGACACGATCTTCTTCGACGCCGGCACGACGCTGATGCGCGCCGAGCTGCTGTCCAAGGCGCTCGATGCCGGCAAGCACGTCTATTGCGAAAAGCCGATTTCCGACGATCTGCAGGTGGCGATCGATCTGGCCCGCAAGGCGCGGCGCTCCGGCCTCAAGCACGGAGTCGTGCAGGACAAGCTCTTCCTGCCCGGCCTGCGCAAGCTGGCGCTGCTGAAAGATTCTGGTTTCTTCGGCAAGATCCTCTCGGTGCGCGGCGAATTCGGCTACTGGGTCTTCGAAGGCGATTGGGGCGTGCCCGCCCAGCGCCCCTCCTGGAACTACCGCAAGGCCGATGGCGGCGGCATCATCCTCGACATGCTCTGCCACTGGCGCTACGTACTCGACAATCTGTTCGGAGAGGTCAAGGCCGTTTCCTGCCTCGGCGCCACCCATATTGGCCGGCGCATCGACGAGCAGGGCAAGTCCTATGATTGCGACACCGACGATGCGGCCTATGCGACCTTCGAACTCGAAGGCGGCGCGATCGCGCAGATCAATTCCTCCTGGGCGGTGCGCGTGCGCCGCGATGACCTCGTCACCTTCCAGGTTGACGGCACGCATGGCTCTGCCGTCGCCGGCCTGACGAAATGCTGGAGCCAGCACCGCGTCAATACGCCAAAGCCGGTCTGGAACCCTGACCAGCCCCAGACCATCGACTTCTACAAGACCTGGGACGAGGTTCCGGATACGCAAGCCTTCGACAACGGCTTCAAGGCGCAGTGGGAAATGTTCATCCGCCACGTCGTCGAAGATGCTCCCTGGCCCTACGGCCTGGAAGCCGGTGCCAAGGGCGTCCAGCTTGCAGAACTCGGACTGAAATCCTGGGCTGAGCGCCGCTGGCTCGATGTTCCCGCGCTGGAGTTCTGAGCCGTGACGACGATCAATCTTCCCCTCGACGGCAAGATCGTTTCTTATACGCTAACCGGCACGCCGATCGAGCTTAAAAAGCGGGACGCCAAGAGCTTCCCGCGCATCGCCTTTGCGGCGGCCCATGTGGTGGCCGATCCGCTCGCCGACAATGATCCGTGGCTGACACCGGCGATCGACTGGAAACGGACGCTTGCCTTCCGCCATCGGCTTTGGGACCTTGGGCTTGGCGTGGCCGAGGCGATGGATACTGCACAGCGCGGCATGGGCCTCGGATGGCCGGAAGCCCGTGATCTTATCCGACGCGCGCTTGCCGAGGCGGCCGGCCGCAAGGATGCGCTGATTGCCTGCGGCGCCGGCACCGACCATCTGACGCCCGGCCCCGACGTGACCATCGACACGATCATCAAGGCCTATGAAGAACAGATCGAAACGGTGGAAGCCGCTGGCGGACGCATCATCCTGATGGCGAGCCGGGCGCTTGCCGCAGCCGCCAAGGGACCGGACGACTATATCAGAGTTTACGACCGGATCCTTCGCCAGCTAAGGGAACCCGTCATCATCCATTGGCTCGGCGAGATGTTCGATCCAGCGCTCGAGGGATACTGGGGCTACGGCGACCACCTGAAGGCGATGCAAACCTGCCTCGAGGTGATCGAAGCTAATGCCGCAAAGGTCGATGGCATCAAAATCTCGCTTCTTTCCAAGGAGAAGGAAGTGACGATGCGCCGGCAGCTGCCGAAGGGCGTGCGCATGTATACCGGCGACGACTTCAATTACGCCGAACTGATCGCCGGCGACGAACAGGGCCATTCCGACGCGTTGCTCGGCATCTTCGACGCCATCGCGCCGGCAGCTTCCGCCGCGCTCGATGCGCTCGGCCGCAAGAGCAACGGCGAGTTCTTCGATCTGCTTGAGCCGACCGTTCCGCTGTCTCGCCATATCTTCAAGGCGCCGACGCGCTTCTACAAGACCGGTGTTGTCTTCCTCGCCTATCTGAACGGCCTGCAGGATCATTTCACGATGATCGGCGGCCAGCAGAGCACGCGCTCGCTGACGCATCTGGCCGAACTCTTCCGGCTGGCCGACAAGGCCCGCGTTCTCGCCGATCCGGAACTCGCGGCGACGCGCATGAAACAGGTGCTTGCCGTCCACGGCGTCCACTGAACGCCGACGCGGCAATGGGAGGAACTGGCATGCAGGTCGAGGGACTTTCGATCAATCTCGCGACGATCCGCGAGCAATGCGGCTTTGCCGAAGCCGTCGATATCTGCCTGAAGCACGGCATCACTTCGATCGCGCCCTGGCGCGACCAGGTCGCCAGGGCCGGTCTCGATGAAGCCGTGCGCATCGTCAAATCGAACGGCATCAAGCTGACCGGTCTCTGCCGCGGCGGTTTCTTTCCGGCGGCAAATGATGCCGACTGGCAGAAGAACCTCGACGACAACAGACGCGCAATCGACGAGGCGGCCGCGTTTTCCGCCGATTGCCTCGTGCTCGTCGTCGGCGGCCTGCCTGATAGTTCGAAGGATATCGTTGCGGCCCGGAAAATGGTGTTCGACGGTATTGCCGCCGTGCTGCCGCATGCGCGGGCTGCCGGCGTGAAGCTCGCCATCGAACCGTTGCATCCGATGTATGCGGCCGACCGGGCCTGTGTGAACACGCTCGGCCAAGCGCTCGACATGTGCGAACAGCTCGGCGAGGATGTCGGCGTTGCGATCGATGTCTATCATGTCTGGTGGGATCCCGACCTTGCCAACCAAATTGCCCGCGCCGGGCGCATGAACCGCATCTTCGCCCATCACATCTGCGACTGGCTGGTGCCGACCAAGGACATGCTGCTCGACCGCGGCATGATGGGCGATGGCGTCATCGATCTCAAAGGCATAAGACGGATGGTCGAGGCCGCCGGCTTCTTCGGCGCGCAGGAGGTGGAGATCTTTTCGGCCGAAAACTGGTGGAAACGCCCGGCCGACGAGGTGATCGCCACCTGCGTCGAACGGTTCAGAAGCTGTTGCCAGGCCTGATTTCAGTATTCGTTTCATCGCGCATGCAGGAGGATCATTCAATGGAGAAACGCCGTTTTGCCCTGATCGGCACCGGGAACCGCGGCACTACCATGTGGGGCAAGGATCTGCTTGCCGGCTGGCGCGAACATGTTGACCTCACAGCCATCGTCGAGAAGAATTCGCTGCGCGGCGAGCGCGCCCGCAACATGATCGGCAGCAATGCTCCGCTCTATGAAAACATAGATTCCATGCTCGCCGAACAGAAGCCGGATCTGGTCATCGTCTGCACGCCCGACCAGACGCATGACGATATCGTCGTGCGGGCGCTGGAGTCCGGCATCGACGTCATTACCGAAAAGCCGATGACCACCTCGGTCGAGAAAATTCGCCGGATTCTCGACGCCGAAAAGCGCACCGGCCGCCGGGTCGATGTCTCCTTCAACTATCGTTATGCGCCGACCGCCGCCAAGATCAAGGAATTGCTGAATGCCGGCGAAATCGGCCGGGTGACCTCGGTCGACTTCCATTGGTATCTCAACACCAAGCACGGCGCCGACTATTTCCGCCGCTGGCATGCCTATACGGAAAATTCGGGCAGTCTCTTCGTTCACAAAGCTACCCACCATTTCGATCTTCTGAACTGGTATCTCGACAGCGATCCCGAATCCGTCACCTCCTTCGCCGACCTGCAGAACTACGGCCGCAAGGGCCCGTTCCGTGGTCCCCGCTGCAAGCTCTGTCCGCACACGCAGGAATGCGACTACCATCTCGATCTCGAGACTGATCCATTCCTCGATCAGCTCTACGAGGATCCCTCTGAGATTGACGGCTACTTCCGTGACGGCTGCGTCTTCCGTGAGGATATCGACATTCCCGATACGATGGTGGTCTCGCTCCGCTACCGCAACAACGTTCACGTCTCCTATTCGCTGAATACCTTCCAGCCGATCGAAGGCCATCACCTTGCCTTCAACGGCACCAAGGGGCGCATCGAGCTTCGCCAATACGAGGCCCAGCCTTGGGAAGAGCCGAAGGAGGATGCGATCCTGCTCATCCGCAATTTCCCGAATGGCAAGGAAGCGGTGGAACGGATCGTCGTCCCGCATTTTACAGGCGGCCACTACGGCGGCGACGACCGGATGCGCAACATGATCTTCAAGCCCGGCATGGACGACGGCCTCGGCCAGCGCGCCGGCACGCGGGCAGGCGCCATGTCCGTGCTCTGCGGCATCGCCGCGCTGACGAGTTCGCGCACTGGCAAGGTGGTCGACATCGCCGACCTGATGCCCGAGCTTGCCAATGACGGCTCACCGAATTCGCTGAGAACATCGCGCTGATCGCTCGCCACGGCATGCGTCAGGCGATGATTTCAAGATCCTCCCGGCGGATCTGGTAGAATAGCGGCCGACCGGCTGTGAAACGCTCGATCTCATCCGCCGCCATCTTGCCGAGGCGGGCCCGCTCCAACCCGATGGCGCCGGCAATATGCGGCGTCAGAAAGACGTTCGGCAGATCGTAGAAGGCCGAATCCGCCTCCGGGATCTCCGGATCGGTGACGTCGATGACCGCGTCGATACGGCCGGTCTTCAACACCGAGAGCAGGGCGTCTTCATCGATAAGAATGCCGCGCGCCGTGTTGATCAACGTCGCGCCGTCCTTCATCAGCGAAAGCCTCCGCGCATCGATCATATGCTGCGTCGACGGCAGCGAGGGCGCGTGCAAGGAAACGATGTCCGCCTGCCGCATCAAATCATCGAGATCGACCTTTTCGGCTCCGAGGCCGGCCGCTTCCGCAGCATCGAGCGTGGGATCGGACAGCAGCAGCCTGTAGTCGAAGGGCTTCAAGAGCTCGATCACGCGCCGACCGATGCGCGAGGCGCCGATGATGCCAACGGTGCGGCCATAATTTCCGATCGCTTCGCGCTGCATCGGATGGGTCCGGTCGCGGTTGCGATCGGCGACGTAGAGATCCCGGAACCGGAAGGCGCGCTTGCCGGCGAAGATGATAGCGGCAAGCGTGAATTCGGCGACCGGCACCGCATTGGCCTCGGCCGCATGGCTGACCGTTATGCCGGCTGCGAAGACGGCGTCGTCGATGACGCCCTTTACCGTGCCCGCCGCATGGACGATGAGACGAAGCTGCGGCGCGGCGGCGGGAATCTCCGGCCCGATATAAGGCGCCCCCCAGCCGGTAATCAGGATTTCGGCTTCGGCAAGCAGGCGGCTTGCCCGCGCGTCGTCCAGGCGCTGCAGCGGCTCGGCGTCGAGCAGGCGGCCGACGGTGTTGAGCCGGCGTAGGATCTCATCCGGCAGGACATGCTCTGTGCGCAATGGTTGCATGGCAAGGACGATGGCCGGACGGCTCATGGCATCTGTCCCGGCGCTTCGATGGCGCTGACGGTCACGCCCTTTTCCCTGACCAAGGCCTCCAGCACCGCAAGATCCGGCGCTTTCGGCGGTTTCGTCCAGGCGGACGAGACGGCAGCGGGATCGTCGAGCGCCAGCACTGCCGTCACCAGGATGGTCTCGCCGGCCGGAATCTGACCGCGCAATTGCGGCACAATGGTTTTTGCAACGATCACATTGGTGTTGGGCTGCGCCTTCTGGGCGAGCCCGCTGCGCTTGACCGAAGAGCCGAGATCGACAATGCCGGTGAAATCGGCTTCGCCGATCGCATAGGCAGCCCCATCCGAAGCCGACAGCCTGTCCAGCTCGAAATCCCGGCGGCCGATGGCAAAGCCGCCTTCGGCAATACGCAGCGGCCGGCCGGCCCTGATCCGGTGGAGGCGGATATGCCAGGGGGCTTGCGGCACGAGCCAGGTTTCGACGCCGACATCGGGGAAAGGCGACCATTTCGCATAAAGCACATCGTCGGCGAGCCTGGCTTCCTCATTCGTCTCGCGCACCCGATAATGCAGGCCGTCCTCGCTGAAGGCCAACATCGAATCGAAGGCCGCAAGCGCAAAGGCGCGCTCATCGGACTCGACACTGAAGCCGTAGCGGGTCGAATAGGCGAATTTCGCATATTTTTCCGTGCCGAAACGCATCTGCAGGTTTTCCTGACCGGAAGACAGCGCCACGACATCGCCGCCTGTCCGCATGAGCACCATGCCGGGATGACGCTGGGGAACGACCTCGGGCGCCGGCACCGGCGGCTTCTCGCCGGCGGTCCAGAAGGGATGATCCTCTGCGATCGCGAGCGGCAGGAAAGCCTTGAGAGCCCAGTAGGGCGAACCGGCGGAATTGTAGCTCTCCGACATCAGCAAGTTCGGATAGCCGAATCCGATCGACAGCACGCCGTCGCGATCGGCGATCGGCTTATCCCTCCACCAGCGCAGATGCTGCAGGCAGAGATGCTTGACCTCGCCCCAGGGCAGAGCCTCGACATCGGCAAAGGCGAGCGCCGACCAGAATCCGGCACAGGCAAAGCGATAGGTCAGGCTACGGCCGAAGGGGATCGTCGCCCCATCGGCGGCGAACCAATGCCGGAAGTCCCGGGCGAAGAGGACCGCACGCTCGCGGTAGCGTTTTGCATAATCGTCGTCGACGAGCTTCGAATAGATCAGGCCATAAAAATGCATGGCGAAGGGAATGTAATGGTCGATACGCCGCACATTTCCATCGCGATACCAGCCGTCGCCGATATAGAAGCCTTCGAGTTCCTCCAGATATTGCCGCGTCAGGCTGCGGTCGAAATCGACGCCAAGGCGATCGAGCGCGATATCGACGAAGATGCGGAAGAATTTCCAGTTGTTGTCAGCATATTCGAATTGTCTGGCATGCTTGAGATAGGCGACGACATTGCCGCGGGCGCGCGCGTCGAGTGGCTCCCAGATATTTTCCGGTACCAGCGCCAGGGCAAAACCGAGAGCGGCAAGCTCGACCATGCGCTGATCGCGGCCATTGACCGTGCCCCAATATTCCGGATGGGCGGGATCGGTACCGTTTGCGAGACCTTCGGCAAAACGATGCCAATGGGCGAAGTCTCCCTTACCGGCGCCGAGCGGCGCCAATCCCCAGAGCGGCCGGGCGAAGCCTTCGAGATCGGCCGCCGCCCTGTCGAAATGGGCGGCGGCGCCATTGAGCCTGACGCGGGCATTGCCTTTCGAGAAACAGCCAAGCAGCGGGTCGAAAAGGGCGAGCAGGGCCCGGCTCATATCCGCGCGGGTTTCCAGCGGATTGCCGGCAAGCGGGTTGGCGCTGGCGGGATCATAGGTCATCGGCATCTCTCACGGGTTCGGCATTTGGAACGGTCCCTCCCGGGACGGGAACGACCGCCTGGCAGATGTGGCGCGCAGGGGCTGTCCTGTCGCGGAAACGCGACAACATCAGCGACACGGCTTCGCGCCCGAGGGCGGCGCGGTCGACGCGCATGGTGGAAAGCCGCGGATTGGTCATCAGCGCGCAGGGCAGATCGTCGAAGCCGACGATCGCGAAATCCTCCGGCACGCGCAGGCCGGCCTCGTTGGCCGCTTCGAGCACGCCGACCGCGATGAAATCGTTCATGCAGAAGGCAGCGGTGAAGCCGGCATTCTCGGCAAGTGCTGCGAGCGTCAGCTCATGTGCCTCGCGGCTGGCGCTACTCTGGAAGGTCATGGGCAGGAGACGGCCCTCGGCGCCGGGGACGGCGGCGATCGCCGCCTCGAAACCGCGGATACGCTCCCGGATCGTGTGCCGATGCGATCCTGTCAGATGCAGGATGCGACGATGGCCGGCTTTCAAAAGGCGGTGGGTCGCTTCATAGGCACCGAAGAAATTGGCTGGCGAAACGCCGTCGAACTGCATCCGGGGATCGGTGCCGTTGACGAGAACGGTCGGCGTCATGCTGGCTTGCAGCCAGTCGCGCAGCGTCTCGTTCGGATCGATGCCGACGAGAAAGAGGCCTTCGGCGCCGGCGGCCTGCATATAGTCGCGCACCGCATCCGGCGTGGTCCGATCCTCGCGGACCAGCCGGATATCGAAGGGCATGCCGGCATCGGCGGCTCCGGCGCGCAAGCCGTCGACGATCGCTTCATAGAAAATGCTGAGCCCGCCCGTGACGCCGTCGCTCGCAATCAGCGCCAGCCCGCCGGCAACGGTCTCGATGGCAGGCTTGACGGGGTAGCCATGTTCGGCCGCCACCTTCAATATCTGGCGGCGGACGGTCTCGCTGATGCCGGGTTCGTTGGCGAGCACGCGCGACACCGTGGAGACGGAGACGCCGGCCAGAGTGGCTATGTCGGCCTGTCGAGGCCGTCTGGTTTTCGGATCGTTCATGGGGGCAAACACTATGCAAATAATGCAAATTTGCAAGACATTCATTAATTCTTGCAAAGAAAATTTTTTTGCGTAATCTGTCCGTCGAAATGCCCCGGCACGCCGTTGGAGGATGGCAGAGGGCATATTGGGAACAAGGAGGATATCATGCAGGTCAATCGCCGTTCATTCCTGACGGGTTCTGCCGGCGTCGCCGCCGGCCTCGCCTTCGGCGCGGGGAGCGCCATTCCGGCCTTTGCGGAAGACACGCAGCTCAGGGCCATGTGGTGGGGGTCCAACGACCGCGCCAAACGCACGCTCGATGTCGCCAAGCTCTACCAGGCCAAAACACCCGGCGTGACCGTGGTCGGCGAATCGCTTTCCGGCGACGGCTACTGGACGAAGCTCGCGACCCAGATGGCCGGCCGCGCCATCGCTGACGTCTTCCAGCTGGAGCCGAGCACGATCTCGGACTATTCGAAACGCGGCGCCTGCCTGGCGCTCGACGAATTCGTGCCCGCGACGCTGAAGGTCCAGTCCTTCGGCGCCGACATGCTGAAGCTCACCACCGTCGACGGCAAGCTCTACGGCATCGGGCTCGGCCTTAATTCATTCGCGATGTTCTTCGACACCGTCTTCTTCGAAAAAGCCGGGCTGCCGCTGCCGACACCCGACCTCACCTGGGACGAATATGCCAAGCTTGCCGTCGAGCTGACGAAGGCTGGCGGCAAGCAAGGTTTTGCCGGCGGGCCCTATGCCGCGCGCTATGCCTACGTCTTCGACGCCTGGCTGCGGCAGCGCGGCAAGAGCCTCTACAAAGACGGCACCCTCGGCTTTGCCGCCGACGATGCCAAGGAATGGTTCAGCTACTGGGAGGACCTGCGCAAAAAGGGCGGCACGGTCGCCGCCGACGTGCAGACGCTCGACCAGAATACGATCGACACCAATTGCCTGGCGCTCGGCAAATCGGCGATCGGCATGGCTTATTCCAACCAGATGATCGGCTATCAGTTGATCATCAAGAACAAGATCGGCATCACCACGCTGCCGCGCGAGAAGAAGGGCGGGCCGTCCGGCCACTATTATCGTCCCGCGCTGATCTGGAGCATCGGCGCCACGACGAAGAATGGCGAAGCCGCCGCGAAATTCATCGACTTCTTCGTTAACGACGTCGAAGCCGGCAAGATCCTCGGCGTCGAGCGCGGCGTGCCGATGTCCCCGACGGTGCGCGAAGCCATCCTGCCCCAGCTGAATCCGACGGAGCAGGAGACGGTCAAATACGTCAATCTTCTCAAGGATCAGGTCGGTGA
This sequence comes from Rhizobium fabae, assembly GCF_003985135.1. Taxonomy (NCBI): domain Bacteria; kingdom Pseudomonadati; phylum Pseudomonadota; class Alphaproteobacteria; order Hyphomicrobiales; family Rhizobiaceae; genus Rhizobium; species Rhizobium fabae. The sequence goes on from NZ_ML133655.1 coordinate 206,236, forward strand.
GTATCCGGCGCCGGCGCCGATGGGATCGACGCAGTTCGACCAGCGCGTGCTGCGCCCGCTCTGCGACGAAATTGCCTTCGAACGGATCTCGCCCGCCGATGCGGCGACCCGGCTCATCGAAGAGGGCAAGGCGACGATCAAGGGATGATCGGCTGCCTGGCATGAGAGGAGAGGCCCGCAAACCCCGGCGGGCCTCTCCCTTTTCAAAGACGTCAGTTGGCCAGACTTTCGACCACGCGCCAATCCGGCCGGCCGAGATCGAACGGCCATGCATTCACATCCCGGTCGTTGAAGTAGACGACCTCCTGCAGGTTCGGAAAAGCGCTCTGCTTCAGCGTGGCGGTTTCGATCCAGGGCTTCATGTAGGCGTCGCCGCCTTGATAGCCGAGTTCCGCCACCCAGACGGGCTTTCCGTAGCCGGCGACGAGATCATAGCCCTGCTTCAGCGCCTCGGAGAATGTCCGTTGCTTGTTGTAGGCAAGCTCGTCGTAGCGCTGCAGGCCGAAGACCGAGAGCCCGACGACGTCGACATATTTGTCGCCGGGGTAGTAGGCGTCGAGACCGGGCTCCCCCTTCGGCGACCACATGAGCTCCGTGCCGGGCGCCTCCTCGCGGACGATGTCCATCATCCGCTTGTAGGCCGCGATATAGTCCTGCGGGTTCCAGCCGGACCATGAGAACCGCCCGGATTTGTCCTCCATCTCCTGTCCCCAGCGGACGATCACCGGGCTTTTCAGCTGGGATATCATCTGGGCGATCGCACGCATGTTGACATCATAGTCGCCGCGCAGGACCTTTCGACGAAGCTGGTCGGAAGTCAGCCGCCAGTCGACGTCCCAGGACCAAGGCTCCACCGTGATCAGCAGGTTGCGGCCTCTCGCCTGCGCGTAGGCATCGGCGGCCCGCAGCGTTTCCAGGTCGACGTCTTCCCAGGGCAGGAACAGGGCCTCGGTCGCGACATTCGCCTGCGCGCCGAAATCGCCGTTCGGATCGTAGGCGCCGAACTTGATGCCGTCGGCATGCAGGACGGGGCGTTTGTCGATGATCGTCCTGACACTCGCCGCAGGGTTCGGGATCATGCCGGCATATTGCACTTCGCTTTGGCCCGGCAGATCGGCGGCCGACAACAACAGCAGCGCGATTGCGGCGGTCGAGAGGTTTTTTTTCATCAGCTTCTTCATGGCTCACCCTCCTTTTCGGGCGACTTCCTGGCTCAGCAGGACCTGCTTCAGTTCGCGCGCCTTCGCGCTCACGGTGTCCACAGGAATGAGCTTGCGGAATTCGTCATCATCCCGCGCCGTTGCATGGCGGAACACGTACCAATTGCCGTCCGGTTGGCGCCGCTGGTAGATGACCTTGCCGATCTTCTGGTGGCCGAAGCAGGTGCTGGCGCGGCCAGCACCCTCGGCATTCGTCCAGGTGGCGCGCATGCAGAGCTGGCCGAAATCGTCGACCACCCATCTACCTTCGGCGAAAGACTGCTTGCCCTTGTCGTTGGTCCAGGCGACGAACCGCCGGCCGTCATCGAAGAAATGGCCGCCGCCGGTGCCCCAGGTCCAGGTCCTGTCGCCGTAGATCCGATAGAGCTCATAGGCGCTGAGTGGCGTCGGCGCCTTCTTCCCCGCCGCCTCGGCGCCGTGTGCCGCCACAGGCAAGCACAGGCTGAGGGCGAGGGCCGCTCCATATAATCTCGATCCGATACTCATTACATTCTCCTACCCGACACCGCCGGTTCCGCCGGCTCAGACACCTTGTTCATCCCGCCCCGTGCTTCCGAACCCGTTCCATTTCAGGCGGAATTTCGCGATCCTGGTCTTGCCGCCGAGGCCGGCACCGGCCACGGTAAATTGCGATTGGCTGAAACTGACGAGCGTCTGGCCATGGGAAAGGGCCTCGAGGCTGCGCAAGCCATGGCTGCCCGCCTGCATGCCACCGGTCATGCAGATTGCAAATCCGGTAGCCGTCGCAAGCCAAAGCCCGCGCGACTGCGGCAGCAGCGGCAGATCGTTTTCGATGGCATGGCGAAGGACGATCAGCACCGTCAGCGACAGATAGATCGCAAGATTCATCGCGGCGAAGATATAAAAGCCCTGGGCGGCAGCGGCATTGCTGGCGAGCGCCATGGCGACGGTGCAAAGCCCGGCGAGCCCGATATAGGGCGCGATGACCCGCAGCGGCAAAGACCGCTGTTCCTGCCGCCCCTTCGGTGTGATGCGAAAGTCGACGAAGGAGCCGCAGATATGATCGCGCACGGCGGCAAGACTGCCGGCGAGCGACCAAGGCCAGCGCACGAAGATGAAGGCCAGCCCCTCCCAGCCGAACAGTTTCGCGTTGTACGGCCTGAAGGTGCCTGTCGCCCGCCAGAAGAAGGCAAACAGCGTCAGCACGATCGATATCGGCGTGAAATGCAGCAGGAAATCCGGATAGGTGACATCGACGAAAACATGGCCCGTCAGCAGGGCTGCTACCGGCAGCAGGAACATCACGGCCATGAACGCCGAAAAGAGCGGATACCAGAGCTGCGAGAATACGAACTGAAATCTCAGCCGCCAGGGCAGACGCGTGATGTAGCGGCTGGAATATTGCAGCAGGATCATGACGAGGCTGCGCGACCACTGGAATTCCTGGACGACGAGATCGGCGAAGTTCGCAGGCCCGTCGCCATGGGCGATTGCATCGACGGCGTGCACGCCGCGCCAGCCGCCGGCATTCATCATCAGCGTCGTCGAATGGTCTTCGGCAAGCTCGGGGCCGAGGCCGCCGATCTGGCGAAGAGCCGATGTGCGAACCGCATAATGCGAGCCGATGCAAAGCGGCGCCCAGCCGTTGTTGTAGCCCGTCTGCAGCGAACCGTGCAGGCTTGCCTCCGCATAGAGCCTGCCGCGCGCCGCCCAGCTTGCCCCGGCATTGGAGTCGCAGATGCTGGGAGCCGAGACATAGCCGACCTCAGGATCGGCGAAGGGCCGCAGCACTTCGCGGAGATAGGTCGGCGTTGGAACATGATCGGCATCGAACTGGGCGACGAAATCGTAGCGCGCATAGCCGAAATGGTCGTAGAAGTAGGCGAGGTTGCCCTCCTTGCAGCGCGTCCGGCGCGGCCAGGCGGTGCGGTGATACTCGGCAACACCCTTTCGGGTGGAGATCAGCACGCCGTGCTCCGCGCACCAGCGCCTTGTTTCTTCCGACGGATCCTCGTCGGCCAGCCAGACATCGAAATCGACGCCGACCTGGTCGAGCATCGCCTGAAGCGTGGCGCGGACGACGGCGAAAGGCTCGGACGGCGCCTTGGTGACGACCATCGCCACCCGACCCTCCGGCAGGCGTGCCGCGGGACTGACCGTCCTCGCGTCGAGAAAGATTAGGATGAAATAGGCCGGTACGAGCGTGATCCAGGCAACGACGAGGGTGATCAGCACGAAGGCCGTCCAGGAAATGATATGGGCGGATTGGCACCACCAGATCCAGAAATAGCCGAGTGCGGCCAGCCAGCAGAAGATGCCGAGACCATAGACGGCACGCTTCCAGCCGGTGAAGACAGGATCGAAGGTGTCCACAGCAGCGGTTTTCGCCGTCCTGACGCCGCAGCCGATCTGCGAAGTCTCGCTCATGCCCTTACCTCCAGCCCGAAGGTGGGACCGGCGGTGCGGATGATCGTATCGATATCCGAGAGAGCGGGTGCGAAACCGAGTTCCGCCTGCGCCCTTGCCGTATTGGCAAAGAGGATCGGCGGGTCGCCGGCGCGACGGGAGCGATAACGGACGGGAACTTCGCGGCCGGTCGTGCGGTAGATCGCTTCGAGAATCTCACGCACAGAGGTGCCCCGGCCGGAGCCGAGATTGACGCTGAGCGATTCCCCGCCCGCGATCAGATGATTGACGGCGGCAAGGTGCGCCTGCGCGAGATCACTGACATGGACATAATCGCGAACGCAGGTTCCGTCCTCCGTCGCATAATCGGTGCCGAAGACATCGAGCCGGTCCAGTCTGCCGGCGGCAGCGAGAAGGGCGCGCGGAATGAGATGCGTCTCGGGTTGATGACGCTCGGCAAGCTCGCCCTCCGGATCGGCTCCGGCCGCGTTGAAATAACGCAGCGCGGCGAAGCGGATGCCATAGGCGGCCGCAAAATCTTCAAGCGCCATTTCGAAGATCAGCTTGGTGCGGCCATAGGGATTGACCGGCTGCTGCAGGCTTTCCTCCCGTATTGGCAGCGAGTCGGGAATGCCATAGGTGGCGCAGCTGCTCGAAAAGACGATCCGGTCGATATCCTGGTCGAGGCAGGCTTCCAGCAAAATGAGGCTGCCAACGACGTTGTTCCGGTAGTATTTCCTGGGCATTTCAACGGATTCGCCGACATAGGCATTGGCGCCGCAATGGATCACGCATTCGGGGGAAAATTCCGCGAGCGTTCGGCGCAGCGCGACGGCATCGCCAAGTTCGGCCCGAATGAGTGGGCCCCAGCGGACGCTGTCGGCATGTCCGGTAGAGAGATTGTCGTAGGTAACCGGGATCATGCCGGCGCGCGACAGAGCTTTGCAGATATGACTGCCTATGAAACCGGCGCCGCCGGTGACGAGAATGTAGCGGGGCATCTCATACGACCTCCGCCTTCTTCTCGCTGGAAAGCAGCACGTCGAAATAATCGACGGTGCGTGCCAGGCCGGTTTCGAGCCCGACGAGGGGCAGCCAGCCCAGATCGGCCATGGCGCGGGAAATATCCGGCCGCCGCTGGCGGGGGTCATCAGTGACCCTGGGCAGGTGGACGATCCGCGAGCGCGAGTTCGTCAGCTCCAGAACGATTTCCGCCAGGCGGCGAACAGTGATCTCAGCCGGGTTGCCGAGGTTGATCGGGCCGATGCAGGCGCTGCCGGCGGCCGAGAAGCGCAGGAAACCCTCGACGAGGTCGTCGACATAGCAGAAAGAGCGGGTCTGCTCGCCATCGCCGTAGATCGTCAGGTCATCGTTGCGCAGCGCCTGCACGATGAAATTGGAGACCACCCGACCGTCGTCCTGGCGCATGCGCGGCCCATAGGTATTGAAGATGCGGCCGACCTTGATATCGACGCCATAAGTTCTGTGGTAATCGAAGAACAGGGTCTCGGCGCTGCGCTTGCCTTCGTCGTAGCAGCCGCGCGGCCCGATCTGGTTGACATTGCCGCAATAGGATTCGTGCTGCGGATTCTGGTTCGGATCGCCGTAGACCTCCGATGTCGACGACTGAACCACGGTCGCACCGGTCTTTCTCGCGCAATCCAGAGTGTTGACCGCGCCGAGCACATTGGTGAGCAGCGTGCCGACGGGATCCCGCTGATAGTCGGGCGGAGAGGCGGGAGAGGCGAAATTGAAGATAAGTGACGCTTCGATATCGAAGGGCTGACGAACATCATGATCGATGACGTGGAAACGGGCGTTCGATAGAAGATGCTGGACATTCGAACGACGGCCGGTGGAAAAATTATCGAGGCATGTGACGCGGTGGCCGCGTTGCAGAAGCCTTTCACAGAGATGCGAGCCAAGGAACCCGGCCCCGCCATTTACAAGAGCGGCGCCCTGCCCCTGGAGCGCCGGTATGCCTGCCACTTCAGAAGTGCCTTCGTTGGGAACGAAACTACGCATTACAAACTCCCTCCCATGTGTTTAGTCTTTTTGTTTGGTGCGCAACTTATGCCTTGGTTATCCCGCTGGATATTCATAGATCAAAGAATACATCCATAAACAACTTTTGGAATTATTCTTCGAATAACCGGATTACTATTAAAATGATAGGACTATTAGCGCTAAGGTCAACTTTAAAAATTCCAGGTATCCAAAATAATTACGCAACTATTCTTCAAATTAACAAATGATTAATCATTTTTAATACTCTGCCGCCAAAATGCCCGCCTTTGCTGCTCAAGCTTCGCTCAATGAAGCTAATATACGAGGGAACGGGAGAGGCTGGTCGCGCTCGATTGCACGGCCGGACTTGTATCGGAAGCGCCATATGCGAGGGGGTTTGGCTATGTGGAAAAAACAAGATGCAGCGGAGCTGAAAGGCTGGCGCCCGTTCCGTTCTGTTATGTTTGTCTGGGGAACGACGCTTCTTGCGATCGGACAGACGGCCTGCACGATCGCCGGCGACGATATCGCTGCCGTCGCGAAGAAGAACGTCGTCGTGGTCGAGGCGCCGCGCGTCTCGAAGGCCTACGCCTATCCGGCCAGTGCGACCGAGCGCCCGGCCTCCCCACCGGTCCGCGCCGTCGCCTATCACGGCTCGGCGCCTTATATCTGCTCCCCAAGCGGCTTCGGACAGAAGTCGCACTGCTTTGCGCGTCCCTCGATCTGAAGCAGCTGCGTCAGATCAATTGCGCCAACGGCCGGACATATCGTCTTCGCCGACAGGGTGCTCATTGAAGAAGCGGGACGCGGCTTCCGTGCGGTTGCGCACATTCATCTTCTTATAGATGTTGCGGACGTGAACCTTTACGGTGTTTTCGGAAAGGTGCAGCTTGTCGGCGATGATCTTGTTCTGCGTCCCCTTGCAGATGAGATCCAGGATCTGAACTTCCCGGGTCGTCAATGAGGAGATGCTGTCGCGTCTCAGCTTGAGCGCATTGTTGCGTGCCGCGTCGACCGATTTCGTCTGATAGAGCGAAGGCTCCAACTGGTCGTTCTTGTTGGCGAGGCGATTGAGGAGCGCGGAAGGGAAATGCTCGCCGCCCTTCATCAGCAGATCCACCGCCGCCATGAAGACATCGAGCCTAAGGTTGAGCGGCAGGACACCGTCGATGATTCTTGCCTCCACCAGCCGGCGGACATAGGGTTCGAGCATATCGATTGCTTCGACGACAAGTCCGATCGAGGTTTCGGGATGATTTTCACGGACGGCCTGCAGCGCCTCATGGAGCTCCGGACCGGGTATATGATAAAATAAAACGAGCTTCGTATCGCTGGTATCCTTTTCCAGCATCGGTTTTGTACTCGTTATACTAGATACTTCACAGTTCGGAAATTTCTTTGCAAGTGCTTCAACCATGCATTCTGAAAACAAATCCGCCCTGGCTACGACCATTATAGTATCTGCGGACACACCCAACTTCCGCCCTTGGTCCGTATTCTCCACTCCTGAGCCTGTCATGAACATATACGCCTCCCCTTGCGTTACACTTTACTCAGACGTTTAGCGATGGCGGGTACTGGATATTGTGAAATGCCGGCCCCTGATGTCACCGCTTTATTTTTTAGACATTTCTTAATTATGTTAATACGGATTTAGAAGGAAGGAAATGGCCCAAAGTAATTAGTTTTAGGGAGTGAAAACCAAGATTTACCACATTTTGGTTGTATTTTTACTGGAATGAATACTTTAACGTTACTCCTTCCTCCGTTATAGGCAATTCAAGAAACGTAATATTTCAGTACATTTTGCCATGAATCCGTCACGCGCGACGATACTTGAATATTAGACAGAAAAGCATTCGAGATAGTTCTACGACCGGGCGATGACTGCGATATACCACATCGCTCGCGCCTGCCGCGTGCCGCGGAAGTGTCCTTAGCGGCAGGATTATTCTGCTGTTGCGGATCTACCTTCGCCCGAATTGATATCGATCGAGTCCGCATGAGCGATCCTTATCTGGAGAGACTGCCGTTCTCGTCTCTATCAGACTACGCTACAGGTGCGCCTCGACCTCAGGCGACGGACCATCCACCGTCCACCAGCAGGTTTGCGCCGGTGATTAGGCTCGCAGCCAGCGATGCAAGGAAGACTACGGCACCCACTACATCATCGGTTTCACCGATCCGGCCAAGTGGGATGTGACCGAGTGTCGCTTTGCGATTGTCGGCATCGGATAGAAATGGCGCTGTACCATCCGTGTGGATGAACGTCGGCGATACGGTATTTACGGTGATATCATAGCGTGCCCATTCGGCTGCAAGGCAGCGCGTGAGATGATTGATCGCCGCCTTGCTCATGCAGTAGATTGCCTCGCCACGCAGTGCCACAGTGCCGGCCTGTGAGCTGATGTTGATGATCCGGCCCCCGTTGCGCGCGATCATGTGACGGCCTACTGCCTGCGTCATCAGAAAGGTGCCTTTGATGTTGACATCAAGTATCTCGTCAAGGTCCTTCTCATCAACAAGCTCCGCGAGATTGCCCGGCGCCACGCCGACATTGTTGACGAGGATGTCTATCCGTCCGAACGCAGTGAGCGCCGCGTCGACGGCTTGGGCGATATGAGCCTTGTTGGGAAGGTCCAGTTCAACCGGGAGAATTTTTCGTCCCGTGCCCTCGAGTTCGGCAACCAGGCCCGCCGACGCCGCGACATCGCGGACCCCCAAAACAATATCTCAGCCAGCTGCGGCGCAGGCGAGTGCGCAAGCTCGACCGATACCACGGCTTGCTCCCGTCACCAAAGTCACCTTGCCCACAAGGCTGAAGTCAGGCGCATTCTTCTGCATCATGGTGCCTCCCTCGATGAAGCTCATTTATGGCAGCGTCGGCGTGCGGATGCCAGATGGGAAGCCGCGATGATGACAGGGAAGCGGTTCGAGGCGTTGCAGCGCCACGATCATCTGGAGAAGCTGCACGCCGGCGAACTGGACACTGCGCAGAAACAAAAAAAGCTCCTCGACGCTTACGCGGAGGAGCTTTCTGTGAAGCGACTTGAATGGCTATCTGTCTTTTAGCTTGGGAAAGATTTGGTTTTGGAGGCATGCTTTGACGTTCTGTCCCGCTGGGTCGGCTTCGGCTTTTTTCGGGCCTCTGATTAGGCGGTTAGATCGTCGACCCGTTACCAGATACACAAAAGCCCGCACGAGGCGGGCTTTGTGTATTTGGTTGCGGGGGCGTGATCGCACAGAGATTTGTAAAATTGGTCGAGATTCGAGGTGTTGTGAGCCGTAACACCATTTATGAAACTGTGTAGTCAGGGGCGCGTCGCTGGAGCGGGACGATGGACAGGCTGTGCTTTTGGGTCGCCCTTTTTGGGCTGAGTGCCGTACGTGTAGCTCCCTAACCCTGCAGCACCAACGCGAGGCGTTCATTCGGCAAGCCATTTCCTTGATATGTATCAAGGTATGCTTTTCATGCTGGGATAGGTTTGCAGCGCTTGCCCCCGATAGTCCAAGAACTTTTCTGCGGCAGGTTTTCCATAGAAATCAACCTGCCCGGAGATAAGGCAATGTCATTAAAGCTAATCAGTGGAATGATGAAATCATCCGGCGACGAAGCGTTGCTTGCGATGGATGCCGGCGGCGCAAGTCAGATGGTCGTCATTGACAAGGAAGCCCTTCTCGATGTTGCAGAACCACAACGTTGCGACGAGAGCCGGCTTCAGGAGAATATCGATCTGTTCAGCCAGATCGCTTCGGCGAAATATGATCGCGGCGATGTCGAACCGGATGGGCGCATCCGAATTGGCGCAGATGATCTCCATGCATGGCGGCAAGGTGTTTATGTCGAAAGCAAGCCGGCAAGAGTTGCGCGGGTTTCGGAGTAAGAACCCGGAACTGTAGCCAGCGCACCGAGATGGCCGCCGTCCACAGCAACTCCGTGAACAACGACGCCCCACCGAGAAGGCGTCATCTTTGATGCACGTCAATTCATAATTCCAGGGCAATGCGAGACTGCGGCGAATATCAGGTTTCACCTCTTTCCGTTTGGAGATTCGCATGAAGCAACACCTCTTTCTTCCGCTGCTCACCTATCCGGATGCGACTTCGGAATTCATGATCGCCAATGCCGTCGCACTTGCGCATCATATGCAGGCGACGCTTACCGTCTGTGCGGTGGAGATTACCGTTCCCGACGTCTCCAATGCACTGTCGTCGCTGATCATCGACGCTGCAAAGATGGCGCGAGATGCCGGGGCGCTGAGCCGCAAGAACGCCGCGGCGCTGATCCGGATGACAGTCGATGCGGCAAAAGCCGCTTCCGTGGATGTGCGCACACGCGAGATCAAGACGGCGGAGCCTTTCGTCGTCGAGGTCCTTTCGGAAGCATCGCGCGCCTACGATCTCGTGCTTCTGGAATCGGCGGGGATTTCCCGCCCGATCATCGAGGCAGTGCTGTTTGGATCCGGTCGGCCGCTCATCCTATATCCGCCGGCACCTTTCGGTGGCCGGATAGATCACGTCGCCATCGCCTGGGATGGCAGCCGCACTGCCGCACGGGCAGCACATGATGCCTCGTTTTTCCTGGAGCGGGCCGCCAAGGTCTGCCTGCTCTCGGTCATCGACGAGAAGCCGGTGAAATACGAGACGGGCGATTATCTCATCGAGAATCTGCTGAAGAGCGGCATAATAGCGGAGGTAACACGCGTGCGTGCGCGCGGCGAACCGGTCGGCGAAGTGCTACAGACCAAGGCCTTCGAATTGCGGGCAGACCTTCTCGTCATGGGCGGATTTGGCCATTCGCGGCTGCGCGAATTCGTCCTCGGCGGCGCCACCCAAACCGTGCTGACCAATATCAGCCTACCGGTCCTGCTGTCGCATTGAGCGTCGACAGACCATTTTCAAAGACCGAATTCGGGCAAACGGCACCAAATTCCTATAGCAAGGAGAGCCTGGGAAGCAGGCAACATATGCGCGCCTCATACATATTCTCTCGTTTCAGCCTAACTACGCGAAGGACCATGCATTGCCCTCAACCGACGAATTGTCTCGCAGCCGCCGGGCTTCGATGAAACTGCCGTCTTCCTACCTGCCGCTTCGGCCGCCGCCTCCACCAGTTGAAAAGCATATTCCACCGCCGCTTCCGTATCATCGTGGCAGAGTTTTTCCGCGTGGCAACGCGTTTCAAGCAATCGTCTGATCCGGCGCTTGAGTGAGGGCACTGCAGTATCGTCCGAGTGAGCGAAAAGCTCTCGCAAACAGGCGATTGCGATAGCTTCGGAAACCAGAAGTTTTCCCTCGATTTCGCCGAGCGTCGGCACGGCAAATCGCGCTCCTCCACTTTGGCAGTCACGATCTGTAACCAACATCATTGTTCTCCTGTCACTTCAGCTTCCATCGGTTCATCTTCAAGCGCTCTTTTCACCCGCCGCAGGATTAGCGCTCGTCCCTTTCGATCGGCTCGACGACGCAACCGCTCTTCCAAATCGAGAACGATCGACTGGTACTCATTGTGCCAATCGGGGTGCCCAACCTCGTGCCCGGTAAGACGCGGGCGCTGCGAAACTGGAGCTACGAGTTCCGCGCCTTGCCCCGTCAGACGGTAGCAGGCGTCGAGCGACGGCGTGAGGACCGCGATACCCGGCTGCTCCAAAGCCAAGCGGGACTTCAACTGGTCGCGTGCGGCCACTTCGCCATGGGCCAGAAACAGTCCTGTTCGAACAGGGGTGCGCGCAGCCACCCACTGCATCAACTCCGTTGCGTCGGCATGGCCGCTGTATGCCTCCAGAGAGTGGATCGCGGCGCGCACCACGATTTCTTCGCCTTGGATCCTGACTGTTCGGGCTCCATCCTGCAGAATCCGTCCGAGCGTTCCCTCCGCCTGGAAACCGACGATGAGAACGCTGCCCTCGTCACGCCAAAGCCAGTTCTTGAGACGGTGGCGAATACGCCCGGCCTCGCACATTCCGCTCGCCGCGATGATAATGTGGAAGCCACGCAGAAGGTCGAGCGCCTTCGATTGCTCCGCTGTTTCCGTGAAGCGCACGTTCTTGGAGTTTAGCGCTTTCACCAGCAAGTTGCCATTCGCCATGAATCGGGCGTGGCGCTTGAAAATCGCCGTGGCGCGCGAGGCAAGCGGCGAGTCGATCACGATTGGGCAGCGCGGCAGCTTACCCTCGTCCATCAGAGTGTTGAGGTCGGCCAGAAGCTCCTGGGTTCGTTCGACTGCGAAGGATGGGATCAGCAAAGCACCGTTTGGATGATGAGCCTTCAGCACGATCTCGCGAAGCATCCCGCGCCGTGCTTCATCCGAAACCTCCGCCCGCTCACGATCACCATAGGTACTTTCGCAGATGACATAGTCGAACCCCTGCGGCGCTTCGGGTGCCGCCTCCAGCAATTTATGCTGTGGGCCGATATCGCCTGAAAACAGCATCCGGATCGGTCTATCCGTTCCCTGAAGTTCGATCTCGACCGAGGCAGAGCCGAGTAGATGACCGGCGTCCCAGAACCGAAAGCGGAGACCGCCTGAAAGCTCCTGCCATTCTTTGTAGGCAACGGGTCGAAATTGCGTCATCGCCACTCGCGCGTCATCGGCGTCGTATATCGGCTCTATGACGTCCCGTGATCTCCAACGATTGCGGCGATTGAGCTGCTCGACTTCCGATTCCTGGATATGGCCGGAGTCCTGGAGCATGATCGTGCAAAGGTCCAAGGTGGCAGCGGTGCAGTAAATATGTCCTGCAAACCCCGCCTTCACCAGCTTGGGGACAAGACCCGAATGATCGATGTGCGCGTGGGTCAAAATGACCGCGTCAACAGCAGCCGGCTCGAACGGGAAGGACCGATAGTTCAGCTCCTTCTCCGTTTTCGACCCTTGGAACATGCCGCAATCGATCATGGTTCGAACGCCACGAGATTCCAGCAGAAAGCAGGAGCCGGTGACTGATCCGGCTGCACCGTGGAAATACAAGACTGGATCCGACATGGCCTGCCCTCGATTGTTCATGCATGCTAACCGGCGGGAGCACCGTCCGCTTTGCGTCAGATCAATGAAGGGTGAGGGCGAGAAAGATTAGGGTTGCCCATCTCCAGCAAGAAAGGCGATCTGGCCATGACCATCAAAACCGTCTTGAGTGTCCTCGGCGTCAATCACTTCGATGAAGACTTGAAGGGCGCCATAGACTTTTGTGAAACCCACGGCGCCCATCTCACCGCAATGGTGATTTCGATGGGCGCAGCTCCCCCTATCGGTTCTTCCGAGGTTATCTCGACCGTCTGGATCGAAGAACGTCAGCGCGAAATCGACAGCCTGGCCGATAAGACTTCCGATATCAAAGCGATCCTAGCAAGGAGCGAGACCTCCTTCGACGTCCAGGAGATCTACACCGAATTCGCCTGGGCGGATGAAGATATAGCAGAGCGGGCGCTATACGCCGATCTCGTCCTGGTCGGCCCCCAGGCTGCCCGTGACCAGGAACTTCGGCGCAGAGTTATCGATGGCGCCTTGTTCCGGTCGCCGACGCCGATGCTGATCAATCCCAAAAAGACGAATGTCGGGCTTGCCCCGAAGGCAATCTTGCTGGCTTGGGACTCCAGCGACGAAGCTTCGCGCGCAGCACGTCAGTCGATCGAATTCCTGCAGGCTGCCGAATCCGTGCACGTTACCCTCGTCGACCCACGGGCCTCATCATCCGAGAATGGCGAAGAACCAGGCGCCGACGTTGCCACCTTTCTGGCGCGCCACGGGGTGAAAGTTGATGTGGACTGCGTCGCAAGCGGCGGCCGGCGCGTCGATGAGGTGCTGCGCCAGCATGCCATCGATGTCGCTGCCGACATGATCGTCATGGGCGCATACAATCATTCCCGCCTGCAGCAGCGTCTTTTTGGTGGTGTGACGCGGTCGATGCTGGAGGAAACAAAAGTTCCGCTGTTCCTCGCCCATTGAGCAAGATGCCCGGGGGCAATCCCCTCCCCGGGCACCGTTCGTCGGTGTTTCCGTCAATCGACCGGAAGCGCCGTTCGGCCGGTAACGGCTCGGACAAATATGCCGTAAAAAATGTGTTCAGACGCCGTGTCCGTTGGCTGCGACTGCGGCTTGAGAGCGCCGATTTCCCACCAGTCGGAATGCTTTTGCAGTAACGACCAGGCGTGCAACCTCTCACTGCGCCAAGTATCCGAATCCGGAAACTCCTCGAACCGCCCGTCGACGACGACACTGGTCCAACCCTTGCCGGCGCTACGCTGATCGATCTGCAAACAGACGTTTTCGTTTGCGCGCATCCAGTCGACCTTCTGGCCGGGCATAGAAAAACTGTAGATCGCACCCTTCGCATAAGCGAAGTAGATCGGCACCACGTAGGGCTTGCCATCCTTGCAACAGGCCAGGTGGCCAAACCGAGACTGCTCAAGAACGGCGAAGCATTCTGCTTGCGTCAGGTCTTTCAGGATGTAGCTCATCGGTAACTCTCCTTGCAGCGACAAGTTCACATATTACCATCCGCTCACACCCCGTCGTTGATAGAGCGCAATGACTGAAACTCCACAGAGGCTCGACTCTCTCCATCTTCGAGACGCGATTAATTCGACAAAAGCCGGTTGATGGCGTTGTGATGGAGCAGCGTGTGGGTGACCCCTCCAAAGGCCCATTCGCGAAAGCGGCTATGGCCATAGGCGCCGGCGACAATCAGATCTGCCTCGAGCCTGACCGCAGCTTCGATGATCGTCATCCCTATCTCGCCCGCCTGTCGGGGCTCGATGATGCTCCGGGCTCGAACCGCATGGCGGGTGAGGAACCGAACAATATCAGCCGGCGCTTTCTCGCCGACCGGGTCGCTCTCCTCGATCGAAAGAACGACAACATCCTCCGCCGAGATCAGGAGAGGCATCGCATCGACGATTGCCCGCCGCGATTCCTTGGCGTCTTTCCAGGCGATCACAATCGTCCGGGCCTCGAGAGGGGTCTTTGCGGCCGAAGGCAGTAGCACCGGCCGTCCCGCGGCAAGGAGGACGTCGGCTATGTTGACCGTTCGCCGGTAATCGAGAGCCTGGCCTTTTTCGACATCAAAGAGGACAATGAGGTCGGCTGTTCTTGCACTTTCGAGAACGAAAGTTGCCGGGTCCGCAGCCTTGGTTTGCCAGGAGACATGGTTCCTGAACGGCGCATGCCGCATGATCTCCTCGTGGAGGTCGCGTTGACGCGCCTCGATTGCTTCAAGCTCTTCGTGCATGATTTTCGTACCGGATGTCGGCCCGGTGCTCGGCTCAATCATAAAAAGCGGCTGGGCCGCCGATAGACAGGCGAGTGCAGCATCGAAGCGATCCGCGAGGTTCAAAGCGAACGCCAATCGAGGATCGGGCCGGGCATCGATATCGAAATGCGTGAGGATGGATTTGAAGGTCACCGCCGTTTCCCTCCTTGATGAGGACGTTCGATATCACGCTCGCGCTTTTGCGATCATGCAACCTTGATCTTCGTCAATGCGCGGGCGCACGATCACGTAATGGTTGCTCCAATCATCTGGAGGAAGGATCTCAGCCATGAAAGCGCAATTTCATCTCCCCCTGGTTACTTATCCAGACGCGAGTTCCTTTGCGCTCCTTCAGAATGCCGTCAATGTTTCCCTTCACCAAAAGGCTGATTTGACGGCAAGTTTACCGCTGGTCAGGATAGAACCCATTCAGCCGCGATTTCCAACATTCCTCGACGTCAAAAAAATGCGTGCGGAGGCAGAGCGCTTCAGCAAACACAATGAAGCCGCTCTGGAGCAGACGCTCCGTGATTATGGCAAGAAAGCCGACGTCGAGGTGGAGATCCATCCATTCGACGCGAGAGAGCAGTTCGTCGCACAAACTCTTGCCGAACTGTCGCGCGCCTACGATCTTTCCATTTTGGAAGCATCCGAAGCGATGAGACCGTTGATCGAGAGCGTGCTGTTTGAAAGCGGAAGACCGGTCCTGCTTTTTCCCACGGACAATTTCTGCGGTCGTATCGATGCCGTCGCCATCGCCTGGGATGGGGGAACCACTGCCGCAAGGGCGCTGACCGGAGCAAGACTCCTTCTGGAACATGCCTCGCGCATTGTCCTGATTTCCGTCACCGACGACAAGCAGATTGACGAGCGCAGCCGAGACTACCTTGCGGCTGTGCTGCGCAAGGCTGATCTTGCCGTCGAAGTCGTGGCTGCGCAAGCGAACGGAGACTTGCCAGCCAGCGTCATTCAATCTGCGGCCCTGGAACGCAAGGCGGATCTGCTCGTCGCCGGCGCGTTCGGTCATTCGAGGCTGCGTGAATTCGTCCTGGGAGGGGTCACACGGTCGCTGTTGACGCGCCTTGAGATGCCCGTTCTTCTCTGCCATTGATTACAACGCGCGCAATGCGTTGCCGATGACCGCAACATCGATCACTTCCTGAAGAAGAGCGCCCTGCACGGGTGCCAAGTAGCCAAGGCTCGCACAAACCATAGCGATCACCGAAAGACCGATGCCGCACCCGACGCTCTGAAGAGCGATAGCGCGGGACCGCCGAGCGGTCTGCAGCAAAGTACCAATCTGCCTCATGTCATCCCGCAGCAACACGACATCCGCCGCTTCAGCGGCCGCGGCAAGATTGCGCCGGCCAACGGCAACGCCGACGTCGGCAGCAGCCAGTGCAGGTGCATCATTGACGCCATCACCGATCATCATGACGCGCCCGTAGGATCTTTCCGCCGTCACCCTCTGAACTTTCTCGGCCGGCTCAAGCTCGGCACTAATCTCATCAAGACCAAGAGCAAGACCGACAGCGTCTGCGACTTCGGCCCGGTCGCCGGTCGCAAGGCTAAGCCGCTTGACGCCCAAACGTCGAAGATCCGCGATCGCCGGGACGGCATCCTTGCGAACCGGGTCGGCCATGACGATCGTACCGGCGAGGGCGTCATCGATCGCGACATAGGCTGTGACCGTACTGTTGTCCTTCGGGCCAGGGCGAGTAGCGGATTTTGTCTTGCCGGCAATGAAATCCCATCCGCCGACGGCTACCTTGTGCTGACCGACATATCCCTCGATGCCTTCTCCCGGCACTTCTGCGAGTTGGACAGGCTTGGCAAGCCTCAGGCCACGTCGCTTCGCTTCTTCGACTATCGTTTGACCAATCACGTGAGCAGAAGCTTGATCCACGGATGCGGCGAGACGCAAAATCTCCTCGACATCCCGATCCGTCTCGATTCTGACAACAGCAGGTTCTCCAGTCGTCAACGTGCCGGTTTTGTCGAAGACGACGACTGAGATCGTCGCAAGAACTTCAAGAACATGCGCTCCTTTGACCAGGACGCCTGCGCGGGCAGCTTTCGACATTCCCGCCACGAGTGCGACGGGAACGGCGAGGATCAGCGGGCAAGGCGTCGCGACGACGAGAACCGCAACAATCCGCGTGGGATCGCCCGACAACCACGCAGCTAGGCCGGCGATCACCAGGGTCATCGCCAGGAAGGCGAGAGAGAAGCGGTCGGCCAATCTCGATATTGGCGCTTTTGAGCTTCGGGCCTGGCTCACCATGCGGATAATTCCGGCATATGTACTTTCGTTCGCCGAGCCGGAGGCGATCATTTCAAAAGCATCGCCGAGATTGGAAGACCCGCTCATGATCAATTCACCGCCTTCCCGCCGCGCCGGCAGCGGTTCACCGGTGAGAGCCGCCTCGTTCAACAGCGCGCGACCCGCTATAACCTTGCCATCGACAGGGACCACGTCGCCTTTTCGGACGAGCAGCTTGTCTCCGGGGAGAAGGGCAGCGATGGGAACCTCGGATAGGCCGGATCCGGTGATACGAACAGCGCTACGCGGTGCGCGAGACAGAAGTTCGCTCATGCCGCTCTCCGCGCGCCTTTGAGCAAAGCTTTCGAGAAACTGCCCACCTGCATACATGACAGCAACGATGGCGCCGGCAATATATTCGCCAAACCAGAGCGCGGCGCTCATGGATAGGGCAGCGATGAGATCCAGGCCGATGTCGCCCCGTCTCAAACTGAGTGCGACGTCAACAAAGAGCGCGACTATGACGATGACCGTCGCGCTGACCAGAGCGGTGGTGGACCAGAAAAGTAAACCTGCGTACCACCATCGCAGCAGACAGCCAGCAATTAGGCCTGTCATTGCAACAACCGCAAGCAAAGAGGGCCAAACGCGATGGATAAGCGCCCAGATCCCAGCGTCTGAAGCCTCGGGCAGAGCGACGGTCTCAGGCACCGACATATTCGACACCGGTCTGTTTGACTAAGGCACATATTGCCACATGCGCCGGGGTAAGTGGCGCCGGCGGACGGACGGGCCAGTCGACAGCTTTCGTGCGTTGAACCATGGGAAAGTCTCTCATACCAACGATATCATCCTCAAATCGGACGAGGAGGCATTGATCCACGACAATGACGCCACTGGCTGTTCCCTCTTAATTCGGACAGCAAACTGACAGCTTTGTCGCCCTAAGCATTCGGTCGTCGCCTCACGGGGCAAATGCAAAAGGACCAACTCATGAAGCTGAAACTGATTGTCGCCATCGCAATCGCAGCCGCAACTCCGGCGCTGGCACTTGCCAGCCCCAGCTGCACCAAAGAACCGCAGTCAAAGTGGCTCCCCGAAGATGCCATGAAGGCGAAGATCGAGCAGATGGGCTACAAGGTGAGGACATTCGAAATCACCGGGAACTGCTACGAAATTTACGGCAAGGACAAGGTCGGCAATCGCGCTGAAGTCTATTTCAATCCGGTTTCCGGCGACATCGTCCAGAAAGGCGACTGAGCCATGACGGCAATTTTGTCAAAGAAGGAGGGCCCTCGGCCCTCCAACGCTCCTCGCGAAACCATTAAAGTGTGGGACCCGATCGTCAGACTGTTTCACTGGACCATCGTGACGGCGTGTACGCTCAACTTGTTTTTCCTGGAGGAAGGAAAATACTGGCACCGCGTCACCGGCTATGTCGTCGCCGCAGCCATTGCCTTGAGAATCGTATGGGGTTTTGTCGGGACAAAACATGCGCGGTTCAGTGACTTCTTTCCAACGCCGACAAAGGTCGTGTGCCAGATAGTCGACATCCTTCGTGGCGCCGAGCAACGATATATCGGGCATAATCCCTTGGCATCGGTCATGATGCTGTGTCTGATGGCGCTTCTTATAGCAACCGCGCTGACCGGCTGGATGACGACACTTGATGCGTTCTGGGGTGAGAAGTGGCTCGAGCGATTGCATGGTACCATCGCAAACGGCATCATGGCTCTCGCCTTTGTTCACGCCGGCGCGGCGATCTTGGAGAGCTGGAGACACAAGGAGAATCTGGTCTGGTCGATGGTGACGGGTCGGAAGAAGGCATGAGAATTCTTCTTATCGAAGACAGCGCACGGCTTCGCGAACTTCTTTGCGAGGCCGTGAGGGAGGCTGGATGGCGAATTGACGCCTTTGCCAGTGCAGAAGAGGGGCGACTGGCCCTCGAAACAGTCAGCTATGACCTTCTCCTTCTCGATCTTGGCTTGCCGGACGAAGACGGCCTCAACGTTTTGAAGTCGCTCCGGCTTGCGAAGAACCAGATACCCGTCCTCGTCCTCACCGCGCGTGGAGCCATCGATGAACGTATCGCCGGACTGGACGCCGGAGCCGACGACTATCTCGCCAAGCCATTCCACAATGGCGAGCTCATCGCGAGGATTCGCGCCCTCATGCGCCGGGCGCCCGTCACCGTAATGCCCATCCTGGAATTCGCGGCGGTCGACTTTGACGTCGCGTCCCGACAGGTCACCTGCAACGGTTCGGAAATCGCACTGGCGCCATCAGAAAAGGCGCTGCTTGAATTGCTGATGCGGCATGGAGGTAATGTCGTTTCCAAACAGAAAATGGAGCATGCCTTTTCTGAATTCGGCGATGAACGCAGCAGTAACGCCGTCGAACTCGCGGTTTCCCGGCTGAGAAAAAAGCTGGAGGGGCATCCGATCGAAGCTGCCATCGAAACCGTACGGGGCGTCGGCTATATGTTGCGCGAGGTCCGCGGTTGATCCGGGCAAATCCTACACTGGCGACGATTCTGACGCGGCGAATTGCATTTTTCTCGATGCTTGCGATGCTCGTGCAGCTCGCCGTCGTTTTCTCCGACTACTATTGGAATGTGGGCGAGCTCTCGCGGCTGTTTGTCGAGCAGGAGACGGAGAGACTTGCTTCCGGCGTTGGCGAAACCGATGCTGGCGTCATCTATCGACTGCCGGAAGAGATAAAGCAGCGTTATTCGAATGCTAAGAAGACAGGCTACATCGCGCGAATTCGAGATGCGAGCGGGAAGCTGATCTTCGAATCCTGCGATGATGCATGTGAAAGCCGTTTTCTTCCGAAAGACGTCAACCCACCAGACTTCTGGCTGCGAACGCTCACACCGGGGAAGCCGCTCACATTGGTCGGAGGGCGGGCGTTTCTTGTCGGCCACCAGCGCATTGTCGTTGACGTGGCGACGATGGGCGATCCGCAAGATGTGTTATCAGAGGTCTTCTGGAACGAGATTCTCGAGCACATGATCGTGCCGATGAGCATTCTACTCGTGCTAGTTCTCGGTGCGACATTGCTGTCCGTACGACGCGCCCTGAAACCCGTACAAGCAGCGGCCAATGCTGCGGACCTGATTGACCCCATGGACTCTATGTCCCACCTGCCGTTTCAGGATATGCCACGTGAGATCGCTCATTTGGCCGTAGCGGTCAATCGCGCCTTTGAGCGCGTCGGCGAACTCATGAAATCCCAGAGAGTTCTGACGTCGGGGATCGCGCATGAGGTTCGCACCCCGCTTGCCGCGATCAAGCTCGAACTCGGTCGGATCGATCACCCCAGGGCTCGTAAAGCCGAAACTGACCTTGACGATCTCGTATGCTTCGTCAGTCAGCTTACCGCACTCGCTCGCCTGGACTCGTTCGATCATGGAATGTTCGAGGAGGTTGATCTTGCGATATTGTGCTCGGAGGTTGTCGCGCAGTTAGCGCCGTGGGTCTATGAGAACGAGCACTCCCTTGAGCTTTTGATTCAAGCGCACGACGTGTGTGTTAAGGCTGTTCCAGCATTATTGAAGGATGCTTTGCGCAATCTGATCGAGAACGCCGTGCGCCACACGCCACATGCCACGAACATCCTCGTGAAGGTCGTCACAAGGGGTGTTGAGGTTGAAGACAGGCTTGCCACGGCGCTAGAAGCGCCTGCCGATCCGGTTCATCCATCTGACGGCCTTGGAATAGGCCTCAAGATCGTGGAGCGGATTGCCGAGCTGCATAAGGGATCGCTGCGTCATGCTCTGACAAAACAGGGTCACATATTCTATCTGGAGTTAGCGAGGACGGATCGGCGCTGATATCGTCGCAAGCGCAAGGCTCAGACGCTGGAATGCTTCTGCCGCCACCAACGATATCATCTTCGACGGTCCGGAACTGGCAGGCTGCTCCATCGCGGAAGGCATCTGCGCCGTCCATGTCGTTGCCGTTCATTCCCTATCGCGCGCCGGCAATGTCAGAGCCGGCCCAGCGCGTCATCTGTGGATGTCTCGCCGAACTGGTCGAGCGCCTCCTCGAGATAATCCGGCAGGAGAGGCATGCCGAGAAGATAAGCTGCGGTGCGTGTATTGTGCGCATCCGCAGCTCGGCTGCGAAGCACATCCCAATCGCCGACACTCCCATCGCCTCGACCGAGCCACGCCAAGGCGACCAGATCGATCTGTTCGTCTTCGTTGAGAGCCCAGATCGCACTCCTGAGTTCCATCTCGACGGGATCGTCGTCATGGTCTTCCAGCACCCCGATCATGTTGTCGTCGCTCGGATTCGAGCCCGGATCTGGTTCGGTAACCACATCCTTGACGTCGAACTCCTTAGCCTTGAGGATGAGATAGCGGACTGTCTCCGGCGAAATGCTAGGCATCCATGCCTCGTTCATAGCGTCATTCACATGTGGTCTCCGCGCCCAATATTTCATTTCAATTATACATCATGTGACATCGGGCTGCCGTTGCATTGAGAAGGATCAATCTAAGTCATCGTCACGGGAGGAAACGGCAAACGAGGAATGAGCAGGACGTGTCCTTGACGCTCGTCCGTGCCGATCTACGCATCTTCAAAATGGTGGCGGTTTGCGAGATAAGGAGAAGCTGATGCAGGCGATGATTTTGGAAGCGATAAGAACCCCTTTACGTCTGGTAGAGCGCGCCAATCCCGTGCCCGGAATAGGTGAGTTGATGTTGAGGATCGAAGCCTGTGCCGTCTGCAGGACGGATCTTCACGTCTGTGACGGTGATCTTTCGAACCCGAAGCTTCCACTCGTTCCCGGCCATGAGATCGTCGGCATCGTCGAGGCGGTCGGAGAAGGTATCGCGGCATCACGCATGGGGCAAAGGGTCGGCGTGCCCTGGCTCGGCCACACATGCGGCTGCTGCTCGTTCTGCCGGACCGGAGACGAAAATCTCTGCGACGCACCGCAATTTACAGGCTATACACGCGACGGAGGGTTTGCCACCCATGTGATTGCCGATGCAGATTACGCATTTGCGCTCGACAGCGAGACCGATCCGGTGGCCCTTGCGCCGCTGCTATGCGCGGGTCTCATCGGCTGGCGTTCGCTGAAGAAGGCTGGTGATGGCGCCCGGATTGGGCTCTACGGCTTTGGTGCAGCCGCTCATATCATCGCGCAAATATGTCGCTGGCAGGGCCGTCAGGTCTATGCTTTCTCACGTAGCGGCGATGCGGCAGCGCAACGTTTCGCCCTCAGCCTTGGGGCTTCGTGGGCAGGAAGCTCGGATGAACCTCCGCCCGTCATGCTCGACGCCGCAATCATCTTCGCACCTGTCGGCGAACTCGTGCCGGCTGCACTGAAGGCTGTGCGGAAGGGAGGCACGGTTGTCTGCGGAGGTATCCACATGAGTGATCTTCCGGTCATGCCCTATGCGCTGATCTGGGGGGAGCGAAGCGTTGTTTCGGTCGCAAATCTGACGCGCAAGGATGCCGAGGAATTCTTCCCCATCGCCCGCCAGGCAGGCGTCAGGACCCACACAACCGTCTATCCACTTGCCGAGGCCAATACGGCGCTCGACGACCTGCGCACTGGCCGATTGAGCGGGGCGGCCGTCCTGAAGCCCTGAGCCGATGGGTCGTGGCTGGCACCCCCGCCAGGCATCGCACGGCACTGGTGCGGACGGTCGGTGCCTCTGGGCAAGGAAGTTTGCGAAAGCGGTTTCGCAAGCGCGGTTTCGACTTTGCGCTCAGCAGTTCAGACGGCAGCGGGAGCTTTTCTTCCGCGTCATCGATGACGAGAGAACGCCTCGGCGATAGTACAGACAACCGCCTTCTTCATTGATCAGTACAGATCTTTGCCGCTTCGCCCAACGAACTCTGTTCGAAAGCCCTGATCGTGCGCTTGCTTGAGAAAACGATCGGCGCTCAGCATATCGACGGCAATGCTGTCACCCAGACATTGGCACAGCGGACCGCAGAACTGTTCGTGAGCCCAGCCTCGCGCGCGGGCTGATAAAATGACAATCCGCCATTCATCATCCGTGCTTCGCTCAAGCCGAAAATCACAATCGGAATGATAGAACGGAGGGCTGCCCGCCGCCGCAAGCAGCGCTTCTCCCGTCCGGGTGGGTATCGTGTTCATGGCAATTATAACCTGCTTCAGCACTCCGATGGCGGCCGGAGGGCCGCCATCGATGTCAGACGTTGATCAGCCGACAGAGATCTGATCATCAAGGGTAGTGATGCCGGGGGCCGACCACGCGGCGCGCTCGGCAGCCCGTCGTTCTGACCAGGTCCCGACCCTGCCTCGCAGCGTCACCTTGCGACCGGAGACATCGACGCGAATTGCCTTGGCTTGCAGTTCTGCATCGCGCTCGAAAGCATTCTCGATACGCTTCTTCACGTCGGCGGCGCTGAGGACAGGTTTTACTTCGACCAGATTCGACAGGCCAACGATGCCGGCCAGGTCTTTGACAGCTTCCGACGCAGCGTTCTTTTGATACTGCCACTCGACCGTACCGGTTAAGGTTACCCAGCCCTTGAGGACCCGGACCTGGACCGCCTCCTTCGGAATGCACACATTCCAGTCGATCATCCTGACGGCCCGGTGTGCAATATCGTCGTCGTCGGTGTTGCTGGCGCCAAAGATACGAACTTCGATTTCCTGGGCGATGCCGCGAACGCCTTTCACACGCTTGACTACATGCTCAACCGCTTCCTTCTCGGAATATGTGCCGACATGTCCTGTGAGGGAAACGATTCCGTCGTCAACGGCCACGCCAATATTGGCTGCTTCGACACTTGGCTCAAATTCGAGCTCATCCAGAATGGTCTGTCTTAGAGCAATGTCGCTCATGATCTCCTCCTCTGTTTTCATCGACGAGAATAGCGATAGGCCGCAACAGCCGGGGTGTCGTTGATCCGTATCAATGAACGGCATTCCGAAAATATGGTGGCGGAAGGTTCTTAGTATCGTGGCTGGTGACGATGAGCCGTGCAGTTGCAATACGGGCAGCGTGCTTCCAGATCGTAGGTCACGATGACGACCGCGTAGCCATGTCGCTCGCATATCCCATCAAGACTTTGAGCCGTGTCAATGTGTACAATGCCGCCATGCTGCCAGGATGACATGAAGACCGGTGCACCGTGGGGGCATCAACTTCGCCGTTCCGATGTCGCATTGAGGATTACTCGCTATGTTCAGGGACCGTCTCCGGAACGAGAAGCTCTGGGACCGTATTGTCACTGCCGATGAAGCGGCGCTGCTGATCACCGATGGGATGACCGTCGGCATGAGCGGCTTTACGCGGGCCGGCGAGGCCAAGGCCGTGCCGCTGGCGCTGGCGGAAAGGGCAAGGCGCGATCCGCTGAGGATTACACTGATGACTGGCGCCTCGCTCGGCCACAATCTCGATAGAACTCTCGTCGAGGCGCATGCCGTCGCGCGGCGCCTGCCTTTCCAGTCGGATCCCGTCATGCGCGGGGCGATCAATGTCGGCGAGGTGATGTTCATCGACCAGCATCTTTCCGAGACCGTCGAGACTCTGCGCAGCGGACAACTCGCGCCGGTTGACGTCGCCGTCATCGAGGCGACCGCGATTACGGAGGACGGCAGCATCGTACCAACGACCTCCGTCGGCAATTCGGCCAGTTTCGCGATCCTCGCCCCGAAAGTGATCGTCGAGATCAACCTGTCTCAGCCCGAAGCACTGGAAGGCCTTCACGATATTTACATCCCGACAAAGCGGCCGAGCCGCGAGGCGATCCCCGTCGTGGCGCCCGATAGCCGCATCGGCGTGCCGTTCATTCCCATTCCAGCGGAGAAAATCGCGGCAATCGTCGTCACGCAGAGCAGCGACAGCGCCTCCACCGTGGAACCACCGGATGCCGAGACTGGTGCGATCGCGGGTCACCTCACCGAATTCCTGTTGAACGAGGTACGACGTGGCCGGCTGACGGAAAGGCTACAACCACTGCAGGCCGGCATTGGTACGATCGCCAATGCCGTGCTCCACGGCTTCACAGAGACGCCCTTTCACGATCTGACGATGTACTCCGAGGTGCTGCAGGATTCGACTTTCGAACTGATCGATGTCGGCAAACTCAATTTCGCTTCGGGATCTTCCATGACACTCTCGACGGAAAAACATCGAAGCGTGCTTTCGGAGATCGAGCACTACAAGCAGCGGCTGGTGCTGCGCCCACAGGAAATCAGCAATCATCCCGAAGTCATCCGTCGGCTCGGCATCATTGCTATCAACACGGCATTGGAATTGGACATTTACGGCAACGTCAACTCGACCCATGTCGGCGGCACGCATATGATGAACGGCATCGGCGGCTCCGGCGATTTCGCCCGCAACGCCTATATGTCGATTTTCGTGACGAAATCGCTTGCCAAGGACGGCGCGATCTCACGCGTCGTGCCGATGGTCAGCCATGTCGATCATACCGAGCATGATGTCGATATACTGGTCACGGAAATCGGCCTTGCCGATCTGCGCGGACTGGCACCGCGGGAACGGGCGGAGGTCATTATTTCCAACTGCGTGCATCCGAGCTATCGGGAGGTGCTTAAGGATTATTATCAGCGGGCTCTGCTGCGCGGCGGACATACGCCGCATCTGATCGAAGAAGCCCTCGGATGGCACGATAATCTGCGCCGAACGGGACGGATGCTCTCTCAGCGGTTGTCGCATTTCTAAGCCTTCATGGCGTCAGCGGCGGCTGGCGTATCGTCGATGAACGCCTCATCCTGCGATACTGCGTCGGTATTCGCATTCCGGATCATGGCATATTTGACCTGTGTGACCCTCAGGTCGCGATACCAGTCGATCAGTTCTCCCCAAGGGTCTCTAACCTTGGAGAGACCGGAGATGAAGGCGACGACGGTGCCGATTTCGGTCTTGCCGGTGACGACATAATAGCCGCCGAGCGCGAAGATGCCGGCATAACCCAGCTGCGTCATCAGGTTCATCATGAAATTCATCGTGAACTTGATCTTGTATATGCTCATGTTCAGCGAAAAGAGTCTCTCCACCCGATCGCCCTGGGCCTCGAAGGCATCATTGGTCGCGACATGCTGAACCATGCTCTGGCTGACATGGCGCATAACGGTGATCTTGGTCTCGACTCTGCGGTTGATCGCCGACTGCATCAGCGGCACGAAACCGATCTGCGGAAAGAAGACGACGGCGACGGCCAACGCCATAAGGGGCTGCAGGTAGATCATGTAGCTGCCGACGGCGACGAGGATGCCGGCCTGCAACAGCGGTTCGGAGATACTGGTGCCGACAAAGCCGCCGACCGATTCGGCCTCAGCGATGATGATCGAGAGCTGGACTCCCTCGGCAAGCGCATCGACGGGTCCTTCGCTCGATCGCTCCGAGGCGGCAAGAGCCGACTTGCGCAACCACCGGACGGCGACCTCGCCAATCCAGCCACGATAGATGTTTAGCATCAGCTTGGTCAGGCCCTCCAGCAGGACAAGGCCGAGATAGGCAAGGACGAGGACCAGGATGGCCTGGTAGGGAGCGCCCGCAGTGGCGGCATTGATGATGCGCCTCTGGACCTCAAGCGGCGCGGTGCCGGCGAGAAAGAGAACAACGGAAAGAGCCGCGATCGCGATCTGGTGATGGCGGCCCATGAGGAACACGAAACCGAACAGACTTTTCGGCATTTTATCGTCCTGGCTCATTTTGTACTTCGAGGAAGATATCGGCCGCGCCTCCGCCGCCGCAGCCCTGAACGGATCAGAACGGCCGACGCCATTGCGAGCGAGGGGAACGGACCTCCACGTGGCGCGGCACTTCCTGCCGGCTGGCCATCCAGGCGGCGGGAAGGAAGAGGAGCACGGCACAAGCAACCGTGATCCAGAGACTCATCGCCACATGCTCGAAGCCAAGCACCCAAGGTGAGGTGACGAGCCACGTCGCGATCACCACCTGTTCCCATCGTCGTGCCTCAGCGTTCAACGATGGTGCGCGACCAGGAAGCAGCGCCAGTCCACAGAGAGCGAAGTTCGCCGGTGAGACGACGAGTTTTTCCATATCGGGAAAGAGAAGTACGAAGGCAGCCGACGTCGCGAGCATCGAGGTGGCCAGCAGTTGCGCCATGCGATCGTTGAGAGTCGGATGTTCCATGGTTTTCCTCTCGGGTTCAGACCTGTCTGGCTTCGGTGTCCGGCGGCGGGATTGCGACGCCGTAATAGGGATCGACCCAGACGAGCTGATCCTTGATCGACGTCACACCCGGGACATTCTCGACCGCGACTTTCGCGGCGAGACGTTCGCGTTCGTCGAAGATGGTGCCGGTCAGCTCGGCAGCGCCGTTTGTGACCCGGCAATGGATGAAGCCGTTGCGGCTCCAGCTCTGCCTGGAAAGCTCGGCGTCGATCGCCGCCTGGATCTGTGCGTCGCCGGCGGAAACGGCAACGGCCGGCAAGGCCTGCGAGAGCGCGCGCAACAGATCGGAGCGGGAGACGATGCCGACGAGCCTGCCATTCGCGACAACGGGCAAGCGCTTAATGTCCTGGCGCTCCATCAGCCTGACGGCGTCGGAGACGGAGGCGGTCGGTGCAATGGCACTGACCGGCGCAGTCATCACCTCCTCGACCCGCCGCCCGTGGGTGCGGACGTATTCGTCAGCGATCTTGCCGGGGCTGGCCAGCCATTCAAGCAGCCATGACCGCTTGCGCTCGGTGTTCAGTTCGCTCCGGCGCAGAAAGTCGCCTTCGCTGACGATACCGACGAGCGCTCCGTTTGCATCGGCAACCGGCAGGCCACTGATCCTGTTGTCGAGCATCAGCTTGGCCGCGTCTGCGACGGAACAGGATGTGGTTACGGTGATCGGCGGCGAGGTCATGATGGCTTGAACGAGCATTTTTCAACTCCTTATGAAGGCAAGCTTTGGCATCACACAGGGGGACATGGCGCGCCGAAGCTTTCGGTTGCGCCGGCCTTTGCCAATGGAATCGGCGGCCGGATATCGACCGCTTCAGAGCCGCGCTTTGAACCAGTGGGAAGAAGGTAGCGTCGATGAACGCGGGACGCTTTGATCAACGTCAAAATTGAAAGAAGCGGCCGGCATAGGCGCCGGTTGGTCCTCGTCCACCAGCAAACGGCTCGTGCGCGCTGCTACCTGGCGCCATCGGAAATGTCGCTGTCCCCGCCGCTTTCGCCGGCGGGGGATGCTGCGCGGCACGAGTAACTATGCGGCGGACTGGTTCCGCGTTGCGAATGCGCTCGCCTCTCCGGCGATGTCGAGCACCACGCGGCCCTCAATGGTTCCTGCCTTCAGGCCGGCGAAGATATCGTTGATGTCGTCGAGCGGCGCCTTGGCGATCTCGGCCCGGACCCGGCCTTCGCCAGCGAATGCGAGCGCTTCCTCCAGGTCACGGCGCGTTCCGACGATCGAACCACGCACGGTGATGCGCTTCAACACGACGTCGAAGATCGGTGTCGGGAAGTTGCCCGGCGGCAGACCGACGAGGCTGACGGTGCCCTTGCGGCGCACCATGGCGAGCGCCTGCGAGAAAGCGGGTGGCGAGACGGCGGTGACGAGCACGCCATGCGCTCCGCCGCTCGTCACCTTCAGGACTTTCTCGACCGTGTCTTCAGAAAGCGCATTGAGCGCGAGATCGGCTCCCACCTGCCGGGCGAGGTCGAGCTTGGCGGCGGCGATGTCGAGGGCGATCACCTTGAGGCCCATCGCCTTGGCATATTGGATTGCGACGTGACCGAGCCCGCCGACGCCTGAGATCGCCACCCATTCGCCGGGCCGCGCCTCGGTTTCCTTCAAGCCCTTGTAAGTCGTGACGCCAGCACAGAGGATCGGCGCGATCGCGGCGAAGTCGACGTCGTTGGGAAGGCAGGCGGCGAAGGCGGCCGAGGCGATGACATATTCGGCAAAACCACCGTTGCAGCTGTAGCCGGTGTTGTGCTGGTGTTCACAGAGCGTTTCCCAGCCGGTTTCGCAATATTCGCAGCGAAGGCAGGCGTCGTGCAGCCAGGCGACGCCGACGGCATCGCCTTCCTTGAATTCGGTGACGCCGGGACCAAGGGCGGCGACGATGCCGGCAGCCTCATGACCGGGAACAAAGGGCGGCGTCGGTTTGACGGGCCAGTCGCCTTCGGCCGCATGCAGATCGGTATGGCAGACGCCGCAGGCGACGACCTTCACCAGGATTTCGCCTAGGCCGGGTACGGGCACCGGCATGCATTCGATTGCGAGCGGTTTGCCGAATTCGCGCACGACTGCCGCCTTCATCATCTTGTTCGCCATGATCTTCACCCTTTCACGATGTTGTTCGGCGGGGATGATGAAGACAGGGGCCGGCCGCGCATTGATCCATCGCAAAAGCCGTCCTCGGCGGCATTCGGCTTGACGGCGTTCAAATCTTGACGCTGCTCATGGCGGACTGATGAAGGAAATGGCCGCCGAAAGCACGACCACTTGCTGAATCGTCAATCCAGCCTCGCAGTGAAGACGTAGCCGACGCCACGCACAGCCTTGATGAATTGCGGTCGCTTCGGATCGATCTCGATCTTGCGGCGCAGCCGGACGATCTGGGCATCGATCGTCCGGTCGAAGGCTTCGAGGTTGCGGCCTCGGGTCAGGTCCATCAGCACGTCTCGGGTAAGGACTCGGCCAGCATGCCGCACGAAGGTTGCCAGCATGTCGAATTCGCCGGTCGTCAACTCGATGTCTGCGCCGTCAGGATCGAGAAGCTGGCGGCGGCTGAGATTGAGCTTCCAATCCTCGAAGCCGACGATCTCCTCGCCGGCCGGCTCGGCATTGCGTCCCGGAGATTGCCGGCGGCGCAGGATCGACTTCAGCCGTGCATGGACTTCCCGGAGGTGGAAGGGTTTGGCGATGTAATCGTCGGCGCCGATTTCCAGGCCGACAATCCGGTCGACGACGTCGTCGCGGCCTGTCAGCATCATGATCGGAACATCGGATTGGGCACGAATTTCACGGGCAAGCTCAAGCCCGTCCGCGCCGCCGGGAAGCACGAGATCAAGCAGGATGGCATCGAAATTCTGCTGACGCAGGCGCACCCGCATCTCGACCCCGTCGGAGGCAGACGAGACCGCATAGCCTTCGTCCTCGAAATAGCGCGTCAGCATCTGACGAATGCGCGGATCGTCGTCAACGACGAGAAGATGCGCGTCATGCTGAGGTATTGCCATCACCCATCCGTCAAGCCGTTGCTTGTTACAGACTGTTACTCAATTGCACGATCTTTAACACGCGCGGCATCGGTGTGTCACCAGCAGCCGGTCAATTGTCCTCATCGACAGCACAGAGGGAACAGTCATGCTGCAGGCAAACAATTTTCACCACGCCTTGGAAATCGCCAACGTGGCGCTTCTCGGCTCCGAGCCGAACTGCCTGCAGGCTCTTTTTAGGAAGCTGCCGATCGAACATCTGGCTACCGGCCAGTCGTTGTTCTTCGAGGGCGACGCCGCCAAGCACCTTTTCGAAGTGGTGGAGGGAGACCTGCGCATCTTCAGGATCATTTCCGATGGCCGCCGCGTCATCACCGGCTTCCTGCATGCCGGCGACATTGTCGGCGTGTCGCTGAAGGACCACTATCTCTACAGCGCCGAGGCCATCAGCGATACCAAGGTGCGCCGCTTCTCGCGCAAGGCTTTTGAAGCCGAGGTCAGCAACTCGCCCGAACTGCGGCCTGAGATTTTCGCCCGCCTTCGTGACGAGATGGCCGCCGCCCAGGACCAGATGGTGCTCCTGTCCTGCAAGGATGCCCAGGAGCGGGTCTGCAGCTTCCTGTTGAAACTGCTTCGCCGCCATCCCGGCCATTGCCGGTCCGGCGCCGTCGTCGAGCTGCCGATGACGCGGCTCGACATTGCCGATTACCTCGGCCTGACGATCGAAACCGTGTCGCGGACGATGACGAAGCTGACGAACAAGGGAATCCTGGTCTCGGCCGGTCGTCATTGCGTGCGCATCATAAAGTACGGGACGCTCGTGCAGTTCTCCGGCGACGATGAATATGATGGCGATGGCATGATCGCCTGCGCAGGAAGGTAGCGGCAATGATCCGAGGTTAAAGAGTGCTGGAATCAGCACGCAGCCGCCGCATGAAACAAGGTCATGCGACGCGCCTTCATGGCCCTGACATCCGGCGGCATTGAACGATATGCAGCCGGCATCCCCGCTACCGCGTCGGATGATTGCCACGCGCGACGCCAGTTGCGGACATCGTTTGCCGTGACCAGAACTACGTCGCCGCCGGCTTCCTTGGAACCGAGGCGGTTCGCCGCGATTTCGCAAAACGTGTCGGCGTGCTGAAGAAGGCGGACTTCCGTCGCTCGCGGTGGCGAGGCCACGGATAGCAATGCGCGCCTGGAGATAAAGACGGTTTTCGTATCCGCGCCGAAACGCACATCCAACCGTCCCGACTTGTCGCGTGCATTCAGACTTGCGGTAACGACGTCGTAGTGCACTTTCATCCCTCCAGTCATTGTCCTGCGTCGTATGCCCTGCTGCCGGCCATTGGCGCTCTCAAATTCTTTGCAAGTTACGACATCGGCGTAATGGCGCTTTGACCTCGGTCAACTCGACATCGTTTGCCATTCGACAGCAGCGGATATGGAATTTCGGCCTCAATGACCTGCGCCGGATGATTCACCGACTTTGATTTGGGACAAAGAAGGTCGCGCGCTTCGACGTCATAAAGCATGCTGTTTCTATCAGAGGATGCGACAATGTCCGACTGTTTGGTCGCCAAGTACGGCAACGCACGGCTCCCGCGCTACACCAGCTATCCCACGGCGCCAGCCTTTTCAGTCACCGTAGGACCGGATGAATATGCGAGGGGACTGGCAGACGCCGGAAAAGCCGGACCCGTCTCCGTCTATCTCCACGTACCGTTCTGCCGTTCGATGTGCTGGTACTGCGGTTGCCACACGAGCATTACCCGACAGGATGGCCCGGTTCGCGAATATCTGGATGTCATGAGCCAGGAGATCGAGCTTGTATCCTTTGCCGCCGGCAACGACGTCCTCGTAAAGAACGTTCATTTCGGCGGTGGCACTCCGACGATCATGAGGCCGCAGGAGTTTGCGGCAATGATGGCAAAGCTGCGAAGCGCGTTCCGGTTCGAGGCAGGTGCGAGCATCGCGGTTGAAATCGATCCACGCACGTTGGCTGCTCCCATGATCGAGGCGCTGGGCGAACACGGTGTCGATCGGGCAAGCCTCGGCGTTCAGAGCTTCGACCCAATCGTGCAGGATGCGATCAACCGAATGCAATCCTTCGAGCAGACGGAGACCGCGGTCGCCGGGCTACGCTCCGCGGGCATAGCCGGCATCAACTTCGATTTGATATACGGCCTTCCGAAACAGACCGTGCAATCCTGCGTCGAAACCGTAAGACTGGCCGTGCAACTTCGTCCGGAACGCTTCGCCGTTTTCGGTTATGCCCACATACCGGCCTTCAAGAAGCATCAACGCCTCATAGATGAAGCATCGCTTCCAGATGCGAAACAGCGAAACGAACAAGCCGAGGCCATCGCCAAAGAGCTTGTAAAGGCCGGATACGAGCGCATCGGGCTCGATCATTTCGCGCTGCCGGACGACCAGCTTGCGGTCGCCGCGCGCAATGGCAGGATGAGAAGGAACTTCCAAGGCTACACTACGGATGATTGCGACACGCTGATCGGCCTCGGTGCTTCGGCAATCGGGCGATTGCCGATGGGTTATATCCAGAACCATGTGCCATTGGGTTTGTATCAGGAACGGGTTGCATCCGGCATTCTGCCGACCGCCAAAGGATATCTTCTCACCGAGGAGGACAAGCTTCGCGCCAAAATAATCGAGCGGCTGATGTGTGATTTCGAAGTCGATCTCGGACAACTGTGCAAGGGGTCGGGTTTTGATACCGAATTCCTCATCGAACGAAACGATCGGTTCGGCGAACTTGTCGCCGATGGCGTCGCGACGATTTCCGGAGATCGAATTGTCGTCTCCCAAGACGCACGGTTCATGGTCCGCGCCGTCGCGGCGGCATTCGACGCGTATTTAGGATCACACGGGCGCACGCACAGCAGGGCTGCTTGATCCAGAAACCAATCCTTGATCGGTGTCCTACCGGCAGAATCGGAAATGTCGTCGCAAGATGTATTCCGCTATTCCTTTGATCGAGCGCAAAGAGTCCGCCGATGGGACAGCCTAGGTTCTCGCGAAAGAGGCGTTGCCTGCGCGGTTCCCGCCGCCGTGGCGATCGCCCGCCAGCTCGTTGCTGCAGAGGTAATAGGATGAAGAACCCAATCCCGGACAATTTCGGAGAACTCGAAAGCTGCTATGACCAGCTCATATCGTGGTGCGATGTGCTGCAGGCAATCGCCGACTTTCTGCCTTGCCATATCGATGAAGGCCTGTGCGGCCGTCTTTCGCGCGGTCTGATCCCGCTGTTGCAGACGACGCACCAGCTCGAAGAGCGCTCGATCTCGTCGGCGCTCGGGCTGATCATGGAGGTCGGGAAGCTGGCCGATGTGAAGGAAAGCCGGCAGGCCGGTCGTCGCTTCGATCATGATGCGGCGCAGCACGTCGTCTTCACGTTGGAAACTCTCAGCGAGGGACACTGCCGGCTCTCCTGGGAAGCCGTGGGATATCAGCTGCGTTCATTCGTCTGTTCAATGCGCAGGCATATCACGGCGGAACGGGAGATCATCAGATTGCTTCAACGGACAATGGGGGATGAACCTGCATCGTGTTCGCCCAACGCGACTGCTCAAACGGAAGCGGCCTGAACAACGCGCCGCAGCCGCAACGCTGCCAAAGACCTACGGTGCCGGCGATCGCGAAGGATTGCTGTGGGCTGAACATGACAGCTTCCATCGTGCGGGACGGCGCGCAAGCGCCGCCGTCCCGCATCTGCGGGTCAATCACTGGGTGATCTCAGCCTGGGTGATCCGTGCGAGGTCGGCATCCAGCCTCTTGCGCACCATGTTCGGCACCTTGGCGATCTTAATAGCCTCAAGATTGGTCGGGTTGTCGCCGACCTGGATCAATGCAACCATGCCCATGCCCACATGCGGCGTGCACTTCAAGACATATGCGCCCGGAATGTCGAACTTTGCCTGATACTGCTCGCTCGGCTTGGATTTGAACTCGGCTGCGCCACCGGGAATGAGACCCGTGAACGTCTCGACGTTGTGGCTCTTGTCCGTGGGAGTGAACGTGACAGTATCGCCGGGAGCGATCTTCAGGAAGCCGGGCTCGAATACCATCGTGCCGTCGGCGCCCTTGTTCAGCATCTGAACCTGATGGTCGGCAGCCATCAACGGTACGGCCGAAGCGATCAAGGCTGCCGTTGCAACGATCAAGCCGAATTTCAAACGCATTTGCATATCTCCTGTTCCGCGAGGTCCGATTTGGCCTCGCGAACATCTTTTAAGACATGCTGAATCCGGGTTCTTTGATGCTCGTCAAACGCGGGAGCTGGATGTCACTTCGCGTCGAGGAGTTCGCGGACCCTCAACGCCAGTTCCTTTGCGGTGTAGGGTTTGCGCAGCCATTGCGCACCCGGAACGGTATCCTTGCCTGCAAGTCCCGGTTCGGAATATCCCGACGTGAAGAGCACGGCAATGTCCGGCCGTAGAATACGCACTTCTCTTGCGAGTTCGTCACCCGTCATCCCGCCCGGCATCACGATGTCGGTAAAAAGCAACGCGACGTCAGTATTTTCCTTCAGGAGATCGAGCGCACGGTGACCGTTTTCGGCTTCACGCACCGTATAGCCCATCGAGGCGAGCCTGGCGACGGCCACGCGGCGGACGCGAGCGTCATCTTCGACCACCAGTACCACTTCGTCTCCTTGTGGCAGTTGGTTCTCACCGGAACCGTGGTCTGAGGCAGCCTCTTGAGGCTTGGCGCCGTGGATAGCGGGGAGATATATCCGGACTGTCGTGCCACGCCCCACCTCACTGTAGAGCTGGAGATGCCCGCCCGATTGCTTCACGAAGCCATAGACCATGCTAAGCCCGAGACCTGTGCCCGAGCCCACTTCCTTCGTCGTGAAAAATGGTTCTATCGCGTGCTTCCTGACCTCCTCGGTCATACCGGAACCGGTATCCGTCATTGTGACGAGCACGAAATTACCGCTGCGGAGCTCGGGGTACATTTTCGCATAGTCGGCATCGAGATACACCCTCGAGATCGTCGTCGTGAGACTGCCGCCCTTAAGCATGGCATCCCTTGCATTCAAAGCGATGTTCAGAATGGCGTTCTGGAGCTGCGAGCCGTCCACAAGGACATTCAGACCAGATCCATCGATGACGGTCGACAACCTGATATTTTCGCCGAGCGTTCGACGGAGGAGATCCGAGAAGCCACCCACGAGTTGACCAAGATCGGCGTGCTTCGGATTCAACGGCTGCCGTCGACCGAAAGCGAGCAATTGGGCCGTGAGCATCGCTCCGTCCTCCGCCGCGGCCTGAGCCTCTCCCAGAATTTCACGAAGGTTGCCGGGCGGCAGCTTGTCCTCGATCATTTCGAGATTGCCGCTGATAACGGTGAGGAGGTTGTTGAAATCGTGGGCAATGCCTCCGGTCAGCTGCCCGACGGCCTCCATCTTCTGCGCCTGACGAAGATCTTCCTCGATTTTGTAACGACTGGTGAGATCGCGGATAAAACCGGTGAATATCCGCTCTCCGTTTGCCGTCGCTTCACCGACATGGAGTTCCATCGGAAATTGCGACCCATCGGCCCGCTGACCGGTAACGACACGCCCGTAACCAATGATGCGTTTCTCGCCCGTATCGATATAGTGATCGATGTAGCCGTCGTGAGCATCGCGGTAGGGGTTCGGCATCAGGTTGCTTACGTTCCGGCCGCAAATTTGATCGGACGACATTCCAAACAGCCTCTCGGCGGCCTTGCTGAACGAAAGCACCACTCCCTTGTCATCGATCACCACCATGGCGTCCGGCACGGTGTCCAGGATTGAACTCAGATGCGCCTCGCGGGATTTGACCACCTCTTGGGCTCGCTTCAACGCGCTGACGTCGCTGTTTGTCTGTATGACGGCAAGATCTCCATCCGGCAAATTGACCAGCACGCAGCGAGACGCGACATGAATGTCGTGCCCGCTCTTGTGACGATGAACGATTTCACCCTGCCAGAAGCCGCGCGACTTCAGTTGGTTGCGGATGTTTTCCACCGGCTCGGGGAACTGCGTCGCCAACAGTTCGTGCACCGTCTCCCCAACGGCTTCCTCTCTTGCCCAACCATACATATTCTCACAGCCGATGGACCAATGCGTGATAGTTCCATCAAAACGATGGATCAGGATGTCAGCTCCGTCCAGCACGTGCACCATGGCATCCAGTTCCTGGGACGATACGGTTCTCGGTGATACGAGGCGGTGAGGCATGAAGGTTGATCCTGCGGCTTCGTTGCATCAGTGCAGGCTGACCCTATGACAGGATTTCTCCGAAAAATCATCAGCGTCACCGGACAACTGCGCCAGGCGAGCGAGATTGACGATTTGCAGGTCGTGCCTGCCCTCCGGAATGACGATTTTTCGCGATGCAAGTTTGGTGATGGTGCGAGACACAGTTTCAATGGTCAGACCGAGATGGTCGGCAATATCCTGCCGGTTCATGGGGACGCGCAACAGGCCCTGCGCCGACAAGGGACTGCTGCGAGACGCAAGCTTCAGGATGAAGCTGCACAGGCGCTCCTCGGCATTCTTCTTCGAGAGCAGCACCATCTGTTCGTGTGCAGCGGTCATCTCGTGGCAGAGCAGGGAGATGTATGCGGGATGAAGAGTATCCGACCGGGCGACGTCGTCATGGAAGCTCTTGCGAGATACGCGGCGAATCTTGCAATCGGTCACGGCCTCCGCCGTGAAAAGGAAATCGCTTGGCAGTGACGCGCCGATGAGGTCGCCGGCGAAGTGAAACGCGGTGATCACACGGCGACCGTCGCCGATGATGCGATGGAGGCGGACAACCCCCTCCACGATCTGGAAAAGATGTTTCGCTTCGTCGCCTTCCCGACAGATAGCCTTGCCGGCGGGGTAGGACTCCGCCACCGACGCGAAGAAGAGCGATGAGAGCGATTGACCAGCGAGGACCGTCTCGTTCGTCGTTTCCGCATGTTCGAACGCATGGCTTTTCTGCATCAGCATCGTCGTGTCCCCGTTGTCAGCAAGCGCATTAGAATGCCCCTGCGTCACACCGGAATGATCGGACGGTGCCAATGGGTGAAAGTTTGTAACAGTTTGTAACGACGGCGGTTCCGCCCCGGCTTACTGTCCGCCCGTTGATGTAGATCAAGGAGCAATCCCCGGCTTCGTGACAGTGCTGCCTCAATTACGAGAAAGCCGGCCGCGACGCGGTCGTCTGTGCACCGGGGACGACATCATGAATTACACAACGGAAACGATGGTGATCGCGGTCGCGGCGTTTCTAGCGCTGCTAGGAGCCGCATTCGCGCATGATCATCTCTTTGCAGTCCACATGGGCATACTTTGTTTCTGTCTCGTCGTCGGGACTGTTCTGCTGGTCAGGAATGTTGACTTTTCACCGGCGGGCCAACGGCAGAAAGTCGATGTATCGGGCTATTTCGACGAAGTGGTACGATACGGCTTGATCGCTACAGTGTTCTGGGGCGTGGTCGGTTTCCTCGTCGGCGTCGTCATTGCGCTGCAGCTGGCCTTTCCCGACCTCAACATCGCGCCCTATCTCAATTTCGGAAGGCTGCGGCCCGTTCACACGTCGGCGGTCATCTTCGCCTTTGGCGGCAACGCCCTGATCATGACGTCGTTCTACGTGGTGCAACGCACCTGCCGTGTACGTCTTTTCGGCGGCAGCCTGGCTTGGTTCGTATTCTGGGGCTACCAGCTTTTTATCGTGATGGCTGCGACCGGATATGTTCTCGGAATTACCCAGGCCCGTGAATATGCCGAGCCTGAGTGGTACGTCGACCTCTGGCTGACCATCGTTTGGGTCGCCTACCTCGCAGTCTACCTTGGAACGATCCTGAAGCGCAAAGAGCCGCACATCTACGTGGCAAACTGGTTCTATCTCAGCTTCATCGTCACCATCGCGATGCTGCACGTCGTCAACAACCTGGCGGTTCCCACCTCGTTCCTGGGCTCGAAAAGCTACTCTCTCTTCTCGGGTGTTCAGGATGCGCTGACCCAATGGTGGTACGGCCACAATGCCGTCGGCTTCTTCCTCACCGCCGGCTTCTTGGGCATGATGTACTATTTCGTGCCGAAGCAGGCCAACCGCCCCGTCTATTCATACCGGCTTTCGATCATCCACTTCTGGGCCCTGATCTTCATGTACATCTGGGCCGGCCCGCATCATTTGCATTACACCGCACTGCCCGACTGGGCCCAGACGCTCGGCATGGTTTTCTCGGTGATGCTCTGGATGCCTTCCTGGGGCGGCATGATCAACGGTCTGATGACGCTTTCGGGCGCCTGGGACAAGATCCGCACCGATCCGATCATCCGGATGATGATCGTCGCCATCGCCTTTTACGGCATGTCGACCTTCGAAGGCCCGATGATGTCGGTGAAAACAGTCAATTCGCTCAGCCATTATACCGAATGGACGATCGGTCACGTGCATTCCGGCGCTCTCGGCTGGGTGGGAATGATCACCTTCGGGGCGATCTATTACCTCACGCCGAAGCTATGGGGACGCGAGCGTCTCTACAGCCTGCGGATGGTCAACTGGCACTTCTGGCTCGCAACCCTCGGAATCGTCATCTACGCCGCCGTGCTTTGGGTTGCCGGCATCCAGCAGGGGCTGATGTGGCGCGAGTACAATTCCCAGGGCTTCCTCGTCTATTCCTTCGCGGAAACGGTCGCGGCGATGTTCCCCTACTACGTGCTGCGCGCGGTCGGCGGAACGCTTTACCTGGCGGGCGGTCTCGTCATGGCCTGGAACGTGTTCATGACGATCCGCGGCCACCTGCGTGACGAGGCTGCGATCCCCACCACTTTCGTGCCCCAACCACAGCCTGCCGAGTGAGGTGAGACATGACATCGATACTTGATAAACATCAGATCCTCGAGAAGAACGCGACGCTTCTCCTCGTCGGCTCGCTGCTCGTCGTGAGCATCGGCGGCATCGTCGAAATCGCACCGCTTTTCTACCTGCAGAATACGATTGAAAAGGTGGAAGGCATGCGGCCATATACGCCGCTCGAGCTGGCGGGGCGAAACATCTACATCCGCGAAGGCTGCTACCTCTGCCACAGCCAGATGATCAGACCGTTCCGCGACGAGGTCGAACGTTACGGTCATTACTCGCTCGCGGCCGAGTCCATGTACGACCATCCCTTCCAGTGGGGCTCCAAGCGGACCGGGCCGGATCTCGCCCGCGTCGGCGGACGCTATTCGAACGAATGGCACGTCCAGCATCTCGCAAACCCGCGGGCGGTCGTGCCGGAATCGATTATGCCGAGCTACGCCTTCCTCAAGGAGCGGGAGGTGACGGTCAAGGATATCGGCATGGACCTCAAGGCCAACGAGGACGTGGGCGTGCCCTACAACGACGACATGCTGGCGAATGCGGAAGCCGACATGAAAGCCCAAGCCGATCCGAATGCCGATACGACGGCGCTGCTTGCGCGCTATCCAAAGGCGAAAGTCGGCGATTTCGACGGCGATCCCGCCAAGCTGACCGAAATGGACGCCCTGGTGTCCTACCTGCAGATGCTCGGAACGATGGTCGATTTCTCGACCTATGACGATGCGACCGGCTATCGGTGAGGCGATCATGGAAACCTACACTGCAATGAGACACTTCGCTGACAGCTGGGGCCTTCTGGCAATGGCGGCATTCTTCGTCGGCGCGGTTGTGTTCACCCTTCGCCCAGGCAGCAAGCGGACGGCGAAAGAGGCCGCCGATATTCCCTTGAAGGATGATTGAGATGTCGGAAAAACATATCGATGAATTTAGCGGCGTCGAAACGACCGGACATGAATGGGACGGCATCCGCGAACTCAACAATCCG